>DATNLR010000048.1:0-157778 GCA_035602755.1 Binatus sp. (SeqCode) | reverse complement strand
TTTTTTCAAGAAATTTCGCGTCCAGAAGCCCTAGGAGCGACGATTCGCGTTGGGCTCGACCTGCGACATCCTGGTTTTTTTCGATTTGTTGGCTTGGACTGGAGCGGAGCCCTGCGGAGCCCGGAGGGCGGAGCGTTTAGGGCGAAGCGCAGGGCCAAGCCAACGGTGCTCGGGCCATCTCTCGCGCCAGGGGTGGCTCGCCGGCGGCACCCACTTCCGTTTCGCAATGGCTACCGCCACGCGTGCGCCCACCGCTTCCGCCCTGGGCGGTGGCTTCAGCGGCGCCGCAATTTCCTTCCAGCCAAGAGCACGACCGCGATACTCGATGCGGATGCCGCCGTGCCGCCCTTCGCAGACCAGCACCTTGCTCCGCGCCGGGGCATAATGGCGGCTCTGCGGCTCCAGCTGAAAATAGTGATTCGCGTAGCGTACCACCCAGTCGTTCCCGATGGTCCGCTCGTTCTCCAGCCGGAAAATCCGATCCAGCTCCGCAGCCCGCGGTGCCCGCCGGTGGTAGTCTTCCGGCCTCGCCGCCGCACGGGCGAACCGCCGGTTGTGTTCCGGCAGGTATTCCCTCCGCAGGTACACATTCGCCGCTTCATGACTGGGGATCTGCTTCCGCCGCAGTTTCTTCACCAGCCGGTCTTGATGCGTGCCGTGCATCCGCTCGATTCGTCCCTTGGCTTCCGGCGAACTCGCGGCGATCACCGCGATCCCCAGCTTCGCGCACATGCGCCCAAACTGCGTGATCGGTTCTTCCCCTCGTAAACGCTCCTGCGCATTGGCCGGCCGCTTGTACAAGTTCTTCCAGTCCACGTACAGTGCCCAGGGCACGCCGTACTGCTCGATCCACGCGCGCAGCGCATCCGCCACCGCCCAGATGGTCTCTTGTTCCCCCAATTGCGCCCAGGTCGTGTTGGTCGCATCGTCGGCCATGTCGATCAAGCAGCCCTGCGGTCCGCGCTCCTCCAGCCACGCATGAAAGCTGCCATCCATCTGCACCAGCTCTCCAAAATGTTCTTTGCGCTCTCGCCGTCGCCGGTGCTTCCGCCACTTCCGTTGCCGACTCCACAGTCCTGCTTCCAGCATCCAGAGCCGCAGCGTCTCCGCATGCACCAGAAGCCCATCTTCTGCGTCCAAGTGCTCAGCCGCCAGTGTCGGCCCGAAACGTTCGCCCACCGGCCCGCCGTACTTCTTCCGTACCAGATCCAGCACCCGCTGCCGAAACTTCGGTGCATAGGCATGATTCGAGGTGCACCCGGCACTGCGGTGTTTCAAACTCGCAGGTCCCTCTTCGCGATAGCGCTTCCATAGCCGCTTGGCCTGCCGGTAACTCACACGCAGCAGCCCGCTCGCGTCGACTACCCGCAGTTGGTTGCTGCGCACTCTCGCCAGCACTTCCACCCTACGCAATTCCTCCTGACTCATCTCCGTCCGCCCCAATCTGACCTCCTTTCGGAGGTCTACTTTAAGGGGACATTTCTATTTTGGAGAAAAGGGGACATTACTATCGTGGCGCAACACGCGAGCAAGTCAACGCAGCCCCTACGCGTGTGGTCGCCCGCTGCTTACCCACGATGGCCATTTCGCCCGCGATTTGATAGCTGTTAAGCGTCCTCGTCTTGCAACATCGCTGTATATGCAAGGCAACGGGAGCGCATACGTACCGATCTCAGCACAAATTGCCGCATCAACTTTTCTCCGGTGCCAGCCAGTGTTACTGTCACAATCAAACCAGGATGCCGGGCTGAAGCCCGGCGCCACGAAACGCGATAGGCCGCCTTGGGAGCGAATGAGTGAGACGAACAAAACAAGCTGCGACTCTGAACCTTATCCTGATCTTAGCTGTCCTGGCGTTCGCGAGCGTCACGCGAGCGCAGGGCAATCAATCCCAGCCCCAATCTCAAACTCAATCGCTCGGGGACGCCGCGCGTCAGGCGCGCGATGCAACATCTTCCGCGCCAAAGTCTGCCACTGTCGTGGCTGACGACAATCCGCCCAATTCCACAAAACAGGCCGCCGTTTCCACAAGCCAAACCACAGCGTCCACAAACCAAGCCGTCGCGCCCAAGCTTTCCGTAGACCGGCAGGCCTTCTGCGATGAGTTGCACAAGCGCAAAGACCCGTCCTCTGAACAAGCGTGCGCGGCGATTGCCGTCGATATGGGTGCGCAATACGAAGCACTCGCCGACCGCTTCACTCAGCTCGCAAAATCTGTATGCACAGCAAACAATGGGCAGATGCCCACGACGCCGCCGCAGGATCCTGCGCTCGCGGCCCAGTGGCGCGATCTGAGCGCTACCAATGCCAAGTTTTCGCAAATGATGAAAGAGGAAATGAAAACGCTCAGCGACGCGGAGGCAGCCGTCAAATCGATCAGCGAGGAAGAATTGCGCGAAGCGTCGGAAAAACTGCCGGACTGGCCTGACGCGCACGCTGTGGCACACAATCCCCAGGAAAAGCAGCGCTTCCACGAGATACAGGAAAAATACAGGCCGCGCATCCAGGGAGTGGAGCAAATCGCGGCGCAGGAAAAGCCTCGCGTGCAGAAGTATTTCTACGACTTGGAACGCACGCAGGAAATTTGCGGACGCCACTAATTGTCATGCTGCTTGGGGAGGCTACATATTGTTACGGGACGCGGCGCTGAATTTCCTACTCATCCTCTTTTTCGCGTGCTTCTCTTGCGTTGCGCGCGCGCAAGATACTCAATCCCAGCCGCAGTCGCTTGGCGACGTAGCGCGTCAAGCGCGCGCCGCGAAATCTTCCGCGCCGAAATCCGCCATCGTGCTGGACGACGACAACATGCCCAAATCCAAAGGTCGGGCAGGAGGTGGCGGGAAACTCTCTCCCGACAAGCAAGCCTTCTGCGACGAGCTCCGCCAGCGCAAAGATCCGATAGCCGAGCAAGCTTGCGCCAGCTTGGCCATCGATATGGGATCGGAATACGAAAACATGACCGCGCGCTACCTCGATCTCGCAAAAAGCGTCTGCGCCGCAAACGGAGGTCACCTTCCCAAAAGCGATCCTTCCCTTGCCGCGCAGTATCGAGAGCTAGGCGAAATAAGCACCAAATTCGCCGCCATGATGCAAGCGGAAATGAAGAACGTCAGCAACTCAGAAGCGGCCCTTAACGCCATGCGCGAGGAGAAATACCGCGAAGAATACGCGCAACTCCCGGATTTGCGTAACAACGCGGATCTGCTGGCCAATCCGGAAGAAAAGCAGCGCTTCCTTGAGATCGAGGAGAAATACAATTCCCGCGAACAGGAAAAAGAAGAAGTATCGGGGCAGCAACGGGCTCGTGGTTTGAGGTACGTCTACGACACGGCCCGCCTGCAAGAAGTCTGCGACCATCGCTAGCTACATGATGCTTTGGGAGGCTGAATCTTGATACGGCCTGCGGCGTTGGCACACCAAAACGCCGCAATGAACGAAAAAGCGCGCGGTCAACGATTCGTCGTCGACATGATACGGCTGCGACAAACCTGCAACCAACATTATCTGGCAGGCATCTCTCGGGCGAGGACGACAACAAATGAAATTCTCGACCAGAGTTTGTGGACCGGGCGATGAACAAGCACTCTCCCTTGTCGGCCAGGGCACCATCCTGGAAACATACGCCGGGATCACTGACGGGGACGACTTAATTAAATATGTAACCGCTGAAATGTCCGCCACTGCT
This sequence comes from Binatus sp. (SeqCode), assembly GCA_035602755.1. GTDB lineage: Bacteria > Acidobacteriota > Terriglobia > Acidiferrales > UBA7541 > Palsa-295. Next base: position 154,093 of record DATNLR010000048.1, on the reverse strand, counting down.
TTCAGTCAAACCCTGGCTAGCGATGGCTGTCGCGCATGGATTGTAGAGACGGCCGTTGGAAAGTGTGCTGTGGGATACGCCGTGGCAGTATCCGATGAAAACGCCAAACTATTTTCTTCGTTTGAGTTGAAGCGCCTCTATATCTTCTACCGATTTCACGGCACCGGGTCAGGCAAGAGATTAATGCAGGAGGTGCTGTCGTTTGCCAAGGAGATGAAGTCAGAGAAAATGTGGCTTCAGGTTCATGAAGCGAACCACCACGCCATCGAATTCTACAAACGCCATGGTTTGGTCCAAACTGGGACAGACCTTTATCCTGCCGGCAAAGGTTCGTACCAAGTCTTGCGGCTAGAACTTACCCTCCCCCGCTAATTTCTCGACCCGCGGCCAACGATTGGACGTCAACACGATACGGCTGCGCCAAACCTGCAACCAACACTAGCGCCGCGCTAGCTCTTCAGCCTGCGCGATTCGCCCAACCGCAGACTTTTTTCGAATATTGTTTCCGCTCCGTACTCTTTTTGCTGATGTGAGATTTCAGCTCTAGGACGAAAACATATTGGTCAAACTCGTGATCCGGAGCAATTCCAGAATGCGCGGTGTCATGTTGACGAGTTCCAATCTGCATAAGCCCTGCTTGATTGCGGTCGCCTTTAAACCAACTAGCGCTCCCAGCCCGGAACTATCGAGATAATTCACATCACTAAAGTCGAGGACGATGCGACCGCCAAGAGGGATCAGCGGCTTAACCAATTCCCTTAGCTCACCTGCAGTGTCACTCACCAGCCTGCCGTGACACTTGATCGTCTTCACCTTATTCCCGTACTGATCGTCTGGAGAATTATCAACGTCGCAGTGAAAAGAATTATTCGGTTCCATCGCCTCAGGGCCCCCTTGCCGAAGACGCGGATGCTAGCATGGAGGCCATAAGATTCTTGTATTAAATTCAGGTTACAAGCGTGTGAAAGATGCGACACATAGCGAAGGAGGCGCTTCTCGCTGTTGGAAAGCACATAACAAAAGGTGCGGGTTTAGATCCGGGACTAACCGCGGCAGCGGGGTGGACCAACGTCTGGCGTTAAAGTAGGCCCGGGCCCGGCAAGAGTTTTCTTCGTATGCTGTCCCTTGCTGTGATGAGTCCGACGTGCTCGATTCCCGCGTCTCGCATGATGTCGATCGCTCGCGCTACGTCTGCGAAAGGAGCATCTTCGGCGCCGTCAACGAAGGCCACTTTTTCCGCGCGCCGCTTAAGAATATCGGAGAGGCCTGCGCCAAGATTCTCCCAGTCGCTCTGTTCGCCATTAATCCAGATAGTACCGCCCGACATCACTTGCACCACGACGGCAGAGGGGTTCGGCGGTTCGGATCTCGATTCAGGCTGAGAAGGCTGCGGAAGCAGGGTAGGCAATCCAGTCGGTACCGTTGGCGTGATCACCATAAAGATGATGATCAGCACCAGCAACACGTCAATCAATGGAACGATGTTGGAGTCTGAAACGGGGCCGCCTTTACTTCCACCCACCGCTATTCCCATGAGGAGGGCTCCTTGTCGAACGATCCGCCGCCGGGGTGGAATGCCGGTTAACCACGGCAGCGCATCTTGCTCGCCTGTCGTTTATTGACACCACACTCTAGAGTTTGTGCCTTGGAACAGTGCTGGTTAACCGGGGTCTAATAGATTATGAAATTCTCCTTCGTCGCCAAAATCGCAGCAGTGTCTTGCATCGCCGCGTTGGCGGCCGGATCGGCGTCCGCGTGCTCATGCGGAGCGAGCTTTCACGGACCAAATAATTGGGAGGTAGCGAAGTTAGATGTAAATGCGGCCACCGTGATTTTCGAGGGCGTCCCCGAGCGGTTCGAGCACCAGTGGGATGTTGAAGGCCAAAGACGGAGAAAGAATTTCTGCCAATGAACTTTCTGGAAAGCCTGACAAATCTAACGCCATGCTCGTCACGTTTAGAGTGCAACGAGTCTACAAAGGAGACCTTGGGCCGGAAATCGAAATCAACACCGGTCTCGGCGGCGGAGATTGCTGAGCGGTTTACGCGCCCGGCGTCACATATTTGATACTTGCAAGCGTAACAAGTGCAAAGCATTTGGTGGTCAGCATGTGTAGCCCAGGCGGATGGATCGGAGGCAACGATGTAGCGGCGCAACTGCGGTATCTCCGGAAAGAGCGGCCCATTGTAAGCGATCTCGTTCCTTGGAGGAGAAAAACGCCGGCGGAATATAAAGCCGAAGAAGAGCAAAGAAAGCGCGATTCCGAGGATTTTCAAAAGCGATATGCGCAAGTCACCGGGAAAATCTGTGGCAGTACATTGGAAGAAAAGCCGGATGAAGCGAATCCTGGACAAATCGAATTCCTCTCCACCGCAGGCTACTCTCCGGTAGGACATCCGACCGTCTCTGTCAATTCAGACAGTTCCTTTTGCTCTGGGCCGTTGGGCCCCGGTAAATATTATCTTTATTTCAGGAAAGGATCGGGCGGGTTGAGGTCCGCCGTTTACTATCCGGGCGTCGGCGAGAAGGCGAAGGCAACGGCGGTGGAAATTGGTGCCGGGCAAACAAAGTCCGACATAACCTTCCATGTTCCCGAGCAGAAAAAGTATTCGGTTCGGGGCATTATTGTGACGAATGACATGTTGGGTATCGACGTGTGGAGCGTTGAGGTTCTCCTGATCAGCTTGGATGGCGCTCCCTACTCAGGTTGGTATCGGCAAGCAATCGATTTCCAAAGTACGTTTCCGTTTTCGAAGATCAAGTATTTTGATTTAGAAGATGTGCTGCCCGGTCGTTACGTAGCATATGTTTCTGTACTTGGTGGGAATTGGTTTACCAAGAAGGAAGAAGTGAAGGTGACCGATCACATGACATTTATTTCCCTTCCATTGGAACATGAGAAGTAGGTCTAAACCTTTCTCTGCGCACGGATGGCCCAGGCTCTTGCGGGCATTTCGATTGCTCCTTGCGCATTTGTTGGCAGCGCGGTGCGCAGTCGATCGCGGATCGCTGTTTGAATGCCCTGATCGCGCGTCGCTAAGTAATTTGGCGCGGAGCCCTGGCCGGTCAGCAGCGGTTCCCAGTAATCGTCGAAGCTGGCGAACCGAGTCACCACTTCCAGCGCGTGCTCTGACAACTTTTCCAGGTTCGCTTGTTTGAAGAGGGCGCGCAGGCTTTCCTGTGTGCACATTGGAAAACGTTGTGCTTGGTCGAAGGTGGCCGCTTCGCTGTCGATTGCCGTCGCTGCATCCCAGAAATGCCGCAAGAACGTCGCGCCGCCGGCGTAGTCCCAAACGTAAATTGCAATCGTGCCTCCAGGACTGACAACGCGCCTGAATTCTTCCAACGCTCGGAGCGGGCTCGGAATAAAATTTAGCCCCAGGCCGCACACTGCTGCATCGAAACTTGCTTCGGGGAAATGCAGCGCCATCGCGTCGCCGGTCTCGAAGCTGACGTTGGGACGCGCGCGATGCTGGCGAGCGAAATCGATCTGCTGGGCGGAAGCGTCCACTCCCGTGACGCTGTGCGGTGCGGCGCGTGCCACGATCGTCTCGGTGACTACGCCGCTTCCGCAGCACACATCAATCCATCGCAGTCCCGGGGGCGCCGCCAGCCAGCTCACAAATTTCTGCGCCAGCAGACGGCTCCAGCGTCCCATCCAACGGTCGTAGTGCGCGCCCGAAGTCCAGCGATCCATACTTATCGATTTATATTATTTGCACACCAATCGCCAGCGAAAATCCAAAGCACGATGTCCCACGTTTACTCGACTTGCGGATCGGAGCTCTAGCCCCACGCTCAGAAAACGCGCAGGTCGGGCCGATCACTTGCAATCTAATGCGCTTCGGTACGCAAAGCAGAGTCAGAAGGTTGAGGTCCGCGCCCGTTTCCGTTCGCCTTGTATTGCGAAATGGCATGGGCTAATAAGCGCGCCCATTCCTCGTTGCGCTTAATTGCCTCTTTAGGCGGTGTGTGGGCCTCGCTGTAATGGCAGGCCAGCGAGCCAAGGCAATGGTTTCGATCGTCAATGATTGGAACAGAAAATGCGGCGCGAATGGGAGATTCTAATGCGGCATTCTTGGCAGACTCGAACAACGGGTCCGAGAGCATGTCCGCTACGATCCACGGCTTTCGGAGCGCCACCGCTCTTCCGCAGCACTGCTCGCCGATGGGAATATCACCGCAGTTTTTCACATAAGACTGGGGCAGGCCAAGAGTCACCAGCGGTTTCAACACTTGATTTGCCGCATCCACTGCATAAATGGAAGCTGCCGTGGATTTCGCGTCTTCTGCTATGAGGTGAACGAAGGTTGCTAGCGCGGTTTTTAAGTCGCCCTGCCCTTTGATCAGTCGCAAGCCACTTTCGAAGAAGACCACGTCTGGGTCGCTCATCTCATCGCTCCCCATACACGTTCATGCGCCAAGGATTCAGTATTTCAGACGCCATTTATGCGCGGTCGGTTTCACCCTACGCTACGCCGTCGGCTGATCGGCGCCTCGCCCACGATTAATATTCACCTCGGTAATCAATGCAATAACCTTTTGATGCCCTGCCCCATAGACGTGCCACATTCTGGAGTTGAAAGCGGCCGGTTTCGCCGCGGTTAATCCTGTTCACCGATTGTTTGGGCGTACGTTTTGCCGTAGGGATAGAAGAGGTCCTTGCGGCCTTGCACGCGGTATGCGAGCACGTGCGACCCTACTTCATGAATTCGCGGACGATGAACGCAATTTCATCGGCCGCGGTATCCAGCGCGAAATGTCCACCATCCACAATGTGTATTTCAGCTTTCGGCACATCCCGGCGATAGGATTCCGGCTCGGACGGATCGAACGACGACTCATACTTGCCCCATATCACCAGCAGATGCGGCTGCTTCTCGCGCATCCACTCATCCCACTTGGGATAATTCTCCACGTTCGTACGGTAGTCGTAGAAAAGATCGCTTTGAATGTCGATCTGCCCGGGCTGGTTGAGAAAATAATATTCATCGGTCCACAAATCCGGGTCGTGACGCTCCACGTTGGGATCGTCACCCACGTGGCGAGCACGCGTCGTAGCCAGCGAGAGCAAATTTACGCGCAACGCGCTTTCGTTCGCCGCACGGTCGGCCCAAAACGCACGCCGCGTTTTCCAGCTGGCACCCAGGCCTGTGTCGTGCGCCACGGCATCCTGAACGATCAGCGATTCCACTCGCTCGGGATGCGCCAAGATCATGCGAAAACCCACGGGGCCGCCGTAATCTTGCATGTACAGCGAGTAGTGCGAAATTCCTAGCGCTTCGGTGAAATGGTTCATCACCTCGGCGAGGTGATCGAAAGTGTACGCAAACTTTTTCGGGTCGGGCCAGTCGCTGTGTCCAAACCCAGGATAATCCGGCGCCACCATGTGATATCGATCAGAAAGCCGCGCGAAGAGCGGCTCAAACATTCGCGATGAAGACGGCAGCCCGTGCAGCAGCAAAAGCGTGGGCGCATCTTTCGGTCCAGCTTCTCTGTAAAATATGGAGATGCCATCGACTTGAACCGTGCGATAAGCAATGGAGCGTTCCCTGCTATGTTCCCCACGACTTTCCATAGGACGTTCCTTTCCTTGCGCCTGCCCCGCCAATTGTATCGATGTAAGCATGGCAAAAACTAGCACCGCCACGCGCACGATGCGCAAGCATGTTTCCGCTCGCCTCATAGCTCCCCTCCTTTCGCGAATTCGAGTGCAACTTGACTGATTGTGTCGCTGAGATTCCCTGCTGTCCCGCGTCCTCGAAAATGATTTCCAGATCGATCGGGGCCCTGAGCGGAAGGCTTGCGCCACCATACACCAGGAAGGACGCGAATTCAGATTAAAGCTAGCTGTGGCGCTGTATCAACTGCGCAAGTTTTTGAGCTGTGAACGGCCAAAAATCGGGAATCCTAATGTCTGTTCTGGCCTCGGTTAGAAATTTGTCCGTGCTTTGTCTTGAGTTAGCTTCGGGTGTTGATTACTCAGGCGCTCTTCCGGCGACTGAGCTCGTCATAACGAAGCTTAGGCGTGATAGAGTTTTGGGACGGAGGGAAGCGATGAAGTTTCTGCGATATTTACTCGCCCTGATGATCTTTAGCTGCTGTTTCGCCCAGTTCGCAATGGGCCAACAAACGTGGAGGGTAAGGATTGACGCGAAGGAATTCGACCGCGGGCTGTTGATTCAGAAGCTCAACGAACACGGCGCGGATCACCATATCAAGTTTGAATTTGTGAACGAAAACTTCGACTACCGAATTGCGTACGGGACTGGGCAAGCCGGCGGTTTCGCTCCGTATGGTCCGGTGGTAGCAACGGCATCAGTGACGAAGGTGTTTGACGCCAAAGGCGCTGAACTTTTTGAATTCAATCGCGATGGGCGCAAAACAGATGCAGGCGCTGCGAATGCCACGGCCGAGGAAATTATCAAAAGGTTGCAGAAGTTGCGCTCCGCCGGCTAGCGCCGGTTCCTACTCGCGGGAAGTGGCGGAGATTACGTTAACGACGGTGAGCAAGAGGGACGCGTCGGTCATATTATGAACTGTAAAGCGCACGGTGTAGCCGTCGACGCGCGTTGAGCTCGGTAAGTAGCTCACGAGATCGGCTTGCGTCACGTTGTTGAAACGCCATTCCAGAACAATCGGTGTGACGGGCGCAACCGGGTGAAAGTCTGCCCTTCGACGTATGCCGCGAAGCACTCCTTCATGGATGGCAAGCGTGACGGTTGCAGGCGCTTTCATAATCCCGGCATTAAAACTCAAGGATTGTTTCGTGGTCACCGTCTCGATGGGACCGATATTGGCTTTAGCGTCGGCGACTGCTTGATCGTCACCTGACAGGAATACGACTGGCACAAACGATCGCCGCTGTATCGGTCGTTAGCCCCTGCATCATGCCAAGCGGTCGAGGCCATCCGCGGACGAGATTGCAACGTGGATCTAGCGCTTCGGGATCAAGATTCGCGAAATCACCATGCGAGTCGGCGACGGTGACTTCGGTGGCGCCAGCATCAAACGCGGCGGTGACAGCGGCGTTCACTTCATTGGTCATCAGACGGCGCATCTGCACGTAGTCGCGAGATGCGGGTTGAGAATCAATTTTCCAGTTGGTGACGTCGGCTACGCCTTCCATGTCAGCCGAAATCAAAACTTTGAGCCCTGCTTGCTGCGCATTTGCAGCCAGAGAATGAAAAACAAGGAAGATGCCGGCTAGTATCAGTCGCGCTTTCACGGCAAGCATTATAAGTTACACGAGCTCGCTCACGAAAACGTCTTGCTTGCGCATCCTACGCTTCGGTGAAGAGCTATACTCTCCTCTGATGATTGAAAAAACGATCCAACCTCATTGGCAGCCTTTGCGACTAACGCTCTATGCCGCAATCGTTGGGTTCAATCATCTTTCCGGACAGGCACGAATGCATACGTATGCTCGATACAAGTGAAAGACTTCGATACCACGGCGGAAGCAACCTTAAGAAACGGCGAGCAGGTGGCAATGGAGAAGTTTGCCGTTCCAGATACTTGCTGGCAGGGCTATTTTCTTGATCCTGCGGCGGATACGTTCGGACTATTTCAGGTCGACGAAAACGCCAAATAGAACAACCCGGGCCTCTGATTGCCGTCAACTCTCAATCAACGCGCAAACCGGGGAAAAGTAAAGTCTCCTACGTCACTTCCCCGGCTATCCAACTGATCCGTGGCAGGCCGCAGTAATCAATCCAGTTTCAATACTTCCCTGGCGTGATTATTTCGTTTGTGACTTCTGCGCAGCACGGCATCCGCCTTCATCAACCATACGCCCAGGTAGTAGGCTTCAAATTCTCCGCATACTAACCGATAGGTTTGTTCGCAATTCGGACACTTAAGAGCACGCCCATTCGACGTTCCGTTACTCGAATAATTGCTGTCTGAAACTTTGCTGAGTAGAGCCATCGGCGGATACCCCAGGGTTAGAGGACGGAGGAATCTTGAACGGTGAATGTTATTTTGGTGCAACAATCTCAATAAAATTTGGTTTCTTCAGCTTGAGTACCGCAGCATGTTCCTCTGCAGGGCGTGAAGACTAGACAGCGCGTTTGCAATGATCTCTCGCTCGGGATTCGAATCCGGGTTCTGGACAAGATCTTGGATTCGCAAATGCATCGCAGCTTCCGCCTCGGTAATTCGAAAGCGAAGCTTTATGGGATCGTGTTCAACGAGCGCGTGTGAGTAGAGGGTGTACCATTCGGCCTGATTCACACGAAACCTCAGGTTTGAATTGCCGTCGCCAGAAACGTAGCAAGAGCCGGAGAGTCTGACTATACAGTTTATCCTGTATAGACAGACTTATAAGCACGGGCTCAGTTGGCGGTCTTCTTAACCCTGCGGGCAGGGATTGTCCGAAGGTTCAATTTTCCACCGTTACTGCCGGTGTGTGAAGAGTCTTGAACTCGAGGATCTGTGGCAGTCGTTAGCGACTGGCCGGAGGCACAATGTTGTTCATGCGCAGGTATTCCACCATCTGGCCGTAGTGGTCAAAGCAATGCCCTACGATCAGAGTGGCCATTCCTAGTCGCGTAGTCATTCCGTTGCCGAAGGGACTCTTGATGGGTGTCAGCAGATTACTTTCATTGATTGTAGCGATAGCTTTGTGGACGTATGTGAACGAGTCCTTGAGGAATTTCGCGGTGTCCGCTTTGGTTTTCACTGAATCCGGGCCATTCTCGCCGCCCAATTCGACGGGCGGTTTGTCTTCAAGTATGGCCGCTCCGATCATGTAGTTGACCGCCGCAACGTGTTTGACCTGCTGAGCGAAGGTGCGCACGCCTTTGAATTCGCCGTCGGTGGGTGCAAATGAATATTTCTCCTCCGGCATAGCCTCCGCTGCGGGAACGAATTCGCCCTCTACACCCGAGACGGCGCGGTCCATTACCTCAGCCACCTTCCCATTCTGTGCCTGCGCAACTCTGCCACCAGCCAGCAGAAGCAAGAATGAAAGTAGTCCTATGGTCTTCTTCATGTTCATGTGAAAGTCTCCTTTAAGCATCGCAATTGTAAGCCGGAATCTCCTTTTTGACGGTATCAGATTTCAGAGCCGACCCGCTGCCGCTTGCTCTCACGCAAATCCGTTGCCCCGGGGAACAGGAGAAGCGTACGATGTGCGCACCGGAAGTCAAAATCAGAATTTGGTCGATCGCAATGAGCCGAGGCTGCCATGAAAGCCGTTTGTTTCGCTGCGCTGTATCTTCTCGCCGCTCTTGCCGCGGTTCTTTTCGTTGACGGACTCCACACCTCGGCCGCGCCACCGGCTTCGAGTTTCGTTCTAGTGGCGCATAGCGGTGCCGGCGACTACAGCAAGGCGCCCGCTGCGCAAATCGAGCAACGCCGCGACGCCATGGTTGTGGCCATCAAGCAAGGTTACAAAATCCTGGCCGCGGGCGGCACAAGCCTCGACGCAGTGGAAACTACGATTCGATCCATGGAAGATTCCGGGATGTTTGACGCGGGTCGTGGCGCCTACTACACGCGCGCGGGCGTCCCTGAAATGGATGCCGCCATCATGGACGGCAGCACACTCGCTGCCGGTTCGGTCGCCTCTCTGCAGCACATCGCAAATCCAATTCATTTGGCGCGCCTGGTAATGGAGAAAACGCCGCACGTGATGCTGGTCGGAGCGGGTGCCGAAGAATTCGCAAAATCGCAAGGAATTGAACTCGTGTCGCCATTTTATTTCTACAACGAGCAACTCTGGATGCGCTACAAGATAGCGAAAGCCGCCGAGGAAAAGAAATCTGGCGCGCTGAAACTCGATGGCAATGACGAGCACGGCACAGTGGGCGTAGTCGCGCTCGACCAACAAGGGAATCTTGCCGCTGGCACCTCAACCGGCGGTACGGTGTTGAAAATGCCCGGCCGCGTGGGCGACTCTCCCATCCTTGGCGCGGGCACCTACGCCAACAACGAAAGCTGTGCAGTTTCTGCCACCGGGACCGGCGAATTTTTCATGCGCAATATCGTGGCTGCTGATATTTGCGAGCGCGTTCGCTACCTGCACGTTTCACTCGAAGAAGCCGCAAACGATGTGGTGATGAAAGAGCTCGTGGACCAGAAAGGCGACGGCGGCGTAATCGCGCTCGATCGCCGAGGCAACGTCACCACACCGTTCAACACCACTGGCATGATGACCGGTGCGGTCCGCTCGGATGGCAATATTTCATTGAAAGGCTGGAGCAAAACCGCTGAGCCAATCATCGTCTCTGCTTCTCAATGACTTTTCACGACATCGATCGCGATATCAGCCAACTCGATGGAATTAAATTTTCCGGTAAGGGGACTTGTCCGTGGAATTATAAAAGGCGCTAACCGGTCGACTTCGGACGCGCGCAGAAACGAGAAAGGCGAGCCAGTTGTCTGACTCGCCCATTCCTTCAAATCCTAGAGTCTAGGTCTCGCACTACCGCTCGAACATCTTTCGCCGAAAGGATGCCAAGCCAAGAAGCCCGGTGCCGAGGAGCAAAAGCAAGCCAGGCTCCGGGGCGGGAACTGGAACTCCGACGACTTCGCCTGCAATCGATTCCCGATAGATTATGCCTGCCATGGTACACCCAGCATTTAAACAGCTATCCTCACTTAACATTGTCGCAATCATACCGCCCAAATTTGTCAAATCGCTGGAAAACAACAGGTCCAACGCCGGGCTCCCGCTGTAATTACTTGAGGAAGGGGATGTTACAAAAACTATTTCATCTGCATACGGACCAAAACCCGGGTCAATGGCATCGTATACCGCCCCTGTGAAATCAAGTCCCGTAGTGGTCGTAATGTTAACAGAGCTGACTGTGTTGGTGGTCGCGTTGTAGACGAAAGAGCCTGAGGCCGTCCCTCCGTCACCGAAGGTCACATCACTGAGGGTCCAAGTTGCGCCCCCGCTGTCTGCCGAGGCAATCGACGGCATGCAGAAGAAAATCGATAGGGTTAAGGTTAGCGTCAGGGCCCACAAAGTCTTACCGCTCATAATATCCCCCTTGCTCTGGGAAAACGACGAGGCTAGTGGAGCAACTCGACCCCCAAATGCACTGCGCTGAAAACAAGGGACATGCCTGTAAATTTGCGATTTCCTCGGGCAAGAGATTGCACATCCTCGGAAAGTGTTTGTCATTTTTGCCACTGGGATTGGCCCCAGTAACCGATGTATTCGGTAATCGGCCTTACAATTTAGGTAGATTTGGCAGGAATGGACTGCCCAGGGTGGGAACCGTACAGGTAGGGGCAGAAATGAGAGAGCCGAGTCAGTTGCCCGACTCCCCTTTCTCTGCAAATCTCACGCGAAGTGAAGTCTCGATCTAGCGCCCGAACAGCTTTCGCCGGAAGGGCGCCAAGCCCAGCAGGCTCGTGCCGAAGAGCAGTAGCGACGAAGGCTCGGGAGTGGTGGTCGTTGCGGTCGGCACGACCGAAACGTCGTCGAGATTATAAAAGCCGTCCATATTTTGACCGCCAAACTCAAGCTCGGTGCTGCTCGAAGTGGCCTTCAAAAGGAAGTCGTAGTCCGTGTAGCCGTCGGGGTTTTGTCCCGAAACACTAAAGAATGGCGTGCTCGACCCACTCCAGAAGGCAACAAATTGCCCAGAAGGACTAAAACCAAACTCCCCGTCGACCCAGAAATTAACGTCATAAGTGACTCCAGGCTTGGTAACCAAGTCCTGAAAAACATAATCGTTTACACCTCCATACGCCCCGAACAACGCGCTGGAAATGCCACTATGAGCATTGCCACTTCCAACACCAAAAAGAGAGCCGGAAGCCGCGGGAATCGCTGACCAACCACTAAGGGTGCCCGTCTCGAATCCACAGTTTGAAACCAGACCACCATTGCCCGTGAGCGAATTGCAACTGGTCGAACCTGCGTGCGCGGCGGGCGCAGCGATACCCACAAACAGCAATACGATTACACACAAAATTTTCGACATTTTTGGCTGCTCCTAAAATTCGCCCTAGGAGATGGACAACTCGATCGCGGGGAGATGAGTGTCTTGGCTGAAGGCAGTGTGTGCTCGCACATAATTTCAAGTCAAGAAAAAGTTTGCTCAAAATCGCGTACGGGGCGTACTGGAGCGCACTTTGAGGATTCAGTCGCACTGAACCACAACGCGTAGGTAAGGGCTTTTCACATTTGTGCGTTGAAACTACCCAAAGGATCGAAATCAACCGTGTTAGATCGAAATGTGCGCACCGCTAACCGCATCTCTATCTCCTGATTGGACCGTGCACTTTCCCATGCAGAATTGGCCGCTAAAGTGCGGATCCTAGATTTAGCTACTATCGTGGCTCCAACACGGGTCAAGCCTGCTTGACGGCCCGGAGGCCACGGTGAGGTTTTTATGAAGAAGAAAGTTGCCGCAATTGGTCTCGCTTTGTCCCTTTTGATCCTGTGTTCTTCTGTATCGAGCGCGTGTCTGGGCCATTCAGGCCCGCCGTGCTCCGGCTACGGTTGCCGGGGATTTGGATCTCCCAAGAACAGCCAGCCGAAGTCGAGCCAGGATCAAAAATCAAACAGCAATCGCAATGCTCAGCTGCCCGCCGACCAGGACAGCTCTGCATCCTCGAACCCCTCGCGCTAGAGCGCCCTAGTTTTTCGGTTGGCCGCGCGACCGGAGAAGTGCGTATTCGTTCGGCAATTGTCCGCCTACCCCGCAATTCGAAAATGCATGACAGCTACTCTTCGGTAACTTCCCCAAAGCCCCTTCGGCAGTTTCCGAACTACGACGGGGTCTAATGGTTGAGGACGCTTGTTGTAAGAATCACCAAGAGCTTCATCCGTGTGCTCACGCAGCAAAGTAGCAGCGCTCCGTGCCGCAAAGAGAGGGGCAAGCGTTTATCCCACTTTTGATCTGATGCCCTTCGTTGGCGTTTTCATGGTTTTGTTTTTTATCTTTATGCTAATCCCGCCTTCCCCCCGCTTTGTGCCGCCCGCGGATCTGCCTGAGGCTCGAAGCACAACGTTTCAACCGCGCGCATTACGTGAGGATGCCATACGTATTGCGGTGGCAAGGAATGGCCGCTGCTTCTTTGGCTCAGTCACCGCCAAACCGAGCGAACTACCTGATCTGATACGAACGGCATTGCGCGGTGGCTCCGAAAGAAAAGCCTACCTTCTCGCAGATGCCCGAGTGAAGAATGGAGGCGTCGGAATCGTCGTCGACCAAATTAGACGCGCCGGCATAATCAACGTTGTTATTCTGGTGAACCAACCTCCGCGTCCAACGTCTGACTCACAAGTCTTAATCAACGCCCAAGCCGGACATTAGTAACGATGTTAGTTCCGTGGAATTGTTTTTGAGCGTACTTCTTGGTTCATTCCTGCGGGCGTTCTTGCTCATTTTCTTTGACTCTGCATCAAAGGCCAAGCCTCGTTCGCAATTCCGCGGCCGGTTACTAAGAGTCAAAGACCAGTGTTACATCGTCAGGACGGCGCGAAAGCGCGCCTTGCCGTCCGCAACGCGTTCGTAGGCCTTGGCGGCCTCCGCCAATGGGTAAGTCTCGACGATCGTTCTGACTTTCCCTTGCGCTACGAAATCAAGGGCTTCGTAGAGATATTCAGGGCCGTTCTGCTGGCTGCCGATGATGCGGATGCGCTTCATGATGAGATCCATCAGTGAGACGGAAAGTGGCTCCGCGCCCGCGCCCATAGCGATCAGCCGGCCGTCGGGCCGTAAACCCTGAATGCTGTCCACCATGGACTTTGTCGAATTGGAAGTGCTGAGGATGATGTCGGCACCGCCCGCTGCGGCAAGGCTCTTTCCGTCGCGGACAATTTCATCCGCGCCGAGATCGCGAATCATCTTGTCTTTGTCGGGAGAGTGCGAAATCGCGATGGTCTCGAAGCCCGCAGCCTTCGCGTATTGCACTGCGAGGTGTCCAAGGCCGCCGATCCCGAGCACAGCGACTCGCTCGTGCGGTTGGGGATCGGCCCAGCGCAGCCCGCTGTAGACGGTGTAACCCGCGCAGAAGATGGGCGCTGCTTGCTCGTAGGAAATCTTGTCGGGAATCAGATAAGTGGCGTCGGCATTCATTAGCATGTACTCGGCGTGGCCCCCTTGTGCATCAATTCCTGTGCCCTTCATGTAGGGACAGAACATTCTGCGGCCGCGCTGGCACCATTCGCAGCGACCACAGGTGGATTGAACCCAGGCGGTACCCACGCGGTCGCCTACCTTTCGGGTGGTGACGTCGGGAGCCGCGGCCACGATCTCGCCTACTGGCTCGTGGCCCAAAATTCTTGGGAATTTGCCGGGAAAGTGTCCGAGCGTAAGATGTACGTCGGTGTAGCAGATGCCGCTCGCATGCATTTTCACCAGAACTTGGTTGGGGCCGGGTTGCGGTTGCGGAACGTCTTTCACTTCCCAGGAACTGTTCGCAGCGGGTACGACTGCAGCTTTCATGATCGTCTCCTCCAACGCAATTCGATGCTGACAATTTGAAAAGGAAGCACATCACTTCCTTCGCGCAGTTCTTCAAAGTGGATCTTTCGAAGACCACACGCAGACTGTCAAAAGTCAGAATGTAGTTTGGAGAGAAGAACAAGTCTTAAACGGACGCACTTTTGTTTGCGTCCACGCGAAATCAAAAGAGTTGTTGATGAGTTTTCCGAAAAGTGTTGCCCATTTCGCGGCAAAGGTTCTGAGCGAGAAAGATTTGGTCGAAGTGTTGTTGATGTTCAGCACATTCGACACCCAGCATGGTAGACCCCGCAATCGTTGTGTCCGTCAAAGCAGCCCACAAATAATCCGGGGCGTTTGCGAATCGGCGAGGTGCCACGTCGGGTAGTCGCTGGATTTCATTTCCCTATTGAATAGCCGACGGTAAAACGGCCGAGGCCCGCGCCATAGAATTCTGCAACTGCTTCCCGCTCGTTCTCGTGCATCTGGCCAGCGATCGTGCGCATCGGCAGGTCGATGTCATCGGAGCGATTCTTGCTGGCAAAATCATCAAGCTGGCTCAGCACATAGTCGGAGTTTTGGGACCCAAGCCCGGGAGCCGCGCGTACATAGCCAATAGGTCCATGGCACGCCTCGCACGGAGGAATGCCGCGACTCGGGTCGCCCACGGAAAGCATTCGCCTCGCAACATTCGCTAACGATCTGTCTTGCATGTTCTGGGGAAAACTCGGGTTGAACTGCGCATCAGGGGTGCTCGGCAGCATAGAAAAATAGGCCGCTACGTCGGCTGAGTCCGGTGAGGAAAGAGCGGAAGCTATCCGCTGCATGATTTCCGATTTTCGCTTGCCGCTGCGGAAATCGTCCAACTGCTTCCAGACGTACTCCCTACCGAGCCCTGCAAGATTCGGCGTGGAGGACCTCGAGCTAAATCCTTCAATCCCGTGGCATGTTTCGCAACGTCGCGCGATAAACTGCCCGCGAACCGGATTGCCATCTGAAGCTGCCAGAATCGTGCTCTCGTTCCACACAACCAGCGATGGAGCGCCCGGAACCGCTGGACTCTCGACTGGAAAAGTTTCGCGCTCTTTCGTCCGACGAAGCATGGGCAGTCCGAGAAGCTCGGAGAAAACCACAATGGCGATGCAAATCAAAACTGCACCGCGCACTCCGATAGACGATCTAGCGGGATCCACGTGGCACTCCCGATTGAGCGCTAGCACTGGCTCCTGAGAGATTGGCGGCCAGGAAATCCTTTTTGGGCACCGCGATGAAACGCTCCGCCATTGCGTGATGACCGGGCCCGCAGAATTCTTCACACTGAACTTCGTATTCCCCCGGCGAAGAGAACGAGAAATGTACCTCGGTAACAAATCCCGGGACAACTTTCACTCTCACTCCTGCGACACGGAAGGCGTGCGGTACATCTGCGCTAGTAATGCGAAGTCGAACCGGGATACCCACAGGCAGGGTGATTCGATCCGGCACGAAAAGATATCTCTCAGCGACCATTCTTGTCGTGACAGAACCATCCATATTAAGCACCGCGCCAAGATTGGACTCTACGAATTCCCCGCGCACGTGCAGCGCAGCAGGATCCACGTAGTTAGGATTTCCAAGCGAGCGGGAATCCTCCAAAGTGCTGGAGAAACGAAATACTCCGTAGATTAGCGAGAAAATGGCGACAATAATGTAGGGACGGATATTCGTCAGCTGAACCATAGTTCTTCTCGCCCTTGTTTTGATGCACGCGACGCAGCCGTCGGCTCATCGATGAGAATCGACCGGACCTTTAATCCAGGCAGGCGCGTTAGTCGGAAACCGGCACTCAATGTCCGGCTAATCCCACGCTAACGTAGGCGTGGAACCGACATAAGGCGGACAAAGCTCTCGCTAACCATCATTTTCCTGTGTGCTACGTCCCACAGCCACTTTATTCCGTTTCTACGAGCGAATCATCATCTGGTCCGGCTATTTCGCGTAGGGGACGGGATGTTGCCTTGAGCGCAAGAGCCAGCGCCACAAGAAATGATGTTATGGCATTGGCCCAGATTATCGCGGCAGCATGGAGAAGCAGGCCATACACCAACCAGAGTAGAACGCCCGTGAGGTACAGAAACAGCATGGAGTAAGAAAGGTCGTCGGCACCTTGCTTTTTGATTTTGACAATTTGTGGAATAAAGGAGGTCGTTGTGCAAAAGGCAGCAAGGGTTCCGACGTAGGATAAAGGGTTCATTAGATCTCCCCATGACTCGTGTCTAGCTACGATCCTGCCTACTGCCCCGCAGCTACCGGACCAATTCGTAAGTTGTAATCCAGCTCCGAGTGTCGACCCTCCCTCAGAGTTCGCGCCAAATCCTCTCCCACACGCTCATGCGCCTTGCGAATAAAACCAGTTCCCCCGTGTTCAGCTTGGACACATGCGGACGTCAGGGCCAAAAATTAGATCGATTTGGTCAGGAATCGGGTCGCAAAGGTTGAATCCAGCAATACCGTGAGAATCGCTAGTATCTCTTAGTCGGTTCGCGTTCTTATTTCCCGCCGGCACTGCCACTAGCATCGAGACCCCGCCGATAGGCTTGCCGGTCGTTCCATCAAAGAGCCGGACTGAAACACATTAGCGTTTCCTCCGGAACATACAGAAACTACGGCGGCTATATACACCAATACGCGCGTGAGAAAGTCGAACGCGCTTCGATTAAGCCTCGTGGTCATCCGCCGTTAACCCCCACCGAGTTCGGAACACCGACAAGGCGGATGGACCGATCCGCACTGCATGCAGGCGCACCACTCACATTGTGAGAACGACGCGGAACTGTGCCTTGCCGCTCATCATGCGTGCGTAACCCTCGGCTGCTTTTTCGAGCGGATAGGTTTCAATCATGGGACGCACGCCGCTCAGTTCGGCGAAGCGCAGGGTGTCTTCCTCATCAGCGGGTGTTCCGGAAGCCCAGCCTTGAATCGTTCGGCTTCCGCTGATGAGCTGTATCGGCGTGACCTCCATGGGATCAAAGGTCGCGCCTATCACCATGAGCTTGCCATTGGGTCTGAGACCGTCAATCAGTTCGGACATCGCTTTCGAGCTTGGCGCTGTCGCCAGAATTGCTTGTGCGCCGCCCAATTTTTGCAATTCTTCTGCTGCCTTTGTCGATTGGCTATCGATGTAGACCTGCGCTCCAAGCTTTTTTGCGAGCGCCGCGTTTTCGGACCCGCGCCCGATAGCTGCCACCTTGTAACCAAACTTGTTCGCGAATTGAATTCCCAGGTGACCCAGACCGCCAATGCCCTGGATTGCAACCAGGTCGCCGGGCATCGCGCCGCTGTGCCGCAACGCGTTGTAGGTAGTGATTCCAGCGCAGAGCAACGGAGCCGCTTCCACGTTATTAAGACTATCCGGCATGGCCACCAACGCATTCGCCGGAGCCACCATGTATTGCTGGTAACCTCCGTCATAACTGATGCCCGGAATTTGCATATTCACGCAATTGCCAAAATCACCGCGCCTGCAGTAGAGACAAGTTTCGTCATGCCCGCCGTGCCAGCCGACGCCGACGCGCTGCCCCTTCTTCCACGCGGTAACACCTTCGCCGAGTTCATCGACGATGCCCGCGATTTCGTGTCCTGGAACGCGCGGATACTGAATGCCTGGCCACTGCCCTTCTTTCGTGAGCACGTCACTGTGACAAACACCGCAGGCCTGCACCTTCACGCGCACGTGTCCTACTTGCGGCTTAGGAATCTCGCGCTCGACGATCTCGAAATCGCCGCCCGGCTTAGGAACTTGCGCCGCCTTCATTGGTGCTATTCCAACTTTTGTCGTCGCCATAAATGCCTCCTTTGAATATCTCGTGGTAATTATAACGCCCGCTAGTGGGGCCGTCGAATACTGCTTGTCGCCCCTTAGATTACATCGGCAGGTGGCTCTTGAAAATATAGTCTCTATTCTTTACAGGCGTATGACACTGGGCGGATTCTCATAACCCCACTCGATGCTCGCGTGGAAATTGCCAGGTACCGGACTCGATGAATTGGGCGTTTTCCGGCGGTTGGAACGAAAGCGTCGGACGCGAGGTGCTCTATATCGTGTCCACGCTTGCTTCGCGGAGGACTGTGTGCGT
Source organism: Binatus sp. (SeqCode) (assembly GCA_035602755.1). GTDB lineage: Bacteria > Acidobacteriota > Terriglobia > Acidiferrales > UBA7541 > Palsa-295. The sequence goes on along the minus strand of DATNLR010000048.1, from coordinate 135,567 downwards.
GAAACAGAGCATCGCTAGTTCTTTGTGCTTCTCTTCTGACGAGGCAAGAACCAGACGCAACCCGTGGTTCGCCGCGTTACGGGCCGGCGTTCGCAACAATTGGAATCCGGTATACCACACGTTGCCCTCGCGAAACCGTGACGGGTTCGCGACGTTCTCATTTCAATGGACAGAACAGCTGAACCAAAGAAAGTTCGAAAAGCTATTTGGCGGGGTGCCCGTCAGAGTCTTTCTATTTGCATAGCGATTCGTTTCTGGAGCAGAATGCAAATCGTGAAACCCATTACTGGCCTGCTTCTATGCTGCCTGTTGACGTTTGCCGGTAGTGCTCAGAACAAGAAAGAGGAGACTCCGAAGCCCGCGCAGTCAACTGCGGAACTCCAGCAACAACTGGAGAAAATTCTGACGGACACTCATACACCGGGCGTGGCCGTCGCAATCGTACACCGCGATGGCCCTGAGTGGATTGCAGGTCTTGGTAAGGCGGATGTAGCCGCGGGTCGCGCAAATAGTCCGGAAACACTGTTTCGTATCGGCTCAACCTCCAAAGCTTTCGCGTCACTCTCCATCCTAAAACTGGCCAATGAGGGCAAGCTTTCGCTGCAGGACTCGGTACACAAACTTGCGCCCGAGGTATGGTTTGAAAATCCCTGGGAAGCAAGCGACCCGGTGCGTGTGGTGGATTTGCTGGAACACACTACGGGCTGGGACGATTCGCACCTCCGTGAGTATGCGAAGGCTGCTCCAGCAACCATGGGCGTCCGCGAAGCGCTCGCTTATGACCACCACTCACGCACTTCACGCTGGTCGCCAGGCACCCGTATGGCCTACTGCAACTCTGGACCTCCCGTCGCTGCATACATCGTCGAGAAGCTTACGGGTCAACGTTTCGAAGATTATGTCACGCAGAATTTCTTCGAGCCCATGGGCATGAAGACAGCCACCTATTTCCCACCGACTTCAACTCCAATAACCACGCTGTATCACGCGGACGGTAAGACTCCATACCCCTATTGGAACATTCTCATACGTCCGGCAGGCGCGGTCAACGCTTCAGCCAATGACATGGCTGCGTATGTTCGGTTCTACCTGAATCGCGGCAGCGTAAATGGAGCGCAAGTGATGCCGCCGAGTTCGATCGATCGCATGGAAATCCCCACGCGCACATGGGCAGCACAACAGGGTTTGAAGGCCGGCTATGGTTTGAGCAACTACTGGAGCTTTCACGAGGGTTTCGTTTACCACGGGCACAACGGAGGTGTGGAAGGCGGGCTGACGGAAATGGCGTACATGCCCGAATACGGCGTAGGCTATTTCTATAGCATTAACTCGGGGAACGGCGAGGCCTTCGAAAAGATTGGTAAGGCTATCCGCGCGTATATCACGCGAGATCTGCAGAAGCCTGCCTTGCCGGCGGGGGCTCCTTTGCCGGCCGACGCCGAAACGTATGCCGGCTGGTATGAGCCAGACTCGCCGCGCGTGCAAATGATTTACTTCCTGGAACGGCTGCTTGGATTAGCCAAGGTCCACTTCGACGGTGGAAATATGTTCGTTACTTCTCTCGGCGAAAAAAATGAAGAGTTTATTCCCGTCTCCGATGCCCAGTTCCGGGAAGTTCCCAAGAAAGACTTGCCCCAGCCCGTGCCCACAGCGGAATTGCTCGGGCCCAACGCCGAAGGCCAGTTTATTCAGATGGTCGGTGGGACAATGAAGCGTCTCCCAGCGTGGTTTGCGCTCACCGAGCTCGTTCTCACTGCCTGGTTCGCGATTTCCGTTGTGTCGGTTCTCGTCTATGCACCATTCTGGCTGCTTGGCGGGCTCAGCAAAAAGCGACGCCGTCCAGCGGAACGCGCCATTCGATGGTGGCCGCTCATCGCGGTACTCAGCTTGGCAGCGGTGGTGTTGATCGTTCTGCTGAGCAGCAATGATCTGATTGCGCGTATGGGCAATCTTACGATCTGGTCCGCTGCATTCTTTCTGGCGACCGTGGCTTTTGGCGTGGCGTCCGTGGCAGGCGTTATTGCTCTGTGGCGAGCACCGGAGGAAGGCGTGCGCAAGGGTGTCCGTAGATTTTCAGTCTTCGTCATCGTGGCAATTTTTATCGCCGCTGCATACCTCGCCTATTGGGGATTTATCGGCTTGCGTCCCTGGGCATAAGTAACTTCCGAGGAATCGTTAACTCAATAAGTCCGCTAATTCTAAAACGGATGCGTTTGTTCGCGCGAACAAGCGGCTGCGCGAAAAGACTGGCCATGCGGCCTCGGATAAATCGCTTGCATTCACCAAATCGTTTTGTTAAACGCGAGAGACTATCATCCCGACTCGAAAGCGATCCTGAGTTCAGGCGACTCCCATGAGGATAAGGCCGCGTTGAAGGATTCCGTGGCCAAGTACGATCGAATGCACCGCTGGGTGGTGATGACGGACGGCAGCGAAATCCTGAACATCGGCGCGGACAACTATCCCTTCCCAATTCCTCTGGTGCGGGACTCTTCGTCCAACTGGTATTTCGATACCGGGGCCGGCGCTGATGAACTCCTGGCGCGGCGGATTGGACGAAATGAAATCATGGCATTGACGCTTGCTCGGCTATCGCCAACTCAGAAGAGGTTTATTCCCAGCAGCCCCACGATGGAAATCCCCAAGGCGTTTACAGCACTAAAATCTTCAGCACTTCGGGGAAACAGGACGGACTTTACTGGGAGGTCCCTCGAGACCAGGAATCAAGCCCGCTCGGCCGAGTGGAGGATCTTGTCAAAGACCCGCTCTTGACGCCAAATGAATCGTCGGTGATTGACGGATATTCGTTCCGTATCCTTACGGAGCGAGGAAACAAGGCAGCCGGCGGGGCAAAACAGTACATCGTTAATGGCAAAGTGAGGGGCGGGTTTGCCGTCATCGCGACGCGAGTGAAATATCGTGACTCCGGCGTCATGACCTTCATTATGAGCCAGCAAGGCATCGTGTTTCAGAGAGATTTGCGAGCCGATACGGCGAAACTGGCGGCCGAAATCCAGGAATACGATCGGAACCAGCCTGTGCAAGCCGATCATATAGCTACGGCCGCTGCGGTACATCGAGGGATAAAAAGAAAAGGGGCGATTGCTCGCCCCTTCCCTTCAGTCTCGAAAAGTAGCAGCTGCTGAGCGTTCTCCCGTTTTACCGGGACAAGCTAGCCACGACAATGCCGCTGGGCCAATCTGTGATTTGCGTCGCGCGTCTCGTCAGGCTTTCGCTTGACGAAAGCGGGCGTAGCAAACCACTGACCACACCCTGAGCGTCGGCGTGATGCCGTACGTTTCCGGACTTTGTTCAAGCTGTTCTATCGCCCTCGTCCTGCGTAACTCGTTAAGCTTTCGCTTGCCGTGTTTTCAAGACTCAGATGATTCGAATGCTTTAACAAAACGGTTGTAACTCCGCGCGCAAAATCAGTCAACTACACTGCCAACGTTTTTCGGTGTGGAAATCTCGGAAATGTGGAAATCGTTCTTGAACTCTTGCCAGCTGATACCCGCGAAAATAATCAGGCCAAGGACGGGTAGTTTCACTTTCCATCGTATCGCCATATTTAATTAGACACCGCGGAACAGGAACCTATACTCCTGGGCGCTGAGTAACTACTTCTTCTCAAAGTGGTTGCCGAAGTAATAGACCCTGGGATGGGGTCCTTTCAGCGCGGCTGGGTTAAGCGCCAGCTCCGCACCATCGAGGCGAAGAACATCCGCAGGATGAGCTTTCTCCTGGTCATTTACCCATCCATCGGCCGACTCCAGACCGGATGTGTCGGTCGTCAAACCATTGAGAAAATAGTGATCTGGAATTACAGCTTTAGGATTGTATTTCCGCAGGATGGCGTCCACCTCAGCGCGCGTGAGGACTGTCTCGACCGGAAGAATTAACACGTCAACACTTTTCAAGTAATGATCGAGAGACGAATCAGGCACTGCGCGATTGTCGCCCCAGATCGCGATTCGCAACCCGCCAGTCTCAATGATTTGAATCGCGTTATCGAAGCCGATCACGTTGTTTGGCGGACAAGTCTTGGCCTGGGCATCCGCGGAGCTGGAATCACATTGGTGTTTGTCAGCAAGGCCCGTTATTTCAATATCGCCGAGCTTAAACTGCCCAACCAAACGCTCCAGAACCACCAGGCCGTTCGGCCGCTCGACAGCATCATGGTCAAAATGGGCGTGAGTCGAAAGCACTATATCGACCCGGAGAGCGGGAAACTCGTTCAGGAACCACTTTGGGTACACGCCTGTCGAATCATTCCGCCAAGGATCGGTCAAAACCGTCAAACCTTTCGGAGATGTGATCTTGAATGCGTCGTGGCCATAAAACTCGATCTTGACATCGCCTGCACGAGTAGGGTCGCCGCCGCCTTTCTGAACGGTGATCAGTGAATTGTCGTTCCATGCCGTGGAGGGAGCTGCTGAGTTCTCAGACTCTTGCGCGCGTGCGCCAAAGTCCAAAACCAATAAGCCAAGCAAGACAAAAAGGGAGAACGTTATGAGACGCATACGATCCTTTCGAATGTGGCTGACTCTACCACACTCAGAGTGGCCATAACGTCGGGCGCCAAAGTGGTTATTGTAGCCAACCACCGCATAATCTAACTTCTCTTCCCTGCGATCTGAATAATTCTGGGTTTGACGTAGTGGCAAAGGAAGCGCAGATGGCCGAAGCAGTCTCGATCGAAACAAAGCCGCTTGCACCTGCGGTGGATATACTGCTGCGTTCGGGCCACATATTGTTTTCCCTCGCCATCATCGGATTGGGTGTTGAGACCTTCGTCTGCGCGGGCGCGCTCGAGGGAACCCTCATCGAGTCCGACCGCTTCGGACATATATGGGGCCCGCTCCTGGCGGCCTGCGGCCTAGGACTTCTTTTCAAACGCACTACGCGAGCGGCCGCAATGGCGCTGGGCACTGTGCTATTTCTGTACGCTTTAATTTTCGAAGTGCCGCGTTACGCCACAAACCTTCGCAGCATAAGTTCTCGCACAGGCGTGTTCGAGCCACTCTCGATTGCCGCTCTTGCTTGGCTCTTACCCGGCTGGGACGCGATACCGCGCTGGCTTGCGCGCGAGAGTCGCTACCTGCTCGCCGTTTCCCTCATCGTGTTTGGAGTGGACCATTTCCTCGCTCTCGCGCCTATCGGAACGCTGCTACCGCCGTGGATTCCCTGGCACATTTTCTGGATCGCGTTCTTCGGCGCCGCGTTCGTAGCCGCTGGCATAAGCATCGGCCTCAACATCATGTTGCGTTGGGGCGCATTCTGTATCGGACTGATGTTCGCGATTTGGGTTTTCACACTTCACCTGCCGAGAACTCTTTTTGGTATGTACGGCGGAAGCGGCCCGCATGCTCCAGACGAGTGGTCCAGCCTCTTCATCGCGATCGCTCTGTGGGGAGGTTCGTGGGCACTGGCTCGCTCTCAACAGAACACGCGCGCGGGTTGATCGGTTGTCGTCGTGTTCAGACGCTCTCTCGCCAAGGCTAAATCGAAAGATGTTCCTCGTCTCCGCCAAATTCCTGTAAGATGCGCCGGGGCTACTCACTGGAGGAATCGCCATGAATCCTGTAAAGATGAAGCCGCAGAAAATGACTAGAGTACGGTTGCTGCCAGCAGTGATTTTCGCAGCTTGTATTTTGGTTGCGCCAGCTCACTCGCAAGATATGCAAAAGCCAGGCGCAGCGCCAAAGCCCGTGCCGGGCGCGTCCGAAGCTGTGCTCGAACAGTGGAACGACATCGGACGCAAACTTATCGCGATGGCCGAAGATTTCCCCGAAGACAAATACAGTTACAAGCCAGTTCCCACAATCGGGACTTTCGCTCAACGACTCATTCACGCCGCTCACGCGAACGAGTTTTTCATCAACGCGGTCCGCGGCGAGAAAATGCCGGCAATGGCCGATCCCAAACCTGAAACCTTCAAGACGAAAGCCGACGTAGTCGCCTACGTGAAAAAATCATTCGCCGACGGCGCAGCAGCCATCAAAGCAAAAGGCGACAAAGGTATGTCCGACATCGTCGTAGATCCATTCGAGAACGAACAAGCCCGGATCAGCGATTTCGCCTACGGCTTCGTCGAGCATTCCGGAGAAATCTACGGCCAGCTAACGGTGTACTACCGCGTAGCAGGCATGGTCCCACCCGAGTCGCGCCCAAAGAAATAGGAGGGCCGCGATGAAATACTTGTCTGTGGCTCCGCCCTCCGCTGCGGCAACCGAGAAGTATACTTGGGTTTCCGAACGGGCAGACGCCACGCGATTTTCTACACTGTGGAAGCGCAAGCCGCGAAGAGCACCGTCTCCGACACGAGAGCAATAATTGTCAAACTTCGTCACCAATGATCTTAGGGCAAACTGAGCGGTGACGTGAGGACGTCAACCAATGTGAAGCCCGCTTGGACCAGCTAGACCATCACAGAGACAGGACCAGGAAGCACCGTCGTCATGCGACACGTAAAGGTGTCCGGACCAATCGACCACAGCGATCATTGAATCTCGGGTCGCGATGCAGTTCGTATCGGCTTTGCCCTTGATCCACTTCGGCATGCCTCCGCCCAAAGGCTGTAGCGGACCGTCGCTGTTGATCGGGCGTCGATAAACTGCGCCTTGCGGCGCAAAAGGGTCGGTGGATGCTGACACGAACATGTCGTTTCTCCCAAAAGCAACGGCAGAGCAATGAGGCGCGTGAAGTCCTCGCTGTTCGATAGTCCACGTCGCTCCAGCATCGCGACTAATACAAAGACCCACTGCCGCCGCCGCTATCGCGGTGTCGGGCCGAGTTGGATGGGCACAAACCTGATGTACATCACTATCGATATCGATTGTCGGTCGCCAAGTTAAGCCAGCGTCAGTTGATCGCGGAATTCCGCCAACATGGACGTTGGCCAGAAGCGCGGCACCATCGCATGTCGCCGCCATGGAACGAATTCCAAGCGGCGGCCCCACCCGCTTGCCGTCGACGATCGCCGACCCTGCGTACCATTTGTCGCGGCCCGCTACGGCGTCAAAACCCGTCAAACGTTGCTGCGCCCCGTCAGGATCAACGCGCAGGATATGTGCGTCGTCGGTTCCGGCGAAGACAACGTTTCCGATAGGTACGCAGCATGAAAGCGGAAATTCGCTTTTTGCTATCGCCGTCCATTCGCCGTCAGAAGATCGCCGACAGAGTGAACGCCCGCCAACAATTGCGAGCACTCTTCCACCTTCATCGGCCACCAGACTGCGAACCGATTGATCGGCGAGTTCTTGAAGGACCGTTTTCCCAGTGACACTGAATAGCCCTTTGTCCCACGTTGCTACCAGAATAGAAGGGGTTGGCATCAAAGCAGATCCTATTGGCGTAAAGACATGTGAACTGTTCGAACTAATTGTACGACGATCGTAACGTGCTGCGGTATCGTCGGATACGGTCAGAAACGAGCTGATCTTGCTCCGGAATTCGGTGATAGAAGAAAACCTCGACGCGTCTATCGACGGGTCGCCGTTCGATCGGTCCCGCGGGGCGCCGCTCGACTCGCACGCCTTCGCGTCATATACTTTTACTTTGCGGAGTCAGCGTGGCTGAATCGCCGGAACTGAATCGAATTGTTGGCAACCTGAAAACTTTACAGTTCCGCTGTAAAAAACAACCTCGCGGGGAATCAGCGTGAACACTCTCGATTACTTGGTACAACGTAACAAGGAATTTGCTGTGAAGCAGTCCGCTGCGGGCACACTAATGCCCTCGCTTCCACAGGCGATGCCCAAGGTAAAGGCGATCATCATCGGTTGCGCCGATATGCGTGTGGATCCGGCTCATGTCCTTGGGCTTCAACCGGGCGAGGCCGTCGTGCTGCGCAATATCGGTGGGCGAATCACCCCGGGGTTGTTGCAGCAGTTGGGCCTACTCGGACGAATCGGTGAGGTTGCCGGAAAAGTTCCGGGAGGTGGCGGGGAGTTTCACATGATCGTACTTCAGCACACCGATTGCGGCATCACTCGCCTGGCTCGCGACCCCGCCATGCTGGCGCCCTATTTTCAAATACAGGAAAGTGAACTCAAGGGAAAAGCGGTCACCGATCCCCGCGCGGCGGTTGCCGCCGACGTTGCTGCGCTGCGCGCGATTCCCGCTTTGCCGGGAATGTGGCTTATATCAGGCCTCGTATACGATGTGTCAACTGGACTCGTTGATATCGTCGTGCCGCCAGCGCCGATTCGTACTGCGTGAGCCTAAATCCATAAAGACGCGCGACGTCGTATACTTTTACTTTCTGGAGTGCGGATGGCCGAGTCGCCGGAACTCAATCGAATCGTTAACGATCTCAACGACGATCGCGAGGTGACTTTCTCGGATTTGTCCGCCACGCAACTGCTCGATCGTTGGCTCACCACCCTGGTTCAGCAAGGTGGCAGCGATCTGCTGCTGGTTCCCAACGCCCCGCCGTGTCTGCGCTTTGAGGGAAAAGTACGCCAGCTCGAATCCGGCTCGCTCGACGGCGCTGAAATTGAAGCCGCGGTGCTTCCTGCGCTCACGTCTCACGCCTTGCAACTCTACCGAAAAACTCAGATCGCTGATTCGTCTTACCGAGTCCCCGGGCTCGGACGTTTCCGAATCAATCTCCATCGTGAACGTAGCAACGCCGCCGCAGCCGTGCGAGCGTTGCCCGCGAAAGTTCCATCGCTGCCCGATCTACATCTTCCTCCGTCGGTGGAAGCTCTCGGGCACCTGCCGCGAGGACTAGTGTTGATCGGAGGTCCGGCCGGAGCCGGCAAGACCACCACGCTGGCAGCGCTTGTGAACGAGATCAATAAAAACGAATCTCGCCATATCGTCACGATCGAAGATCCAATCGAGTACGAACACAAACATATTCATAGCATTGTGGAGCAGGTGGAAATCGGTACGGACGCTCCGGATTTTCCGACCGCGCTGCGTGCGGCTCTGCGCCAGGCACCTGACGTTCTAGTAGTGGGCGAAATGCGCGACCCCGAAACGATGCGGATTGCCGTGGCCGCGGCGGAGACTGGTCACCTGGTTCTTTCCACTTTGCATACGACGGACGTTGCGACCACGATTGGCCGGGTCTCCGATTCATTTCCCGTCGAGCGACAAAATACCATCCGGCAGGAGTTGGCGATGGCTCTCGCTGCCGTTCTTAATCAGATTCTTGTGCCGGTAACGGGCGGCGGCCAAATGCCCGTCGCCGAGTTGCTGATGATTGGATTCGGGGCTCGCCAACACATTCGTCATAACGCTCTTCAGTATTTGCGGCAGGAAATCACGCTTACAAAAAAGAAAGGCTCGTTCAGTCTGGAAGAGTCATTAGCGCGACTCATTATGCAAGGCTCCTTGAGTCGCGAAGACGCCACGCACCTCGCTTTCGATCCCAGCGAACTCGATGGCATCCTAAAATCCGAAGCACGCGGCAGCTCCGCCTAGCAATATCCTACCGTTCTCAGATCTCTTACCCAAGATGCCGACTCGCGAAAACTTGAGTCGCAACCGCAGTTCCACAGATCCCAACCGCGAATAAGAGCGCTGCATGAAACGGTTTTAGCCCCACCACACTTTTATTCTAGCGGCGCGGGCGGCGGAAGACATGTCGCGCCCTGAGTATTGTCCCGGCGGACGTATACCGGCGCATTCCTGGCCAACCAAAGGCCGACTTCAGTCGTCGTGTTTTGGACGGTTTCGGGCACCATAGCCGGCGCATCATGCGGATATGCATCTTCGTAATTGTCCACCGCCCATTCGGATGGAACGGCTCGGTCCTCCGTCAGACGCTTCACAAAATCCTGGGTGTCGCGGCTAAAAGTATTGCCGGTGAATTCACGGAAGGTATCTTGCTTGCCGTCCGAATTCGTAGGCCAAGGATAAGGGGAGAGCAACATTGTGGTTCGCAGGCCGTGAGCGTTTCCCCATTGGATCGCTTGCATAATAAATTTCTGGTAGCCTGGCCCGCTGCCACCGGTCAGAAAGAAATGTGGCGGAACGTCGAAGGCGATTGCTTTGCCATAGAGCGCCTCGCCGCGCTCCAACGCATAGAATGGGTTCGTCGCAAAAACGTTTTCGCCTAATTTCGGCTCGCTCGGAAGATTTGGTCCTGTTATCGGAGCGACTGTTGCGATACCCACACTTCGAGCCGCGTCCACGTATTCCCTCCACTGCTTCAGGTCCTGTTCCAATTGTCCGGGCGCAGCCGAATCAGACGGCGTGTTCACATTGGCTTCCGAGGGGCTCAGCCCATGCAGTTCATACACACTTTGATAGTAGCCGTAGCTTGGCGGAAGCGTGAAATAATTTGCTCCCACTTGTCCCAATTCAGCCTGGCCCGGTCCGATGCCACTGAAGACACGCTCTATGGACTTAAGGATGCCCGGAGATTTCTCGGCTGCGACTACTGCGTTCGCATGCTCGTAAAGTCCCACGCGACCAGTTTTGAGAAGCCCCTTAAATTGATCGCCATCCTCGAGCGCATCGAAACCAGCGGTCCCTCCGACAAAAATATACACGCCTAAATTTGAACAGGCCGCGTCACCCACTGTACGGCCGGACCCATTTTCTTGAGGCCCAGCACGCGCTCCAGGCATCGCTGCAAAAATAGCCAACACTAGCGATAGAGAAACGCTGAGACCACGCTGCACAGGGCTGCGCATTGGAACCACCATCCGAAGAAGTTTGTTACTTCTCAGCTTAACTATCTTTCCGCCCCGTTTCAATTCTGGAACGCTATCCGCGCTAAGCGGACGGAGAAAGCAGATCCCTCGTGGGCCGAAAGGCGGCCTCTGTCGGGATGACAGCTCAGATTCAAGGCGAATCAAAAGACGAAGACTTTCCTGCGTTTCGTGCAGAAGAAGATTCGGCACCCCGCGAGGTTCGGTCGTGCATGGACTAAACACCGACACCGCGCGGAACGGTCGGCCACCCGCGGCTTGGAGCAGCGACACGTATGCCACCACGGGCAATTTTATTCACTCTAAAGAACAGGTGTATAAGGGATTCGAGGGATCCAATCGAAGATCCCGGTTGAATGCTGTTTCACATCAAGGAGATGAAAGAATGGACACTGAGGACCCGAAAGAGCAATTGTCGCGGCGTGGATTCCTGGAAGTTGGTTCAGCGGCCCTGACTGTGGCGGTAGGAGCTCTCTCCGTTAGTGGCGCAGCCGCCCAACAGCAGTCTAATGCCCAAAAGGGCGCCGGCGATAGGAGCAAAACCGATCCTGGCCCGACGAATCCCGACCTCGACGGTCAGAATCCGGATTCCATATGGCCGCCTTCAACGGATTCCAAGAGTTTGGTTCAAACATTCAAATATCCCTTCTCCTTTGCAAACAAGCGAACTTACGAAGGCGGATGGTCTCGCGAGGTGACCGTTCGCGAATTGGCGGTCTCGAAGTCTTTGGCTGGCGTAAACATGAGACTCACCGCCGGAGGTGTTCGTGAGTTGCATTGGCACTCGGCGGGCGAATGGGCAATCATGCTCTACGGGTCGGCGCGAATCACGGCCATCGATTTGGAAGGAAAAAGTTTTGTCGCCGACACAAACAAATATGATCTATGGTTTTTCCCCAGCGGTGTTCCGCACTCGATCCAGGGTCTCGATCCCGACGGCTGCGAATTCATGCTAGTTTTCGACGATGGCAATTTTTCAGAATCAGAAACACTGCTGTTGAGCGACGCGATGGCGCACCTCCCACCCTCGGTCCTAGCAAAGAACTTCGGCGTTCCCCAGGAGGCTTTCAAAAATCTGCCCAAGGATGAATTATTCATCTTCCAGACCGCAGTTCCCGGATCTTTGGAGAACGACCAGAAAGTTGCCGCGGGAGCGCTTCCTAGGTCGTCGCAAGATTTCTCTTTTCGCACCATGGAAATGCCTCCGACCAAGCGCACCAAAGGCGGAGAGGTGCGCATCGTGGACTCGACCAAGTTCAAGGTCACCACAACCTCGATGGCCATGGTCACCGTTCACCCGGGAGGGCTGCGCGAACTGCACTGGCACCCCAACGCCGACGAATGGCAGTACTTTATCTCCGGCAAGGGAAGAATGACCGTGGTGTCCACAGGCAACAAGGGGCGCACCATGGATTTTCAGGCGGGCGACGTCGGCTATATTGAAAAAACCTTGCTGCACTATATCGAGAACACCGGCGATTCGGATCTAGTCTTCCTCGAGATGTTCAAGAGCCCCTTCTACCAGGACCTTTCATTCACCGAGTGGCTCACCCACACACCGCCCGAACTGGTCATGGCGCACTTGAAGATTGACAGAGCGACATACGACGCCATTCCTCGAGACGAAGCGGTCGTCTTGCCGGAATAACGGCTCGCATAGCGGCCTGGTACAGTTCTTGGCCTTGTCTTTCTGGCGGTAGGGACGACCAAACTTACCGGAACCGGACACACGGTAGAGTACTTTGCGGCTATCGGGTGGGGACAGTGGTTCCGCCACCTAACAGGTCTCCTTGATGTTGTGGGAGCAGTACTCCTTTTTGTGCCGCGATGGACTTGCTACGGAGCAATAGTAATCGCCTGTAGTGTGGGATTGGCAACCTTGATTTCCCTCACCGTGCTGCGAGGTAGTCGAGCGTGGGACGGCTCGGAAACGATCTTTGGCGCCGCTCGTACTCACATTGCTCGCCGCCGCACTTGTCTGCCTGATGCACCCACATCGAGCAGGCTGAGATTCACTACCCGTGTCGGACCCAACCTTTGTGAATCGCGCAGAAAGTATTAACCGAATCTGATAGTACTTTTTCAGTTTGAGATTTCCACCGTTTCGCTCCTTCTATAATCGTTGAATGCCGTGCCAGAAGGAACAAATCTGAAATTGCCCGATTGGCTCGAAACCTTCTGCGGGTTGCGGTGTTAGATATAGCAAGGAGTGAGCGCCTTAAATTCGCAGGACATTATTACAAATAGCAGTACCGCTCAATCGAGTTCGTCATATGTTGTACAAAGGGAGGATTCGCAATGCGTAAGCTGACATTTATTCGAGGAGTACTTTTTGCCTTATGTTTGCCTTTGGGACTCGCGCTCGCAGCGTCTCCAGCTTCGGCGCAAATCGCGGTAGGAATTTCGGTTCGTGTGGCGCCTCCGGCCATTCCGGTTTATGTGCAGCCGCCTTGCCCGGTGGAAGACTATCTGTGGACGCCGGGTTATTGGGCGTATGCCAATGACGATTATTTCTGGGTTCCTGGCGTTTGGGTGGCCCCCCCGCGTGTTGGACTGCTGTGGACTCCCGGATATTGGGGCTTCGCCGGTGGCGTGTATGGATTTCATGCTGGATACTGGGGTCCGCACGTCGGATTTTACGGAGGCGTCAATTACGGATTCGGTTATGGCGGAGTGGGATTTGTTGGCGGCCAATGGCGCGGCGGACGATTCGCGTACAACACCGCGGTCGTTAACGTGAACACCACCGTGGTCCGCAACACCTTCGTGGACCGGACGGTTGTCAACAACAGCGTCGTCGGCCACGCGAGTTTCAATGGCGGACCCGGTGGAACCACCGTGGTTGCAACAGCACAGGAGCGCGCAGCCGAACATGAAGAGCACGTTCAAGCGACGTCCGAACAGATGTCGCACGAGCACACGGCCAGCATGGACAGGTCCAACTTCGCTTCGGCGAATCACGGGCGTCCCGCAAATCCTGCGATGAGCAGAGTAGGCGAGCGCGCGGAAAACCAACAGCGCCGGATCGGCAATGGCGTTGAAAGCGGCAAGATGAATGCCGCCGAAACCGCCAAAGTCGAAAACCAGGAGCACCATATCAATCAACAGGTAAAGTCTGACCGCGAAGCCAACGGCGGCAAGTTGACTCCCGCGGAAAAGAAACAAGTAAATAAAGAACAAAACAAAACCAGCAAGGAAATTAACAAAGACAAGCACAGCGAGAAATAGCACCGCGCTTGTTTAGTGAACAGCAGAACTGATCGACAATACGATAACTAAAGCCGGGAGGTGAAATTGCCTCCCGGTTTTTTGGCCTCACAATACTCACCGCCGTAAAATATTCCCGGAGTTCCCCCCCCCCGCTTCCGAATCTCCATGGGAGGAGCTTTCGGATGACAAATTCTCGGTGGTATCGTGTCCTTGCTTTCAGGGCTTGCTGCCTTCCTTGCTTTCGGCCAACAGGCTTTAGCGCAGGACGACGCACAATCAAGGAATACCTATCATGTGAGAGTCCTGCCCAGGGCGGCTACGGACGTTAGTCCGGACGCTACGAGCTCGGCTGCACCAGTTGCTAACCTTTACCCTATCGTCACGAAGTTTTCTCGTTTGGGCCGCGACGCTAGTCCACAAAACTTCCCAATAGACCACCTGTGACCGAAGGGGTCTCGGTTTAGCTTCTATGGGAGGCTGGGACGACGGGAAAGTTTCGCCGGGAGAGGCGAGCGCTTCAGGGTTCACGGCGTCGAAATATTTGGCGAACGGAACACAAACGCGACGACTAGCTTGGCGTCCAGTTTCTTTCCGTTGAACGTCGCTGGATTCACGGTCCAAGTCTTCAGCGCAGCAATTGCCGCGGAGGTTAGCGACGCCACCGGGCGAATCGGAGTTGGCTTTTTCACTTCGCTGTATTTGTCGATCGATAGATCGAGCACTACGGCTCCCGTGGCTAGGCTATTCGGCGGATAACCTGCGAACGACACCGCTGAGATCTCCGGCGGAAAATATCCGGGAGGATTCGGTGGCGTAACCAGAGACCCGGGCTGCACTGGCAAATTCTGGCTCCCCACAGCGCCTCCGTTGAAAATTACTTGCACATTGATTGTCGATGGGACTGCTTTGCCGTCAAGTTTGCCGGGCGTGAACGTCCAGGAATTCACGGCATTGGTAACCGCGGAGGTCAGCCCCGGGATGTCGCGCACGATCTGCACGCTCTGGAGCTGACCTGCGGCGGTCAGATTTATTGAAATCGACACGAGTCCGGACGCGATATTGTCTATAGGATACGGAATGTCGGTCGCCGCGGTGATGTCCGGAGGCACAAAATGCGAATCACCTGACACTCCGGTTGTCGTTGTAGTGAGCCCGGCGCAAGCCAGCAAAAGCACTGTCGCCAGTAACTTCAAATTTCGCTTCATAGTGGCCACTTTCTACCCTGACGGGATTCCCACGCCGCTTCGGTGGCACAACTTAGCACTCGTGAAAGATAAATGCCAGAAGCGAAAGTCGCAGGTCAGTGGCACGGCGCCTAAACCTCATCTGGCGGAGTCTCCTATGCCCACGTACCTCACTAGTTTCCATTTACTTGCCCCTCCGGCTGATGTTCAGCCAGAAGTCAGATTCCGTACATTGACCTTAACGGCTTCCCAATGCACACTGCCGCTCCATTTGCCAAGGAAGGTGGTCTCGCAACCAGAGCGCAAAAATACTGAGCCAATTCGCCCCGGCTTTCCGCATTTACAAGTAGAGGCCCGCAGCCTCAATCGGCCATTGAAACACCGAATCGAAGGATTCACATGAACTGCCGTCGCGCGCCCGACTGAATGTCCCGATTGCTTCTTACCCGCCGATTGATTTCAAATCGTCTCTGGCTTGCTGCTCGGCTTCCTTTGTGGCTTGCCTGGCATTGGCATCCGGCTTCAGTTGATGGATGGACTTGCTCAGGCCCTGAGGTTTTTCTCCATCGACGGCCTTGCAGCCGGAAATATCGGCGCTGGTGTGAACCCCGGTCGCGTCGGCGCGGAGGCAATTGAAATTCACATCGAGATTGTGACTGGCATGGAGCGCCGCGAGGCATTCAGACAATTCCACGAATGACGCGCACGCGTCGGTAGCGGTAGCATCCGCGGGCAAAAGTCCCTGAGATTGCAGGTTGGGAGTGAGCTTTTTCTCTGCGTCGCTTCTGTTTGCGGGCGCATCGACGGAATTTCTCGAATCTTTCTTCACCCATTTGATCGGATTCAGTGAATGCGAACTATCTTGCGCGGCAGACGCTGCGCCGTTGCCCGCTGGTCCTTGCGCCCCGGCCCGCTGCGCGCCCACCGTCAGAGTAATCGGGACAACGAAAAGCACGAGGGCGACAATTTGAAGAGTTTTTTTCATAGGTGCTCCTTTGCTGAAGATACGTATCAAAAGGGCTGCTGGCGGGCGTGGCCTCACACACAGTAGGCCACAGTGAGGATGCGCCAGGAAGCGCAGCAGGTCGGTACTACTCCAATTGGTCACGCTGGCCTTTGGAACAGGCCGTGTATCGGTGGCGGCCCGCGAAGAACCAGGCGCAAGCGCGTTCACTCTTGTGGGCACGATAACAGGGCGAGTCGCTCAGCTTGTTTCTTTTTCGCGAGAGCCTGATTAACGATTCTCCGCGAGCGCCGCATCAGGCCAGAAAATGGTATTATTCCGCGCATTCTGA
Source organism: Binatus sp. (SeqCode) (assembly GCA_035602755.1). Lineage (GTDB taxonomy): Bacteria > Acidobacteriota > Terriglobia > Acidiferrales > UBA7541 > Palsa-295. The sequence continues at coordinate 119,211 of DATNLR010000048.1, read as the reverse complement.
TAAGGAGGTTGGCGCAATTCTTCGTGCGTCATTCTGCTATCTCTTTTCATCTAATTATGGGGAGGATTTTGTGCCGCTATCCAACCCGCTTAAAACTATTTTGCCCGCCCTTGTCGCGCTCGGCGCAATGTACATGGGCAGTTCTTTGGCGCCGGCTGAAAACGATTCCAATCCGGCTGTGCAATCCAAGAGCCAGGCATGCCCAAATGATGACAGTGGATTGAAGTTACCCACCGGCTTTTGCGCCACCGTATTCGCTGACGGTATCGGCCACGCCCGCCACATGGTAGTTGGGGCGAGCGGAGTTCTCTACGTCAACACCTGGTCGGGCAGATATTACGGCGACGACACGCCGCATCCAGGCGGTTTTCTCGTCGCCCTGCAAGATAAGAGCGGCGCGGGAAAGGCCGATGTGATTGAGCGCTTTGGCGAAACGGCCCAAAGTGGCGGCGCAGGCGGAACCGGAATCGGCATATACAAAGGATCCCTCTACGCCGAAATCAACGATCGCGTCGCGCGATATTCCCTGTCCGCTGGCTCTATCGTGCCCCGTGGCCGCGCTGACACCATCGTCTCCGGATTGCCGCTGACCGGTGACCATCCGATGCACCCCTTCATCATCGACGCCCAAGGATTGATGTACGTCGATGTCGCCACCGCGACCAACTCCTGCCAGGTAAAAAATAGGACGCTTGAGTCTCCGGGCGAAAATCCGTGCACGGAACTTGAGACCCGCGGCGGCGTATGGCGCTATGACGCGAACAAGACGAACCAAACATTTTCAAAGGAGCAGCGGTTCGCTACCGGAATCCGCAACGCAGAAGGTTTTGTCATCGACTCGAGCGGCCGAATGCTTGTGACCCAACACGGACGCGACCAGCTACGCATGAATTGGCCTAACCTTTATAAACCGGACCAGGAAGCTACGCTGCCCGCGGAAGAGTTGCTGCTTTTGAAATCGCAAGGAGACTATGGGTGGCCTGAATGCTACTACGACGCGTTCGCCCAAAAGCTCGTTCTGGCGCCCGAGTACGGCGGCGACGGCGGCAAAGCCATCGGCGTATGTGCGGATAAGAGTGGTCCCATCGCAGTATTCCCCGCCCACTGGGCGCCGAATGCGATGGTGCAGTATGACCAGAAACAATTCCCGGCACGTTACCGTGACGGCGTCTTCGTCGCTTTTCACGGCTCATGGGACCGGGCCCCCTATCCGCAAGGTGGCTACAACGTCGTTTTCCAGCCGCTCGCCGGTGACCACGCGTCCGGGCAGTGCGAAATATTTGCGGATGGCTTCGCAACCATCAAGACACCGGCTCAAGCCGAACATCGTCCCGCAGGTTTGGCGGTCGGAACGGACGGTGCGCTTTATGTTTCTGACGATGTACGCGGACGCATCTACCGCATCGTCTATCTTGGCGGCTCAGATGGCGCTGCTGCGAATATTACGCCATGTCCGAGCCTGACAGCGCCGGCCGGCAGTTCCGCTGAAGCGGCCGCGCAACCGCCAGAGGGCACGCATCCCGACGCTGGCTCTTCCTCCGCAAACGACAATCTCCCCGTTCCTCCAGGCGCCACGCCAGAAATCGTTGCCCTCGGTGAACGCATATACCGCGGCGAAGTGGGCGGAGCGGCGTGCACGGGATGTCACGGTGGCAGCGGTCAGGGCACGTTTTTGGGGCCACCTTTAACAGGCAAGGACCACCAATGGCTTTGGAGCGATGGCAGCATCGCCGGACTCGCGAAAACGATAACCGACGGTGTGTCGAAACCAAAAAAATATCGCAGCCCGATGCCGCCGCTAGGTGGAGCGCAACTCAATCCCGACCAGGTGTCAGCCGTCGCGGCCTATGTATGGGCCCTGAGCCATCGTCCACCACCGTCCCCCGATCATAATTGATCGCCCAAGCCGGCAGCCGGTCCATCCGCGCTCGGCACCATGCCAATTGCGCGGAGGAAAGCTACTGGGTTTTATGCGGAACGGCTGTCCATTCGCCCCTGATTCCTGCGTCGTCCCCGAAGGTACCGATGATTTTGTGATCCTTCATTTTTCCAATCAGGAATGTTCTCAGGTGTTTTCCGTAAGGTTGCAGGTGGTTAATGGTAAATCCCAGCAAACTTCCTTCGATTCCTTCTTTGTAACTGTAATAACTGACCTCTTGGAGCTAATGCACTACCCTTCAACCATTCGTTGTCGGGTCCAGAAAAACTCAGATCGAACACCTGTTGAGAATTCTATGAGCGCTTTTCAATTTTGCTTTCCACTTTCCAAGGCTGGCCCATGCCCAATATATACTCATGACCCCAGGACACGCTTCTAGTTCGACGAGACCCGGCGACTTGAGAAACGCGACCTCTAGATCCCCGGAAAAAGATTTCGTAACGGAAGGTCACGCGGGACAACTTTCCACGTTCGAACATTATCCTCGCCCGGCTTTTGCAGCAAAGGAGGACCGGTTTCCGTCACGGCAAGCACCGATTCACCATCGGTGGCGATCTTCACCACTAGTCCCCTACTAGGTGCGTGTGATCGGAGGATACTTTGGTTCAGCGTGCTGAATAACCTCAGGAAGTGGCGCAGCAGATTCCTGTGCTCCTGACCCAGCAGCGGACATCAGCAAAACCGACCAAATCAGAACTGCATAGAAAAGCCACATAGGTTTTCTCTTCTCAGATACTGAGGTAATGGTCAGGATCGATAAGTGTTACCCAAGTATCCGCTACCAGTAAGCGAAATCGTCGACTTTTAGGGTCGCAGATTTCCCAACCTACCTTCGAGCAGCCACAATAAAAACCGAGCGGTCCGTGGATAATGCTCTTGTGAGCTTTGCCGGATTGCGTATCGCTCGACACATCCGCAACGATTCGCTACACTTTGAAAATGACACTCTCAGCTCGTAATCATCTCGTCGGCAAAGTCGTCGAACTTCAGTTTGGCGACGTGATGGCCCATGTCGTAGTTAAGGTCGGCGACAACTTGGTCGAGAGCGTCATCACGCGTCGCAGCGCCGAAGAAATGGCCCTTAAGGTCGGAGACACGGTTGCTGCTGTTATCAAATCAACAGAAGTCATGCTGCAAAAATCTTAGTTTTCCCCACGTGTACCGATATCGCATTCTCGCCCTGCTAGTGCTCTTCCTTTCAAACGTAATTTACTGTCCTCGAACGCTTGCGCAGTCCCCTTCTGCCGTAACAGTCGCTACTGCACCTTCCGCAGCGCGACTCACTATCAAAGGTGATGTTGAAAAGCCGCTATCTCTTTCACTAGAAGACCTGCATAAGTTGCCTCGCAAGACGCTCAAGGTGACCAATCCGCACGACAAGAAAGAGGAGACCTATGAAGGCGTGCTGGTGACGGAATTATTGAAACGCGCTGGAGTTCCGCAAGGCGGGCAGTTGCGTGGCCTCGCTATGTCCACCTACGTCCAGGCGGACGCGGCGGACGGTTACCGCGTGATCTTCTCACTAGCCGAGCTGGATACGGACTTCCAGGACTCCGACATAATCGTCGCGGACTCCATGAACGGCGCGCCACTCGACGACAACGCCGGACCGTTCAGGCTCGTCGCTCCGCATGACAAACGACCAGCGCGCTGGATCAGAATGCTTCAGTCACTCACGGTAGTCCAAATCCCGAAGTAGCGTTTCACTGACCTGATCCGATACTTCTGGAATTATTCCCTGCGCCACAGCTCGCGACGGGCTCTTTTGTGATTCACATGAACTGTGTGCGGTCCTTGCCATCCGGCCCTCTCTAGTGAATTGCCCAATTGCCGGCGACGTCGCCTGGCGGCTCTGACGCGATCGCGATATCGCCTGCGGCCAGAAACAGGAAAGCGGAGCAGAACAGAACCAACTTCGAGTTGTAGATCTTCCTGTTGTCCCCGATCACTAGGCCCTCCAAAACGAAGGGATAATACAAAGACGGTTCGGCGAGCTGCCATATCCTTCTTGTGCATATTAAATGACATTTTTTTGCGTATCGCAGCACTCTGCCCGCATCTAGTTCTATGTAAGGAGGAGTGATGAAAAAGCGCAAACTCGGAAAAAGCAATCTGGAAGTGTCCGCTATGGGGTTCGGCTGTATGGGAATGAGCTTCAGCTATGGGCCCCCCATGGACAAAAAAGAAGGGATCTCTCTGATTCGAGGAGCCTTGAAACTCGGCGTCACCTTCTTCGACACGGCGGAAATTTATGGCCCCTTCACCAACGAAGAACTCGTGGGTGAAGCCCTGGCTCCCTTCCGTGAGCAAGTGGTGATCGCCACCAAGTTCGGATTCAGAATTGATCCCAACACCGGCAAACAGGCGGGGCTGGACAGTCGTCCGGAGCATATCAAAGAAGTTGCGGAGGCCTCACTCAAGCGGCTCAGGACCGACGCTATCGATCTTTTCTATCAGCACCGCGTTGATCCGAACGTTCCGATTGAAGACGTCGCTGGAGCAGTGAAGCAACTCATTGCGCAAGGCAAGGTCAAGCACTTCGGCCTTTCTGAAGCGGGCGTGCAGACTATTCGTCGTGCGAATGCAGTTCAACCCGTCACCGCGCTCCAGAGTGAATATTCGCTGTGGTGGAGAGAACCTGAAAAGGAAGTGATCCCGACGCTGGAGGAGCTCGGAATCGGCTTCGTGCCATTCAGTCCTCTGGGCAAAGGATTTCTTACCGGGAAGATCAGCGAAGATACGAAGTTCGACAAAAGCGATTTCCGCAACATCGTCCCGCGCTTTTCGCCGGAGAACCGCAAAGCAAATCAAGCGGTTGTGGACTTGCTTGCCAAATTTGCGCAAAAGAAGAAAGCGACGCCTGCTCAGATCGCACTCGCTTGGCTCCTCGCGCAGAAACCGTGGATGGTGCCGATCCCAGGTACCACTAAGCTGCAACGGCTCGAAGAAAACATCGGCGCCGTTAACATCGAACTTTCGCCCGAGGATCTCCGCGAGCTGGATACCGAAACCTCAAAGATCCATGTGCAAGGTGCTCGATACCCCGAAGAGCTGCAAAAAATGGTGGGGCGCTAAAGCGGACAGCCGGGCGCTTCGCGCGGCATCAGCCGGTAAATCGACCGAAACTTGGCCGCCTTCGTCGGTTTTCGGGACTCCCATCATCGAACGGATCATCACGACAGCCTGTGCCTTAGGAATTGCGGCCCACTCAGATCGATCACACTGAACTTAACCACCGTGGTCGAGATTCGCTGCGCCAGATCAGCCCGTGGACTTAGCAACGCCAATCCAAGCGGGCCTACCCTGAAAATATTCAAACGCATCGATCGGGGCGCAATTCTCACCGCTCGCCGCAAATTTCACAAAGGATTTGACGGGCAGACCCCGGAGGATCACCCAGAGCTTTCGTAGGAGCGCAGCATACTGCGGCAGCGATAGCACGAGCAAGCCTCGCTCCTTCGACGCGGCAGGATCGCCATGCCTTCGAGTCAAGCTTTCTACGCGGCAGTCTTGGCTATCACGGCGAAATGGAAACGGCGGCGGTCGGTAAAGCCGATGCGGCGGTAGAGGCCGATCGCGTGGGTGTTACTCGAGCGGACGTGCAAAATTGGAATTTCGTTGCGGCGGCGAATCTGGCCAATCAACTCGACCATCAGCGCCGTCGCATAACCGCGGCCCGCGTGATTCGGATGTGTACACACTGCGCTAATTTCGGTGTAACCGGGCATGCGCATTCGCTCGCCGGCCATCGCGGCGAGCTGCCTTTCCCTTTTGACGCCGATGAAACTCCCCAGCTCGTGCGTGCGCGTGCTGAAGGGGCCCGGCTTCATCATCGTCGCCAGCGCAACCATCTCGGGCACATCGAGTGCGGTGAGTTTCACAAAATCGAGCGAGCGCGCCGCCAATTCGCAATCCGAATAAATCATTTGGAGCAAAGAATCCTGTTCCACGATTCGGAACCCGGCAGGCTCGACGTCGGCGGCATTCGCGGGCGCTTCCAGAAAAAGCCCCGCGCCGGTTCCAACGCGAACAAGCTTTCCCACCGCGACGTAAGCCTCGCGATTCGCCTCCGCAAATCCCGCGAGCGGACCAATCTCCGTCTGAAACCTCCGCGCCAGGCCTTCGCCTTCCGCACAATGCGCCTGGCTGGTGGTCAATGCGGTCCAAATCGGATTGTCCAACGCATGCATGCCCATGTTGCAAATCTACCGCCGCACAAGCCGCCGACGCCATCCGATTCTCGCGCCCAAATTATTTTCAGCTCTACCAATTTGGACGCTGCGCCGCACGAATTTATCGCGGGCCGCTACACTATGCGGCTCTCGCTCCGAAATGTCGCGCTCTTCCACCAACTTAGTCCCGGATTCTTGGGACGCACGATGTAACTCCCGAGGTAAGTCCCGCTGGCGTTACTGCGAACTTAGCGATACTATCAACGAAACTTTGGAGGACCCATGAAACGCACGGCACTCGCACTGCTCGTGTTTTTACTTTTTACGTCCGCAAGCTTGGCACAACAAAATGACGCAGATGCCCCGGCCTCAAAAGCGGACATCGAACGTTATCTGGATACCATGCACTCGCGAACCATGATGAAGGACATGATGGGAACAATGACGATTCAAATGCATAAAATGGTCCACGAGCAAATGGTGAAGCAAGGGAGTCTCCCGCCCGATTTCGAGGCGAAGATGGACAAAATGACAGACGACATTTTTGCCACTTTTCCGGTCGACGAACTAATCGACGTCATGATTCCTGTGTATCAAAAACATCTTACAAAGGGCGACGTGGATGCCCTGGTCGCGTTCTATTCGAGCCCTGCGGGACAAAAGTTCTTGAAAGAGTTGCCAGCCATGACAGCTGAGTCGATGCAAGCAGCTTCGGGAATCGTCCAGAAGATGATGGCGAACGCCATGCAGCGAGTTCAAGACGAAATCGCGCAGGCGCAAAAGGCGGACCAGACAAAACCAGACGACGGGAAAACTTCTAAGCAAACGCTGCCCACGCCGAATTAGCGGACCAAAGGAAAATGCGGGCGAGAGTCGCTGAAGCTTTGTTTTCAGGGAGCCGCACCGACCGGCCGCCGCCCCAACTAGCCTAGGACGGGCCCGGTGCGGAGTTTCGCGACCGCAGGCTTCAGTTCTCACGTCTCGCGCGCGAGGTCGGGATTCAATTCCCTAGTCGATGATGTCGATGTTGACCGCCACGTCGAGCGCGGAGAATAAAACGTGCCTCGCTACTTATCTAGATCTAGGTCGGCGATGCTGGGGATATTTGGGAAACTCGCCACAGTTTCGGTCTTAACGTGGGCTACCGGCTTAACCTGTAGTTTTTTCTTCTTCACTGGTTTCTGCATAAGTTTTTTATCCGCCATGAGTAGGCTCCTGAGTTCGCGCGTAGCCACGTTGGTTTGAGTTTTTCATTTTACCCATACTCCAGGCTGCCACACAACAGTCATCGTATAGATGTTGAATCAATCGCAATGACACCAGGAACACCTAGCTCAGAGTTATGAAGAACGTCGGCCGCGAAAACAGATCGCGCGTTGCGCGATCCTAGGTCGACTCGGTTCTACAGGCGTTAAATATGACACCGGTAAAAACAAGACTTTACTCGTAGCGCAGGGCGACCATGGGGTCAACGCGCATTGCGCGGCGCGCGGGAATGTAGCAGGCCGCGAGCGCCACAGCGGTGAGAATCATCGCCACGGCGGCGAAGGTCACTGGGTCGGTGGGGCTTACGCCATACAGTACCCTGGTCAAAAAACGCGTCAGCCCCAGCGCGGCAACTACTCCCACACCTACGCCGACCAGCGCCATCTTCGCGCCGTCGCCGAGAACCAGGTGCATCACATCGCTTCGTTGCGCGCCCAACGCGATGCGTATTCCAAACTCCCGCGTTTGTTGTTCGACCAAGTAGGAGACCACACCATAAATTCCCAGACTCGACAGTAGCAGCGCCAAGCCGGCGAAGGACCCCAGAAGAATCATCGCGAAGCGATCGCCGGCTGTCGAACCGGAAATAATTTCGTCCATGGTCTGGGCGCTTGCCACCACCTGCTCGCTATTTACTTGCTGCACCGAGTGGCGAATTGCATCGAACAGGCCCGGCTGCGGTCCCTTCGAACGCACCACCGCTCCCATGCCCATCGGGGAGAGCGCCATGACACCGTCCGGCAATTGCATAAACGGAAAGTAAAGCTGTGAACGAAGGCTCTCGGTGTCGTCGCTATCGAGGCCCCACTGCTTTACGTGGCCGGCGACGCCCACAATTTCCGCCGGAAATTCGGACTGGCCAATTTCCAGAAACAGACGCTTACCGATCGGATTTTCGTTCCCGAAATATTTTTGCGCGAGCACTTCGTCCACAACCACTACCTTGGGGGCGTTTTCGTCGTCTTGCGGGGTGAAGAAGCGCCCACTACGCAGCGGAGTTTGCATTATGTTTAGGTAATCGGGATCGACTACGTAATCGATCACCCAGTTCATTTCATTTCGCGTCGTGGGCTTCGGTTTTCCGTCCAACCAGAAGAGCCACTCGTCGTCTCCGCTCATCGGGAACGCGCCCCAGCTCATCGACGCCGCCCGCACGCCGGGAGTGGCCGCAATAGACGCCTCCCCAGCGCGAAATCCAGCGCGGATGGCAGCCGGAGTCGTCATCAAACTGGAAGGCGAAAGAGAGAAACTGAAAAACATTATATTTTGCGGATTGAACCCGGGATTTACATTCCAAAGCTGGACCAGACTGCGCAGCGTGAGCCCCGCGCCCACCAACAAAACGAGAGCGAGCGCCATTTCGACCACCACCAGAATGCCGTGCACTCCTTTTTTCGCACTGCTTGCTCCACGGCCCCCTTCTTTCAAACTATCATGCGGATTCGTTCGCGAGATCTTCAGCGCGGGAACAAGTCCGAAAAGAATTCCTGCCAGCAACGCAGTCGATGCGGTAAACGCCAGCACGCGCAGATCGATGCCCACTTCGCCGGAACGCGGCAAAGCATCCGGCAGCGCTTTCAGAGCGGCGTGCGTTCCCCAAGTCGCGAGCAACAATCCGCAGGCGCCACCGACAACCCCCAACAAAATGCTTTCGGTTAAGAGTTGGCGGATCAGTCGTGCCTTTGCGGCGCCCAGCGCAGCGCGAACTGCAAATTCGCGTGTTCGCTGGTTGGCCCGCGCGAGCAAGAGGTTTGCGATATTGGCGCAAGCGATCAGAAGCACAAAACCCACCGCGCAGAGGAGGCCCAGAAGAGCCCCTCTTGCGTCGCCGAGCATGCGCTGCTTGAACGGAATCAGCGAAGCTCCGATGCCTTTATTTACTTCGGGGTAAGCCGCCGCAAGATTCTTGGTCACGCCGGCGAAGTCTGCACGCGCTTGTGCCAGCGAAGTGTCCGGTTTCAGCCGGCCGATTCCGTGGAAGCCCAGGCCCGCGCCGCGATCGAATAGCAAATTGTTGTTCCAATGAACCACCGGAGCGTAGACATCGCTGCTGCTGAAACTGTCCACCTTCAGATCAAAGTCCGACGGAATCACGCCGATGATTGTGAATTCCTTGCCGTCGAGCGTAAGACTCTTCCCAATCACGTCGGGCGCGCTGCTAAGTTTTCGTTTCCAAAAGCCTGCGCTGATCATGGCCACGGGAGGTGCGCCGATCTGATCGTCGGCGGGGAGAAAAGTTCGTCCCATCACAGGCTTCACGCCCAGAATCGAGAAGAAATCCGAAGTGACGAATTGTCCCTGGATCTGCACTGCTTCCCCAAGATTGGTTAGGCTGAACGAATAGGGGCGCGAAACGGCCATGGATGACACCGTGTGGTTTTCTTTTTGCCAATCTAGAAAGTTTGGATAGGAGATCGAGCCGGTGTTGAAGTTTGGTTTGCTTTCATGGAGCGTGACTAATTGTTCCGAGTGCGGATACGGGAGCGGGTTCAGAAGGACGCCATTGACGACGGAGAAAAGCGCGGTGTTTGCGCCGATGGCAAGCGCAAGCGTGAGCACTGCGACGGTGGTGAATCCCGGCGATTTCGCCAGCATGCGAAGCGCGTATCGAATATCTTGGAACAGTTCGCTCATGATTCGCCTCTTCGTCGCCTAGATCTCGCTACTCATAGCGCAGGGCGATGATTGGATCTACGCGCATGGCGCGGCGCGCGGGGATGTAGCACGCGGCCAGCGCTACCAACGTCAGGACCACAGCGACGGCTGCAAAGGTAATCGGATCGGTCGCGCTGATTCCGTATAACACGCTCGACATCAATCGCGTCAACACTAGTGCGGCGGCCAAGCCAATTCCTACACCGATCAGCGCGGTCTTGGTTCCTTCGCCGAGAATTAGCATCAACACATTTTGTCGCTGTGCGCCGAGGGCGATGCGGATGCCGATTTCGTGTGTGCGTTGGCCGACCAAATACGAAAGCACGCCGTAAATTCCGATGCTCGACAGAACTAGCGCGAGCATCCCAAATATTCCAAGCAGAACCATAGAGAAACGCTTCTCAGTCAGCGAGTTCGCGATGATTTCGTCATACGCGTGCGGCTCGAACACCACTTCCTGGCTGTTCGTCTCTGCCATCTTGCTGCGTATCGGTTGCACGAGCGAGAGCGGTGGAACTCCCCTCGAACGAATCAGCACGCCAGTGCTATTTCCGGCGCGGGACATATATTTTTCCGGAATCTGCGTGTAAGGAATATAAAACTGCGCGTGCACAGCTATTTTGTCGTCGAGGCCCCAGTGCTTCACGTGTCCCACGATGCCGACGATCTGGGCGGGTTTATCAACGAAGGGATCGAAGATGCTCTGCCCGATGGGATCTTCGCCCGGGAAATATTTCTTCGCGAGCTCTTCATCGATTACGGTCACTCGCGGCGAGTTCTCGTTATCTTGCGAGGTGAAAAAGCGACCACGCTTCAATGGAATTTCCATTACTTTTAAATAGTCCGGCTCGACTTCGTACCAGAGGCCGTAGGGCATGTCGCTCTCGCGCGACGGCTTGGGCTTCCCTACAATATAAAATGGATCTTCGGAGTCGCCCCACATAGGAAGCCCGCCGCGCTGCATGGACACGACTGCGACTCCGGGAACCGCCGCAACCTGATCGTGCAGACGACGAAGATCGGCGCGTATTGCGTCAGGACTTTCATTGGAAGTTCCCGGGGGCAACGCGACTTGGAAAAACAGAACGTTTTTGGGATTGAAGCCGGGATTCACGCTCCACAGGCGGCCGAGGCTGCGAAGCATTAGTCCCGCGCCAACGAGAAGCACTAGCGCCATGGCCATTTCGACAATCACGAGAACGCTTTGAGCGCGGCTACGCGCGCCGCTTACCGTGCGTCCACCCTCTTTCAAAGTTTCCTGCAAACGCGGCTTCATAAGCCGCAGCGCCGGAGCAAGCCCAAAGAAAATTCCGGAGAGCACGGAAATCGCCAGAGTGAAAATCAGCACGTGGGTATCAAGGTGAATTTCCTCTGCACGTGGTAGGCCTTCCGGCAGCGACGAAATGAAGCCTTGCGTTCCCCAACTCGCGATGAGCAATCCCAGGCCGCCACCGCAGAGCGAAAGCAGCAGGCTTTCGGTCAAGAGTTGCCTGATCACGCGCAACTTCCCTGCGCCCAACGCTGCGCGAATGGCGAATTCACGCGCGCGCTGCATTGAACGGGCCAGCAATAGGTTAGCCACGTTCACGCACGCAATCAGCAGCACAAAGAAAACTGCCGCGAGCAGCACCAGGAGATACGGCCGCAAATCGCCAACGATTTTTTCTTTCAGCGAAACTACGGTGGCAGCGGTGTTCGCGTTGGCATCGGGATAAGCCACGGCGAGATTTCGCGTAACGCGCTCCATGTCCACGCGCGCCTGCTTTAGTGTGACGCCGGGTTTAAGTCGCGCGACGGCATCCATGCCCATGCCTACGTCGCGTTGATGAAATATCACGTCGTTCCACTGGCCGATGGGCACGTATATGTCGCTGTCGCGAAAATTCTGCATATAGAGGTGGAAGCTCGACGGAACGACGCCGACAATAGTGTAGGGCGCGCCGTTCAGCGTTAGAGTTTGGCCGATCACATCAGGCGCGGCGCCAAACTTTGTTTTCCACATTCCGGCGCTGATCATTACTTCCGGTTTTCCACCGAGGACATCCTGCTGTGGATCAAAACTGCGGCCTATCACCGGATTTACACCGAGCGTCGGAAAGAAATTCGCGGAAACCATTACGCCGTCCATGCGCTGAGGCTCGCCGAGTCCAGTGAGGCTGAAATCATCGTCGCGGAAACCTGCGATAGATTGGAAGGACTGGTTGTCGCGTTGCCAATCCTGAAAATTCGGATAAGAGATTGAGCCGTACTCGAATTGCGGCTTGTGCTGGTACAGCGTGACGAGCTGGTTGGCTTGAGGAAATCGCAGCGGCTCGAGCAAGACGCCGTTCACGAGCGAAAATAGCGCGGTGTTCGCGCCAATACCCAACGCCAGGGTCAAAATCGCGACGAGCGTAAATCCCGGGCTTCGCAACAGCACTCGTACGCCGAATTTTACGTCACTCCAAAACGCGTCCATTACTCCTCCGCGCACTTTTGTTCCCGGTGGTTAATATGGCACTTCGAATGCCGCGACAAACAAAAGGTTATAAGGCATAACACGCAGAGCCTCAATAGTTTAGACGCAAGAGCGTGACCTGAAGTCTCAACCTATGCCCGCTTTTGGGATTTGCTACCCACATCCGGTCAGTTTCCATGACCTGAAAAGTCAGGCTCCATGATGGTTTCCTGCCTCCGATTCCGCTATAGAGAGTGAGGGGAGGATTGCGAAACGAAAAAGGGGAATAGATCGCAAACAGGTGGCACTGACGGCGTAATTACGAGCGGCAATTCTTCAATCCTGACCCTTTATGTTGGCTACACCGGCACGGGCAACTACATCCTTGACAAAACCGGTGGGAGCGCCTCGCCGCCGCCGCGACATTCCCAACGCTACGGTAGAATTTCTGGACACCGGCCACTTCGCGCTGGGAACTCATCTGAACGAAATCGCCGAAGCCATGCACAAACTCCTAAGCCAAACTTCAACCTAGCGCCGAGAATGATCCCGGTGGTTTTTAAAATCTCTTCTGTTCATAATTAGCCTAGCGGTCGAGCAAACGCTCAGAAGGAGGCGTTGTGAGTCAACCAGCACCGGTAGAAGAGTCACAACCGCAAGGATTATCGCCGAAGGAGTTTGGCGATATTCTCGCGGAAAATGTTAACTGGCTGCCGTTTCCCGAATTCCCGCCAGCAGCGCGTCTGGCCGTTTTGGTGGGCGATCCGGCCAAACCGGGCCCTTACGTCATAAGAGTAAAACTTCCCGGAGGAGAAAGGATCATGCCGCACGTCCATCCGGAGGATCGCATCTACACCATAATTTCCGGCGTGTTCTACGTGGGCCGCGGAAAAACATTTGATCCCGACAAATTGAAAGCGTATGCCCCCGGAAGTGTGATCGTGCTGCCGGGTAATACTCCCCACTTCCACTGGGCGAAATCGGGCGAGTACGTTACCCAAGTGAACGCCGACGGACCGCTGGGCCTTTCCTACGTTGATCCCAAAGACGACCCGCGATACCGGCAGCCCTAGCTGGCATCTGTGTGACTAGGAGAATTTTATGCCGCTCGTTCGCATCGATCTTGAACAAGGCAAAGCAGCAGAGTATCGCCAAGGCATCGGCGACGTGGTACATGACGCCCTGTTGAAGCATCTAAATGTTCCAAAGAAGGATCGATTTCAGGTGATCACCGAGCACCCTGCCGATGGGTTCATCTACGATCCGACCTATATGGATATTCAGAGGAGCGCAGACTGCGTATTCATTCAGATAACGCTGAGTGAAGGGCGCACGGTGGAAATGAAGCAAGCCTTTTACCAAGCGGTTGCAGAGGGGCTTCACGAGCTCCTGAAACTTCGACGTGAAGACGTATTCCTCAACCTGGTCGAAGTAAAGAAGGAAAACTGGTCATTCGGAAATGGCATAGCCCAGTATGTCTAGCGTGAGATGAGCGGCGTAAGCGTTAGATAAACTATTCCAGGATCGGGGGACAGGCGGATTAGCGTGTCTGCTCCCCTCCGCTGTAGCACATGCAGTGAGTGCCGTTGAAATAAAATGATTGGCAGTTCTCCGGCATTAACCATTCAGCGCTGTGGCGGTCAGCTTGTAGAGTCAGACGCCAAACGGAGAATCGCATTCCTACATAGATAGTTCTGCCGACGCGCGGGACTCCCCGGATGACAACATAAAAGCAGAGGAAGAAGCAAAAGCAACGGCAGAAGAAAAAACGAAACAAGGCAAAATGCCTGGCTGAAGCCTGGCGCTAGGAAAGCAAAAAACATTTCCAATCTTTCGTGCTACTGCGTAATTACGGGGCCTGTCGGGGTTTCGGTTCTGAAGTAATGGATGGGCTGACCACGCCAACTCGAAGCCTGCTTTCGGATTAGCACGGAGGGACACGTTAGATAGCAGCCGATCAGAAGCGAGTCTTTTCGCTCCGCCTCCGGGACTTTGTTCATGAATGCAAAACTGTCAGGACTGGCGAATAAAAACTGCATCGGCCGTGGTCCTTTTTCCATTTCGAAGACGACGTCGGCTTCTTTGTAACGATTCCCTTCCGGCTGAGGCTCGCTGATCGGGCGCAACACTATCACCTGGAATTCCTTCTCTCTTTTTGGATTGTCGGACCATCGCGGATGGCATTTCTTGGAGTACAAATCAATTGCAGCTTGCCTGTTCGGACTAATCACGGGAGACATGAGCGTTTCCACCGTGCAGGTCTGACCCATGAAATAAAAGACGGCCGCCGCCGCGATGAAGACAATCGCTACCCCAAGCAGTACGGATAAATTCAGCGAGCGATATTTCATCGGGCTGGCAATCGGTGGCAATTGGCGCTCGACTTCTCGCGAGAGAAGGGGGATGTCATGTTGCAGATGCATCGAGTGGCATGGTCATCGGCTTTCGTCCTGCACCTGCATGTGCGCTCTCACGACCAATACTCAGCGGGCAAAGGGGTCCGGCGGAACGTCGATCGTAAAGCTCGCGCCATAATCCGAATACGTCACTACTCCTCGCGGATTCTCTGGTTCGCCTTCGAGGTACTTTCGCGGCAAACGGTCTTCGGCGCCAATCCAAATTGTGTGCAAGGGAAAAGCCGGGTCCCGGTCCTGAATCTTCCAAATATCGCAATAGTCGCCTTCGATCACTTCATTCCCTGCCGGCGTAATTGTCGTAGGGGTAGTTTCGTTCGCATAATAGAAAAACGGCGGGACGATGCGGCCTTCGTCAGCACTAAACAATCGCACAGGAACCTGGCCAATCGGTTCTCCGTTCCGAAGACGATTGCACACCCCGAGATCCGGCGACTGGCGGACTGCGTTCCAACGCTCTGTCCCCGCGAGGCGGCTGAACTGGATCCATTGGGTTTGGACATACTCAATCTTTCGTTGGAGGTTTTCATCGTTCTCGATGTAGTGCGACACGGAGTGGCCGCAATCGTACTGGGCGTCTGTGCGTCTTGCGAAAGATCCAAAAGTTTCGATGCGCGCACGAAAGGACTGCACTTTGTTCACCGCTACCTCTGATTGCAGGAGAACTTTGCGGCCATCGACGGCGTGTCCGCAACCGGCGACGAGAATCGCGAGCGCCGTCACCGCAAGGAATAGCGTGCCCGGGTGGTGCAAACCGCGCCGATTACGCGTGGTTCGCGCGCCATGCCACAGATATCTCTGTCGCATCGATGCCCCCAAGACCGTTGATCGGCAATTATATGGGCGCAGCGAGGTCATAAACCGAGCTGAATGCCAAGTTGTGTCTTTGAAAGTACCTATGGTCGGTATTGTTCTAGCGCCCGCAACGAGCGCGCGCGCGGACTGCACGCGTTTTCGTCGCCGTCTTAGACCGGGCCTTTCAGGTATACCGATACTGTGTACGGTTCGCGCGAAACACTGGGTTTCAGTGTTGTTCGGATATCCAGGACGCTCCATCGCTTGGCGCGACGTTCGATCACGTCGCCAATTCGCAACGTACCGACGGCGTTGCCTCGATCGTTGTTGTGTTCCCCAATTACGGAATTGTAGTAGTACACAACGTTTTTCATTTCCATATCTCCTCGGATTCGATTCGCTGGAGCTAACGTGCTTTGGCGATCATCCAGCTAAATTTTGTGTCCGGCTTTTCGTCCACACTTGGCGGAACGATTCGCTTAAAGAGTTCGTCTTGAATTCTGCGATATTGTTCGTGAGCAACTACTTCCACAGTGCGCTGCCTCAGAAGTTCGTTATACAAAGTCCAGCCGGGCAGGCTTTTGCTTTTGGATAGAAGCACGCTCAATTGTTCAGACTCACGCGCATATTCGCTGAAAGCGGTATCCATTCTGGTGAGTAATATCTTGAGTCCGGGATCTTGCTCGGCAGCCTCAGGTTGTGAATGAACTTTCTTCGACTCGGACAAATTTGCAGCGATTTCTCTGTCTGCAGGCTCCGACGGATTTTTATTCTGCAACGTCTGCCCATCATTCGTGGATTCTGAGTTGAGGGAATGATGTTTGGTGAGAGGACCTTTATCGATCATGGCTGGTCATAGGGATACCTCGCGAAGGATAGTCAAATTTCGCAAAGAACCACCGAAGGCAAAGCCTGGGAGGAAGGATGCTAGTGTGACTACACCAGTGTACGCGCTTTCAACGCCTAGGTGTAACAAACCAGGCCATCTCTTGTCGGGCCGACGGATCTTGGACAACTCTGCTCGCGATGCGCCGGTTAAGCGCCCGTCGCTCGCGCGCCCTCAAACGATTTGACGGCGGTGCCTTCGTCGGTGTGAATGTCGAACACGGCCGTTAGCATGGTGGCGCGGAGCAAATCGTGCACCTTTTTGTGCGGATTCAGAAGTTTCAGGTGGCCGCCCTGCTTGCGAAGAGTGGTGTGGGCTCGGACGAGTTCGCCAATACCGGCGCTATCGATAAATTCCAGCTCCACTAAATTCAGTATCAATTTCTGTTTTCCCTGGCCGATCAAGCCCTGAATTGCCTCGCGAAGCTGGATATTGCCTTCGCCCACGGTAATTCTTCCGGCGCAGTCGATGATGATCACGTCCTGTACCTGGCGGGTAGAGTGCCGCAACTTATTCAGCCCGCTGCCTTGAATACTCATGCCGATACGGTCGAGAATTCCCGAGGCGACTTTGCAAGTTTCCCGCGATTCGGTTCGGACCACGACCAGAGAACGGCCGCGCTTCAGCGCTTCAGCGAACAACGCAATATCCTCCGACGCGCCAATGCTAGCAGTGGGCGCCGTGGTATCGCCTTGCGTGGCCGCTTTGCCAACCTTGGAGCCGGCGCTAGCGCCGAGATATCCCATCAAGGCCGACGCTCCCGCGCCCAATGCGAATACCGGGCCTATCCCGGGGATTACCAACAAAGTCGCTGCAACTACCGCAGCCGAAAGACCTACCGTTCCTCCTAGGAAACCTCCGGCGTAAGCACCCAACTCTTTCGCTAGAGATGTGGCGTCGTTTTCCGAACTCGTGAGGAATACGATTTCGTTTTCGGGGACTTTTTTCTCGATCAGCTCCTTGATGGCCTCTTCAGCACGGTCGCGGGACGCGAATACTCCAATTGAGGTTTCCACTCGATCCTCCCGGGAACCCTGCTTATATATTCGACAGTGCGGAGTGCGATCACGACAACGCTTCGATTTCAAGCCGTCTCTACACGTAACCTGGCTGGCTCGCGTCCGCAGCAGGGCTCTTTGCGGAGCAATCTGACGCTAATGTTAAGTTTTGTCAAGACAATTAAGAGTGAAGACCAGGTCGCGCGAGCGGGGAAATTATGCTTCTGTGCGTTTGGCTAGTTTGCCCATAGCTAGGCCGCTGTTCAAGTCCATCGCGATGTGCAGGAGCTGTCCGGGGATTAAACTGCCGCTTACGACGAACACGATGCCAAAGAAGGCGCCGCCTAGTGCTGTCCCGAATATCGCAGTTCGTCCTTGATACGCGTGCGCGAAGCCGAAGAGTATCGACGAAATCAGCAAGCCCAACCAAACCGAGTCCAAAGCCGCGCCGAATAAGCTGAGCAGCCAACCGCGGTAGAGAATTTCCTCGCAAACTCCCGCGGTGATTGACACAACGACCCACACCGCCAGCTCGGTTGAATTTTTGGGCAGTAACCGCTTGAACTTCTCCAGCCCCTTTTCTAGCTGCTCTGGACTCGCCTTCTTTTTCTGCACTTTCTGGACTTTGATCAGCAGCAGAACGATTGCCACTAGGACTCCACAAACTACAAGCGTACGGAAAACATTCCCGCGTTGCTCTCCGAGATCGCTGAATGCAAGGTGATTCACCCGGCTTGTCCACATGCAAGCCGCCGTCAGGGACCAAAGCGCCAGAATATTCCAGGCGTAAATCTGCAGCGTCGACTTCCACCGCGCGTACAGCACGTAATCGAGAGTCGGAAAAACCACGGCAAGCACGAACGTAAAGATCCAGGCACCCGTGCTGTGCACCGCGCTCTGCCAAATTTCGGGCTGCCCGACGGTAAACATGACGCAAAGTCTAACGGGAGAAACGCAACAGCGTCAATCTCGACTAGTATCGCGACAAATTAACTTTTGGCAGAGGACGGCTTTTGACTTAAATGTAGCGCCGGGGTCTTCAGCACGGGATGTAAAGCTCGGCAAATCCTTGCGATATTGGCAATACCGTTAGGAAGTTATTACAGCGTGCCCCTCGTAATCTGCAAATACTCCGATTGATGATTGCTTGCCTGGATTTCAGCGGGCGCTGCATGCTGCGCCCCTACAAAGGCGACAGATGCCGGGCTAAAGACCACGGCGCTGCATTTAATTCAAATGCACGCCGAGATGCGCGCGTTATTGCGAGTTGGGTGAAAGAGCGCCCGTGGCTGGATCGATGCGGAAATGCGAAATGTCGACGCGTCGAAAATGCCCAACGGATGCGGTCGCGCCACCGGGGTCTACTTCGACGCTCCACGGTTTTGCGCCCGCTGAAAATGGCGAAGCTACAACTTCGTACAACGACGCCGTTTTCCAGTCGATGGCAAATGCGGAAACATTTTCGGAAGTTTGGTTCACCACATAAAGGTATTTTCCGGAGGGGTCGATGGCGAGCCATGCTGGCCCGTGTCCTGGAAGAACGGAAGTTTCGCTGGGGGCCATTCCTTCGCCGCTGGGCGTAACGCTTATCGAATCGCGCGACTGGTTCGCCGTGAAAGCTATTTCCTGTCCCGTGCGGAGGTTTTTGACCCGCAAAGTTTGCGAATCACCTCGCGCCGAAATTGCAACATCCTCGGCGGCCGTCACGGTGACGACGGTGCTCGCATCGTTGTCCTTGTGACTGCCGTGGATGGTGGCGGTCCCCACCGTGATGCCCGTGGCGATGCCGGCGCTGTTGATCGTCACCACCGAAGTGTCTTCCGACGTCCACGTAGTATTGGTGGGCGATTCGTGATTCGTGGTGCCGTCTAAAAAAGTTTCTACGAGTATCATTTGCTGTTTGCCGCCCACTGCTATCGTGGGATTTGCCGGAGTCAGCTTCACCGAGCTGACCAGCAAATTGGATAACGCGGATCCGCAGCTACACAACCCGAGAAGCGCAAGCAATGGTAGAACTTGTAGAACTTGCCTAAGTTTGAGCAATGCTTTGAACTCCGTGTCCGCTTGAGTGAACAACGAAAAGCTTTGGCGGTCTCGCAGTTTTACTTCCCCGCGTTACGCAACATCGCAAGTCTGCTCCCGGGTGGCCGTAAATGACAGCTATTTGCACGTCTAAGTGCGCCCACCGCACTTAAGAGTACTGGTAGGGAGCCCCAGGAGAAGGGAGAAGGGAGCGAAGGGCCTATTTCGTCTTACCAGCGTCAAACGGATGTTTCAATTCCGGGTATGTATTCCGCTTGAACAAAACCTCGGCGCCTAATTGGTTTGGCTTGGGCAACAGGCACCGAGACATGCCCTTTATTATCAGAACGTGCTCGTAATCGTGGATTTCACCGGCGCCACAAGACGCTTGAAACGCGCCGTCCCTGATCTCTTTCCCTGGCATCGCAGGCGGAGCGAACTCTTCTAAGATTTCATCCACATCCTCTTGGGGGCAAATATCGTGTGGGAGAATCGGTACCGACAGGAGAATAGTTTTTCGTGCTCTGCGAGGTCGTGTTCTTTGTCACCGGAAACGTCACGCAAGTCTATTGTCTACTATTGAGAACTAGCAGATTGAGCCGTGGAGCCAAAACTATTGAGCGCTTCGGTCTCGTTATCAAATGTGGGGATCGAGTCCAGTAAGCGCATCGCTCGCAACACTTCGCGGACGCGGGCGCTCGGGCGCGATAACTTCAAACTGCCTCCACCGCGTATGAGAGAAACATACGTTCCAACCATCGCCGCAATCCCCGAACTGTCCATCATGGTCACTTGCGCAAGGTTCATCAAAATATTTAGCGTGCCGTCTGCGACCAACTTTCGCAGCGCGTGATCCAATTTGTCGGTGTTTTCGCCGATGGTCGCGCGGCCCTGAAGATCTACAATCGTGACGCCGTTAACCACTCGTTTAGAAATCTCCAGCCCCATGGCCATGCCAACATCATCTCATTCGAACAGCGCTAAATAAAGTTCGCCAATAATCTCAGCCCAAATCTCTTTCTGCCGGCCGACGCGTCGCCACTTGACCCAGCAGTGACCCAAGCTAAGGAGTGAAGGCAAAAGGCCGAGATGAAGACTCCAGCCAGCCGGCCTGCTGGCAGGCGCTACATGGAAACCTACGACGCATGACGAACGCTCGGCAGCGAGACACGAGGGATGGACTGGCAGCCGAGGCGCTCGTAGGATTGATCATATGAAAGAGGCGAAATCTGGCAGACGCAAAACTGTCGTGAAGCGCAAAGCCCCGTCGAGAAATTTTGATGAATATCTCGCCGCGGTTCCGCAACGCGGCCGGGGTGCGCTAAAACAAATTCGCACCGCGATTCCACGGTCCCGGCTGAGGCAACCGAAACAACTAGTTATGGCATCCTCGCGTTCAGACACAAGACAATCCTGGTGTGGTACGCCGCGCTTTCGGATCACAGCCTGTTCCCTACCGCCGCCATCATCGACGCATTGGAAAAAGATCTCAAAGGCTTCTCCACATCGAAAGGAACCATTCATTTCCCGATGGACAAGCCCGCCCCACCGCGCTAATCAAGAAACTGGTCAAACCGCGCGTCGCTTAGCTCGAAACAAAAAGGCGCTGACCGAGTATCTTTGCGTCAGTGCACGATGTTAATTGCGATTACCGGAGTGATGGTCATCGGCGTGTTGTGGCCACCGGGAATTACGCGGGTGCCGACGATCACGCCGATGGTGGATTTCCAACTGTACTCCACCGCCGGAGCGAATCCGGACGTCTCCGCCGATCCCAAATTCACCAAAACGCTATCCGGATTCTGTACGCCGCTCGGCTCTGAAGTATTATTTCCAACGACGCGCGTGTTCGCGGTGTAACGATACGTCGCGTCCAGCGCCAGCACCCAACGTCGCGTCACACTATATTCCCAGGATGCGTCCACGAGCGACGAAGTCCCGGGATCCGCGTGCCCGCGAAAATCTGCTCCAGTCCCATAAACGCTCACGCCTTCCACACTCACTTCTCTGGAAAAAGCCTGCGACACATTAAAACGCAGGCGCAGAATTCGCCGATTGGGCATCCAGAAATACGTTTGCGTGTAAATCGCCACGGTGGTGGTGAAGGCGCCGCCGCCCAACCCATCGCTTGGACGATCGCCCAACTGATCGTACTTCCCGGTCGGAAAGGTTTCCTGCACGGTGGCGGAAATCGTCGGAAGCCAACTGCCTTCGTGAAACTGCCTCAGCCTGAATTGTCCCTGCACGGTCACGTCGCCCAGACCGATCCCCGCGCTGCTCAGCCCAGTGCTCAATTTGTTGTAGCCGAACGTCGGGATCACGCCGACCGTGAATCTATTCGCCAACCCGTAATTAATGTAGGTCAGCGAGCCAAATCCATTCGAATGCGCGCCGATCACGTCGTAAAGGTACGGCTCAATCAGAAAATGTCCGCGTGGTAAAGTGGAGGCGTTCGGAGCCAGAAGCGGCCCAGTCCACCAGGCGTCGTCCAACGCTTGCCGGCCAACGCCAGCAGGAGGCGCAGTTTGTGGTAACTGCGCATTCTCGTCAGAGCACGTCGCTTCGGCCGAAGCAGATTCATCCGAGTATTGCGGTGTATTATTTCGCGGTTGAGGACTAGGACCGGAAGGCAAAGGAACATTTTGCGCCGCAGCAATTCCAGCGACTACAGCAAACAGCGCCAACGTTCTTCGAATGATTCTGCAACATTTCATCTGTGCCCCGCTGTGCAGCACAGTGTTACTTCTTCGCACACCGCTCACGCCATCCACTTTCCGCGCCCACATTCACTCGTGCTTTACCAACGAACCAAACCGTCCGCGGCTTCTACCACGACGACCTCGTATTTTTCCTGCATGGGCATCAACACGTCTTCCAGCTCACTGTTCCACAGTTCGCCTTCACAAAACTTAGCTTTCATCGGCTCGCGAGACGCCACATCCGGAAATCCACGCATCAGAATGAAACGTGTGCAGTTTCGACGGAGGGAAACGGACCCAGAATCTTCATACCAACCTCTCCCGTGTGCGTGCATCGACCTCTCACGAAATATTTGCAGGAATCTTTCGCGGCAACCAGGCTTGGTGGTGTAAGTCCGCATTTCGATAATTATCGCAACGCCTCATCGCTCGCTCGGAGGTACCGTCGGTCACTTTCGCATTTATTTCTCAATGCGCGTATCCACGGCAATCCAGTTCGGCTCCCAAGTCTTTCCGCCATCATCTGAAAACGACTGCTCGAACCGGCAGGAATTCGCGGTGATGTCCATCCACACGTTGCGCACCAGAATCATCCTGCCGTTAAATTCTTCCTGGTCGTAAAATTCGCCACGCCCATTCTTGAACTCGCCGACCGTGGGCACGCTCAGCGTGCCACCTTTCACGTTGGCAAAATTCAAACTCCACTGGTGCGATTGCGGATTGTAGAGACGCAGATTCAGCCCCTCGACGTGGCCTGTCGGCCCATCCACCTCCAGCTCTACCATATTCGCGCGGCCGTCCCAGATTTTGCGCACCACGGAAATTCCCTCGTACTCAATCCAGGTGTGGGACCCCGTGAAGGGATGGTCCAGCCGCGAAAGGTGCGTTTTCCAAGTCCCGATCTCAAAGTCAAAATCATGCGAGCCATCGCGCACTGTCGACGCAGGGCTCTGCTGGCCGTGCGCATTCCGCGTAGGCTGCAGAATCAACAACAAGCCGCACAGAAACAGAACATTGCAAATAGGTCTGAAACCGTTCATCACACGCCTCTTTCAATCGAAGTTGCCATGCTAGAGCTAATCTACGACGCTTGTTTCACCCGTAAATGAAATGTCTCGGCGTGCGGGCTCCGAGCTGTCCCGTATGGTTCAATCCTTCACTCGCGTCACGTCCGAGATCCAATTCACTTCCCATGTCGTTCCTCCGTCTTCCGAGAACGACTGCTCGAAATGTCCCGAATTCGCAGTGATGTCCGACCAAATATACCGAGTCAAGATAGCTTTCCCATTCAACGTATCCTGGCAATAAAACTCGCCGCGGCTATCCTTGAATTCGCCGACGCTAGGTGGACCACCGATGACGCCAGTCCGACTGTTGGCCCAATACAGGCTCCATTGGTGACTTTGCGGATTGTATAAACGCAGCGTCAGACCTTCGATGTGCCCCGATGGACCGTCCGCTTCAAATTCATTCAGATTCGCGCGCCCGTCCCACACTTTTCGGACAACAACCGTGCCGTCGTATTCAACCCATTTATTTGAGCTCGCCAGCGGATGTTCCAGACGCCTTAAGTGTTGTCTCCAGGTGCCGGTATAGAAGTCGAAATCATGTTGTCCATCTCGGACAGCTTGTTGCGATTCCGTTTTCGCCGTTTCCGAACTCTGTGCGAATACCTGCGCTGGCCATCCAGCAATTAATCCGCAGACCATCGCACAAGCCAGAATATAGTCGCGCAATCTTCGGCACATCGTGCCGCGGAGTTCAGTTCCCATTGTGAGATTCATCTGGCACCCTCGTTTGATCCGTAATCCAATTCACTTCCCAGGTCTTGCCGCCATCATCGGAAAACGATTGTTCGAAGTGCGGCGTGCTGCTGGTCAAGTTTGTCCAGTCATATCGAATCAGGATCGTTCTGCCGTTAATTGAGTCCTGAGCGTAAAAGTCGCCGCGTCCATTCTTGAACTCGCCAACTTGGGGCGGGTCCAACTTAGCGGTCTTCGAATTGGCCCAATACAGCGACCACTGATGCGTTTGCGGATTGTATAAGCGTAGCGTGAGACCTTCGATATGCCCTGTGGAGCCATCCACCCCGATCGTGTCCAAATCGGCGCGGCCATTCCAAACCTTAAAACATTCGCCGGTGCCTTGCAGGTCGACCCAGGTGGTGGAACCCGCCAAGGGATGCTGCAGACGTTTCAGCTGATATTTCCACGAGCCGATGAGCGGAGTGAATTCGTACCCTTCGCTTGCAGCATCTTGCGACCCCGTGCCCACTGCCATCGAATTCTGTTGCGCGGCCCCTTTTTCAGCGTCGTCGCTCACTCGCGTTTGATCTGTAATCCAATTCACTTCCCAGGTCTTTCCACCGTCCACTGAAAACGACTGTTCAAAGTGCGGCGTGTTCGTGGTGGTATTGGACCAGATAAATCGAATCAGTATGAATTTGCCGTTGAATGTGTCGGTCCCGTAAAACTCTCCAACTCCATTTCTAAACTCGCCGATTTGCGGCGCCACAACAGTTCCGTCTTTCGCATTGGCCCAATAGAGCGACCACTGCTGCGCTTGTGGATTGTACAAACGCAGCGTCAACCCCTCGATGTGTCCCGCAGCGCCATCCGTTTCGAATTCCTCGAGTTGAGATAATCCGTCCCAAATCTTTCGCGTACCCGAAGTTCCGTCAAACTCCACCCACTTATCCGATCCGGTTAAAGGATTCAACCGGCGCTTCAGATGAATTTTCCAGCTGCCGATTTCGAAGTCGAAATCGTGCCGCCCGTCGCGATATGCCGGCGCTGCATTCCGATCCGCCCCCGCGGTCGTTTGCTGCGCGGAAACGCAGCGTGGTTGAACGAAACGTGCCGCGGCGCAGATCGCGCAGCAAATCAAAACCTTTCTCAACGTCCCCATAAATGCTTCCTCCCCCTCTCGCGCTCAAAAGGTTTGAATGTCCCGCCGCGGCCTTCAACGCGGCGTCCATCCACAAAAAGCGACCTCAGCCGCCGAACCGGCTTTGGCTGTCTAAAAACCTAACCCGCACAGTGGTCACCAACAATATCCACTTTCATGTGTTACGATATAACCACTTCAGACGCAATGAAACGCCTATCCACCAGCTTCCTTCCACCCTTCGCACTCGACCCAAAAACGAAGACCCCCATGTACCGCCAGCTTTACGACTGGTTTCGCCACGCCATCACTTCCAATCAATTGCGTCCAGGGCAGCGCGTCCCCTCCACCAGAAATCTCGCCGCAGAACTGAAAATCTCACGCATTCCGGTGTTGGGCGCCTACGAGCAACTACTCGCCGAAGGCTATCTCGAGACTTTTACTGGCGCGGGAACCTGCGTGGCTAAATCAATCCCAGAGGAAGCGTCGCGCTTGCAAAGTTTGAAGCCACGCGCAAGTTCGCAGCTCATCGCCAAACGCGTGCCATCCTCTCTTGCAAATAAATCCAACGCTCCGCGCAGAATTTCAAAGCGCGCTTCCGTCATGCTGCGCGTCCCTCCGCAATCCTGGCTGCGCTCTCTAGGCGCTTTCCGTTCGAGCCTTCCCGCGCTCGACCGCTTCCCTATTGGTGTCTGGTCAAAATTGGTCGCAAAACATTCGCGCAACTCGCCCATCGACACCATGGCCTACGGTGATTCGATGGGCTACGTGCCGTTTCGCGAATCTATCGCGGAATATTTGGGAGCTGTTCGCGCCGTGCGTTGCGAGCCGTCGCAAATTCTGGTCACTACCGGCTCGCAGCAAGGCTTGCAAATTTGTGCGCAAGTTTTGTTGAACCAGGGAGAGCGCGTGTCGATGGAGGAGCCCGGCTATCCGGGCGCGCGACTCGCGCTCACCAGCACGGGCGCGGAATTGGTTCCAGTCTGCGTCGATCACGAAGGCCTCAACGTAGCCGAAGCCGTCCGCCGCACGCGCACTCGGCCACGAAGCCGCCAAGTTCGCCTCGCCTACATCACGCCCTCACATCAATACCCAATGGGCATGACCATGAGCGCCACTCGCCGCATCCTTTTACTTAACTGGGCCGTGCGCACCGGTGCATGGATTATTGAAGATGATTACGACAGCGAAATTCGCTTCGGCGCGCGCCCCATCGCTTCTCTGCAAGGTCTCGATGACGACGGCCGCGTAATTTACATCGGCACATTCAGTAAAGTGATGTTCCCCGCGCTGCGCCTCGGCTACGTGGTCGTCCCGAAATATTTAGTGCGCGCCTTTTTCAACGCGCGCGATGCCGCGGATATTTTTTCGCCCACACTTTACCAAGCTGTGATGACCGAGTTCATTCGCGAAGGGCATTTCGCACGACACATTCGCCGAATGCGCATACTTTACGCCGAACGTCGTGCCGCCCTTGTCGAAGCTCTTCGCGACAATTTCGGCGACGCAATAGAAATAGTTGGCAGCGAAGCCGGAATGCACCTGGTCGCGCTGCTACCGCCTGGCCTCAACGACGTAGCTGTCTCAAAAAAAGCCGCTGCAAAAGGCATCTCCGCGATGCCTCTCTCCATGTGCTACATGAAAACGCAACCGCGCCCCGGCCTGATCCTCGGTTACGGTGGCACCACCCCCGCCCAAATCCGCGAAGGCGCCCGCGTCCTCGCCACCTGCATCTCGTAGCGTTGCTTCCGACTCTGCCTTTAGCTTTCACTTCCGTTTTCGCGTTTGCGGATGGCGGGCTGTTCTCTACGTTGTCATCCCGAAATCCGTGTCGTTTGCGGATGGACCTGAGGGACCTGCTTGTGCCGCTCTACCTGACTCCGCGCCTTACATCGCCTTGAGTCTCCTTGCCGATTACTATACCCTTCGTGTACCCTGACCAAATGGCCGTCCAGCAATTCCCTAAATTCCGAAATGTGGCTCACTGGAAGGCAGGATTTATCTACTGGAATCCAGACGATCCCTCCATCCTCGTTCCAAAGCGCTCCGGTCTCGGTTACACGCTCAACTTCGCAAACAAATGGTCCTGGCTCGCAATCATTGGCATCCTAGCCGCAGCGGTGATCCCAAATTACTTCCTTCGACGTCACTGATTTTTTATGTTTGAGCGATACACACAGAGTGCCCGCCGCGCTATTTTCTTTGCGAGCTACGAAGCCAGCAATTATGGAAGTCCATGCATCGAGACAGAGCATTTGCTATTGGGGGTTTTGAGAGAAAGCAAGGGCTGCATAATTTGGTTCCCCGGTCAGTTTAACGTCGGCCCGGACATCCGTTCTGAAATCGAGAAACGCATCACTCGACGTGATCGTATTCCTACGTCCTCGGAATTCCCGCTCAGCGACGAATGCAAGAAGGTTTTGAAGCTCGCTGCGGAGACGGCTGAGAGGCTGGCCCACCTCCGAATTGAGCCCGAACACATGCTGATCGGAATACTACGTGTAGAAAAGTCCTTGGCTGCTCAAATCCTGATCGCACGGGGACTTAAAGCTGATCCGATTCTAGAACGACTTGCGAAGGACCCGGATAAAAGAGATTACAATTCAGACGCACCAAGCGTGTTGGCGATACTCGAAACCTTCCTCTCCGGACTTCGGTCTTCCAACTCAGAAGAACTGCTTTCGTTTTTCGCGGAAAACGCGCAATTCTTCGATGTGGCCGGCAAAGCATGGGATCGTGACGAGATTGCGACGGGATTTGCTACGCTCTTTGCTCCTTACGGAAAAAAGAACGCGAGTTATGTTATCGACGCAATTTTAGCGAATACCAGCGAGCTGTTCGTCGCAACCGCCCACTGGAAAAATGCCCTTCTCGCCAGCCAACAACGAGGTTGGATGCATCGCATGAGTTTTGTTCTCATTCCAGAAGCGAAGAGCTGGGCGATCCTGTTGGTACAGGTCACCGCAGTATTACCGATGGTGTAGTCGCGAGGACATTTTTCGGTCAGAAGTCGCAACGGCCAGGTTGGGTAGTTCGTCGAGTCTCTGCTTATAGCAGGGCGCGCCAATTCGTTTTCGCCAGGTCCAAGATCTCGTCGCCTCGGTCGTTGAGCATGGCTTCCGCCAGATAAATTCCGAAGCCTTTGGCCTGTTCGAAACCGACGGATGCGCTAGATAATTGGATGAATTCAGTCAGCTGGAAAGAAATATTGTCGAACACACTAGCTTATGTCCAGATTAACGAGTGGTCGATCCCTGCGACATTTGTCCTGCCCGTCAGCGCCATCGCCATTTGAAATTCGCGCTGCAAAATACGAATCACCCGCGTTACGCCAGCCTCGCCCGCCGCGCCCAATCCATATATATAAGGACGCCCAATGAACACCGCGCTAGCTCCCAGCGCCAACGCCTTCAGCACGTCCGTGCCGCGCCGAATCCCGCCATCGACAAAAACTGGCACGCGCCCGGTAACTTTCTTAGCCACCGGCGGCAGCGCGTCAATCGTCGCCGGCAAAGTATCCAGGTTCCGTCCGCCATGATTAGACACAATGATCCCCGACACTCCATGCTTCACCGCGAGGTCAGCGTCATCCGGATCTAACACGCCTTTCAGCACCAGCGGGATTTTGGCGAACGAGCGCAGCCACTCGATTTCTTTCCAGCTCATCGACGCATCGAGGACGCTTTTAAAAAGATCCTGCGAACCGGTGTGCAGGCTCACGTCACCGTCCGGTACCTTGAACTTTTCAAAGTTGGGAATCGGCAATAATTTCACCGCTGCACGCGCCTCGCGATTGCGCGCGCCGGTCGTGGCCGTGTCCACCGTTAGGCAAAGCGCGCGATATCCCGCTGCTTCCGCGCGTTGCACCAGCTCGCGTGTGAACCCGTGGTCCGTCTGCGCGTACAACTGAAACCACAACGGACTCTTCGCCACCGTCGCGACATCTTCCAGGCTCGTATTTGCAAACGAGCTGACTACCATCGTCGCGCCCGCCGCACCCGCACCCCGTGCCGACGCTAATTCTCCCTCCGGATGCATCAGCTTCTGTGCTGCTACCGGAGCCAGCAAAATCGGAAACGCGTGCTCCTGTCCAAATAAATTTACGCGCGTGTCTAATTTCGAAACGTCCACCAGTATCCGCGGCTTCAGGCGTATCCGGCGATACGCCTCCTCATTCCATCGCACCGAAATCTCGTCGCCCGCCCCCGCGCAAACATATTCCCAACTCTGCGCCGCCATCTTCGCCTTCGCCAGCGGCTCAAAATCCGCCAGACAAATGCACTCCGTACCACCCGTCGCACTCTCTGCCACGTTCGCCGAGCCAGACGCAACAACCGTCGCGTTCGCAGCAGCCTTCGCTGCCGATCCCGCACCAATCGCGCGAGTGTTAGCAGCACCATCCACCGAGCTAGGCTCAGGTGCCGTTCGGGCCTTCGCCTGCACATCCGTCTTCAAATCCGAATCACGCGTCAAATCGTCAGCCATAGTCTTTGTCTTTCAGTTTTACGTTGTCATCCCGAGCGAAGTCCCGTGCGCTTTTGCTTCCGCCGTTTTTCGGCCGGCGCGGGGCTTCGTTCGAGGGATCTGCTGAGCGCCTTGCCTTAGCTTGAGCTGTGAAAATCGGCGCGCCCTCCGCACAAAGTGAGGAAGTTACACGGCCCCGCCACTGAACACAATTTATTTTTGCATCGCGAAGCCGCTCTCTCAGGTCAATATCCAATTCACCGGAATCACCTTAACCAGCCAATCGGGCAAGACGGTCAGTCTATTCTCCGCGAATCAAAGCCCCGAATTCATTCACCGGAATGACTTCGGAGCCTCTCGTCATGGTCAGCATCCCGCAGGACACTTACACTTCGGCCTCCGTCACGATTCAGAGCGCAGCATTCGCCTGCACGTCGATTGATTGTTCGCGGTGCTCGTCAGCAACAAGGTAACGGACGTATTTGCCGGCGGCGTGACAGTTTTAGTGCCACTGCCACACCCCGCCAGCGACGCGCCGATAATCCCAGTGGCCAACCCCGAGAGCAGAATACCGAATGCGCGTCTTGAGTCCACAAACAGGTCACACGTCTTCATGTCGTGTACCTCCGTTTCGCGACTTACCAGAACATTTTGAGGATTCGCGAAGCTCAGGGGCCTGAACGTGTCCGCCGATAGGAGGTGTGTAATACAACATTAGTTACTACATTGCCCAGTATTTCTATACAACGGTCGAAGGTTGCGACACATTCCGCTGCGCAGCAGGAGAGGCGTTGTTGGTTACTTGGGAGGCATCGGAGAATGACATTGAAGCTAAAGCGAATCGCATATCAATCCTTGACGACTTCCATTTATTGGGATTAGATAGCCCACGCTGATGGAAATGGATGAGGTATCGAACCTGCTATGTTGGCGAACATCCCAACGATAAATCGCAAAGGCCGGAAATGGAAAGTATGGGTCGTTGACGAAACGGATGTCACGATCACGGTTCGAGTTCGCCCGCTTAGAGTAATGAAACCGCTGGAATTCACTTTTCCCTTCCGCGACGATTTCCGATCTTTTAATGGTCTTGCCGCTGAAGCGATAGACCGCTACTTAGAGCGCTAGTCCTCCTCGCCCTTCTAGAACGATGCCTCCCAAGTTTGCACACAAGCGAAAACCTGTCATGCCGAGCGGAGTCCCGCGCGCTTTCGGCTTTCTCCTGTTTTTCAGGGGCGCGGGACGCAGTTCGAGGGAGCTGCTGTTTCTTGCGCCGTTGTTGTTGTTTCGCCGTTGTCGTTGCCGTTCTGCCCTGGTCGTTATCCCGCATGGCAGCGCAAGCAAGCTACGGCGCCAACGAACAGCCTGTCCCTCAAGTCGATCAGCGAACGTCGCGGATTTCCGGATGACAACGTGAACGGGAGAACCAAAGAAAGATGCTGATCCCAAGCCCGACGCTAGGTAAACCTTTTCACAGCACCGGTTGAGGTCCCAAACCCTTGATCCGCCGACCACCCAAAATAAATTCCCCTGCTTCACAAAAGTTTATGTAATATTTCGCGCGCCCCCTGCGTATCACCATTGGAACGCAAACACACGTGGACGCCATCACACTAGAAAACGTCACGAAATCCTACGACGCAGTCACGGCCGTCAGCGACATAAGTCTCCACGTCCGCCGCGGCGCGATCCTCGGCTTGCTCGGTCCCAACGGAGCCGGCAAAACCACCACTATACGCATGATTATGAATATTCTTGTCCCCGACGAAGGTTCGATCCAGGTCCTCGGCCAGCCCGTCAGCGACAACACGCGCGACCTCATCGGCTACCTCCCCGAAGAGCGCGGCCTCTATCCGCGTATGAAAGTTCGCGAGATCATTATTTTTCTCGCCGCGCTTCACGGCCTCACCGAAGCCGAAGCGGACCGCCGCGCCAGAGAATGGCTGGAAAAACTGGACCTAGCCGAATGGTCCGAGAAAAAGCTGATCGACCTTTCTAAAGGCATGCAGCAAAAAGTTCAGTTCATCACCGCGGTGATTCACAAACCGCCGCTGGTGATTCTCGACGAACCTTTCTCCGGCCTCGATCCCGTCAACGCCGCGACGGTGGAAGAAATCATGATCGATATGCGCGCGAACGGTTCCACTATCGTTCTCTCCACCCACCGAATGGAACAAGTCGAGCGCATGTGCGATTCGATTTGCTTGATCGACAAGGGTCACAAGTTGCTAGACGGCGAACTTCGCGCCATCAAGCAATCTTACGGCAAGAACACGCTCCACATCGAGTTCACCGGCAGCGACGCCTTCTTGAAAAATCCCGCAATCATCAGCCTTACCCGCCTGGGAAACGGTGTGGAAGCCAAACTAAAACCCGGTGCCGACCCCCAGGAAATCCTGAAAGCCGCGGTGCAGGAAAATGTCAGTGTCATTCGCTTCGAACTTCTTGAGCCATCGCTGAACGAAATCTTTATCGACAGGACTTCCCGTGCGTAAACTCGGGCTCATCATCAAGCGCGAATATTTAACCCGCATCAAGACGAAGGGCTTCATCATTGGAACAATCTTGGTCCCGCTGATCGGCTTGGCGTTCTGCCTGTTGATTATTTTTCTGGTGAACCATAAGCCCACGCACAGCATGCGGCTGGTAATCGTGGATAATTCCGGCCAGCTCGCACAGCCCATCACGCAAGGTCTGGACGCCAAGCTCGAAAACGGTCAGCCCGAATTCAACATAGTGGAGACTAACGTCCGCCCTGCGTCACCCGATGTTGTCCAACAAGACCTACGCGCGCGCATTAATGCTGAAAAGATCGACGCGTATCTCTGGATTCCACGCGATCCCAAAGATTCCTTCGAGCTGCACATGCGCAATCCCGATAATTTTAGCCTGATCGGTCCACTTTCCGGCGCCGTCGATCAAGCGGTAATTTCAGCACGCCTCAGCGAGCGCGGCGTGCACTTGGACGACATCAAATCCATCCTCCGCGGCACCGACCTTAAGCTCATGAAGATTAGCGAAACTGGTGAAGCCGAAGAAAAAGGCCAGAGCATCGGCATTGCCGTCGCTCTGGTAGTCTTGCTTTACACCGCGCTGCTAATGTACGGCATCATCACCATGCGTTCTGTCTTGGAAGAAAAAACCACGCGAACCATGGAAGTTCTAATCTCCGCCGTGCGCCCCTTCGAACTTCTCTGCGGAAAAATTCTTGGTGTGGCGGCTGCAGCATTTACCCAATTCGCCGTATGGATGATCTCCACCGCGCTTCTTTTCACTTACGGCGCTCTGGCCGCCATGGGTATGGGCGGGACAGCTATGTCGGGCGTCCACGTCCCAATTTCTCTGGTGCTCTACGCCACAATCTTTTTTATCGGCGGATATTTTCTCTACTCCTCCATGTTCGCCGCCATCGGAGCCGCCTGCTCCAACGAACAGGACGCGCAACAATTGCAATGGATCGCCATGGCCCCGCTCGTTTTCTGCATGGTTATTTACAGCATGGTGCTCAACGATCCCACGTCCACCGCGTCGGTGGTCCTCTCCGAAATTCCTTTTTTCGCTCCCGTTCTCATGGCGCTGCGCATCTCGCTGCAAACCCCGCCGGCATGGCAAATCGTCCTGTCACTGTTTTTGCTTTTGGTCACCACAGTGGTCACGATTTGGGCCTCCGCAAAAATCTATCGCGTGGGCATCCTGATGTACGGCAAGCGCCCCAGCTTGGTAGAAATGTTCCGCTGGCTCCGCTATTCATAGCCACAATCGACCCCAGTTTGCTCCGGGCTTTCATTTAGCTCTTAATTTGCGTTTAGATCTGGACTTCGCGCGACGAGAAGTAGCGGCAAGCCGCCGCACTCCAAACGCGCCTCAGCACGTACCTATGGAGTGCGGGAGCTCGCTCTTTGCTTTGCCCATTTTCCAAGTTCCGACATTTAATTTTTCGATCATTCGCGGTATATTGCCGGCGCGCAGAACCTGGTCTCCGGACCGACAATTTCCACAACGGAGGGCCACCATGCAAACGCAAATGCGTGTCACAATCCGCGTGGCAGTAACATCCGCCCTGCTGCTCCTACCCGGCGCGTCAACAGCAGGCACCCGCTACGACGGGGACTGGACTACTCACATGGCCTGCGAAGCCCACGGAGAAACTCCCGCCTACAAATTTGAATTTCCCAGCACGATCAAGGACGGCGTCTTCCACGGACAGCATGGTGAAGAAGGTGGCCCCGGCTATCTCGTAATCGATGGAAAAATCGCTGACGACGGCAGCGCCAAGCTCGAAGCCAAAGGTCACGTCAGCCAGAACCACGCGCACGGAGTTTTCGCCATGAAGGGCAACAGCTACAGCTACAACATCAAAGCTCACTTCGAAGAAACCAAGGGCACCGGCACACGCGACGAAGGCGCCGGAATTCTGGGCCGCCCCTGCACTTTCGAATTCGTAAAACAAGCTGCCGCAGCAACTACACCGCCGAGCCAAGACGCTCCGCCCGCCGCGCCCGCAGACTCAAAGCCACCCGACGCCCCCAGACCAAATTGAAAAGAAGCGAGGAATCCTCTCGCCCACTCGCCACACCCAGACATCGAGTCTCGGTGTACGACGGTTCCATTCGTCCGATAGGTGCCGGTTGGAGCTTCGAATTAGATGGGCGGCACCAATCCGCTCGGACAGGTAACCAATCGTTCGCTAATTGTCGAAGCGGCTACCAAGTAACTAAAAACAGCTCCCGCGCCGCGAATGCTTTGCTCGAGTGCGGGAGCTTTCCTTCCGCGCCAATCGGGATTAGACTTGCGCCAGCTCGTTCTCCTAGACCAGCGTTGCAGGAGGCCACCATGCACGCACGTGTCACGCAGTTCAGTATCCCTTCCGAAAAGTTGAGCGAATTCAGGGAGGCGCTCAATTCCGCGATTCCGCTCATGCGTCAACGCGAAGGATTTCAAGCTCTGCTGGTGTTGCGCGTCGAACAGTCAAACCCGCCCGATGTCCGCGTAATGACGCTATGGGAAACTCAAGAAGCGTTACACAAAAGTGAGAATAGCCTCATGTTCTATCAGGCCCTCGCACGCGCCCTGGCTTTTGCAAAAGGCTTTCCCGTAATGCGCGAGGAAGAAGTGATGCTCTACGACTTCGGAAAAGCCGCCGCAGCCTCTGCCGCGTCTTCCTGACGCCGAATATGCGCGATAGGTTTAGTGCTATATCGTGGTTGGCGTACTTCTCTCTGCTTCGCGGGCTGCCTGCCTCTCTTGGGAAGGAAAAATATTACGATGCAGGTTTGGTTCCATCTTGTAGCTAGTGGTCTGCTTTCTTTCGGCATGTGCGTTTTGACACCTAAAGCCGACTCTGTCTTTATTAGGCGCCGATGAACAGGTAGGTCCGAAGTTTCGACCCAGCCACTAACTTGGACAGTTTTGGCGCTCTTTCTCGCCGGTTGGATTTACTTCTCCCACCTCCGGTCCTCTGCGGCGCTGATAATATTCTCCCTATGTTTGGCGTTTTTCGACCGGCTTCGATACAGGAAAACCAACACGGTATCTATTAACAGGTAAGCTTAAATCAACGATTGAAACCCACATCCCGCCACATTATGCTCCCAAGAGCGAGCGCCGAATCGCAACTCGGGGCTCTCAAATACTCCAGGGACCCTTGGATGACTCACGACCCCAGCGCGCCGCTTCCGCTTCGCGACGAACAATTCCCCGCCACCGCTTCGCCTGCCCTGAGCAGCGACAAAAATTCTCTCACTTGGCTGAATCGTCGCATGCGCGATCTACTGATGCGCGCTCCTTCCGCCATCGGCATTACGGCCGGCCCGTTGCATCGTTGGGTTTACGTCAACATGGCTCGCGCGACAATGGCCGGTCGCACGCAACTGGAAGATTTTGTAGGTAAAACAGTCCGCGAGAGCTATCCGGAATTAGTAGGCCAACCGTTCTTCGACGCACTCGACGGCGTTTACAGCACCGGCGTTCCATTCATCGGCAAAGAACTCAAAGCAACTTTCAACCGCGGTCCCGGCGGCACACCCGACGTGGCCTACCTCGATTGCGTCTATCAACCGATCCGCGATGAAAATGGCGAGGTCGAAGGCCTCTTGATCCACACCGTCGAAGTCACCGAAAAAGTCTTGGCACGCCGAGCGCTTGAACTCGCCAACGAACGCGAAAAGCAAGCTCGCAACCAACTCGAATCTCGCGTCGAGGAACGCACGCAGCAACTTATGCGTGCCCATCAAGCAGTACGCATGCTGTCCGGACAGCTTCTCCAAGCGCAGGACGAAGAGCGCCGCCGCGTGGCTCGCGAGCTTCACGACAGCGCCGGCCAATACCTCAGCGCCATCCAAATGAACATTTCCGCCGTTGCCAGCGAATTGACCAACGCTTCCGAATCCGTTCGCGCTCTTTTAGACGACACCGCCAGCTTGGTGGA
Organism: Binatus sp. (SeqCode); assembly: GCA_035602755.1. Taxonomy (GTDB): domain Bacteria; phylum Acidobacteriota; class Terriglobia; order Acidiferrales; family UBA7541; genus Palsa-295. The sequence continues at coordinate 83,151 of DATNLR010000048.1, read as the reverse complement.
ACGCTGCACTTCCGAAATCCGAACGATCTCCTACTTGCTGCATCCGCCGCTGCTCGACGAACTCGGCCTTACTTCCGCTCTTTCCTGGTATGTGGAGGGTTTTTCAAAACGCAGTGGGATCGAAATCACGCTCGATTTACCCGCAACTGCGGCGCGTTTTTCTCCCGAGGTGGAAACCGCCGTATTTCGCGTCATTCAACAAAGTCTCGCGAACATTCACCGCCATTCCGGCAGCAAAGTCGCGCACATTCGTTTGAACAACCATGCCGATCGCCTAGAATTCGAAATTTCCGATGAAGGCTCCGGCTTCCCACAAGAGGTTTTGTCGAAGTTCACCCAGAACGGCCAGCTTCCCGGAGTCGGCATCTCAGGCATGCGCGAACGCATCAACAGCCTGCACGGAACCTTCGACATCACGTCCCATGCCAAAGGCACTACCATCGCCGTAAAAATCCCCGCCCAACCCCACACGAACCCCGCCTAACCCGGCACGACCGCTTACCGACAAAACGCCGCACCTTCCGCCCTTGTAGCGGCCGCCTTTAGGCGACATCGCCAGCTAAAGCGGGTCTCAAATTCGATCGAAGCACCCAACTACCCCGCGCGCAATTTCGCTTCCTGATTCTGCCGTGGCTCTGGTGTACTAGTTTAAGCAGGGATTAATTGTAATGTTCGCCTTTGATAAAGTTGTCACAGATGAAAGAACCTTCCCCTTCTATTTCTTCGTGGCTGCGTTCTTCGTTTTTTTTCGCTGCCATCGTTTTTCTACTTTTATGAGTGCCCGCCCCGCATTCTTCAGGCGCCCAAATTGTCAGAACGCGGTGTACTTTACGTTTGCTGTGACCGTCTCGTTCTTGGTTATCCCGTCGATTTCGTACAGAAATATTACGGAGCCATCAAAATCATTTAGCGTTCCATCAAAGTCAGCGGTCGGATCGCAGGGGTTTACGGGCCCGAGGGTAGCCAGTCCAAATCCGCTTGTGCCGGTCGTCCCCTTCGGTAATGGCAAAACAGTTTGCAGCAGAACGCCATATCCTTTATTCGCCGTCACCGACGCACCACTATTTGGAATATAGCTCCAGCCACTGCTGATGGTTCCATCCAAATTTGATTTGCCGCCGTTGGCATTGTTGTCAGGATTGATGCTTGCCCAGCGCATCAGGTAAACGTTTTTGGTCACGCTCGAATCGTTCTTCAGCGCCATCGCAATTCTAGTGTAACCACCCGCAGCGTTCTGAGTGATCGTCTGAGTTAGAGTCCAGGCTCCGTCACCAGTGGTCCGCTCAATCTTCACTTCCGTAGCCGTATGCGAAAGCGTGGTTGGCGCATTCCAATTTGAACTGGCCCCGGGCTCCGCCCAGTCGTAATATCCCACGCCTTTAGTGACGTCACACACGCCATAGCCTTCGCCGATAATTCCCTCGCGAATAGATTCAATACCCTTCGGGCTTTCGAACTCCACGATGTTGCCGTTCACCGTCACACAATACTGCAGGTAAGGATCGACGCCGGTTCCTCCCGACGTGAATGTGTATTCGCACGTGGTTGTCACGTCGGAGCTACCGCCGGAATTGTTCGTTGCGTTTTGCTCAAGGTCCCCGACACCTGCAGCGCTTTCCTGCAACTCTTCGGGGGTCATCTCGGCTCGCTGACGTCCCAAAGGTACCGCGCTGGATTGACTCTGCGCCCCGCTGGACGAAGCGAACAAACTCAGCAGCGCCACGCATGCTAGAGAGAAAGTCCAAATACTCACTTCCATGTTTTTTCCCCTCTCCTCATCGGTTCAGCTATTCGACAGCTCTGAACTTGCCTTTCGAGGCCTTAATCCTGGCCAGGAATAAAACGCGCTTGCGCGCCCACTCCCAACGTGAAGCATTTGGTCCGGTTGAAAAACCTTCATCGAGCGGGAGTTTGCTCCTGGCCCACACCAAGATCAATGCACAGCGCCTGCCTTCTGGGTTAATTTCAGATGAAGGGCTAAATACAAGAGAAATGGTTAGTTACACGAGCGTCGCAGCCGAGATTGCTCTTCGCCGCGTCCGTCCAAAATTCCTGCAATCGATCTTGTTATGCGGCGGGAACGGTGGATTGTTTGGCCATCGGCTCCCGCCTTACGGTTAGTCAAGCCGGGAGTTCAAGCAGTCGAGCCTGGGAAGAGGCCACGAAGTGGCCGGAAAACGCCAACGAGGGGACCTGCTGTTTGCTGCCTGGTATGCTCCCGTTTTTACTCCAAAACTCCGCCGCACGCAGGATAAATGTCCTCCCCTGCCTCCCCACGCCGTAACACCGCAGTCCCTCCAAAAACATCGTGCAGCGCTCGCTTGTCAGCGGCCAACCCTATCCGCAGCGACTCGCAGAAAAAGTAGAACAGTCCCACATACGGCACGTTGATCAACAACCGTCCCGCAGCAAACCGCCGCGTAGCCTGCCAAAACCCAATCCGCTTTCCATTCACATCCCCCACATAAAGATTCAGCATCCGCTTCCCCACCGTTGAGCGCGACGCCGAACTTTCCATCAGCGCAAAATACAGCCAGCTGCTCACGACAAAAAAAACCAGTACCGCAAATAGAAACGGCCGCCCGAACCCTTCAATGATTCCACTTTGCGGCATGCCCGGACGCAACGTCAAAAACACTCGCCAGCTTCCCACCGCCACCGACAAAAACGAAACAACCATCGCCAGCAATACCGCCAAAATCACAAAATCAATGATCGCCGCCCAGCACCGAATCCAAAAACCCGCCCGCTCCCTGACAATTGGCGCTGCAACCTTCTGATATAGCGTTGAGCTCTTCGTTCCCATATGAGTTCTCCAATCTGATGCTACCAGTTTTCGAACACCTGTACTTTGTGTGCCGCAGCGTCAATACTCCAATGTGTTAGCCCTGCACCTCGATTGCTCAATGCACTGTTTTCCAATCGCACGCTAAACAGGCTGCCCAAATCCCTCTCGACGGAAATGGCGCCCAGGAACAGGAGAACATCCAAACATGAAATCCACTGGTATCCTTGTTCATCGTTACCCGCCGATCGTATCCGCTGTTCTCAGTTCTTGCGGCACCCGCAGCACGCCTCCGGCTCCGCCGCCTCCGCCTGCTACTTGCAGCGTTGGTGTCCCGTGGTCAATCTTGTCGGCACCGGCGGCGGCCTCGTGTTCACAATAACGCGACCCAATCGTTACCTGTCAACACAAACGGATCTTTCACCTTTTTGACCTCGGTAACAAGCGGCACTCCCTACAACATCACGATTACCACGCAGCCCACCAATCCAGCCCAAACTTGCGGAGTAACAAACGCCAGCGGCACTCGATCGTTGATCAGTTCCCGCATAGTGCTGCAATCACATAGTGCTTCCGTTGTCATGCCAAATCGCTACACAACAACCCCACATCTAGCGGAAATATTTGCGGTCTGCACGAGCGATTCTAGTTGGCCTGCCTCCTAGTCATTGGCCTGAACTGTATCCGTTGTATTAGCCGCGATAAGCTAAACTAAATTATGGCTATCGTCTTCGTGATCGCCACCGACTGGCACTTGCGCGCCACCGTCCGCGCCGAACTCCGCGAACTCAACATCGACGCGCTCGGCATGGATTCTCCCGACGAAGCCGGTCGCGCCCTCGCCGCAGATCAAATGCCCGACGCCATCGTCCTGGAAGCCACCGCCGACGTCGCCTCCAACCCCGCAATCCAAAACCTAATCAAGCGAGTCCCCGCAGTAGTAATCGCCTCCCGCACCGAGTGGCTGCCAACGTTCGCGACGAACGACCTATTTGCCCTGGCGCCCGGCTCCGTTGTGCTCTATCGCCCCGTAACCGTGGGAGACATCATCAAAAAAGTCCGCGCCATTCTAACGCGTGCCCACACTGTATAGCTGGCTCACGACACAGCTGCCTAGCGCAGAGCCCATTGCGCTAGATCTAAACGCCGTTGTCGTAGGTGTAAATGTAGCGCCGAGGCCGTTAGCCCGACATCCTTCGTTTGAACTTTTTTGTCTTTCGCTTTACGTTGTCATACCGACAGAGGCCGCCTTCCGGACGACGAGGGACCTCCTGTTTATTCAAGGTCTGAACGAAGCGACCCGCATGGCGGACCTTGCACTAACCGCGCATATCCCACCACGCTGTCATTCCGAGCGGAGTCCCGCAGTTCGAGGGATTTGCTCTTTGCGTTTTGCGGCTGTAAATCCACGTCCGCGTCCTACAACCGTATCAACGCCTTCCCCTGCAACCCACCCTTCTTCAACTTCTCAATAGTCTCCCCCGCCTTCTCCAACTCAACCGTCGCCGTAATCCGCGCCGTGATCACGCCGTCCGCCAACATCCGCGCCACGCGCGTCAACCCTTCCGTATTCGAAAGAGGATTGGTCAGCCCCGCAATGTTGTGCGCCGTAATTTTCCGTTCCGCAAACCACTTTTCGTCGGCCGCATAAATCGTGGACACCAATTTCCCTCCCGGCTTCACAATTTCAGCGTCACGCCCAATCGCATCCTTACCATTCACCAAATCGAACACGGCATCGACGCCCTCCGCATGCGCCTTATGTATCGCCGCAATCACATCACCCGCTTTCGTTTGGTAAACTTCTTCCGCGCCCAGCTTCCGCGCTTCGTCCGCATCGCCGCGAACCGTCGCAATCACATGCGCCCCCATCGAACGCGCCATCTGCACCGCATATCCGCCCACTCCGCCAGTTGCTCCCATCACCGCCACCCACCGCCCGCGGGCCACACCCAACAATTCTAACGACGCAAGCGCCGTGAGCGAGGGAATCGGCAGCGCCGCCGCCTGTTCATCACTGACGCCTTCGGGGATCCGCGCGATCGGGTCCGTTTTCATCCCCGGAGAAACTGCTGTGTATTCCGCATACGCGCCATGTTGCCGCGCCATCCCAAAAACCCTTTCGCCAACGCGATACTCGCTCTTCCCCGCCGGCGCGCGTTCCACCACTCCGGCAAAATCCGCACCCAACACAAAAGGAAATTTCGACTCCGCTGTCAGCCGATCGACGAGCTTGTAGTCAATCGGATTCACCCCCGCGTATTTCACGCGTATCAAATACGCCCCCTCGTCAGCCGGAGCCGGCAAATCAATCACCGCCGGAGCCTCCCCAAATTTCCGAACCGCATATGCGCGCATACCGCCTCCGTTATCATTCCACTAAAAATCTACCACACTTGACGTTATCATCCCGACCGACGCCGCCTTTCTTGGCGAATTCCGCGTTGTATTCCCAAATTCAAAGTGGTTAAAAATCCCCCCAACGTTTGCACCTCGAGAAAGGGAGATCCCCAAGTGACACGAGTTCTCCAATTTCTGGGGATTTGCTCCGTGTGTCTCGTGTTGGCTCCCTGTATGGAAGCCGGTTGGAGTACACCCGCGCCGGTAACAGGTCATTCGCTTTCGTCTCAACCAACCTAGTCGCCTGCGCTGTCCGCCCCCACCCAAAGCCGCGATCATGGCGAATGATTTCAACGGGAGCGAGTGGGCAGGATGGAAGACTCTTGCGATGTCAGTCAGTCCGGACCCCAGTTGCACGAGCAACGGCCGCGGCTCAGTGATTTGTGCCGCAACATCGACGGGCCCGGTAGCGTGTTTCGCGGAAGGCTATAATCTCTACAACGGAAGGTCCTGGACGGTTGGCAATCGGTCAGCTTATGAAAATATCTCTGGTGTGGTAAATGCAAACGCCGGTTGCCCCATCCAATCTGGAGGAGAGCTAAGCGTGCGGCGCAATCGGTGTCATGGACGCTGCCTTCTTCCCCCCCGTTTACAATGGTTCTTCCCGGCCTGCGTGGGAGAAGGTTGGCGGCACTGGGGTCGGTTCACCATCTTGTTGCGCCACTCGGCACAGGCAAAGTTGTATGCCGGATCACGGGACCAACCAACAAGCTCACCAGCAGCGTTGGACCGTAGCGTCACCTTTTTCGCTGTACTATATTCTATCTTTCTCAAGCAATTCAGATCACTAGTGCAGCTGCGCGTATTCCACCTTGGCAGCGATAAGAATAGGAACGTCGGGGTCGGCGTCTTTCCAGCGCGCAAAAAAATCCTGATATGCGATTTTTGATTTCGCGCTATCGCCAGCTAGCGCGTACGCCCGGCCAAGCCCCAGATGCGCCAACGCGGCGATCGGCTCGTTTCCAACTATGCCGGAACGGTCGAGAATTTTCTGAAACTCGGCAGCTGCTGCGGCGCCCTGCTTCGTTGCCAGGTACGCTTCGCCGCGCAAGTAAACAGGATAGAGGGCAAATGTAAAGGCAGTATTCGTTTCCCCCAGTTCATAAGGAACAGACGCGGCCAGCGCGTCGATGGCTCGCTTGCCGTCGCCACTGTGAAGCGCGATGACGGCTTGGGTCATCGGCAGGTAATCGAACTTTACAATGGTGTCCTCGCTGAAGCGTTTACCCAGATCAGCGGCTAAACGTTCGGCCTGCACCGAATCACCTGCCAGTCCGAGGGCAATTGCTGAGAAACCTTCCACATGTCTGCCGCCGGCTTGCGCGATAGCAGCTTGTGCGTCTTGCTTTGCCAAAGGCATTTCGCCCACTAGTGCTTCGCGGACCGCGGAGTGCGACTGATATTCCGCGGCCGCTTCTTTTTGATTGGCGCGTTGCGCGGAATCGGCAGCGCCGCGGGTTAGTTCACGGCTCTTCGCGAACTCGCCGTTATATGCCGCCGTTTCGGATTGCAGAAAAAGGATCTGATCATCGACTCCTGGTTTCCCGGTCGCACTGGCGACCTGCTGTTGTGTTCCGGACGCGTCGTGCTGCAGGAAATTCACTACGTAAAGCACCAGAGGCAGCCACGGCGAGTCGACACCATGAGCGCGCGACTCGCTTGCCGTGGCTTTGGCCTGATCAAGTTGATCGATCCACTGGTAACTGTAAGCCAGATTCACAACGTTGTTACCGCTGCCGGGATTCAACTTCAGCGCCCGCAACGCCGCAGCATTCGCTTTCAGGTAGTCTCCCATCGCGGCATAAGAGAACCATAGGTAAACCTGCGGTTCCGGATCGCGAGGGTAGGTTTGCGCCCATGCCTGAAAGGAAGTGCGAGCAGCTTCAAGATTTCCGGTGACGACAAGGTCGTAGAATGAGGAGATGGCCAGCTTTTCGCTCTCACTCGTGCGCTCGCGCAATTCGTAAGCCTTGCGCGTATTCTCGGCACAGCGGTCGTTTTCACTGAGAGGTTGATAACTCTGGGCCAAGCCCAAATAAGCCATGGCGAAATTGGGATCCAGTGAAATAGCTCTCTCGAAGAGCGGGATGGCGGCAGCGTAGTCATTTGCCACGTCTGAGGTTTGATTGCCGAGGGTATAGGCCTGCAGGGCTTCGAGCGAAGGCGTGGTTACGTTTTCCGGTTGCGCGTTGTACTTCCGCACCGAGGTTAGAGACTCTCCCATTTTTTCGCGCAGCTTGGTCGCCGCGTCGCCCAGAGCGTTGAGAACTTGCTCCTTTCCATTGGCCGTCACTTGTTCTTGCGCGAGTAGATCGCCGGTGCGGCAATTCACCGCTTTCAAACCCAAAACATATTGGCTGCCCAAACTTGAAATAGAGCCTTCAATGGTGGCAGCGCTGGCGGTGCGCTGGCAAACATCGCGTGCGATGTCTGGAGTAAGCCGCGCATCTTTTGGCTTGGCCATAAGAGTAAGCGTTCGCGCAATGCGTTCGTCGGAAATAAGGCTCAGGAACGGGGACTGATCCAGTTGCGCGGAAAGTCCTTGGCGAAGCGTGCCGTCGAAGACAGGATCGCTGGTTGTATTCGCGAATTCGGCGAGGACGATGGTGTCTTTGTCGGAGAGGGCTTGCGCGTGGCGCGTAAAGTAAAGCCAACTGCCAATGCCTAACAGGAGAAGCACCAGCGCAGCGCCGATCATTAGCGGCCACTTCACAAGGCTAGTTCTGGCGGGAGCGGCTGAGGTCTTGGGAGATTTTGATTGCGGGGATTCCGGCGCAGTCGAGATCGCTGGGGTCCGACTTGGCGGTTCGGCTGTTGCACTTGGTACCTCCGAGCGTCCGGAGTCCGTGTCGCGCTCCGCGACGGCCACCGCAGCGCTTAAGTCGCGTTTCAGTCGCTGCAATTCCGAGCGCACGTCCGACGCATGCTGATAGCGCAGGTTCGAGTCCTTTTCGAGGGCCCGGTTGATGATGTCTTCCAGCTTGGGCGGGATTTCTGGATTCAGCCGCAGCGCAGCGACCGGCGTGCGATTCAAAATGGCGTCGAAGATTTCGGCTGAACTGTTTCCAATAAAAGTTTGCTTGCCCGTGGCCATCTCGTAGAGGACCAAACCAAAAGAAAAAATATCCGTGCGTCCATCCAATTCTTTCCCTCGCGCCTGTTCCGGTGACATGTATGCCAACGTGCCCATTGCCGTCCCGGGTGTACTCAGCTGCGTCGCCCCTTGTGCCAGCGTGGCATCAGCGTCAGTTCCTGCCTTCGTTTGCAGCTTAGCCAAGCCAAAATCCAGAATTTTCGCGTGACCTCGTTTTGTTACGAATATGTTGGCGGGCTTGATGTCGCGATGAACGATGCCTTCTGCGTGGGCGGCGTCCAGCGCATCCGCAATTTCAATAGCGAGATTGAGTAGAGTATCCGTTTCGATCGGACGGCCGCCGATGCGTTCCTTCAGCGTCATGCCATCCAGAAATTCCATGGCGATGAACGTGTGGCCGGCGTCTTCACCGATGTCATAAATTGTGCAGATGTTCGAATGGTTGAGCGCGGAGGTGGCTTTGGCTTCGCGCTTGAAGCGCTCGAGCACATTCGCGTCGTGCGCCACATCGTCAGGAAGGAATTTCAAAGCCACTGCGCGGCCGAGCCGGGTGTCTTGCACTTTGTACACCACGCCCATGCCACCAACGCCGAGCTTTTCAATCACGCGATAGTGCGAGACGGTGCGGCCAATCAAAGAGGAAGAGTCCGCCATTAGCCGCACATCTTAGGTTGGGCCAGAAGGCAAGTCAACGAATAGAGACCTCCTGTGGCTAGGCCCTGATTGAAATATCTATAGGGCCGATGCCGGCTGGCCACCGCGGCTTCGGCCTTTAAGGCGCGTAGCGAGTAAAGACGTAGTCTCTTTCTTTGGCAGGCACGTGGCAGGGGAAGCACGTTTTGTGCACCGCTTCGTCGGCCGGTTTGCCATCTATGAATTCGGCGAACCCCCAACCGCCCGTCGCGGCGTACTTTTTTGAGTCCTTGACCATGAACTGAACATTCGTGGCGGGCCCGGCAATGAAAGATTGATCCCGGCCGAAGACTTTGTTGTTCTCGGCTGATGGCACGTATTTCCAAGCGAGCCTCGCAATAATCGTGCCGTCCGGGAAGGGCAGCGTCCCGCTACGAAAAGCCTTCATTGCAACCGGGTTCCCGAGCATGGCGCGTAAATCGTCGAAGTCCCCGGCTTCGTGGGCCACGGAGACTAATTCCCAGTGCCGGTATCCGGCAGGAATTCTGACGCCGTAGATCGGGGAGGCCTGGTCACTGGCACGTCCGGCTGTAAGTGTCGCAGAAACGATGACGCACGCCACTGCCGCAGCTGCGACCGCCAAAGTAGAGGTCATCAAGGAGCGTCCATTCATATCTCCTCCTGTCGGATTCAATTCAGCGCTGGATATTTGGGCTTTGCCGGTCACAAAACTAAACGATGACGACCGCCAGAAAACCGACACTAAAATAAAAAAGTGTGAGGATGAGTCAGGAGAGCGAACAACGCCCCCATACTGAAGAGCGCACAACAAACCCTAGCCAACGTTGGCATACGTGGTTTCGGCTTGTTCATGTGCCGATCTTACGCCGGATCTCAGTGAACACCAAGAAATACACACCCGCATGCGACCCCCCAAAGAGGGCATGCCTATGGATTATCACGACTGCTTCCGGTCAAGACTCGCATAGGTCAGATTAAACTCGTTGACCGGAAACTGACCCAGTCCCGCTACCATCGAGTCCTGGTACGCCTATATTCAGTCGTGTCATACTTAATTGTTCCGTTCCGCTATACAATGTGCCATTGTGGCGCGTCTAATACGGCGACGGCTGTGTCCCCGCCAGCCGTGCCACAGGTTGAGCGGTCACCTTAGGAGAGAGAAAACATGAATAGGAAACAAAAAGGTTTTTCTTTGATCGAATTGCTGATCGTCGTCGCGATTATTTTAATCATCGCGGCCATCGCAATTCCGAACTTGTTGCGCGCCCGCATGGCAGCCAATGAAGCTTCCGCGGTCGGTTCGATTCGCACCATCAACACTTCGGCAGTTAGTTACGCGTCCACCTGGGGCGTGCAATTCCCAGCGTCGATTGCGGCGATGGGTGGCGTACCCGGCGGAGTCGCCGTTTGCGGCGCAGCCCAGTTGATTGATCCCGTGCTTGCTAATGCAACAGCAGCAGCAACCGCCAAAACCGGCTACTACTTCACCTACGTGGGATCCACCGCCACTCCTGCAGTTGGCGGCTGCACTGGTTTCCAGACCTACACACTTGTCGGACAGCCCGCCACCGTGGGACAAACTGGCCAGCGCGGTTTCTACAGCGATCAGAGCGGCGTAATCCGTTACACCACCGACGGCAGCGCCCCCACAATCGCCAGCCCTCCGCTCCAGTAAATTCTCGCGCCGCTATTCTCAAAAGACAAAGGCGGGGAGATTAGTCTCCCCGCTTTTTTTAGATCCACGTGGTCTCTACCTCATCACTCGCAGTTCGCGCCTAGCGCATGCGACGCGCATCGCACAGGATCGTCACGTCGCTAAAAGTCTTCGTAGTTCCTCGACGCTCTCCGCCACGCTAGCCCTGCGGCATCGATTACGAAGTGCTCACGCTCCCATCGCTCGTATTCGCGCGACATAACTTCCACCCATGTCGGAATTTTTAGTCCACTGATGTCGGACGTCCGCTTCTCTACGCCTTGGCGATGTTGCTGTGTGTCACTACATATCACCTCAACTTCAATCGCTCTCGCGTGCGCGCGTTTCGCGACGCCTACCCATGCATGACGATTCAGTTGGATGGGATCCACCGAATCTGAAATCACAGTTCTGTCGAGATGCAGATTGTCCTCGGCAACAGCATAGGCCATGCGATATCCGCCGCCTTTGATCTCCTTCACCGCTTTGGAGTCGCGCATCGATTGTTCGATCGAATCAATACGCAAGGAAACTGCCCCAATCTGGTAAGCCAACGCCCGGGCGACGCCGTTTTTCCACCCGGCAATCCGCTGAATGCGCATCCTTTAGTGCCCCTTTTTACTTGGATACCACCCGGTACCGTGCCGTACTAGGTGAAGTGATTTGACGAGCTAAGTAGTACCCCGTATTCCCTGCCGAATACCTTTGCCGTATAACATACACAGGCAGCCAAGACGATGCGCCCTCCAGCCAGCCCCACACCACTAACGACATCAGCTCCGAGGCCAGCCCGTTTTGATTTTATTTCGGCTGCCTTGCGCGCCGTAATGTTCTTTTTCGCTATCGCGGCCGCCTATCAACCAGCCGCCGCCCAAGGCGTCGCAACTTTCGCGCAACAATCCACGCCGCGCCCACACCCCTCCACCTCCTTCGCATCGCCAGCGACATTCGGCGCCACTTTCTCCGTAACCTCAACCTCCCCGCTGTACCACCCGGAAAATTCCACGGACGAATTCGCTTTCCGCGCCGCCAACTATCCCGAGAAAAATTTCGGCGCGCTCCTCCCCCTGCAGCAGACCAAGACATCCTTCATCACCGAACTCCGCGTCCCGCTTGCCGAACTCTATGGCTCACGCGTACACCTCGGCTTCTTCATCTTAACTATGCAAAACGGAAACATGACGCTCGGCCCGCTGGCCACCTTGCAAGCCCTCCACTCCCCCAGCCAGCCACGCTCGGTCAATCTCTACGGCGTCGGCTTAAGCATCCCCCTCGGCAAACAATTCCGCCCAGAGATCTCAAAAAATCTGTGGACCACCGCCGAACGCCTAATTCGCGACCGCTAATCCCGCACCACAGCTCGCCTCATCGCCCGCTCGCTATTCTGCACCGTCGCACACGCCCCGCCCCACACTGTCATCCCGAGCCAAGTCCCGCGCGCTTTTGCCTTTCCCCGGGTCTTAGGGCCGCGGGATGCAGTTCGAGGGATCTGCTTTTTCTTTTTCCTTCATCTTGAGGTCCCGATCCCGAAGATCGATGCCCTCCGTTCGCGGATCGCCCTAAGCGACCTGCTGATCTCTGTCGGCTCGTTGGATCTTCAAATCCTTCACGCTAACACCTTGCAACCCGTCACTCGCTGCCTTACCATCCGCTAGCCTCCATTTATCTATGAACGAGGCCGGAGTCTCAATTGAAAACGTGGCTCACAACCTCGCTAGCCGTTTCGATCGCGCTAGTGTCGTGCGCAGCAAAAAGCGCTCCCACGCGAATCGTCGTCAACGTCAAGGCCACCTATTCCGGCCCGATCCGCTTGTCGCCCTGCCAACAGAACGCCGCGAGCCCTGTTACACTGAACTCCACAAGTGTCACCGAGACCTGCGCCTGTCCAGCCACCGATGACGTCGAAATTATCGTGATCAAGGGCACCAAATCGATTTATATCGCGCCAGAAAAAATAAAAGTCGCAAGGGCTGGCGACGGAGTCCCCGTAAGTATCACCGCCATCATCCCGTAAACTACGACCCGTCAGCCTTAAGAAGGGTTTTGCTTACTTTTGTTGCGCGAGCAGCGATTTTCGTTGGCACATGGGACCCTCCACATCGACACTGGAGCTTTTCGCATACTGCGCGAAAAAGGAGAATGACACATGGCCTGGTATGTTTACTTGGCTTGGTTTTTTGGCGGCGCGTTTTTGGTGAATGCGGTGCCGCACTTTGTGCAGGGAATTTCGGGGCGGCGGTTTCCGTCACCGTTTAGTTCGCCGCCGGGGAAAGGCGAATCGACGGCTACCGTGAATGTCTTGTGGGGAGCGTTCAATTTTGTAGCTGGATATTTTCTGGTGACGCGCGTGGGCGAGTTTCATTTGCGTCAGATGGATTGCGCGATCGTGCTGGGTGCGGGTGGGTTGGTGATGGCGCTGATGCTAGCGCGGACCTTTGGAAGCGTTTACGGCGGGGATACGGCGAAGCCCGCGGGGGCGGCGCGGTAAAGATCTGTCGCACCTACGGCGCGAGAAATATTGCGGCACCCTGTAGATTGAGTTATAGCGTTGGAGACTTCTCGGAGCTGCGAGGGGACGCGCTGCGTTTAGGGGAAAACTGGGGGGAACTTTCGATGCGTAAATTGCTCTGGGCAAGCCTCATCCTGCTCTTCACCGCCGCAGCCGTTGCCCGGTCCGCTGGACCGGAATCCACGGCAGAGGTCAACAAAGCTGTCGTCAAGAGCGCCTTTGCCGCGCTAGGCGAGGGCGATCTCAAAACACTGAACGCGTTATTCGATCCCGATGGTCCATGGCATCTTCCGAATGGCAAGACCATGCCCCAGGGCGGGCCATTTACTGAGCTGGCCAAGTCCTGCCCCATGTGCGCCGCGCTTGAACAACGCAAGATCGTCATCGACGTGATGGTCGCTGAGAGCGACTTGGTCTCCGTTCGTTCCACCTGGAGTGGTCTGTACACTGGCACAACCCACGGCGTTGCTTTCCATCAGAAGCCGGGCACACTCGTGTACTTCAATATCTATCGCGTCTCTGGTGGCCGCATTCGTGAGAACTGGGCTGAATATGACCGCATGTCGATGGCCGAGCAGCTCGGATTTCAGGTCACACCGCCGTCGAATCCTCAGTAGCCCAAGGTTGCCGATGTCCTTCGAGGCAAGCACGCCTCGCTCGCATCGCTAATTGCTCATAGCTAAGGCTGCTTTCCCGGCTCGCCACATTCCAAACAGGCCCCCGCGGATCGGCAATCCGCCCCGTCCGATCTCTCTGAACGTGCCCTCGATCGTCAGCCCCGACAGAACCGCCTTCCGGCCGACGATGTCAACGCACTCATCCGGCCCCAGCCACCTTCTTCTTCCCCCGCACTCTCTCCTCCAACCGCATGAATTCCGCCACAACAATCTCCGGCTGCTCGTGCTGCATAAAATGCCCCGCATTCGCCACCGCCACATGACGCGTATCATCCGGCCAGCGCTGTTTCTGCTTCTCCCAATCTTCGGGAGGCCGCAACGGATCCTGTTCTCCGAAAAGCACGACCGACGGCACGCGCACCTGCGGCAACGTCTGCAAAACCAGTTCGTCTTCCGCGAATTCCTGATTCGTCGGCGCATTCCCATACGGATGCCGGTAAGCATGAATCACGATGTTTGCAAAATCCGGATTTTCCCAAGAGTCCGCCGCGCTCTCGAATTGCTCTACGCTGAACTTCCACAAAGGCGACCACTGTGTCCACAACAGCCTCCCAATTTCGCGACGATACCTCTCCACCCCGTGCCGCCCGCGCTCCGTCTGAAAATACCACTGATACCAGTTGGGAGATTCGCGCGCCGGCAACCTCGGCGTCTGGTTCGCCAAAATATTATAGAGAATATAGCCACTTAGCACCGTCAGCGAACGCACGCGCTCTGGATGCAAAATCGCCAGACCCTCCCCCGCGCGCGCTCCCCAGTCATGCACAATCACCGACGCCTTCGGAATCGCCATTGCCAAAAGAAAATCATTCAGGTCGTTCGCTAGTTCCGATTGCTGCGCCGTGCGCGGTGTTTTCTCCGACAGAAACCGCGTCTCTCCGTACCCGCGCAAATAAGGAGCCAGCGCGTAATATCCCCGCCCAGCCAAATCCTCCGCCACAGCGCGCCACCCCTGCGCGTCATCCGGAAAACCATGCACCAACACCACCGGCTCCCCGCCAGGATCTCCCCAACTGTGATAAGCCACCTTCAACCGCGCCGTTTTCACAAACTCAACACGCGCCTTCGCGGTCGGTTTCGTCGCCGCGGTGACTTTCGCATTGGCTTTAGCGACCGCGCTAACTTTCGCCCTTGCTTGTGCATTCACATTCGCTTTTGCGCTCGCTTTTGGATTCGCCTTTCGTTTTTTGACCATTTTATTCTCGCCATTTGAGCCGCGCTTTTCCGCAAGCACATGCCGGCATCCCTATAGTTTCTGATGTTATCCGCCGCATTTCGTCGCACGCAAGCCCGGCACAAGGTTCCACGCAGAATGAGAGAACAACTGGGTTTGAGTTTGGGGAAGAACAAATCTACCGAAAGCGTCAGTTCGCTGGGACTCAGCTCATTCGGTTAGCGCTCACGCGCGCAATAGCTTCCCGCCGCTTGCAGCTCTAGATAGTCCTGCGCAGCCAGCTATCGGCAACCGTAACCAATTTTCATCGTGTCAGACATGAGTTGAGGCAGATCCTTGAGGTGGTGTTCTCCGGCGGGCGTCTCATAGAATGCGATCATCCCTCTGATGTCGTCATCGGAAAAAATACTTCGCGTGTATAGCAATTACTTGATTGAAGTATTCGTCCGCCGATACTAGTACCCCAAGCTTTTCAAAATATGTCTTCAGTCACTACCCTTTTTCCCTGCTCTTGCTCTCGCCCTTCCGCGTAGCAACAGCTTTCGCCGCAGCCTCCTTCCGGTTCCGTTGCGGATGAACGCCCAGCTCGTGCCACGACTTCTCCGAAAGATCTACGCCATAATATTCCGCGGCCTTCTTGATGTTCGCGAACGCCAAGTCGCGGTCCGCGTTTGAAACGCCAATAACTTGATCGAACCGCGCGATAGAGTTCCGCACGTGCGACGCATCCGTCAGCGGCTCTTTCCGTTGCTTCGGAAACGCATAAACACTGTCAGGCAAATCGCTCTGCGTCGTAAGCTGCCCATGTTTCTCATGAGCTTTCCAAGTCGCTCTCATCATCCGCTCCTTGTCGTACAACTTTCTTCGCTGACATGCGAGTCCGTACGCACACGCCTCGCCCCGGCGAACAGTCCTCCAACTAAGGATGAAAAATGCTATTCAAAAGTCTCATTTCTTCTCGCTCTGCGACCAGAGTTGCAACGATGAGCCCCATCATAGGATTCCTGGCCGCGAGTTTACCCAGGCATTTGGTAGCACTTGGTGAATCCTACACGTCGCTTAACAGTATTTCCAGAGACACAAGGCTTCTGCCGTCGCTTTTAAGCGGAGGGAATCGTGTTATCGCAGATGGTCCTACAGGACTAACCGTCGCAGCGCACTGAAATCTTGAGGCTAACTAAAAAAAAGGAATTTTCGCTTCCAAAAGTGTGCCAGGTTCAGCGCGCGACAAAGTTAATTCACCGCCCAATTGGCGCAGACGTTCACGCATTCCAGCGACGCCCACACCCATGTTTGGCAAAAGCGTTTTGCCGTCAATCTCTCTAGGCAAACCCCGGCCGTGATCGCGAACGCGCACAAAAACCCATTCCGATTGCTTGTCAATTTCAACCCGGGCGCTATCGGTATCCGCGTGGCGATACACGTTCGTGAGCGCTTCCTGAACCACCCGGAAGATCGTCATTTCGATCTCCTTGGAAAGACGCGGGAAAATCTGCGGTTTTACGGTTAGCGAAATCTGAATTCCGCTCCTCTTGGTTAGCCCTTCCACGTACCAATACAATGCCGACCGCAATCCCGTCTCGTCCAGCAATGGAGGATGTAACAGATACGAAAGATTTCGAACCGAAGCGAGCGCTTTGTCCGCCGTCTGTAGGGCTTCGTCCTTAGTCTTCGGATTGTGCAATAACATTTTCAAACCGCTCAATTGCTGGCCCAGGTCATCGTGAAGCTCGCGCGCGATCCGCCGGCGCTCCTCGTCTTGAATGTGCAATAGCTGCCCGGAAAGTTTTTGAAGTTCCATAGTTCGCAGTTCGATCACTCTTCGCGATTCTTCCAGCTGAGACAGCCGTTGGCGCAATTCGCGGTTTAGAGCTTGTACGTGCTCCTCGCTTTGCCTCCGCGCCGTCATGTCCTGCGTAACTTTGGCAAACCCAGTGTGTTCGCCATCAGCAGAGCGCAGCGCCGTTATGATCACCGAGGCCCAAAATGACGTGCCATCTTTCCTGAGGCGCCATCCTTCGTCGGCGAACCGCCCTTCTTTTTCGGCCAGCGCCAGTTCCCGCTCGGGCCAGCCGTTCTCTATCGCTTCAGGAAGATAAAACTTAGAGAAATGCTGTCCGACAATCTCTTCGCGGGTATAACCCTTCATAGCCTCCGCACCGGGGTTCCACGTGAGCACTCTGCCGTCGGGATCAAGCACAAAAATTGCGTAGTCTCGGATACTTTCTACCAGTAACCGGAAAAGATCGACCTGCCGCGCAGGAGCTTTCGAAGTGGAAGGTTCAAGCACGACCGGCGAGCCATTACCTTGCTTCTCGATCAACAGGACTCCTCTATCTTGCAGTACTAGGGGGAAATATTATCGTTAGCCTGCTCCTCCACAATACAGTGATTCCTGTATGCATCCGAGAACAAGCAATCCTCCAACAGCTTAGATCGGTCCCTCCGGCTTTTTTTCCGCTGAGGAAAATCCTTGCAGCTGGGATCACGAAATGCACGGTTCTTTTTTCTTTTGCTTTTTGTCTTACGCCTTACGCTGTCATTCCGAGCGAAGTCCCGCGCGCTTCTGCTTTTCCCCTGGTTTTCAGGGGCGCGGGACGGAGTTTGAGGGACCTGCTGTTTCTTTGCCGTTGCAGTTGCCGAAGCGCCAGGCTGGAGCCCCGCATTTTGCTTTTAGTTTTGCCTTTGCTTTTATGTTTAGGTTGTCATCCTGAAATCCGCGCCTTTCGCGCATGGCCATAAGGGATCTGCTCACCCGTTACGAACGCGGACAGCTCCCAACCCACTTGATCCCGACACCGGCCGCCGAGCGCAGGCGGTCCGCCAACTGAGCTGCGTGATGCTGTATATGCCGGAGATTCACGAACTGGTGCTCCAGTTTCGACATCCGGTACCAAGAAAATCCGCTCTGCGAACTTTCCAAATCGAGCTTGTCGACAGCGTCGTCGATCATCTGATCGCAGAATCTCCAATATTCCAGCACCTGCGCTTTCGTGTAGGGTTTCGGGATGAGCGGCAGCGAGCTGTTTGGGTCGGAAGGACCGGCGATGCCATCTGCATGCTGGACTGAGCCCTGGTGATGCTTCCATGGACGAAACGCCGCTTCGTCCGCTTGCATGTACAGGTGCGTGAAGAACAGAGTGTGGTAAGCGATCTGCCAGAATGCATTCATATGGTCCCGGCTGGACCAGACTTCATCCGGGCACCGCTGAATTGCTTCTCCGAGCATTGCTAAAGAAGCGTGATATTGGCTCTTCAACACAGACCTAAGCGCAGCAAGTGTGGCCGGCATGGCAGATAAACTCCCGGGCGGGTGCCCCCATCCTTCTTACCGTACTACACCGAAATTCCGAGACGCCACTTGGCGCCCTTCAGGATGCCGCACTCTTCGTTTTTCAGAAGGGCGCCAGTTTAGATATATCAGACAGTATAATTCCCGAAAGGAGAATGTCGATGCGGGTCAACAGACGATGACGCGCACCTTGGTAGGCCAGAAAGAAGATGGTGAGCAGTTTAGCTCCGTCGCGACCATGGAACGGAATACCGGCACCGCTGGCTTTGAGGGCACTTGGGAGATAACAACGTCGTAACTGCCGTTCACTGAAATCGATATTGAGCCGAACGGCGATGACGGAATCACAGTCGCTACTTTTTCTACTCCTCTAAATCCCCAAATTCCAACTGCCTCGCAACAATAATTCGTGCTCACAGCACGCGACTCCTTGACTTGGCCAGAGCGAAAGGCTAGTTTGTCTCGTGATGCTTCTCAGTAGACCGATTCTTATCGTTGTGCTTGTCCTTGCGTTCGTTGGCTTCTCATTCGACTGCTCAGCCATGTCCTCGCCTACCGAAGCCATGCAGTGCTGCAATACCATGCCCTGTTCTCCGCACGCCAACCATCACGGACAGGATTGCTGCAAGACGATGCCGTCGATGCACGCAACCGTCGGACACCCATCTTCAGTTAGGACTGCATCGCCGTCGTTAATGTTTTTCGCGGTAATTGCGGCCATCAACACCGCCCGACTTTCGATTTGTGCCCCGGAAACCGCAACTTCCCGCAGTCATGCTCCGCCAGATCCACAGGCGGGTGCCTCTTCGTTCCTTCGTATCTAGTTCGCCTTCCATAGAACTGTCGGCTGAAATCGTGTGCTGCGGCGACCCCATTTCTCTTGGAAGGAAAAATATGAGAGGTCGAAGTTTTAGCACTTATCGCGCTTTCCCTAATCTGTTCGTACTCGTTTTGTTGTCACTGATATCCTCGGCGGCGGATGCGCAAGGTCCTGCCCCGGAAACCGCTCCGCCGTTGTTCCCGGGTGGCGCATTAATTTCCTACAACTCGATCTTCACCACGCGCGGAACGATGCCAGAGTCCTCAGGAAATGTTCCTCCCCCGGCCCGTCCTACTTTCTCGCATGAAGGCGATTTCAATCTCACCTGGGGCTTTTACCGTAATTTCGATCTGACGATTCTCATTCCCCTGGTCACGAATCATTTCGCCAGCGCGGATAAGCCGACGGTCGGTGGAACAGCTCTCGGCGACGCCCTGGTCCTCGTCAAATACCGCTTCTATCGCCGCGACTCTCAACGCGGCACTACGCAGGCATCCGTCACACTCGGGCCCAAAATTCCCACGGGCCGAACAAATCTGACGGAGGCCACCGGGACTCTCCTGCCAACGAGTTTGCAACCCGGTTCTGGTTCCACGGATTTTTTCATAGCCGCGAATTGGACGTACACCGGGCTTTTCAATCTCCGCCGTCTCGTCGCGGACGAGGATTTCCATTCGCTCATCCGTTCCCAAGGAAAGCAAGCCACTCGCCTGGGTAGCGGCATCGAATCGCGATTCTGGCTGTCCTATCGCCCGTACGAAGCCAAGGACGTTACCCGTGAGTGGTTCATAGGGCCCGCACTCGCCTGGCTTCATTCTCAGGACGACAGAATTGCAGGAGTCAACCAGCACGCCAGCGGCGGTGACGTCTTGCTAGCCGGCGCCGCCACTTACTTTGGCGTACGACCCGGAACTCACGTCTGGCTCGGTATGGATTGGGACATTGTTCATTCAAACGGAGAGATGTTCCAGCCCATCCGCCGTCACATCAGTTTCGGGATCACGCAACAGTTCAAATTTCACGTGTTTTAAAAGGAGGTAATGATGAATGCAAAGAAATTCGGTTGGCTTTGCTTGTTGGCCTCCGTCCTTGTCCCGGCCTCACAAGCGCAAATCAAGCACATCGAAATGCGCGTCGAAGGCATGACTTGAAATTTTTGAGCATACGGGGTGAAACAACACCTCGGACGCCAGTCTGGCGTTCAAAACGTCGAAGTCAGCCTCATTGATGGAAAAGTTCAGGTAACGCCAAAAGAAGACGGCCAGATCGACCCTGCTCAGCTTATAAAGGCCACCTACGACAGTGGCGTCACCATGGCAGAAATGGACATGACCGCACAGGGGAAAATCGTGAAGGATCCTTTGGGCAATCTCGCTTTGCAAGTCGAACCGAACCGCTCGTTCGCGATCGAGCCAAACGATTTGTCGAAAAACCTTGAATCCCTTGCCAATTCCCAAACCGTGGTCACCGTCCATGGGCAGGTATACAAGAAACCCGCAGGCAAAAAGAAAGCAGATGCTTCGGTGCCGTTGAAGCTCTTGCTTCTGGAGCTACCGAAAGAAGTGCCGAAGGAAGCGCAGAAAAAGGAATGATGCTAAGAAAACAACTGTTGTCACTGATTCTAGTCGTGATGGGACTCCCCGGATGCTCAACACATCCAGCGAGTCTTCCTCAGCCAAAAGCGCCAGCAATCACCGCAGGTGAAATCGGCTCACGCTTACCCGATTTCTCGGTGAAAGACTTGCAAGGCAAAGAAATCTCCTCCGCTGAGCTTCGCGGCAAGGTCGTGTTGATCGATTTTTGGGCCACCTGGTGCCAGCCTTGCAAAAAAGAGATGCCCGGCTATCAAAAACTCCTGGACCGCTATGGCTCCCGCGGATTTGTCGTCATCGGGTTTAAATTCGACACCATGCCCGACACCGAAGACCCCCTCAAGTTTGCGAGAGAAATCGGTGCCCACTACCCGCTAGCCGTCGCGCCCGATGACCTAAAGCAAAAGTTCGGCGGCATCGAAGGATTGCCCACAACAATGCTCTTCGACCGTCAAGGAATTCTCCGCCAGAAAGTGATCGGCTTCGAATACGCGGAAACCTTTGACTCATATTTGAAGCCGCTTCTCTGATCCTACCCGACCCTAGCTATCGAAGTTCCCATCAGGCACAACTAGCCGCTGGAGCCTGCTTGAGAATGCCGCGCCGAGTTCAATGCGCCGTTCCATCCCAGCCTGCTCATCGCTGCGGATAGGCTCCACGGTGCACCCGACTATGCCGATCGATGAGTCGATCCTCCAATCGGGAAAAGCCGCCGCATTGGCCAGATATTAGCCACGATTACCAACCCATTTGGTCCATGCGCTTAAGGATAATCGCGCTGTAGTTATTCATACGCTCGGGTCGTCGCTTCAGGGGAGCCGGCAGAATTGCGGCGAGCCGAGCCGCCTGTTGCCGATCGATATTGCGGGCTGCGTTTTCGTCGTAGTAACGGCACGCCGACTCTGCACCATAAATACCAGGTCCCCATTCGACCACGTTGAGGTATATCTCTAGAATGCGCCGTTTGCCGAGGACGAGTTCGGCCACCGGTACCAGTGTGACCTCCGCACCCTTGCGAAGGATCGAGCGACCCGTTCCGAAGAACAGGTTTTTTACGAGTTGCTGCGTAATGGTAGAAGCTCCGCGTGTGCGATCGCCTTCCAGATCGTCTTCGGCAGCGATTTGGATCTCGTGCCAATCGAATCCATGGTGCTGATAGAAGTGCGCATCCTCTGCGGCGATTGCAGCGTGCTGGAGATCGGGCGAGATTTGGCTGAGCGGGATGAATTTGTAGCGGTCGCGATACGGCGTGTGGTGAATCCAGGCCTGCAAGCGGCGCTGGATGTGCACCGCGGTTGTCGGTGGGTCGATCCACCGGGCAGCCACCAGAATCAACGCGGCAAGCGACCAAAGAAGCACCACCCCGATGACAAGCCATCGAATAAACGATCGGAGGAAACCCGTCCGAAGTGCGGTCTTCGTGTCTGTGTTCTGCATTGCAGTCACGTTTCAGAATAACAGCCGGGGCTGGGTCGCCGCTGATGGATGATCTGGTGAGCGCGAACACAGAGTGCTGCGCTCCACGCAGGCCACTCGGGACAAAGGCGGGTGGACCATCCTTCCGCACGGCACCAGCGGTCGCCATCTGCAAGAACTGCCGGCCCTTGGCCAAACGTTCTATCCAGCTGAGGCGGGTGGCCGCACTGAAAACAAACGACAGAAAAAATTCTAACCGAGGCCAGAACACACATTAGGATTTTCAGGTTTTGCCAGTCTTGTTGATTGTTCTCGCAGCCGGATGCTTTTCACATAATTGTTTCGCCTCATCTCTCCACTACCGCGGTTATCGCGCCGCACCCCACGTCGCAGCACGGGGCTGGACCCTGCATCGACACACTCAGAGCGCACAAAAAAGGAACATGCCTTAATGGGTGTTTTGCCAGTACTGTATCCTCAGCATTCATCTGACATGACCTGGCGCGAATACCATGAATTGACTAAGCACAGTGTCGAATCGCTGCGACGAAATCCGCACTATCTCGATTGGGCCAATATGCCCGATCCATTTCGACATTATGAAGGGGTCCCCATCCTGGATTTGCCGGCCGACCCGCCATCTCCACAGATTCCAGCTCTCGAAGTACTCGAGGGCAAAACGGGAAATACTCTGGCCCAGGATGGTGCAGAATTTCTTTCGCAGTTAATGTTCTATTCTGCTTCGATCAGCGCGACCAAACGCGTCCCGAGCACAGGAGATACCTACGCCCTGCGTGTAAATCCTTCTTCCGGCAATCTCCATCCCACCGAATTTCACTTTTGTACGCAAGGATTGGCCGGTTGGTCCGATGGCCTCTACCATTACCGTCCTTCATCCCATATGGCTGAACAACGCGCCGTCGGAGATTTCAGCGGCGAAGTTATCGAGACCTCCGCCCCGCTCGTTTTCATTCTGACCAGCATCGCCTGGCGCGAGGCTTGGAAATACCGGGACCGCGCGTATCGGTATTGCTTGCACGACATAGGCCACGCTTGGCAGGCTCTCACGCTTGCTGCTCGATCGATCGGGTGCGAAAGTTTTGCGCATGGCCATTTCCCGGATGACATGGTTGCGAAACATTGTCTGCTGCATGAGGACGAGTGGCCCATGCTGATCGTCGAGCTTCGCGGCCCACCCATTCCCGTGAAAATATCGGATCCAGTCGAGACGATTTTGTTTGGAGGTCAACCCAACCGGTTGTCAGACGAGCAAGTTCCCTACCCGCTGATTGAACAAATCCACCTCGCTACGAAGCTGTCGAAAGCTACGATGCCGTCGCTAGGCCCGTCGCAGCCATCCGGGCGCGGAGAAATCAGTCTGCCACCAAATCTCTCCGCGAGCCCGACTTTCGGCCACGTCGTTCGTGTCCGGCGCTCCGCTCTCGACTTCAGGGGTGGAAACGAGTCGATCTCCTTCGCACGATTTGCGGCTATTCTCTCCACCACAACGGGGCCTCTCTTCGCTGATTTCGCTGCGGCGCGTTTCGTGCAGCTGTATCTTTACGTCCACCGCGTGGAAGGCTTGGCTCCGGGTGTTTATCGCTACTGGCCGGGACATGCAGAGTTGGAAAAAATCAAGGAGGGAGACCAACGCCTCGCAGCGGCATCTCTCAGTCTGGGGCAAGACCTGGCGGGCAACGCCTGTGCGGCATTCTCAATGATTGGCGATTTCGAAAGTGCGGCCTGCCGTTACGGCGATCGCGGATATCGATACGTGCATTTCGAGGCCGGTGCGATTGGCCAACGAATGTATCTTGCGTCCGAGGCGCTGGGCCTGCGCGCGACAGGCATCGGAGCGTTTTTTGATGACCGAGTGAACCGATATCTCGACCTGTCCCCTGAGCAAGGACAAGTCGTCTATCATTTTGCAATTGGCTATCCGGTTCCCGATCCTCGCCTGGAGGCTTGAAAAAGAATGGTCGGCGTCCTGGCTCATGGCAACAACCACTTCATTCTGTCCGGGCCGGTACCTGACGACGCCACGGCATTGGCGTTCGCTCAGCATTGGTCCATCATCCAAATCGGTGAGCCAAAATCCTCGCCTTTCGGGATGTAAGGGCTCATCCCAAGGAATGGGTTGCTGCGCTGCTTATAGTCTGCGCGCTGATGCAGCCGGTGCTGTGGTCCTGGGCGGCTCGGCTGCGGCGCCGCAAACTCGCCGAACTGAACGAAGTAAAAAAAATCCTGGATGAAATGAACGATTAACAGAGGCGGCGGGTACGCGCGCGCCGCTTTCCCATCCAGGTGCGCAGTAACAACTGAAAACTCAAAGAAAAGTACGCACTTCTTCATTTACTCCTCAGAGTGATCTTGCTGGTTCTCTTTGACTTCACAGGAACCGACCGGTAACGGGCAGCACGGCGTACAAATAATAGAGGTATTTACCGTGACACTGCGCCAGAGGAACTGTCGTCCCGCTGCTGGAGTTTTGGCATCAGGTCGAAATAGGGCCGAATGCCTGGGGAATCCGAACGGCCGAAATCGTCGTATGTTCCATCGAATACAATCCGTCCGGCATCCAACATGATGATGCGTGGCTGCAAGCGGAAAAGCATCTCTTTGTCATGAGTAATGATAAGAGTTGTTCGCGCGAAGCCTGACGCTGTTTTGCCTCGATGCACCGAGCCGATCAAATCCTGGATTTTCTCGGCGACCTGCGGATCAAGCCCCGTGGTCGGTTCGTCGTAGAACACCAGAATTGGGTCCAACGCCAACGCACGGGCAATCGCCACTCGCTTTGCCATGCCACCCGAAAGTTGATCCGTGGTTAGGGTCAGGTCTTTGTCAGGGTCCAAAGCGACTTCACGAAGAACGTTTTGCACCTTTGTGTGAACGGTGGATTCGTCAAGGTTTTGAACCTCGCGCAACGGCAGACCAATGTTGAATCCCACTGTTTGGCCCGAGAGCAGCGCGTTACCCTGGAACACGATGGCCCAGTGCCGTTCGAGGCTTTTCATGCCCACGGTTTTTAGTGTCGCGAGATCGACAAGAGGCGAACCCTTGGATTCGTGGTCCGCGATGAGGATACGCCCTCCGTCGGGATGATCGAGTCCGATGATCTGTCGCAATAGGGTGGACTTGCCATTTCCTGATCCTCCCACGATCGCAATCATCTCGCCGCTACGCACCTCCAGGTTGACTCCGTCGAGCACGCGACGGCTGCCAAAGGATTTGCGCAGATTCTCAATCCGAATCTCGACATTAGGGGACGGCATAGCTCCTCGAGTCTGCGCCTGCGCTTGACGCAAAAATAGAAGGCCAGTTATATAGGTTCCAGTTTATAGCACATGCCTGGTAAGTCGGAGCTTGTCCGCCATATCAGTGATTCGACGAACCAGGAGTTGGCTGCCGAATGATTTTTCCCGAACTGAAAAGTGTGCAATAGAGGGCAGAATCTCCAATTCTCTCTATGCCCTAATGGTCTGGCAGACCAGCCCGGCGCTGCAATTCGACAGGTGTAATCCGCGATGAAAGTTGAATAAGCAAGGGCACATCTACCGTGAATTCGTTATGTGCGCGTCTGCTTCCCCGCGCGCGATCCGGACGGGCCTGACCGAGCCACGCACGATCGCTTTGTCTCGTCGTTCGCACAGCGCTTTGAAAAAGTTCCGTTGCCTTCGTCTCTACGCTGTTCTCGCCTGTGCGTCACTACTGCTGTGTCTGGTTCCTGTGAGTGCCCTCGCTCAGCAACAAGCTACCGGGCCAGGAGATCGCGGCAGCTTCCTCTCCGAAGGACCTGCTCCCAACACAACGGGTACGGATGGGTCAGCGAACGTTACGGGTATCGTGCTCGACGCAAGCGGAGCCTCTGTTGCCGGTGCAGAGGTGAACTTAATGCATGAGGATGGAACAGAATTGCACACCATGTTGTCCGGGGTAAACGGCGAATTTACTTTTACAAAAATTCCTTCGGGCCCCTACCTCGTGACCGTCAACGCCAGGGATTTTGCGCACTTTACATCCGCAGAGTTCGTCGTCATGGTGGAGCAGACCTACGACGTTCCCAACGTTTCGTTATCCGTTGCAACGGCAAACACAGAGATGACCGTCCATCCCGACGAGTTTATCGCCGCTGAGCAGATTAAAGCTGCGGAAAAGCAACGTCTGGTCGGCATCATCCCAAATTTCTATACCAGCTACATTTATGACGCCGCCCCGCTCACTGTGAAGCAAAAATTCTTAATGGCAGCACGCGGCACATTCGATCCGGTGTCCATGCTCGGCGTCGGCATCGGTGCCGGTATCGAGCAAGCCATGAACACCTATCCCGGGTACGGGCAAGGTGTCCAGGGATACGCCAAACGCTTTGGTGCAAAGTTTGCGGACGGACGCAGCAGCGACTTCCTGACTCACGCGGTCTTTCCCTCGCTCTTGCATCAGGATCCGCGCTACTACTATCAGGGCTCCGGTTCGATTAAGTCCCGCATCACGCACGCGGTCAGCTCCGCATTTATCACACGCAGCGATAGCGGTCGTACTGAGCCCAACTATTCCTATTTGCTTGGTGACTTGAGCTCAGCGGCACTGTCTAATCTGTATTATCCCCAAGCGAATCGAGGAGCAAACCTTGTCTTCACGAATGCCGCC
The DNA here is from genome assembly GCA_035602755.1 of Binatus sp. (SeqCode). Lineage (GTDB taxonomy): Bacteria > Acidobacteriota > Terriglobia > Acidiferrales > UBA7541 > Palsa-295. The sequence continues at coordinate 56,398 of DATNLR010000048.1, read as the reverse complement.
ATCGGCCTTGCTGGACGAGTGGCTGGAAATATACTTCGCGAATTCTCAAAGCGCGCGACGACGAACGCGTCGGGCGAATCGCCTCAGCCCTCCCGCTGATCAACGCTGACCGACAAGGAGATTTAACTTGATTATCAGGCATGGACATCTTAGGACTGCCCATCGCCGCGCAAGTTCAGAGTTTCGTGAAACCGTCTGCGCTCCACTCTTCTGAGCCGACGCCGTTGTGAACGAAGAACAAGCCGGCGGGATCGTATTTCTTTTTTATCTCTGCAAGCCGTGTGTGGTTGGCACCCCAATAGGAACGCTGCCACTCGCTCTCAAAGAAATTACTTTCCGACACATAGGCGCCACCATCCGGGGCAATGGTACGCAATTCGCTCATACAACGGCGCACCTTATTAGCAGCATTCCGTCCCTTCGACACGTCGGGCTCATGATTGGGAATACCGCGGTAGGCCGGCCCTTGGCCGTCTGCAACAATGGCAAGAGCAAACGCGCCTAACACCGCGGGATTCATGGCCGTATCTTTCGCAGCTTCGATGGCCTCCTGTGGCGCTCCCGCCAGCCCCTTGTTGAAATGAAGCTCAACTTCGGCGTAGCGGGAAGCTGCGAATAGGGAATTGGCCAGTGGCTCTTGCGAATTGCCTTGCAGCAACGATGCTGGCAGCCAAAGTGACTCGAAGCCGTACACAACCCAGCCTACTTGTCCGCCGTCTCCTGTCCACCACACGTCGTTGGCTCCAGAACCCGAGCGCGAATCTGCGTTGAAAACATGCTGATGATGCTCCCTGCGCCATTCAACGTCCCACCAATGCCTTGCCGGCATGCTGCCGATATCGGGCGGAGCTTCAATCGAATAGGCTGCTGGCGACTGTGCCAACCAATCCAGGAGCGGCTGCCAGATCCTCCGGGATTGCTCCGTATCTAATCCCTGGAAAACCATACCAATTTCTAGGGAGTTGTCAGGCGCGATGTGAGCCTGCTCGCCCCAATGATCGTTGAAGAGCGCTTCGCTGTAGAAGCTAACGAACTCCCGAATCAGGCGTCGAAATGCCTCACCGGACACTGCCTTGACCCTAAAATTGGCGCCTCCCGCAAACTCCGGTAGCTCGCGCACACGCAGGGTCAATTTGCTTACTACACCGAAGCTGCCGCCCCCGCCTCCTTTCAGTGCCCAAAACAAATCCTGATTTGTACACGCATTGGCGATGCGTACTTTGCCGTCGGCGGTGACAATTTCCGCCTCCAGTAAACCAGCCGCCGCGAGCCCGTAATGCTTCGAGAAGCTTCCAAATCCGCCACTTTGGATGAGCCCGGCTACGCCAACCGTCGTGCAGCCTCCGCCTTGTACGTACGCGCCGGAATTAGTGGTAACAGCATGGTAAGCCTGCATCCAAATTGCTCCGGCGCCCAGAGTCACTGCCTTCTGCGGCGGGCGACTGCCTTCGCATCCCTGTGGAACAAAGGCCGCATGCAACTCGACGCCATGCATGTGCCGAGTCCATATCAGCAGCGAATCGGGCGCGTTCGAAGTACCCTGATAGCTGTGCCCGCCACCTTTAACGACCAGGCGCAAATCATTTTCGCGCGCAAAATTCACCGCAGCAGCAATATCATCGGCATTTCTTGTTGCGACAGCGTAAACACTTGGCTTTGTGGCCCATGCGTCAATCCAACCCAAAGTCTGCGTGAGGCCGGGTTGGTCCCCGATGTAGTAGGGGTTTTTCAAACTTTCCAAAACTTTCTTGCAATCGGCACCCGCGGTGCACGCAGTGATCGGAAAATCTACGGGAAGCAAATTCCCACCGACCGCGTCGTTGAGCCGTTTCCACGCTTCTTTGGAGGGCCACCCTTCGTTAGAGGGACGTTGGCGGCGGAATGCGGAGCGCGCGAATACCGCGCGAGAGGAGAGGGGAAGGACAGCGGCTGCGCCGCATTTCTTCAAAAAGGTTCGTCGCTTCATATTCATCGCCCCAAAACAGGCGCGTCGTCGATGAGCACCGTCGAATTTCTACATTCGTCTAGGCATCCGAATCGAGGCCATATTCAACCATGAGTCTCGGTAAAGAAGAAGTGTTTCCCCGTTGAAGAGATGTCCGTGTGGATTTTGACTTGTCCGGAAGTCCGTGCATATCAGGCACTAGCAGAGGCTTCTGCGAAACAAATCCGTCAATCATGCGCCGAGGCGTTGGACCCGTGACGCGCTGGCAAAGAGAAAGGCAACCCTTGTGTTTGGCTCGCCTTCCTCCAGACTTTGCAATCTAAAATCTCGGTTACCTATGGGTTGCGGCAAAAAAAACCCAAGAAGATAGCAGCGACGAACGCGAGCGCTTCAACTACCTCGAGGACAGGCTCCTATGGAGTGGTGAGAAAAAAGGCTGCGAGCGAGCAAGCTAAGCCGAGAAGTAAAATCCGTGAGATTTCTTTCATTTCGCAAGCACCAAGATTAAAACCGCTAGGAGCAAGTGTAGCGTCCAAACTAGGTGGCCTTCTAATTGAAAATGACATTTACCTAGTTGAGGATTAATACCTGATAAACACGCAGACGATCGCGCGAATCTGAATCGCCTTACAGGTGAGACTTGTCCGGCGAGGTGAGGTTGGTTCCCGACAGCAGGGCGCTATCGTTGTAGCCGGGCTTAACGGTGATGTTGCTTTGTTCCCGGAGTTCGGCGAGGTAATCGCGCAAGAGAGGCTGCACTTTCTGCGCGTGTATGGTATTGCGGATGTCGGATTCCACCTTGTCGATAGGTTGCAATCCCGCCTGTGCGTGATCATCGACTCTCAGAAATTCGAAATCGGTGCGGGTCTGGATCACGTCGCTGATCTGGCCTCTGCTCATTTGGAAAACGACATCTTCGATCTGTGGCGAGAGCTCTCCCCTTTTGAAGGTACCGAGAGCGCCGCCGTCTTTCGCGGTGCTGCCCTGGGAATAAAGACGCGCGACCTGGCTGAAATCGTCGCCGTTAAGGACACTGGTGCGCAGGCCCTCCGCTTTGCTGCGTAAGGAAGCCAATTCTTCAGGACCTTTTCCTTCGGTGCTCACCGAAATTTCCGACAGCGTTACGCGCTCAGGTAACGTGAATTCCTGCGGATGCGCTTCATAATATTGCTTCACTTCGTCAATGGAAATGTCCACGCGCGAGCCGACTTCGCGCTGCACCACTTCCTTCTGGAGCAGTCCGTTGCGAATGGTGGTCGTGTAATCTTCCCAAGAGAGGCCGGAAGCTTCGACACCTTTCTGCAGATCGCCGAGGGTGGCCAGGCCGTTCTGCTTGCGCACTTCGTCGAGGCGCTTGGCCAAGTCTGGTTCAACGTTGAGGCCCATGTCTTTGGCGCGTTGCACCATCAGCGACTGGTCAATCATGCCGCGAAGCAAATCCTTCTGCTGCTGCTTGAACTGCGCGTCAATCTGGTCCTGCTGGCAGCCCTGACAATCGCGCGCGGCTTCGTCGCGCAATTGCTGTTCGGCTTTCTGATAATCCGAGAGCGAGATGACGTCGCTGTTTACGCGCGCGACGATGTCAGCGGCCGCCACGGGCTTGGCTTGTGCGCGCGCGGTCGCCGGAAGCAATGCCGCGAGCAAAGTCAGCAGGACGAGGATGAAGCTCAAGGTTAATTTCAAAGTTAAGACCGACTCATGCTTGCGATTTTTCATGGTGCGCGCCACCTTGGATTTTCTCCCTACAATTGTAGCCGGAATTTGAGATTCAGTCCCATGGACGGTTGTGAATGGCCCGATTGTAACGGGCATGTTCGGAAAAGGCACAACGATCAACCCTAAGCTGGCTTCAGCGCCCTTGGATTTATGGAATTCGGGCTTTAATGTCCCTGACCGACCCAAAATTTCTCCGCGGACTCGGCACTTCAACTATCGATGTATACTCCTTCGCATTATCGTTGTGCGTTGACCGCTACTTACCTCAGAACCCATGATTTCACAGAGGGGCCATGAACGGTAAATTACAGACTCTTGCATCAGTATGCGCGGTGCTTTTCAGATTGCTCCTGTGCACTTTTCCCTCCCTCGCTCAGACCTCAACGAACCCCGCACAAAACTGGCCTGCGCCAACGGAGGGTGACTACGTTGTCCGCGACTTCCATTTCCAATCCGGCGAGACATTGCCGGAAATCCGCCTCCACTACTACACCCTCGGAAAGCCGCTCAAGGACGCTACTGGCCGCACAACCAATGCAGTGCTAATCCTCCACGGCACCGGCGGGAGCGGTAACAATTTCCTTCATCCTATCTTTGCTGGAGAGCTCTTCGGTCCGGGCCAGCTTCTGGATGCCAACAAATATTTTCTGATTCTTCCCGACAACATCGGCCACGGCAAATCCAGTAAGCCGAGCGACGGCCTCCATGCGCTTTTTCCGCGCTATGAATACGCGGACATGGCCGCGCTCCAGCACGAACTTGTCGAAAAAGGGTTGGGAGTCAACCACCTTCGCCTGATCCTGGGCACTTCCATGGGCTGTATGCATTCCTGGATGTGGGGCGAGACCTACGTCGATTTTATGGACGCGATCATGCCACTGGCCTGCTTACCGGTACAGATCGCCGGACGCAATCGTATTTGGCGCAAGATGGTGATTGACGGCATCCGCCAGGATCCCGACTGGAAAAATGGCGACTACACTGAAGAGCCGCGTGGGGGCCTGCAAATCTCCGGCGATTTTCTGATCATCGCCGGCAGCGCTCCGCTGCACATGCAGGAAGATTTGCCGACGCGCGATGCTGCTGACAAATATCTCGCCGCCACCATGGCACGCATCGCCGGAACGATCGACGCCAACGATTTTCTCTACGCCGTCGATTCCTCGCGAAATTACGACCCCTCTGCCGAGCTTGAAAAGATTCAGGCGCATGTCATGTACATCAACTCCGCTGACGATTTCATCAATCCACCCGAACTCGGTATCGCCGAGCGCGAAATCCGACGCGTGAAGCACGGCAAATTTGTCCTGCTCCCCATCTCCGAACAAACCTTCGGTCACGGTACGCATTCCCATGCTGCTGCATGGGAAACCTATTTACAGCAGCTCCTCGCCGAGTCTGCAATTACAAACTGACGTTTCCAACGTCATCAGAACGCAGTCTCGGCGCTTGAAGGCTCTAATTCTCATGTCACAGGAGTTGGACAGGAGGTACCTCGCCGTACGGTAGTGGTATTCTAAAGAGGCAGCGGAGTTCCGATGAATAAGGAAATAGGACGAAGCCCGTAGGAGGTCTCGTATAAATTCGGATACACTAGCAAAACAAGTTGACAACAAATTCAAGATTTCTCTAGTGTCTGTGAAAGACCAGCTCACGCGCGTACAAGGGATCGTCGCTCGACGCGCCTTTTTAGAGCAGCCTTGCGGTGTTGGCCATGAAATCGAAAATTGGCGCCGTGCAGAATCGGAGTTGGTAAAGCCGCTCTGCCACGGCCAGATGATTCGCAACGACGACATCTGGGTGGAGACCAATATAGGAGAATTCGAAGAAGGCACAATTGAGATTTTGGTTTCTCCTCGTCACGTTACCATTTGCGGTAAACAGCGAGATTCTCGAATCGGAGAAGTGACGGAGGAAAAAGACTCACAGCGAACAAATAAGGTCGTTTTCCGTACCTTAGAATTGCCTGTTGATGTCGAGCCATCGGCAGTCGCCGCTAAGCTTAACGGGCCGATACTCGAGATTTGTTTTCCGAAGGCGCATGTGCAGGCGGGAGCGGCCTAATGGTCCTCCCTGTTCTAGGAGATCTGGCCCTGATTCACGCCTAACGGCTATGGGAATCGAATCCTTTTTCGTCTGTAGTTTATTGATTTTGCATGACTTAGTAAAATTAGAGAAAAGCGAAACTCGCAGTTGAAAGCGCTACCTTGCTGCATGATCTCTCCGACTAACGCTCAGCCCGGAGCAGCAAATTTCTGGCTGACATTTTGACAGGCACGCCGTCTAACGTCGTAGAAGGAGCGGACAGGAGTGGAAGCGATGACTCATCGCCAACTGCAGCCCCGATGCATACTAGGATTGGCCGTAGTTTTGCTTATATTTCTGCTGGTGCAGAGCGCTTTTGCCCTCCCCTTCCTTCAGACAAATCTTAGTCCACGCATGTTTTACCGCAACTTTGGCTCACTCGTCGGCCTGGTCGTCACTGGGAGTCACTATATTGTGGGCAGTTTGGAAACACTTTATGAGCTCCGCCAACTGGCGGTGGCAACTTCGCCGACGGAAGGGTCGTCGGGCTCCATTTCTCTGAATTCCCAATCCCGCTCGTCAGCGCAAGTGGTGGTCTGTGATTATTGGCCCAGGCCTGCGCAGAGCGGAACGGCCTACCGCTGCCCGGGGTCTGGTCGCGGCGGTAATCGCTATTCGTCAATTCCCCACTGCTGATCGGGCTCCCGCTCCAGTTCTGCACAAAACAACATAGCGTCCATGCCCCAAGCGCTCGAAAGTCGCACCGCGAAATTGGAATAACCCTCTGCTAAAGTCGTACGTTGTTCCCAGCAAGAAATGATTTTATAATCGCGCTATCGACATTTTGTGTCGATAAGGAGGTGATCCCTGAGGTACATGAAAATTTGAAGTATTTGTAGAGAGGCGCGTGAGAGTCTGCCATGCGCCTCTTTTTGTTTAAACGGAATCTCCGGTAAAATTGTCCCTGCGCGCCGAGTTACGCGAGTTGGCCACGGATGCTACGCGCCTGTTCGACGGTCGCCTGACTATGTCTTCCACTGAAAAGCGCGACACTCATCATAAAGCGCTCACACTGAATCTCGATGCAGCCGCCTTCGGCTCTTTCGCCGAAATCGGTGCCGGACAGGAAGTCTCGCACTGGTTCTTTGTAGTTGGAGGCGCCTCGGCCACGGTCGCCAAAACTATTTCCGCCTACGACAAGGAAGTCAGCGACGATCTTTATGGCTCCGGATCGCGCTACGTATCCAGGCAGCGACTCGAGGCGATGCTGGACAAGGAATGGGACCAGCTTCTCTCGCAGTTAAGCAAAACCCGTGGAATGCAAACGCGCTTCTTCTCTTTTGTTGATACCGTCTCCGCGCGTAACTTCGCCGGAACTAACGACCCGCATGGCTGGGTCGGTCTCCGGTTTCAGTTGCAACCCAACGGCCCTCCTAACGACGTCCTGCTGCACATCAATATGCGCGATCCATCGAATGTCCTCGAGCAGGAAGCTATCGGTATTCTGGGCGTCAATCTCATTTACGCGGCGTTCTATGAATTGCAAGCCGAGGAGTCATTTCTAGCGGGCTTGACAGAATACGTCGTCAAAGAGCGAATCGAGATCGACTACGTCGATCTTCGCGGGCCAGCATTCGAGCGTTGGGATCGACGTACTCTGCTGGCCCATTTAGTGAAGGCAGGATTCGCCGAAGCTGTTTTTTTTCCCTCCAAGGGCCCCGCCGTTCCTCCTACCGAGGCCCTCTACAAGAAAGCCGCGGTGCTTGCGCCGGGAAACTTTGAGCACCAGGATTCAGCTCACTCGAAAGTTCACCTGCGATTGTTGGCTTCCGGGATCCAGGAGCTTCGGAAGGAGCTAGGCGAAACAAACGTGGCGCCCGCTGGTTTTTTTTGCCTGACAACTGCTCCGTTCACGTCGATCGAACCGGCTCCGGAGATCCCGGAGTTGCTTGGTCGTATCGATGCTCTTCTCGCCGCTGGCGGGGATGTACTACTTTTTCGCCAACGCGAGCTCGATCATATGACAGCTCTCGTCAACCGCTATACGCAGGCGCCTGTCCGCTTCGTCGCAGGTCTCTCCCTTATCATTCGAGCGATTGAGGGCATTTACGGCAATCTCGAGGGGACCCTTCTGGAGGCACTTGCACGCCTTTTTGCAGAGAACGTGCGCATCTACGCCTATCCGATGACCTCTACGGAGCTGCGGGAGAGACTGAAGGGTGTTTCGGCTAGCGGTTGGGAATGGAGTGAAACGAATGGAATGGTTTCTGCGAACCAGCTCCGGCGCGCGCCACCCATTGGACACTTATTTGCCTATCTTCTCGCCAGCAATTTTCTTGTCCCTATGGAGGTTGTCGCAACCCTAAAAGCCGATGCATGACCGCAACCCGAGCGGTGCGTAGAAGTGCCGATGGCGCTCGGCACCTTCCGGGCGCATCGTCAGCTAATCTTGCCGAGGGTAAACGCTGGTGCCGCGCGGAAGGATGTGCCAGCCGTAAGAGTTAAGCGTTCAATGGGGAAGGGTTGGCCACCCGCCATGCGCCTCTTTCTTTAAATCCTTGTGTCGTGGCTTCAGCTAGGACATGAACGCCTTTCAACTAACCCAACTCGCGAGAAAATGTCGCCCAATGTGTCGCCTCGATCGAAAGTGTAATCTGGCTCACTCAAGGATTTCCAGCGTGAAGCGCTTCTTGAATTTCATTCCCGCCGCTCCCAGCAAAGTCCGGATGGATTTGGCCGTGCGTCCTTGCCGCCCGATTACTTTTCCCAGGTCGTCGGGATGGACTCGCAACTCAAACACGACGACCTGTTCGCCTTCGATCACACGAACCTGAACTTCGTCCGTGTTGTCCACTAACGCTTTTACGATCGCCTCTATAACGTCTTTCAATTGTGCGCCTCCCATGCACATCGCCTTGCACGTTGGGATTTCCATGTATCTACACCGGTTTAACGCCCTCCGATTGCATCGAAAGCCGCAGCCGGGTTAAGAGAGTCTCTAGACGGGCAAACGCTTCCTGGCCCATCTCGCTGAACTCAACCCCCATCCCTTCATCCGGGAATGTGTTCCGCACAATAGCGCCAGCACGGATCTCGCCTTCTGGAACTGAGAGCAACAGAGCGAGAACAGTGCCGACCGCCAAGGGATTAGGAGTCGAAATGAACAGCCCCCCATAACCCACTTCCCGCACGCGCGAGACATCTCGGCGGGTGGTGTCACGCCAAGACACCCAAACGCCGCGTGGCGTTGGAATTCGGAGGTACATCCTTTTATATTTCAAGAAATCGTCGGCCATAGGGTTCAAATAGGTAGCTAAACTTGATGACCCGCGCTCCTGGCCCAGCCGAAGAATCGCTTTCCGCACTCTTCGCATCGGAACGGAACGATCTTTAAGACATGTAACAGGGATTCAGTCGCTCCGTGGCGACGTGACCTGCACACCATGGTGCTTTCGCAATAAGGGCATATCCGTTTTTTCATCTCTTTCTCGCCATCCGTCGACATTGAAACCATGCTGAGTGCTATTTCCGTCGCGGTCGCCAACAGCTTTACGATAGCCGGAAAAAAGGTCCGAAAACTCGTCGCTGCAAACGCGAGGCGTCGCCAATTTTTGAAGGCCCGTAGCTTGGTTTAAGGGAACTACAGAACACCGGCCCGTAGCTTCACGGAACCAGCCAGGACAATCAGGTTAGGAACGGAGAGTTTCGAGCGGTGGTGCGCGCCCGGCGTGGGAGATTAAGAAGCAATCAAAATAAAATCCTCGACTGGGACTTGGAATCGAATCCGCTTTCGATGGGACATATGGTTGGATTCCTGATCCGAAGCAAGTCCACGTGCGAGAATTCTGGGGAGCAGCGATGCCAGCTCTTGTCTGCTCCGATTCGGAAGCCCAATTTTCGTTAGATTCGATAAACGCCTTGGAGTAAGCCGATAGTTCAGCTCGTGAAAAGATGCCATGGCCATTGTTGAGAAATATCGCTAGTGGCTGTCTGTGCCAAGCGGTTGAAACGATCAGATCTATGGCGCGATCCCCGTTGACGTCGCGCGCTTCAATGAACAGGCCGCCCGATGGGCCAACGAGTGGGAGAGATTGTCGCGCGACAGAGGAAAGTTGAACTTGAATGCGGTAATCAGTACAGCCGTAATTGTTTGGTCCTGCCTGAACGCTAGCTAAATCCGGAAGAAGATCGCCATCGAAATCGGCGATTGCAAACGGAAGGCCCGGCCCAACCGAAGTCGCTCGTAAGTTCTGACGGTCTTCACAGGCCCTCGCGCTGCCGGCGGCAACTCCGAGGAATAATAATAAAAGCAGAAATCTCGCCAAGAGCGCGAATCTCATTGAAAACCTGTCCTCAGGCTTCGAAACGACGCTGACCCTGGGCCAGAAGTTGTTCGCATCCGCCATACCTTTGCTACCATACCATCGGTCAATCGCCCCTGGAAACAAAACATCGAGCAGGTGTTTTAAAGTTTTATTTCGCAGCTACATCTCTTAGCCATTTTTGAAGGCCCACCTGCCTGACAACACCGCGATTCTGGTTCCATAGGGCCGCACCTACAAGTGGCAGGGTGAATGAAGACTGGTAATAAAACTCAGGATAATCGGCCCACTCAATTCAAATGCAGCCATTGTGAGCCGCCCGGCAGTGGTCAGTGCAAAGACTGTCAAACTGGCACGGGTGGGAGAGCCAAATGCAGGACGTGCTACGGAACGGGGAAATGTCGACATTGCCATGGCCTCGGCCTTGAGATGACCATCTTGGAAAAGCCAAGAGCACTTTAGTGGGTCTTTGGTGGATAAGTTGGTTCGGAATTATCGCCGGGTTTGTTTTGGTCGGCGTGTGGGAGTACAGAATTATTCTTCCGAAAGCAGGAGCCTCGTCGCGCTTTTCCTTGTCGCTTTTATGGTCACCGTTGTTCTTTGGGTTGTGTTCTACGTTGCGGGCGAAAAGACACGAGCGAAAGTGGCCGGAGCAAAACATGAACAGGTTATCGTAGACCTTCTCACGATGACAGGAACGTTTCTTGCAATCACTACCATCATGGGAATCTTGTTCTTTATCTATATCGCACCACGAGTTCAATGACAGATACCGGACAATATTTCAGCACCAGAGTAGTCGAAGTTTAGGAACATTTCCAAGGCTTCGGAGTCTGAATACATATGCGCATACCCACGACGGCACAAGTGGGATGTGTCCTAATCCTCGCTGCCGTCACCGGTTTTTGGGGGACTAGAGTGTGGGTTGAATCTCGCACGCTCAGAGCGGTGGACATACCCGTATCGCTGGCGCACGGCACCCTCACAACCGCTAGGTTTAAATTAAACGTCCACGGGTTTTATTCAATTAACATCGGTCTTCCGCAAGGTGGCAACCTCAGTTGCGACGGGGTCGGATTGGAGACGCGAAGAATACCTTCTATTGGGGGTCACACCGTCTATCGCTATCACTGGCTCGAAGAGGAGAGCGGCTCCTCGGGGCGAAATACAATCGCTGGCGGTTTCCTCGGAGGTTTTGAAGGCAAGCCGGGTCATTACGACCTTGAAATTGAAGTTGTGTCTGATTCCGGCTGTCTGGACGCGAGCAGGCCGCGACTGTACATAATCGCGAGTAATGAAGACTTTTATAGATGGAACAATTACTACGACAATGCGGTTTGGATTTCATTCGTCTTAGGCTCTATCGGCCTCGCCGCGCTGATTGTCGGTATAAGTGAGACGTTTCGCAGGCGTTCCAAAGACAATTCTAGTCTCGACATCTTCGAACCGCGTTCCATCGATAGTTATCGAGCACGTCAGAGGCTCAAACCTGCGCCGTGGACTCCTTTCTTCTCGCGAATTAGCCTACTGTACTCACAAGTCTTGCTTCTCAGCGGAATCGGTGCAGTCCTTGTGTTGGTAGCATGGGGTAACGCCCGTCGTTCTCAGGGACTGTTGGTCCTAACCTATTTCCCGGAGTCACCAATGTTCACGCACATGCCTTGTGCTCAAGCATTAGTGGTTCGCGTGGAGTCAGACGAGGCATGGTATTTGAATTCTAAGAGAATTGAGCCGGACGACTTCGCCGAAGCATTGCGAGCGCAAATGGGCGCAAGCCGGAACTGTATTGTGTTTTTTGATGCTGAGCCCGATGTTCACTATGCTGTTGCAATTCACGCGATAGACCTGATTGAACAATCACAAGGGACGGTTGTTTTGCTCACGCCAGAAACAAAACCGCTCCGCATTCCGTGAGTGCAACAGTTTGGGCTATCTCCGAGACTTTGCGCTAACTGCTAATAAGGCGGATTGCCGAACAACTCCGGTGAGCGAGTTAGTCAAGCACTAGCGGTATTACGCTTTACGAGCATTCCTCGGTGGACCGCAAGGACTCTCGGCTTCGGCTGTACTGCAACTCGACTCGCGAAATTCAGATGCGTTTTCCTATGTCGCCGCGGCGCAGACATTGAGAGGCCTCCATTACATCGAAACAACGTGGACAACTAACGCTATAGCGGAGCAACGTGAGCGGGCTCTAAATCTTGACTTGTCATGTCTCACGCATCTCGAGCGTTTCGCGATCCAACTTCTCCGCTTCGGGATAGTGGCCAAACCAGAGGGATTTCTTGCTCAGAAGAGAAACTTTCTTACACAAATGTTACGGCGCTTCTTCAGCGTAACAGTTGTAATGCGCTCCCCAAAATTCAGCCGATGCCTCTCGAAATTCGATGCCCAACTTGTACGACCCGGTCCCGTCCTGGGTTCCGCACCAAACCACGCGCCCATGCGTCTCGACGCCCGTCTCGCTATTCCTGATGCTGATGTCCGATCCCGCCGGCAAATTTATGGGTGACAAAATTAGCGCCCCATTCAGGTTTATCACCGCCGTCAACGCAGCCTGCGGCTTTCCATCGGATTGAATCTCCAATGGAACACTCGCCAGAATCCGTCGGCTCCGCCGATTCTCTCTCATATCTCCAGTTTGAGAATCTCTCGCCCTGAACGCAATACGCAACTGTTCCAGAAACGGCACTGCGAATTCTGCCTTCTCTTCTAACTACTTCACTTTCAACAGACCTGCCCACCGCATCGGTACTTATACGTATAACAACTTGGACACTTCCACGGCTCGAATAAGGTGGCATCCACTCGCGCTCACCCCTTTTTCACTCGCTAACTCAGGATCAGACTTTTCCCACGCCAAAGCACAGAACCACCACATTTTTTAGAGACAGTTGACCTACACTTCAGAGGCGGGAAATTACTCTTCGTATTCTTCCGCTAGTTCACCGGGCGCGGGCCAGTTCGGCCGCCGCGCCTGGATTTTCAGCAACTCTCTGCATCCGTTCAACTACTGCATGCACACGAATATCGCCGTTTCCGCAACGGATAATTTCTCTGTCACTCTCTGCATCTTCGCGTGCCGGCGACGTGGCCTTTGTCTTCGTAGCGCCGGGCTTGAAGCCCCGCATCTTGTCTCTGCCCCGCATTTGACGTCGCTTTTAATGTCGAACCGGCAGACGACTCATTCGAGCCTGGGGAGAATCCACGAAGTAGATGGAGGAAATTTCAGAATATCAGCGTTTCAATCACAAACAGCACAAGCGCCAAAGCAGCTCCCGCCAAAACCGTGAACACCAGCCAATTCCCCAGTTTAGGTCGCGACTTCGGCTCCCCCAGCATGTATACCGATGGGTCTGCGGGATCCAAGACGCCAGCATGGCTCCGCCGCCTTCTCCCCTGCGCCATGGAAGAATATTAGCCCCGCCATTTCCTACCGCAATCAGCACAACTGCTTACTCTATCCTAAGAGTAACTATAAATTAACCGTCGCACCTCTTTCGCATTCGGAGCAAAGGTTTACCCCCAGCGACGAAACACCGGGTCCGCCCTGACCAAGCAAGGGAGCGGATTGCTTCTGCGAAGGGCTAAGGCGAGCTCACTTTTTTCGGCGACAAGGGACCTGCCGTTCCCTGTTATGACTTCGCTCAGAGTAATCTTTGTGGGTCGTGGCTTCAGCCACGACATAAAATGCTGTTCAAAAGTCCCTCCTGCTTTCAGCGGAACTTTCGCCGAGCTTTCCGACCTTGAACTTCTTGAAGTGCACGCGCGGCCCCGGAAGACTGAATCGTGAATTATCGCCTTGGTACAATCGAGCCATCGCCCATGTGCTCGACTGTTTTTCCTTCTTTTCTTATCGCTTTTCGTTTTTGCCACACCATCCAACGCGCCGTGCGGCTTCAACCCCAGCTTCGATGACGTCGCCTTGGCCGCCGGCAGCCCGTTTTAAGCCCAGATGGTATTGTCCGCTCCAGCCCCGACCGATGTATTCCCCTTTCGCCCAGACACTTCGAATTTCGTAGCCCGCGAAAGTCAGGGCCGCCTCCGTATCGAAATCTTCATTCCTAAAGACCTGCCCCATCCAGAACGCGATTTCCTAATAAAACCCAAGCCACCCGTCACTTATTGATAACAAAGGCCCACAACCCTTCTAATCTCGAACTTTGAACTTATCTGCAAATATCTTGTCCCGAATCGCCCCGCTCAAAGCATCTAACCTCATGCAGACATAGCGAGTAGCAACTTTCGCCGGTTGCTGGTGTTCAACAAACGACCTACCAGCGACATTGGCGCGATCGTCGGAGGAAGGTTTCCGAGGGTCGCGCCAGGTCCTGAACCCGTTGGCGAAAGTATTGCTGCCGGGGCATTTCACTCCCAGCCCGGATTAGTCAGCGAGCGAATTGAACTCGCGACTCGCCAGACAATTTCGGCAGCGCGCATTCGGAGGACTTTTGTCACAACAGTTACGTCCCGCAAACAATACCCACACTTTCATCCCGAGCGACGTCTCGCGCGCTTTTGCCCTTCCCCCGGTTTCCGGGGGCGCGAGACGTAGTTCGAGGGATCTGCTGTTTCTTTCCTTGGCCAAAAAGGCATGCGCAACAATTGCGGTGGTAGCGCTCCTCTGCGTCGCCGCCGCCTCCGCGTTTGCCGACGCCGGCGTGATTCTCAACGAATCGCTGGACACCAGCGTCGCGCGGATCACCGGCTCGGGACACAGCGCGGTCTACCTCTCGAATATTTGTCCCGACGGCTCGCCGGTGAAAATGCGGTTGTGCCGGCCCGGCGAACAAGGCTCGGTGCTGAGCAATTACACCACGCTCGGCGAAGACCAGCCTTACGAGTGGAACATCGTTCCGCTCAGCATTTATCTTTACGGCGTGGAAGATCCGCGCGACCGTCCGCTGGTATCTTCGCGGGAAATCAAGGCGGCGCTGGAAGAGCGCTATCGCGAAAAATATCTTTCCACGATTTGCACCGGCGCGCGCTGCCGCTACAGCAACAGCTCCGAGTGGCGCGAAATGGTGGGCGCCACGCTCGAGCGCAGCATGTACTTTTTCGTGGTGAAAACTTCCGCGGACCAGGATCGCTCGCTCATCGCCGAGTTCAATTCCCTGCCCAACGTGAACCACTTCAATGGCGCGTTTCGGAATTGTGCGGACTTCACCAAGCGCGTAATGAACACTTATTTCCCGCATGCGGCGCGACGCGATGCCGTGAACGATTTTTTCATGACCAGCCCGAAAGCGGTGGCCCGCTCGTTCACGCGCTATGCGAAAGAACACCCCGAACTCGATTTGCGCGTTCTGCATTTTGCGCAAGTGCCCGGAACGATCAAGCGCAGCGAGGAATGCCGCAGCGGCACGGAGCAGCTTTACCATTCGAAAAAGCTTGTGATTCCGCTCGGCGTGTTGGCGTGGCAGGCCGTCCCGGCTGTCACAGCGTCTTATATTCTTACGGCGAGATTCAATCCTGAGCATGAGTTCGAAAAGATTCCGTCGGCAAACGCGATTGGCGCGGCTACCAATCTCGATCCGATGGCTAGCGGTTTGGCGGGCGGAGAGACTGTCAGCGTGCAGCAGCTTGCCGCCGAAGAAAAATCCGCGCGCGACGAAGTCGTTGGCACGGACGATGATTGGAGACAGTTTCGCGCGAACCTCGACACCGCCGTGGACCAAGCCATCTATGTGGAAATCATTCCCGACCGCAGCTATTTGAAGCGCGTCTTCGCGAAACTCGCCGATGGCAGCGAGATCACGGTGGACGCAAACGGCGCTCTCTGGCTAAGTTGGCGCGACGATTACGCCTCGTCAGACAGCGGCGCACGCGAAGTCGGATCGGCGAACGCAGCGGCAGCTGACGCGGCAGACGAGGCCGCGAACGCGTCGAGCGCAGCATGGGCTGGTGCGGGAACGAGTGCCGGCGCAAACAGTTCCGGCACAATCGTGCGCGTGGGGTTGAGTGCCAGCAACATTTTTTCCCGTGAATCGGATACGCAGACCGCGTACCAAATTACCCTCGCGCGCATGGAGAGCGAGTTGCGCAGCCCAAAACACAGTCGCGAGACAGCGCTCGAGTTTCGCGAGGACTGCTTGCGCCTGCAACGGAGTCGCGCCCAAGCCGCTGCCTTCGTCGCGCCCGCCATCGACGTGTCGACTCAACCGCACAGCCCGAGCACTTCCGCGACAATCGCGCCAGGCCGTGAGTCGGTCAGCCCGAAGACGGCGGCTGGCGTCAGCATAGCCGCAGGCTACAACTGAACAGCAGGCCATGCGAAAGAGGCAGGTTGGGCTAATAGGTGGGCCAAACTACGGGAAACATTTTGGCGGCTTCTTCCGGGCTAAACTGCACGCCGGCGAGCTGCGCGGCGGCGGAAAGCACGGGGTCGCGCTGGGCGGCCAGGTCCGCAGAAGTCGGAAACATCAACGTGTCCGGGGTTACGCCTTTGCCCTCGAGGTCGGCTCCGTCTGACATTTTCAGACCGGCTATGCTCATTTCTATGCCCCAGGGGATACGGGCCGCTTGGCCAAGTGGAATGATCTTTGCGACTCGTACGGCGCCTGCTGTTTGGTCTCCAATAACGATAGCTCGTTTCTCCAGCTGCACGGTGCGGGCAAATATTTCCGCTGCAGAAGCGGATTCGCTGTTCACCAACACGATCAGCTTCCCGGTGAAAGCGTCCTTGCCAAAGGATGTTGCTTTCAGGGGCTCCGTTTTATCGCGCTCGATCATTTCGCCTACGGTAACGTCGTGATCGAAGAAATTTCCGATCAACCAGCGCAGATCATCGATGCGGCCGCCAGCATTGTCGCGAAGATCCAGGATTAACGTTTCATGCTTTCTTGCAGAGGCAACCTCGTGTTTGATTTCGCTCTCTGGAAGCCCGAATAACGGCATTTTCCAGATCATCAGCCTGTCGTTCACCTCGATGGCTCGCGTCTTGTAAACAACCCAGGCGCCTTCGCGCGACCTTTGCAGCTGCTGCGTTGTTGTAGCCCCGGGCATGTTTGTTAATGGAATATTTACTAAACGGCTTCTGGTGGTTAGGGAACGAGCGGATTGAGGTGTGTCGCCAATCACGAAGTGGTATTGCGCCAGCGGTGCAAGCACGGAGAAGATGTATCTGATTTGTCCAAAATTCGCGCGTGTCGGCTGGTAGTCATCTACCTTCTGGACCACGTCGCCGGGCCGAAGGCCTTGTTTCCAAGCGTCCGAGTTTGGTTCAATCGCTGAGATCATACAGGTTTGGCCGACCATCTCCATTCGCCAGCCGCTATAGACCAACACATTGCGGAGTGGAGGGATGAAAGTCGTGTGCGAGTCAGCCAAGCCTTGCACAGCCCAGCCAACTACATTCATGCCCATCTCGAACGAAGAGACATCGGCGAGTTTCTGGTCGGCTGCCTGGAATCGCGCATCCAAATTGTAACCGTGGAATGTGGGATCGTAGTAATTCTTGTCGATCGTGTCTTTCACTTTGAGAAGAACCCCCCGCGCGCGCTCCTGATCAGCTTTGTTGATCTTCTGTTGTGCACGGGAAAAAACCGCAAATGACAGGATGGACAGCAACGCGGCCACAGCCGGACGAGACCTATTGTGTATCAACATGAAATATTATTGGAAATATATCATGCGCGACTGGAGCGGAAGAAAGAGAAAATTGCGGAGGCGGCGATATGAAGTAAACAATTCGGCGCCGAGCGTCGCGCGAATTGGCTTAGATCAGAGCGCAGGTTTTTGGTGTGGGTTTTGCGTGCGGGCAAGCGTGATCGCGGTTTCGGGGCAGGCTACTACACAGAGCCCGCACACCTGGCCTAGGCCCGCGTGCGGCGCGCAGGCAGTGAGTCGGTCCGTGGGCGCAGCTTTTGAGTTTGCCGAAGAAAGAGAGACGCGCGAAATCCTGCACATAGATCAATAGGGCTTCGAAAACATCGTACGGGCAAATTTCACGCAGTCGCGCTTTCCTTCGCGGGAGTTGCGGTCAACCACCGGGCGATATGCGGCCGGACTGCTCCACATTTTTCTCCCGGGCGGGGTCTTTAGCGGCGCGACGGACCTCCTCGCCATTTGGCTCCCGGCGCGTTTTTCGCGAACGATACAGCTGCGTCCAAGGTCATGATTTCTTAGCGGCAATTTCCTCGATGCCGCCGCGCCCCGTCTCCGTACTTGGTTCCGTCACTTTCTTAGGCGAAGCTGCGGACTGCTCAGTCGTCACTTCTTCGATCGCGCGACCGGCCTTTTCGATAGTCAACTCCGGCGGCCATTTTGCGGGTCGTGGAGCCGGGAAGAAAGTGATCATTTTTTGGCGCGGATTTCTTCGATGGCGCGACGAAGGATGTCGAAGACCCTCTTTTTTTCCTCGGGCGGCGCATCGAATTTTTCGTAGAGCGCGGACTTCAAGTCGCTGCGAAGCTCTCGAAATTCTTGCTTCGCTTGGCGCCACTCGGCTTTGATTCCATGACGGGAATCATCGCGGGAGTCTTCGGTCTCTTCGTTCTCTTCCGCGTAGCGCTTCTGGAAGTCGGCCATCTTGCGTCCGAAGCGCGCCAGTTGTTCGAGAGTTTCTTCGACGCTTGGGCGGTTCTTGTTCAGGTAAGCGGTGCCAGCTTCGGTTATGCTATAAAGCTTCTTGTTGCCTTCGGATTCCGAGGCTGCGTAACCCATTTCTTCGAGATACGTAAGTGCGGGGTAAACCATTCCTGGGCTCGGCGTGTACGTCCCACTAGAATGTTCTTCGATCTGCTTGATGATTTCATATCCGTGGCGCGGTTTTTCGCTGAGCAGCGCGAGGATAATCAACTGAAGATCACCTGAAGCAAGGATTCTGGCGGCGCGGAAACCTGGTCCACCGCCCATAAAGGCGGCGCCGAAGCGGCCAGAGAATCTGCCTCTGCGACCGAAGGGTCCGTGGTGGGAATGCCGTTCGTGCCCTTCGTGACAACTGAATTCGTGATGTCTGTTCATTCTAAATCTCCTATAGCCGTAAGCTATGTCTGTATATGTATCGTACGATATAGCCCATGTCAATAGGAACTTTTGGTGATTTTCTATTTCGCGTCTAAGCCAGCTGAGATTTATTGCATAACCGCACTTAAATCAATTATATACGGCGATTTAGCGGATTTCCAGATCAGGCGGTGACGGCCATGTAAATCGCCAAGGCTAGAATTAAAGCGATGAAGACAAAGCGCAAGTTGCGTTCAGGGAGTCTGTTCGCGACGATCGATCCAAGTTTAGATCCGGCGATTAGTCCTGTCAGCATACCTGCGATGGCCCACCAAGGAAGATGCGATCCGTGACGCACATAAACCCAGGCCGCAGGTAGGGTCAATGGCAACGCGGTCATCATCAAGCTGAGTGCCTGCGCTTGATGTTGGCTCATGCGCAAAAATAATACAGAAAGCGCGGTGATCGCGAGACCCCCTCCAATTCCCAGCAGACCGGACGACATGCCGCTTATGGCGCCAATGATGGCGAGCCCCGGCCAGTTTACGTTTTGAAAGGTGGCTCTCTCGCATGGCGCTACCGAAGATTTTGTTTTTCGAATCGCAGACAAAAAGGTTAGCAAGAAAAGATAACTAACGAACATCCAGCGCAATTGATGATCAGTGAAACGGGCGGCAAAGGCGGCGCCGAGTGGGCCGCCGATCACGAATCCGCATGCGAGGACAGCGACCCACTTTAAGTGGAGTTCGGTGGCCACTTGTCGCGTAGCTTGATATTCCAGAGAGGCTGGTGGGCGGCGCTTGCGCAACGAGCGACACAGCCTGGGCGAGCCTCTGGGGAAATTGTAGCGTCAATGAAATAACCGGGACCAGAATTCCACCGGGACTGACTCCGAGCAGGCCAGAGCAGAAGCCGGCAGCGACGCCGGTCAACAAGCCTTTTGAAATTTCGCCAAGAACGGTCATCAGTTATCTTGATCGTTGTTTAGACGTTGATCGCGTGGTTTTGCATTTCTGAAAGGAGAGCAGTATTGCTCCTGACCTTACACACGCGAGGCCACAGCAGATCCCTCAAACCGCGCGCCGCGCCTCTGAAAACCAGCGCAAAGCAAAAGCACGCGGGACTTTGCTCGGGATGACAGCGCGCAAACACAAAACAACAGTAAGATGCCGGGCTGAAACCCGGCGCTACGAAGGCAAAGACTTACAGCGTGCGGCTAATCGGAATTCGCGGAGTGACCTGTGGCGCGAGATGAAGGTGGCGTGGACGGATTGGATGCGGGCGGCGGTTGCGATGGCGGTGCGTTCGCGGGTGTTGTTGTGGGTTCCGTCGGGGCCACGTTCGCGGCGGTAATCTGCACCGATGCGGGCGCGCCGGGGGCTTGCGACAATGACGTCCTGGCGGGCTGAGATGTTGACGCGCTCACGGGCCCGACGTTCACCGTGGTTGTTACTGTGGAGGAGGACCATTGCAGGCGGCCGTTGCTATTCGCAACTGCTTCCACAATTTTTGAGAAGAGCTCGTCTTGCTTGGCGGTTCTCTTAGTGTAATCGACTACGTAGCTCAGGCCGAATTCGAGCGAGCCGTTGTTCACGTTGAGCGTGACGATGGGCTCCAGCGACGGCTTCAGAATTTTATAATTGTCGCTGACTACCTTCCACGAAATTTGCGCTTCGATCAGGTACTCGCCGATCGATTCTCTGGCTACACGCATGAGCATTTCGCGAGCGTAGTGGCAATCGCTGGTGGTCGTGAAAAGGAGTTTAATTTCGTCCCATAGGAACTGGAAGCCCTGCGAATAGTTGAAGACGGTGCCCTTCAGAACTAGGCTATTGGGGATGCGGACGATGCGGCCATTGTACAAATCTTTGCTGACCCAGTTCCCTGTTTCCATCAAGGTAGTGCGCAGGAGGCCGATGTCGATGACATCGCCGCGCGTATCGGCGATCTGAACTCTGTCACCTACCGTGTACAGCTTTGAAAAACCGATGGAGAAGGCGCCGGCAATGCTGGCGACCACGTCCTGAAGCGCGACGGCAACGCCTGCGCCGACCACGCCGATGGCGAAGCTGAGGCGGCCGAGGCGGTCTTCAAAGAGAATGCCGAGAAAAAGAACGACACAGACGTATCCAAAAAAGGCTACGAATTTGCGGACTCTATAGCGGGCGTCGGCGCGTCCAAAGTGGCGAGGAAGAGTTCGTTCGAGGATGCTGAAGATGGCGTAAATGACGACGATTCCGACCACCGCGGCGACGCACTTGGCGAAAAGGGAAAGCGAGCCAGCTTGTTGTGTGAAGCTATTCACGCAGCCACCTACGTACTATGGCGCCGCGAAGGCGCAAATCAAGATTACACCAGATAGAGCGGGGATGGAGCGGTGTTCTAAACCTGCAGAAGTCGTCCACAATGCGGCCTCTATCGGGATGACAACGTAAGAGCAACCCAGTTCAAAAGAAGGAGCAAAGGCAAGATGCCTGGCTGAAGCCCGGCGCTACGAGGGCGACGCCAACATCAACATCACGAGAAATAGCAGGTCCCTGTCTAGCGGTCGGCTTCGTCGGATAGAAGGCGTTCTAGTGTCTAACACGTAACAGTTGTTAACCAGCGTCGCAATTCCACGCGGTATCCATTGAGCGCTATGGCAGAGATTGTTGAATCGCAAACCCGCACCAAAATGAGCGCGCGCATTAGCGATCTAAGCCGCACCAGCTGTTATGCCGAAATGATCAGCCCCTTCCCACTGGGTGACCTAGTGAAAATGCGCATTATGAAAAACAAAACGCCGTTCCTGGCGCAAGCGGAGGTCACCAACACCTCGTGCGGGATGGGAATGGGGCTTAAGTTTACGCTCGTGGCCCCCGAACAAATGGAGTTACTTGATAAATGGATTGGCGAGCTGAGCGGAGCCTCCCCCAAGTATCAAATTCCGGACGACGATGATCTGGAATCCGTGGCGCAAACCCCGGCAAGAGATCCCTTCTTCGCCGTGAACGAAATCGTGGTAGCTCTCGTGCGTAAAGGGATCCTAAGCCACCAGGAAGGCAAGATCATGCTCGATAAGCTCGCGCATTAGCTGCGCCAAAGCGTCTCGCTACTTTTTGCGTGATATCTTCGCCTATAGACACCGGCAGCGAATACTGACCGGCCTTTAGATTTTTGCCCTCGCACTTCACGTCATAAGGCAGCGAGATTTTACAGGCTCACGAGCACCAAGGTTGAGTTCCGGCGTTGCGCGGGGTAGTATGCATCTCCCAGCTTCTATTATGCGCGACGAGGTTCCATCCGAGGGTGGGGTCCGTTTCGACGCCTACCAGGTCGATCTCCACACCGGAGAGATTCGCAAGCACGGTTTGAAGGTGCGCCTCCCTCCGCGACCATTCCAAATCCTCGCATTGCTGCTTGAACGGCCCGGCGAATTGCTCACTCGAAAAGAATTGCAGGAGCATCTGTGGCCTGCGGACACTTTTGTCGATTTTGAGCATGGCGTGAACGCAGCGATACAGACGCTCCGGCGCGCTCTTTGCGATTCGCACAAGAAGCCGAGGTTCATCGAGACGCTTCCGCGGCGCGGTTACCGTTTTATCGCTGCAGTAGAAAGAATTCAACCGCACGTCGCCGGGACAACGCTTGCTTCTGCCCTTCAGCAAAAGGCACCCGCCGTTGCGTCTCCTCATCCTGAATGGGTGGGACAGATTGCGACCATCTGCGAAGAAGCGGGCCGCAACTACGTTTTGCTTCCTATCAGCGAGGAAATCCTTAGTGAAATGTGCGCTTGCGAAACGGCCAAGGACGATTTGGGAATTTCCCTTCTTGTGGCTGCTGAAAAGCTTCTTCTGGTGAATTGCGGGACGCGAGTGCAAATCCTTGACGCAAGCGATGCGCACCGGGGATGTATGGTGCGGATTATGGGGGGTCAGTTCGTCGGAGAGAAGGCTTTTGCGCCGAGGGCCTATCTTTCAGGACTTTCGTAGGCGGACATCTTCCCGGACATTTGCGGTTGTGGAAGGACGCTCCCGGGCTAAAAGCCCGGCGCTACGAAAAACATCGGAGACGGCGTCGCCTTGGCGGTTTGGACGGCGAGGGACAAACCAACGACTCCGATCAGTGCTTGGGTTTGGTGCCGGGTTCGTTGTAGGTGAAGTCGACCAGGCCGTCGCGGTAATCGATTTTTATATCGAGCATGTAGAGCATGCGGAAACCTAGCAAGCCGGAAACTTCGGTGCCGAGGGAGTTGCTGATGTTGTCGAGGCTGAAGGTGACCAAGTCCTGGCGATCCTGTTTGAAATGGGCGAACTTCAGGTCGGCTTTGTCGGCCAGGTAAACTTTTTTTACGTCACCACTCAGTCCTTTTACTCGTGCATCCGTGTCGCGAATGATCTTGGTGACTTGCTGGGCGGCGTCGGGCGTAATGGTGTTGTCAAACGCGCCGGTATCCATGGCGAAAAGCATGGGCGGAGAATTATTGACCTGCGTGGGAATCAGAATCATGTGACTGAATCGAAAAATGGGAGTGTAGTCTTTCATGTCCGGCGCAATGTAACGATCGTGGCGTTGAGTGTCGTGGGAGGGCTGGGATTCGAGCGTGGCTTCTTGCGCAGCTTCCTTTGGCGAAGCGTCGGGATACGGCGGTAGCTCACTGAGCTTGAATTTGGCATTGGGGAAATCGATGTCGACCAGATATTTGGCGAAGACGTCGGCACCGATCAAGCCGTCGTCTTCGAGGACGGAATTGCGATTCACAACCTCCACGTAACAGTTCTCGAATTGCAGGTCGCCGATTTGTATAGTGTCGGCGAGGGCGGTATAGCCGCCGACCACCGGCTGATCTCCAATACCACGCAAATGGGAATCAGCGATTTTCTTTATTCCGGCCTTGTCCGCGATTTTCTTGTCGATGGTGATGCCGCTGGCGCCGGTATCGAGCATCAATTTTGCGGAGGCGTTGTTTACTTTCACTTTTAAGCCGTAACCACGCAACCGGTTGGGACCTTCGAGCAAAGTTTCCATGTTGGTTTGCGTGGCGGTTACGTTGGAAGTGATGCGGCAGCGCGCTTTTTGCTGGCTCTCATCTTCGAGGAGTTCCAGTTGGCGCTGGAGGTTGTGGCGGTGCTCTGCATCGTCGTCAGTCTCGCGGCTCAGATAGGTGCGGAGAAATGCAGCCACTTCGAAGCGGCTGAGCGAGTACATGTAGGAGCGCTGTATGTCGGGATCGTCCGGATCGAGTTTGTAGGCTTGGTCGATGGAGTTTTTCGCGCGTGCATAATTTGAAGTGGCGCGGTAGAGACGAGAGAGGCCAAGGTAGGAGCGCGCGTCCACATCGCAGGCGCGGAGCGGATTCAAGAAAGCGCTTTCCGCCTCCTTTAATTTTCCCTGGCGGAAATACACTTCGCCTAGTGCGGTGATCGCGGGAGTTTTTCCCGGAGTCAATGCTACGGCGCTGTTGGCCGCGGCGAATGCTTCGCTCACTTTTTCCTGGCGGAGATAAACGCGCGCGAGGCCGGTGTAAGCGAGGACCAGGTCGGGGCCGCCTGCGGAGATGAGGGCATTGTAGGCGGCGGCTGCTTCGTCGAATTTTCCGGTGCGGTAAAGATGGAGCGCGTTAGCGATGGGGGTGGAGAACGTCTTGGGCGAAGTGTCAACTGTGCAGGTTACCGTCTTGGGTGCTTGTTGATTGCCTGTTTGTGGCGCGGATTGTGCTTGCGGAGTTTTTGCGGCGTCTTGTGCGGGGACGGACGGCGCGAGCGCAACAGTGATTGCTGCGATCGAAACTACAAGAATCGCAAAACTAAGCCGCGTCCCAAGATGGCGCATTTGATCCTCTAGTCAGAACGTGTGCCGCAGAATTCTGCGCGGTAGCCTCACACCTGTCAATGATCGCATTAGTTGCGCATGTTACCCATTCGTGCACCGGATGGGGTCAGATCAAGCGGTTCTGTCAGCATCTGCCCGGGCGCGACATGCTGCGCCCCTACAAAATCCGGCAGCCTTGCGCGGGGCTATAAACACGGCCTCGTATCGGCGGCGCCGTATTGCGAAATCAGCGGCATTGGTGATGCCATCGGCCAAAGCGCGGTCGATGACATCCGACGATGTTCCCGACGCCATGGCGTGAGTCTTTTGCCGTGACGACGGCGGCGAATCGGGGCTAGTTTGGGACGGGTTTGGGCTTGGCGCCGAGAGGGACGTAGGTGAAGTTGACCAAGCCGTCGCGGTAATCAATTTTGATGTCCAGCATGTAAAGCATGACGAAGCCGAGCAGGCCGGAAACTTCCGTGCCGATAGCTTTGCTGGTGCTGTCGAGGCTGAAGGTGGTCAGTTCCTCGCGGTCTCGCTTGAAATAGGCAAACTTCAAGCTCACCGTAGAGGTATAAACATTTTTGACCTCGCCGTTGATTCCTTCCACGCGCAAGTCTTCATCTCGATTGAGTTTGGTGACTTGCTTGGCTGCTTCCGGGGTGATGGTGTTGGCGAAGGCGCCGGTATCCATAGCGAAAAGCGTGGCGGGTGAATTGTTGACCGAAGTGGGAATCAACAGCATGTGATAGAAACGAAAAACCGGCGTGTATTTCTTCATCTCCGGAGCAACATAGCGATCACGCACATTGTCACCCTGCTCGGGGTTGGATGCGAGGGAGGCCTGCGACACGGCGTCTTTGGGAGAGGCGTCGGGATAGGGGGGCAGAGCTGACAGCTTGAATTTCGCGTCGGGAAAATCAATGTCCACGAGATAGCTTTCAAACACATCCGCGCCGATCAGGCCATCGTCGCCAAGCACCGAGCGCCGGTTGAGAACCTGAATGTAACAGCCTTCGAATTGCAAGTCGCCCACCTGGATGAAATTTGCGAAGCCAATATATCCGCTCGCGAAACCCTTATCGCCAATTCCGCCCGCGGCAGCGTCGGCGACCTTCTTGACGCCAGCCTTCTCCGCAGTCCTCTTATCGATGAGGATTCCACCCGCTCCGGTATCCAGCAATAGCTTTGCCGGAACACCGTTAACTTTTATCTTCAGCCCGTAGCCCCGAATGTGTTTGGGATCTTCGAGCAGAGGTTCGAGTGGGGTTTCGGTGTCCGTAAGTTTGGAAGTAATACGGCAACCGCGTCCGGTTCCCTGCACCTGATCTTGCAGGACGGCGAGCTCACGCACGAGCCCGGCGCGATCCTCGACGTCATCATTTGTTTCGCGGCTGAGATAGTCTTGAAGAAATTTAATCCGCTCGGCGTGGCTCAGCGTGTCCATATAAACGCGCTTGATGTCGGGATCGTCCGGATCGAGTTTATAAGCCTGGCCGATAGCACGCTTCTCGCGTTTGTAATTGGAGGTGGCGCGATAAATTTTGGCCAACCCCAGGTAGGAGCGCGCGTCGATGTCGCAGACCTTTTGTGGATTCAGAAAAGAATCTTCGGCCAGCCTCATTTTCCCCTGGCGGAAATACACTTCGCCTAGCGCAGTGATGGCAGGAGTCTTGCCGGGCGTTAGCGCGACCGCGCTGCTGGCTACAGCGAATGCTTCGTTCACTTTTTCCTGGCGAAGATAGACGCGCGACAGGCCGATGTAGGCGAGGAGCAGGTCGGGGCCGCCCGCGGAGATGATGGCGTTGTAGGCGGCGGCTGCGGCGTCCAATTTTCCTGTGCGGTAGAGCTGAAGGGCTTCGGCGATGGGAGCGGAGTAGGTTTTGGGCGAGACCTCAACGGTACAGGTAACCGCGTTGGACGCTTGGTTGCTTCCCTGAGGCGCGGCTTGTGACCCCGGAGTTCTTGCTTCGACTTGTGTCGGGACAGCTCGTACGAGCGTCGCCGCGATTGTTGCCAAGAAAGCTGAAGTAATCGCAAAACCAAGCCGCCTCCCAAGTTGGCGCATCCGCACCTCTGGTAAAAGTCTGCTGAGAATTTTGCTAGGTAGTTCCTTAAGTGTCAATTATTGCGGGAGAACCGGTCACGAGAAGGACAAGGGGAATTCGGCAGCCGAAGAAAAAGCAGATCCCTCGAACTGCGTCCCGAGTCCCTGAAAAACAGGGGCAAGGCTAAAACGCACGGATCTTCGCTTGGGATGACAGTTTGGGAGGGCGAGCGCGATGGTGCCACGCAATCGAAGGAGCGTTACGCGGCAACCTAAAAGAAACTCAAGGCAAAACTAAAACGAAACCTTGAGCGGAGGAGTTTGCAAGATGGGTGTTATCTCTGAGACGACTTAAGCGGAAGGTCCCCGGAACTTCGCTACCAAACTCGTGTTAAATCGATCATGGGGGCGCGCCTTGCGTGTGTCCTTTGCCTTACAAATCGATTGCGAGGAAATCACGAATGAAAACACTGGTCAAAATCTCACTTGTCGCGGCGGCCTTGGCGCTTCTGCTGCCGATAGCTTCGCAACAATTGCTAGCTCAAGAACACCATCCGCACTACCTGCACGCACTCTCCGATTTGCGATTCGCACGAGCACTTTTGCAACGTCCGAATGGAGGAGAGTTGGGAGCCGAGGAACGATCGGCTATTCACGAAATCGATGAGGCGATCCGTGAATTGAAAGTGGCTTCTATCGATGATGGAAAAGGCTTGGACGAACACGCGGCGGTAGATCCGCACTGGCCCTGGGCGGGACGTTTGCACAAGGCACGCGAAGTGCTGGACCGGGCGATTGGCGATTGCAGTAAGGAAGAGGACAATCCGACCACGCGAGGTTTGCAGGCGCGCATTTTAGACCATCTTCACCACGCGCATCATCACGTGGACGAGGCCATTGCTATCGTCGATCACCACTAGGGCTCAACTTTAGCAGTCGCACAATCAGATCGAAACAGCGAAGGGGACATCCCCAGGGGCGCGATTCGCGTGGCTGGGGGATGTCCCTCTTACTTTTGAACTAGCTCAGGTTTTGCAGGTGCGCAGCATGCCGTGCCCGCTGTAGCTTAGGCAGTCAACGATTGTGGTGAAGCTCCTCGACACCATAAAACGCGTCACAGGCTGCAACTCTTGCCAAGTATTTATGCCCGGCGCAGCATGCCGCCCCCCCACAAATTTATGTGCTGCAGCGGACAGGTTCCTTGAAAGACTATTGCGGCAGGATTTCGGCACCGAAGAAAACCTTCATCAATACTACGCCACCTATGAAGGCCACGGAGATGCTTAGAAGCGTGCCAATAAGGAAGTACTCGGCGAATTGTTCGCGATGGAATTGCGGGAAGCGCGCGACAGACTTTGCGGCAATGATCAGGCCGACGGCGGCAGGTGCATGTAACAAGAGTGCGGTGAGCACGAGAAATCTTTCCAGCCAACCGATGTACATTCCAGCATTGCTCAATTGCGCGGGCGTTTCGCGTGGCCGAGCTTCGGACGCTTGCGCCTGCGGGGTGTCCAAGCCAACTTGGCGCAGCAAGGGTTTAGTCGCGAAGCGAATCAAATAGCCGCAGGCGAAGATTACGAGGATGTAAACGACCAGCAGAAACAGGACCCGATCGGGCTGACGCCGTAACAGATGTAGGCTCCCGCGCGCGACGTTTAGCAACGGCGTCTGCTCGATCAAGCAAGCCGCCCAAACGACGGTGATGAAGTGCGCAACTTGGTCGACGATGAAGGCCATGGCGCTGTCGGCGGCGAGTCGTGATTTCGCGAGATGAATTTTGCAAAAATCGATCAGAAGATGAACTAGAGTGAGCGCGATTACTACGAGCTGAAAACGCGGCGACCTTACTTCTCCCGGCAGGAAGAATGCCGCGGCCAATAGCATGCACACATAATGGATCGCGCCATGTTTTAGGTAGCCGATCACATGGCCGCGCCTCTTTTGCTGCACCAAGTGGGAAGATTGAAAAATAAAATCAGTGAGGAGATGGGCGAGATAGAGAGCCAGAGGGGCACGAAGGGTCATTTTGTACGTTTTCGTCCTAAATCTATGTTTTAGGACGATGTCGTCCTAAAGGTGGCTGGCGCGGATTAGGGTTCGCATCCCTGCAACGGTCTCTTCCAGCTGCCAGAAATGCCCGCGGCGAAGATTTCGCCACACGGTAGAAGCATCCAGATCCAGCGCCTTGGCGGAAGTATCCAAGCGGCGCCGCTTCCGGAAAGTTCCGATATTTTCCCATTGCTTCGAGGTGATGCGCAAGAGCAGCGTGTCATGGAGACCATAAATGAGATTGGCAGTTGAGTCGAACACCTGATTCTTAGAACGGAAGGAGGTAAGGACCTCAAATTTGTAATCGTTCTTGCGCTTCAGATTTTCCAGTGCGGCGCGTGCAAAAACAAATGGCTGGCCTGCAAGGCGATTCACCGGCGCTTGAATGCGCTTCGGCGCAGGACCGAAACCGACTCCGACCCTGAGTTGCAGCGGTTGTAGCCAAAGGCGCAAATCCAGTATCACTTCGGGGATGTTGTCCGGCGATGTGCTGATGGTTTGAAATTCGTCTCCGGCAGTAACGGAATATGGCAGTCGGATCCACTTTCGTTTCAGATGCTCGCGAGAAGCCCTGTCAATTCCCGCGCCTAGTAATCCGCGCAATTCTCCGAGCGCGCTGGACTTCACCACGTCTGCTATCAGAACCACTACAGTGTTTGTGTCCATTGTACGAAATCGTCCTAATTCTACGATATTGTACGTAAACGTACAAGTGACAAATACTGAGGAGCGCAGTAGGCAAGGAATCTAGCACTTTGGCGGGCCTGTCTGCAGGGAGTGAATGGTAAAACTCGCCACACAGCCGTTTGGCATTCGCCCTGGTTTTTGGGCTAGCTAGCCGAACTTCCGTGCGTCTTTCTGGTACTTTCCGAGAGGGCAATCCCCTATCCCTTGAGGTTCCTTTTAGTTAAGCGCGATAACGGTAGTACTACTGATTTCACCTGATGAGTACTGCGCGAATGTGACTTCCACGCTAGTGCGCGTGCTCCCTCCGATTGCTACAGTTTAACCACGAACAAGTTATTTCAAGGGGTTCATACAAGGATGAGCGACTCGAACAATTCCAATATTCATGATGCAAATAGTGTGGACAATATTTCTTCCTCGCTGGCGGCCGAAATTGAACGCGGGTTGCGCGAGGCGGCCAATGCTGCCAAGGCTGGCGATGCAACAGGTTTCGATAGCGAAGGTCGCATGCTGGACGCCATGTGCGACGCAGTGATAGCAGGACGGCCGAACACGGATGCGGCACTCGCGGCTGCAAATGCAGCCGGACCGCTGGCGAGCCTGTTACACAGTATTCAGGCGGAAGTCCGCGCGACCGTAAAGCCGGACGCGCGACAAGAAGACGCCAAGTTGCTGGAGGAGATTGAGAAAGTAGCGGAGGCATGCGTGACCGAATATTCGCTGCACGATCTTGCTCAAAGCTGCGGCGATTGCACCGAGCTTGTAGTGGAGGAAAGCGGCGCGATCTCCTCGGAATGCGCAACGATTCCGACGGCAGTGTTGGAAACAGCGCAAGTCGAGAAGACCGTTCAATCTTCTGTTCAAGAGACCAAACCTCCCAATGGGCAAACGGGCTTAGATCGTCGGCGCCGTCGTCGCGCGCTGATTTCCTCTCCTGTGCGCGTGCGCGGCGTAAACATCACCAATGGCGGACCCGATGAAGTCACCACCACGGTGGACGTTTCGCGGCTTGGATTGCTATTCGTCACCTCGCTCGGTTGCTATTCGCGCGGCATGGATGTGATGGTCACTTTTCCTTATAGCAAAGCGGTTAACGCGATTCCGGCGGAGCAACCTGGCCGCGTGGTGCGCGTTCACGAAGGTTCTGACGGACAGCGACGCGTGGCAATAGCGCTGGGCGGTGGCGTTGGCGAAGACCTCGTCGATTCTTGCGGACGCAAACTGGCGGACGCTGCGATCAATGTTCCGACTCCTACAGCGACGCCGGATACGAAACGGCCGCTGGTGCTGGCGGTGGATGCGGATGCGACATTGCGCGATTCATTGAAAGTATATTTTAAGAACGAAGGGTACGAAGTAATCGCGGTGGGCACGAGTGCGGAAGCGCGCGATGTACTGGATATCTTCACGCCGGCGCTGGTGATCGCAGAAGTGGAAGGCGAAGGATTGCCCGGATTTGATATTTGCGCGCACGTGAAATCGAGTTCGCGGTTGCGAAATATTCCGGTAGTGTTGGTCACGCGCTCGGCTTACCCCAGCGACTATTCCACGGCACATTCGGTAGGCGCAGTTGTTTGCATGGCAAAACCTTTCAAGCAGGAACGGCTAGGGCATGTGGTGCGATTGCTGGCGCCGCTGCCTGTTCACTTACAACCGAAATTTATTCCGCGGCCAGGCGATCCGACGCGGCGTCCCGGATGCGAGGCGAATGGAAACGGGCGGAAGAAAGTGCTGGGCGTGTCGAACGGAATTGGCAAGAGGTTTAAATTCCCTTCCTTCCGGTGAGCCAACGGCTTTTTCTTGATGCCTAAAGAAAGAACGGCCCGCTAAGAAGCGTCCGCCAAGCTTCCTTACAGGTACAAAGCTTTCGTCCAGACGAACGAAGCCCGGAAACGATTGCCATCCTCGATTGCGGCTAGAAGAGAACAAACTCTAAGCGACCCCACCTGTACAAAGGGACAGTTAACGGCAAGCGGCGTTTTCCGCGGGGCGCAATTTTATCGGTGCGCTAACCAGATAAACTATGAGCATGAGTAGGACTTTCACGCCAGGGAAATCTGGCGAGACGGCTGCTAAGCCGGCAGACGCGGCCAGTGCGGAGAAGCGCGCGGCTGCGCCGGTTGGCGCGGAAGTTCGCGCGGGAGCTGCGCCTAGCGCTGGCGTGCGAAGCAGAACGTCGCTCAACGCAACGCCGATTCCGCAGCGCATGATTAAGTGCCCTAAGTGCGCGGCAGACGCGCGCGAAGTCGCGCGATTCTGTCCACGATGCCATGCGACGCTGCGGTTTGAGTGTCCGGCGTGCAAGCACGAGCAGCGCAGGGGCGGATCGTGCGAAAAGTGTGGCGTGGATTTTGCGAAGTACATTACCGCGGTGGTGGCGGCGAAGAAAGTTGAGGCGGACCAGGTTCACGATCGCATCGAGCGTCGCACGGGAATTATCAAACAGGTTTTCCTGCTTCCTCTTACCGGCGGATTGTCCCTCTTTAAATATTTCGTCAGACGTTCGAAGAATTAACCCTGTACGGTTCCCTGCTTGCAATCGTAGGCAACACCAATGACATTCCGCGAAGCGGGTTATGTGGCTGTTGGCGCAGGGTGCTATAAGCGGGCGGTGGCTGCTTGTGCGAACAATTGTTGTGATGTGGCGTTCTCTGTGCGCGAAACGCGGTAGAATGGATGTGCTGTCCCTGCGCGCATCCGCCAGTGATTTGCGTGGCAGAGCGGCATCTTCGCGCGATGAAAATTCAAGATTGCTAATTGGCAAAGGAGTGGTGGCAATGGCGATGTACCCCGAAGATTTACTTCGACCGATGAGAGAGGAATTGCGAAGTATTGGATTTAACGAATTGCGCTCGGCGCAGGAAGTGGACGCAGCGTTGAAAGAGGAAAAGCGAACGGCGCTGGTGGTGGTGAATTCGGTTTGCGGATGCGCGGCGGGACGAGCGCGTCCGGCGATCGCTCGGGCAATTTCCAGGACGCCGCGGCCGGAGCTTTTGTACACCGTGTTTGCAGGGCAGGATTCGGAAGCAACCGAACGCGCGCGCGGATATTTTACCGGATATGGGCCGTCGTCTCCCTCCATCACGTTAATGCGCGATGGCAAAGTTGTTTTCATGCTGGAGCGCACGAATATTGAGGGACGCGACCCGTCGGCGATTGCCGCCGATTTGACCAAGGCGTTCGATCGGTTCTGCGCGCCAGCGGCCAAAGCGAGCGCAAGCAACTAAGCGTTACCGGAAGAGTCTTCTCGCGACTAAGCGGATAGCCTTAGGTTCATCATTCCGGAGCCGGAAAGCCGAGTGAAGCACGCTCGTCCGCGTCCCAGCTAATTTTTCCATTCGTCTGTTTACTTAAATATTGCAACCCCGCTCCAAGGGCCAAAAGCGTGCAATCTAAAGCCTGAAAAGCATCAACTCCGGCAAAATATTTGATCTTCTCGCCACCCGCTCCTTTGATTTGACAGGGACAGAATAATTAGTCGAGTCAGAGAACTGCTGTGGTTTTCCCAGCAGCAGGAGCACTTCATGCAGCGCGCCCGAATCGCTTCGCATCACCAACTTTCTTTCAGCTATAATCTGGCCGAGGCTGGTTAGATTCATGCTCAAAGCTCCTTCCGGTTATAAGCCCTAGGTTGTCCAGCTCTTTTGGAATAACATTGCTTTAATCTTTGGATTTAGCTTGGCCACTATTTGCGTCTGTCTTCTGGTTCTGGCTCCCATAATGACCGAAAACCTGATCGCAATTTTTCTAATTGTGGCGGTGCCCATTTGGGAACACTTCGAGACCAAGCGGTTGAAGAGCAGCAGCGATCCGCGTGTGAAGATTCGTGCATACAAGAAAACGCTTTTGGGGTTGTGGGGTTTTTCGGCGCTGGCGTGCATTGTGTTTGGATGGCGCGCTGTGCTTACGGTTCATCGCGGTGCTGGCGAAGCTTCTTGGCTGCCAGGCCCGGCAGGTGTCATAGGATTTACGGGCGCGGCAGTGATTGCGTTGTTTCTGCCTATCATTGTTATGATGCGGAGCGAGACGACTCGTGCCCGAGTGGCGAAAAGCATGGAGAAATTGAATTTTATTCTTCCAGGGACTGCTGAGGAGCGGCGCTGGTTTGTTTTAGTTGCGATTACGGCGGGTGTTTGCGAGGAAATTCTTTACCGCGGATTTTTAATTCAATACTTTCGCGAACTGCCGGTTCACCTTGGGTTGCTTGCGGCGCTCATCTTGTCGGCTTGCGTGTTTGGGATTGCGCACCTCTATCAGGGGATCGTCGGGATCGTACAGACGGCGATTGTTGGCGCTCTTTTCGGGGTTTTATTTCTGGCGACAGGAAGTCTGCTTTTGCCGATGATTTTACACGCCTTGATTGATTTGAGGATTCTGCTGATTTTGAGAGAGAAAAGCGGATCGTTGAGGCCGGGCGTGTCGGATGCGAGCGGAACGTGAAGCAAATCAAGAACAGAGACAAGAAAAGTGGGTCCCTCGTCAGCCACAGAACGGCCTCACTCGGGATGACAACGTAAAGCTAGAGGAGGACACATGTTTTTAGTGCTAACGATTGTGCTGATCATTGCGCTGCTGGGGAGTT
Organism: Binatus sp. (SeqCode); assembly: GCA_035602755.1. GTDB lineage: Bacteria > Acidobacteriota > Terriglobia > Acidiferrales > UBA7541 > Palsa-295. The sequence goes on along the minus strand of DATNLR010000048.1, from coordinate 22,286 downwards.
TGCCGACCTGGCCGCATAGCAAAGGTTGGGGCTACTATCCTACAGGCGGCGTCGGTCTCATTTTATTAATTTTGCTGGTTCTGTATTTGATGGGCAAATTGTAGGGCCGAAGATCTAGCGAGCTTGGGAAATTTCCTCGGGGTCGTATGTTCCGTTCATCTCAAAGCGGATTGTGGGCGTTCGCTTTGCTCGCGCATGTTGTTCTGAACTGAATATTGTTTGTGGTTGATGAAGCGGCCGATGGTGCCTTTTACGCCGACGGCCCAAGCGTTGTGTGTGTCCAGAACGAAAATGGCGTTCAGGTCCAGCGAGCTAATGTGTTTCCAGTGAGCGCCAAAGTCGTCAGAGATATCTTCACCGGTGGGACCGACGGCTAGAATTGAGCCATACAACGCGGCGGCTCCGGAACGATATCCGCCGGGCTGTTGTGCCGCGAGCTGCCACGTTTTTCCTCGATCGACAGAATAGGCGGCCACGCGATCGGACCGACTCGGGTCTTTATAATCGCCGCCCACCGCCACCAGGGCCCACGGCGTGCACACCACAGAAAATATTCCTGATGAGGAGTTTCCGATAGCGACGGGAGTGTCCGTGACGGTCCAGGTTTTGCCGTAGTCCGCGGAGTGAAAGATGCGCGCAACTTTTGCTCCGCCGGTGCCGAAATACATTGCGCCATCGGTGCCGAGGGCGAGGGAAGTTCCGCTGGCGGCAAACGCGCCCTCTCCTGGCAACGCGGCAGACATGCCGTCACCGGGGAGTTCACTCCAGGTTCCGTTGTTGTGGTTGGAAAGCAGCAGAAATTTGCCATCGACGGGATCGCTGAGCGCGTAACACTGCGAGTTGCAGACGAGCGCGTCGAGAAAAAGCGATGGGTTCTTGCCGGCGAATTCCAGCTTCCAGGTTTCGCCGCCGTCTTTCGTTTCGTAGATCCGCGATTTGTCGCCGTTGCCGCTGGACATAACGTAGGCATGCTTCGCGTCGAACGCCGCAATGCTGCGGAAATCCAGCGCGCCGCCTTCAGCTACGTGGAGGCGCTTCCAGGTTCTGCCGAGATCGCTCGAAAACAGAATCACGCCGTTGGAACCACTGGCCCACACGGTGATGTGGTCTGCGCCGTTCGCGTCAACGCTATTTGCGGCGCTGACGCCGCGGAGGTTGGTGTCGATGCCGCTGGTTTGTACGGACCAGCTCGCGTCGTCAGCCGCGCTGGAAGCGAGCGTCATAGCGCGCGGTTCCCTACCCCGAACGGCCACGCGTGGAATTGGTTCCGTGATGGCGCACAACATCCCCGCCATCACTGTGAGGATAAACATGAGCATGCCGAGCATTCTAGCAACGTTTGGCTCGGACAGGCAGCAGGCAAGAGCCAAGTAATCGCCCCTGAAATGAAACTTTATGTGGGATTCGCTTCAAGAGCGGTGACTTCAAAAAAGGGCCGAAAAGCGTTCCGCATTCAGGTCTTTGTAGCCGTTAGCCTTGATGTAATCGCGTACGCCAAAATAACACCTCAGCGCTTGTTCGCGCTTTCGCTGGGTGAAGCCTGGAGCAAGCGTCCGTCCTACGAATTAGCTATGCGTTGGCAGCGTCTGCGCTCTCGTCTTCTTCGTCGTCCGATTCCGTGCTAGCGGATGCGCTTTCGCCTTCGGTCAATTTTGCGGAGACGTTGATGCCGTGCTTGGCGGCGTCGAAACGCTGCTTGCGGTCCATCTTCTTCATGATTTCGCGGACGCCGCGGCCGATTCCGGCTGCCAAGCTACCGGCAGTGACAACCGATTTGCCGGCGGACGTGCCGGGACCGGATGTGCGGTCGGTGAAGGTGATTTCCACTTCTACAGTCTTTGCCATAATTGCCTCCAGTTAATATTCTCGAATATTCTAGCAATGTTTCGGCTGCGATTGCGCGTATTTCGTCACGAATATAAAAGCTGCGCCGCCGCAGGCTACGGAGTTCGCCGTCGGTAGCGAAAGCCGGATACGCCGCCTTGAAGTGCATTCAGCTGCGCTCAGCCAACCCCGTCACAACAACCTCTTCTTGCGGGGTTTCCGTCGGGTTAAGTTATACCTTCCTGGCGACCCTCGCCGTGGTACATTCGGAACACTTGCCCTCCAAGTGAGCGTTACGGCGCCGATTTGTTGATCGTGGCCGCTTGCAAGAAGGAGATCAGTCGATGGGAAACTTATTCACGTCTAGATGGGCGCGTGCGCTCATGCTGGTAAGTTTCGCGTTTTCGGGGTGCCACACACACCACCAGACGCCCGGTGTTGTGCATATAGACTTCATTCAAATCGATGGCGACGTGCGACATTTCATGAGCGACGCGGCGCACGACGTCACACAAGATGGACCCTCAGCTTGGCGCAAATACTTTGCCGACACGCCGGCGTTCTTCATGGTCGTCGATGGCCAGATGGCTTTCGCAAGTGGTGCGGATGCTGCTACCGGAATTCAACAGGTCGCGAAGTCCATTAAACAGATTGAACTGAAATGGGGCGACGATTTGCGAGTCGATCCACTGGCGCCCGAGATTGCAGTGGTAGCTGCTTCGTACCGCGAGATTCAGATGTGGGCTAGCGGCCGCCGAGTGGAGGAAAACGGATACTTCACAGGTGTCGTGCAATATCGCGATGGCCGCTGGCAATTTCGCGACTGCCACTGGTCTGAACCAGTTCCTCCTCCGCCGAAGCAATAGGAACGGCAGACCATTTGCTAGAATTTCAAGAAGGGCCCTGCTTCGGACTGCATCTCGAGACGCAGACTTTTACCAACGAGAGTTCCCTTTCGCTTCATGCCGTTACACTCCATGAGCTTCGCAATACCCTTCCAGGAATCGCAAGCACAATTCCGCGGCTTCGCGCTCTTCCCCGGAAATCTTATTGGGAATGTACGCCGCTCCTCCGCATATCAATTTCGGTGGTTCTGGTCGTAGCTGAGACACAAGTTCAGCCGGAAGCGACGCTCGTGGATCCACAATCAACAGGCTGGGGGGAACCTTTAGGATACGGCCCAACAGATCAGCGTAGGAATTGCCTTCGTTGGTCGCGGCGATGACCTGCTTACCGCTCTCAAGACGAACACTCGTACGCCCGAACCGCAGATCGGCCTGCCCCTTAGTCTTCCGGCAAATTGAGCAGCAGGATCGCGAACTACATGCAGAACGAATACATCGTGCAATTGTCGGCTGCCGCAGGAGCTGACACTGCTTATTTTGTGGGTTGCGGCTTGATGTCCAGGAGCATGCCCGGGATATTGCCGCCGGCTTGGACCGAGGGCATTTGGCCGTCCCACTTTGCGATCCAGCGGTCGGTGACGGCGAGCTGCTGCCACTTGATGATGTTTTCGCTGATGGACGCGGCGCGCAAGCGGTTGGATTCGGCTTCGCCATTGGCAATGGCGATTTGCGCTTTCGCTTGGCCTTCGGCGGCGGCGACGAGTTTGGCCGCGTCGGCTTGCGACTGCACCAGCTCATTTTGCTTTTGCACCGCGATTTGCTGCGCCTGAACTTTCGCGTTGATGGCGGTGATCACCGATTCGGGCGGGCGCGGCGAGCCTATGAACCCAAACTGGTCGATGACCACGCCAATGTCAGTAACCTGCTGTTGCAAATCTTTGCGCGAATCGATCTCGAGCTCGGATTTCTTTTCGCCCATGATTTCCTGCACGGTGTATTGCGAGCCGGTGCGATTGATGGCGTCGCGCGCGACGTTGCGCAGAAAGCCGTGCGTGAACTGCTCGATATTGTCATTGCGGAATTTCACGTAGAACGCAGGGACTTTGGCGGCTTCTAGATGGTAGGAAACGGAAAGATCGCCGTACACGGTGAGTCCGTCCTTCGTGTTGAACGACATTTCCTCGTTGGTGGGCGAGCCTTCGTTCAAGTCCTTGGTCCATTTCGCGGTTTGAATCGAGGTGGGATACTCAACGATGGTGGACGAAAGAAAATTGTAGAAAACCCAGCCGGTGCGTATGGGCAGGTCTTCCACGCCGCGCTGCGTTCCGGCGAGGTCCACTTTAATCCCAACGCGGCCGGGGCCGATTCTGGTGGCGCATCCGGCAAAGAACAACGCGACAATCAAAACCGGGACAGCGAGCGCAATCCATTTGCGAAAGTGAATCGGGCGATTCATTTCAATTTGCATCTTTTTCCTCTTTTCGTGTTCGCATAGGGTAGGCGTGCGGCGTGACATGATGATGCCAAATCCAGTGCAATGCAGAAGGCACCAGTGCAATCAGCGCGACAATGATTAGAATGCCGCCGAAAACTGCGGTGTCGCTGGGCTTGTTCAGCAGGTCAAAAGCCTTCGTGAGCAAATAAAGCGAGCCGAAGAAAATCAGGATTGCCGCGGAATAAAAGAAACCTGCTCTCAGCCTCATCTATAGCTACAAAAACATCCAGTAGAGTAAATGTCAACGCAATTCTGATTTAGCAACACCGGCGAAGAGTTTCGAAACATCCTTTACGGCCACCATGGTGTGACCCCTGCCTGTTAGCGTGAGACAAAGAGATACTGATGTCAACCCTTGGTTACCCCGGCCATGTAGAATTCCAGCGCGGGGGAAGCGTGGAGATTGAGTTTAGAAAAGTTGTCGTTCCGGATGAGCTTGCGCTGCTCTTCGATGTTGACCGCAGGATCTTTGCACCCTTCCCGGCGGACCTGTTCTCCGCCGAGGAATGGGCTGAATTCGAATCTTACTGGATGATTGTAGATGGGACGATTGTGGGTTGCACGGCGTTTCTGCCCGATACGGACTTTGACGTCGAACCGCGGCCGGGCTGCTTGCACATCATGACTACCGGTGTTCTGCCGGAGTTTCGCCGTCGCGGCTATGGCGCGAAGCAGAAGCAGTGGCAGATTGAGTTTGCCAAGCAGCGGGGTTTCCACGTGATTGTAACCAACACGCGCGCGAGCAATGTCGCGATGATTGAGTTGAACCTGAAGATGGGCTTCGTGATTCGTGGGAGCGCTCCCCATTTTTATTTGGAACCTGACGAAACTGCGATCGTAATGGAACTTCCACTGTAAGCTGGGACTCCGAATAGCACCACCGATCAATCGCAGGGCTGAAGTCACTCGGTGGTATCATCCCCGTTCGTCTTTTCTGCGCACCGATACGATTTTTGATCGCACGCAAGGTTTCGCGCGATTGAGAACGGTAGCCTAGGGAAGTCTGGAATGGCAGACGCCGGGAAAGCCCAACATCACACCGGACGCATCAGCTGGCTGCGCGCAGCGGTGCTCGGCGCGAACGGCGGCATACTGTCCACTTCTACCCTGGCGCTCGGATCTACGGCTGCCCATGCGAGCCACGGCAACGTCTTGCTTGCGGGCGTGACAGGGCTGGCGGCGGGAGCCATGTCGATGGCGGCGGGAGAATATGTTTCGGTCCACTCGCAGAAAGACACAGAAGAAGCCGAGCTTGAACTCGAGCGCGCGGAACTTAATTCAGACGATAAAGGCGGGCACAAAGAGCTAACGGCAATTTAGGTTGAACGCGGATTGGATCCCACACTCGCGAAGCAGGTGGCTGATCAGTTGATGGCCCCCGATGCGCTGGGTGCGCATGCGCGCGACGAGCTGGGAATCTCAGAGACGGTTCGTGCGCGCCCGATTCAGGCTGCCAGGGCATCCGCAGCGAGTTTCGCACTGGGAGCGGGAGTGCCTTGGGTGGTTGCAGCCGCAATCCCCGGAGGAATATTGATCCCGTTTGTAGCCGGGACTTCCCTGCTATTCCTTGCGCTGTTGGGCGCGTGGGCGGCTCTCGTCGGAGGAGCGCGGGTTCTTTTGGGCGCACTGCGTGTTGTGTTCTGGGGCCCGCTGGCGATGGCAGTGACTTCAGGAGTGGAGGCTTTGTTTGGGATGGCTCCGTGAAAGGGGAGCGGAACAATTGAACGCCACAGCATTTATGAAGAGAAGAATTCGAAGCTCGCTCGCGAGGAAGGTCGTACCTGCTGCATCCCGTAAAGGACGCGATCGGCAATCCGCGGGAGCCCGGGGCGGAGTGCGCGACTCGGTTACGGGAGACGCGGCAGTACCGCGGAGTGCGAAACCGTGGAAGGCTGCGCGATCGATTCACGAATCGATCACAAAGGCGGACTTGCGCGCGGTTTGCATAATTTGCGCCGTAGCTTGCCTGTCACTCTTTTTGCTGGAATTTGTGGGCGCGGAAGAGACCTACGCGCGTTTGTATCCGCCGAGCCCATATGAACCGGACCCCTACTGGGTGTTGCGCGTGAAAGCGTGGTGGGTGATGTGGATCCTCATCAGCTTCGTGGTGCTCCCGCTGATTGCCATGCTTTGTATGCGGACCAACGGTCTACGCGATTGCAATCTTTCGTTCCAGGGCTTCGCAAAACACTTTTGGATTTATGTGGGGCTGTTCGTCGCGGTGTTTCCGGTGATCTGGATAGTTTCGCAGACGAAGGATTTTTACACTTACTATCCGATGTATCCGGCGGCCGGGCGTTCGTGGAAAGACTTTCTGATGTGGGAAGGAATGTACGCAGGGCAATTCATCGCGCTGGAATTTTTCTTCCGCGGATTTCTGGTGGGCGGATTGTCGCGTTATATGGGACTGCTTGCGGTGCCCGTTTCGGTGATGCCCTACATGATGCTGCATTTCGCTAAGCCGGCGCCGGAAGCGGCAGCTTCGGTAGTGGCGGGATTCGTTCTAGGCTGGCTCGCGTTGAAATACAGGTCGATCTGGGGCGGAGTTTGCGTGCACTGCGCTGTCGCTGTGTCGATGGATTTACTGGCACTCTCGCATAAGAACCAGCTTCCCTGGGCACATCATTAGCAAACGAGGTAAGGCTAGGCCTTAAGCTTAAGCAACCTATATTCGTAATTCGAACGTGCCGGACTTAATGCACCTCACATTTTTTCGCGTTTCCCTTGATCAGCGGAATGTAAAAGGACAGAAAACTAGCGGCGACCAAACCGATCATTATCGCGGGCCAGAGGGTGTTCGCGAGGATAGGCTCATCGGCCGGGCGGTAGCGAACAATGAAGTAGAGGTTCATCCAGACCAGAATGCTTGTGCGTAGCCCGGGTGAATACTCGCAGAAGTGTCTCGTCCACCAGACGTGCCAAAAGCCGTGCACACGCGCTCGATCGACCATGCCAGGGGAAAATCAGCCAGAGCCCGCCGCGCAGGTCATAAATCACGACGCTTGCAATCATCAGGACAAAGGAACCGGTATTGAACTAGAAATTTTCCTCCAGGAATACTGCGGCCACCATAGCATTGAGCGCTTCCTTAAGACATTCCGATGCGCTCTAAGGACTTTCAAATCACTTCCAGAATTAATCGGTGGGAAGCTCGGGCAGGGCAATGTCTTCGCCGGCTACCAGCAGGAATTCATTCTTTACGCCGGTGATGCGATTGTGCTTGTAAGGCTTGTACTCTGGGCTATTATAAAATTCTTCGGCGACTTCTTTGGAAGGCCACTCAATGATGATGAAGAGCGGAAGAAGTTTTCGCTGGCCTTCTAGTCTTTTCACATCCTTGGTGCGCGCCAGGTAGCGACCACCGCGGCGCTCGACCATCGGCGTTACATTCTTTAGGTACTCCGCGACCCAACCAGCGTTACTTACTTCACTCTCTACTACGAAATAGCAGCTCATCGGATCCTTCCTGCGTTGTATGGAAGTGCGAGCTATGTATACCTCACGGCCGGGGTGGGAAGCAATGCCCCGGCAAAATCGCAGAAACCGGGTCGAGTTGTAGTTTGGGATTTGTTGAGCGGCGCGCTCGCACCGCGCCGCTCAGGTCCGCTTACTATTACTGAGCTTGTCGCTCGCTGGCGGTTTGGGCTGGCGGCTGTTCCGCTTTTTGCCAACTGGAATCGGGGTCGAATCCCTTCATATCCTTGACCAAAGTTTCCGTGTGCTGGCCAAGATCTTTCTGATACACGACCCCGTCCTGGTTGACGACCAACGTCACTACACCGGAATTGCGATACTCGGCGGGATAGGCGACGAAGGCAAAACCACGCGTCATCTTTCCGTTCACCACATAATCCTGCGCGCCACCGGGAGCATGTTTGCCTTGGCGAGTGAGAACGCGGAAGTAATAGCCGTGGAACGGGACCGGCCCGGTTTGAAGGTTCTTGGCCAAGTCGCCAGGGCTGCCGGCGTTGGCGACGAGCGGACCGATCGGGCTTTCAAATTCATTATCGGTGCCGAGCCAGTATAACCCATCGTGTTGTCCCTCATTGCTGACGAATCTCTGGGCGTACTCGCTATGCTCTTTCGAGAAATACTCTTTCTGCGCGGCTACCAATTCCTGACAAACGCGAATGGCCGACATTTCATTCTGGCCAATGCGGCGGTACAAAATTTCCTGCTTGCCGGCGCCGGTATCGAAATACCAGCTGCCGCCTTTCTTCACGAGCGGGATCGGAGTGGGCCAGTTTTCCACCCCGATATAAAGCGTGGTGGTCCCGTCCGGCTCCATTACCAGCCGGTGCATTTCATGAAATTTGGCTACAAAATTCGCCCGGTTGGCCTGGTCTTCGGCTGGATCACCGGAAGAGATAACCTCCCTCCCCTCGGGCCCGAGAATCTGCAATAACGTTTTATCGTCATCGTTTTTTAGCGCCGTCACCAGCGCATGAGAGGCTTCATCCGCGGACGAAAACGTTTTTTGGCCCTGTTGCTGGGCTATTACCCGCGGGGCCAAGCATGCCAACAGAAGGAAGGCGGCTCCAACAGCCGTGAAATAACTGGATAACTGAACATTTCGCAGGTTCAACTTCGTATGACGCATATGTTCTTTCTCCATTTATGAATTTCAAAGGTGTTATAAATGGCTGCGCTAGCGCGTGAGCACTACCGCAACCGTGGAATTGAGATCAGCGATGATGTCCGCCACCGCCGCCGAATCCGCCGCCGCCGTGGAAGCCACCGAAACTAGATTGCCCGCGTGACGAATAGCTGCGAGTTTCTCCGCCATGGTCGTAGCCGCTGAAGGCGCCCGAGCGCATGTTCGATTGACCGCGCGATTCGCTAAAACCCCGCGCAGCATGGTTGTCCCCGTTAAACGGATGGCTGCCTGCACCGCTGCGATCAAATTCTCCACCTCGCGCAACTCCGCGGTTCACGTTGTTTGCAACGCCGCGCTCACCGCCCCCGCGGTAGTAGTTGCTGCGATTGTAAAATGTGTTGGAATGCGAGTAGTAGCGGTTATGGTTGTAGATCGCGTAGTGGTTGTGCCAGTCGAATCCCCAATTTCCCCATCCCCATCCGAAACCGCCGAACCAGCCAATGCCGAAGCCAATTCCAAAGGACAGGTACGGACCGCCGAACCATATGCCGGGATAGTTGTACCAATAGGGCCAGGGCGCTATGGGATATCCGTAAACGAGCCAGGGGTCGTAGGCTGGAACATAGACCACATCCGGCTGAGCAGGTTGAATCACAACATTGTTGTCTTGATCCTGTACCACCTGCTGCGGTGTCGACTTCAGATTGCCGGCTGCTTCCGCTTTTCGGCGCATGCGCTGAATAGCGTCCATCACGTTTTGCTGCTGGTTGTAGTAAGCGTCGCCCAGCGACGAGGTCCAGGAAATATTTTTGTCCATATTTCCCAGCACAGTCGGGAAAGCGCAGAGTGCTTTCACACTGGGATCCCAAGGTTGCTGATCGACAGCCTTGGCTAGCGCGTCACCCTTCAGATCCGGATTCGCCTGAACCCAGCGATCCGCTTCAACGATTTGCGCCGGGAAAGTGGATGCGGCTAGAACCTGGGCCACGAGCGAGTCCGGATACAAAGCGATGGGCGCCACGAGTTGATCCAACTGATCCGACGTCTGCGGTGTATATGCAGGCGTAGCGTCAGGTGGCTGAGGAGCTTGATCTTGCGCAGACTGGTCTTGGTCCTGGTTTTCCTGCGCGGCAAGTACATTCTGCGGCAAAGTGGCAAACAATAACCCTATAGCCAAAAGAAATGCCAGAAATTGCCGCACTAAACGAGGCCTGGAAAATTCCGAACGATTAGCGCGGAACGTAACCTCGCGCTTAATTAGAGCTGGAATCGCTATCACTGTATGCCTCCTACCTATGAGATTCACCTAAACGGGCTTAGGTTTCATAAGCTTCGATCATCGCTGTAAATAACCTGAGCGCATTCTTGTTACATGTCGTTAAACCCTCCTAGGCAGCGGAAGTTGCATCAGCATTCCGTTGTAAACCTCCGCAGGAAAGCAGGATAGCAGGGATGGCGCAATTGTCGATGGAAGGCAGCGGGAAGCTTTACAAGAGTTGTCGCGGCGGTTTCAAAATTGTGGCATGCTGGGTGAATGGGAAACAAAGATAAGGGTCGTCGGGAAGTAAAAAAGCCGAAGAAAAAGACGCCGAAGGCTGAGCCAGGGCGTCCGGCCGTCGCTTTGGTCACCAAAGTTAACGGCCCCGGGCCTGGGCCGGTCAGTTAGTCGACGATAGCTTGCGCCGTTGATGATCGTTCGCGAAATCGAGGCACCGCTTTACAAGGCGGCCTCCCTCGGCAGGTGGGCGCGGCAGATACATCTATCTTCGAACCTGCCTCCAACTCCCGCATTGAACTTTCTGCAGACAAGAAGCGTTTAACCACGGGTGTGCTAATGTTTGTCCGCGAATTTCAAATCTAACTTCAAGAGCACCATAAAAACTACCGACGGGCGACGACTTGCGCGGCACTGGGCTACATTTCGCAGAGCAGCAACAAGCGGCACTGACCGATAGCCGGAATTCGGCCCGCGGGGACTTTCTCACGTTGTGTGCAATCGCTCTCGGCATGGTGATTCTGCACGTCGCCACAAACGGCAGGTACGGCTTCCATCGCGACGAATTTCAGGTGCTGGACGACGCGCGGCATATGAACTGGGGATTCGTAGCGTATCCACCGGTGACGCCATTCATCGAGCGAATCGGTTTGGCGATGTTCGGTACTTCGCTAGTCGGGCTGCGAATGTTTTCGGTGTTGGCGCAAGCGATAGCGCTGGTCGTCACCGCATTGATGGCGCGCGAACTCGGAGCCAAGCGCCTGGCACAAGCGGTGGCTGCGTTGGCCGTCGCTGTGTCGCCTCTTCCACTGTTCGAAGGAACCGAATTCCAATACTCATCATTCGACTATTTGTGGTGTGTGCTGATTGCATACTTTTTGATTCGTTTGCTCGAGTCGGGCAATCCGCGCTGGTGGATCGGCATTGGAGCCGGAATCGGCCTGGGTATGATGACGAAATACACCATGGGCTTTTTTGTCGCGGGAGTTGTGGCGGGAACCTTGCTCACGCCCGCACGGCGTTATCTGAAAAGCCCCTGGCTATGGGGCGGCGCCGCGTTGGCAATCCTAATTTTTCTTCCGAACCTGATCTGGCAGATTCGCCACGATTTTATTTCGCTCCATTTTTTGCGCTACATTCATGCGCGCGATGTGCGTCAAGGCCGCGCAGACGGCTTTCTGCGCGACCAGTTTATGATCAGCACAAATCCATTTATCGCGCCGCTGTGGATCGCAGGACTCTATTATTTTTCCTTTGGGCAGGACGGAAAGCGCTACCGCCTGCTGCCCTGGCTCTATGTGACGGAGTTTGCGCTTTTCTTTTTTGCCCAAGGACGCGGCTACTATTTGGCTCCCGCGTATCCGATGCTCTTTGTTGGAGGAAGCGTGCTGTGGCAGCGATGGATTGCTTCCCTGTCGCGCGTGTGGTCGTTCGTGGTGCAGGCGGTTACGTTTGCGGCGCTGGCAGTTGGCGGAGTGCTGGTGCGCGTTCATCGTCCCCATTAATCCGGTGATTTCGAAGGACAATTTCGCTTTACGGAATAACGGAGATTTGCGCGAGGAAATCGGATGGACTGATTTGCTGTCGGCCGTGGCGAAAGTTCGCGATTCCCTTTCGGCGGACGAGCGAAGCAATTACGGAATCGTGACGGGCAATTACGGGGAAACTGGCGCGATCGATCTGCTAGGTCCGGCTTACGGGCTGCCCGAAACGATCAGCAGTACAAACTCGGGGTGGTTACGCGGTTTCGGTAATCCGCCGCCCAAAACTCTGATCGTGGTGGGGCTGCCGCGCGATTATGTGGACAAAATGTTTCAGTCCTGCCGGCTCGCGGGACATAACGGAAATGCTTACGGAATCAAGAATGAGGAAAGCGAGGATCATCCCGACATTTTTGTGTGCGGACCGCCGCGCAAACCATGGCCACAGTTTTGGGATGATTTTCAGTCGTACGGATGACGCCGTCTGAACGCCTTCTGGACGTCTTCCTAACACCTTCAGAGCACTTTGAAGACGCTTTCGTAGCCCTTTCGCAGCGCCGGGCCCGACAGCCTTCGATGTCTATGCCAACCAAACCGAGATGCCGCACTGAAGTGCGGCGCTACGAAAGTCAAGAGCCACCCGCAGATTTAGCCGCCCCGGACTCTTTGTGGATCGGGGCGTGGCGTTTCATCAACAACTCTTCGCCGAGTGGGATGGTGGTCAGCACTTCCACAATTTTCTCGGACGCGAATCCTTCGCCGTAGGGATTGGTCATGCCTTTAAGGCGGCCACGGAATTCCACACTTCTGGCTCTGGCGATCGCGGCAAGTATCGAGGCCATGTCCGGCGCAGCGTCGACCACGTTGCGCGCGCGTTCCCTGCCCTGCTGACGAAAACCAAGGTTTACGGTCGGCAGGGCGAAAGAAGCTGACTCCATAATTCCGCTGCTCGAATTCCCGAGCAACACTTCAACGTGCCTCAACAAGCTCCAATAAGTCAGAGCGTCGAGATTGACAAATACCTGAACGCCTACTCGAGAGGCCGCGAACGATCGCGCGCGCGCAATTAAATTGCGGCTGCCGGAGTCGGCGTTCGGGTAGCAAAACACAATCGGATCGGAAAGCGTCTGCAAAGCGCCGAATAGGGCGTCCGCTTCGCGCACAGTATCGCGCGCAAGCGTGACGGGATGATAGGCAACCAGAATTGTCGGACGGTTTAGCGTAACGCCGAGTTGCTCTTCCAGCTGCTCGCGACTATAAAGCGTTCGCCTGCGCAAATGATCGAGCGAAGGCGCTCCCGCTCGATGAACGCGCCAGGACTCTTCACCCATCGATATCACTCGCTCGCGCGCACTCTGCGTTGAAGTGAAGTGAATGTGACTCATCATCGTAAGCGCATTCCGAACCGCGTCATCGATTGCGCCTTCGCTGATTTCGCCACCTTCAATATGCGCGATGGGAACGCGCAGAGCTAAAGCCACCGAAGCAGGCGCGAGCATTTCGTAACGGTCGGCGATGAGCAGAAGCAAATCGGGGCGCATGCGACCAAGCGCGTCGGCAAGACTGAGCGTGGCGACGCCGATTGTTTTCGCCATGCCTACATCGGTATCGGAGCTAAGCAAGCATTCAATTCGCTCGGCGACTTCGAAACCGTCACGCTCGATTTCTTGAATGGTGGCGCCAAACTCCGGCGAAAGGTGCGCACCCAAGGCGATGATTTCCAAGTCTAGTTCCGGATGTGCGGAAAGATCTCGCAGCGGCCAATACAAATGGCTGTAGTCCGCGCGAGAAGTTGTGACCACGGCGATCTTGCGTCTCATAGTCGGATAGTCGATTCCGAGCAGATTATAAAGAGCATCGGAGCGAATGTCTCTGTTCGAATTTAAATAGCGCGAACGAAATCGGACTGTGATTTTTGTCGCGCCGTCACATTCGAACTCGGTATACGACGCAAGGCAACCGATATTCAGGCCTTGCGGCTTGCAGATACGGGATAAGCTTCTCGCTCTCGGGGGACTAGGAGGTCGACTTTTGCGGCGGCCAAGGTTCCAGGAGTTGCTCTTTTCGATAGATCAGAGCGTTTATATCGGAGGGGGCCAATTCGATGTCATGACCGTGGGTGATCGCATCTGTCGGACATGCTTCTACACAATAGCCGCAAAAAATACATCGGGAGTAATCGATGTTGTAAACCCTCGCGTAGCGCTCCCCGGCCGAAATGCGGTCGGCATCGGTATTTTCCGCAGCCTCGATGTAAATGCAGTTCGCAGGGCACGCTGCCGAGCACAGGAAACATCCCACGCATTTTTCAAGGCCATTTTCGTCTCGCTGCAAAACGTGGATTCCGCGATAGCGCGGTTGAACGCTCGCAGGCACGTCCGGATAAGACTCTGTCGTGGGGGAACGAAACATGGTGCGCAGAGTGACACTGAAGCCCTTATAAAGGGTTAGAAATGTCTCCCCGACTTCTTTCACGATGGATGGCATCACCTTGACTTTAGCAGAGTGTTCGGTGACAGGCAATTCAGCGAGCCGCGATTACTTCCGAGTTTAGCGGGACGTTTCGAACTGCAAGGGATAGGAGGAATACAAAGAAGTTCCAAGTTAACGATTACAACGAAGCTGACTCTACTCTCCCGGAGGAGAAACCGGCGGTTTCTCGTTCAATTTCCCCTTCCCGGTGATAGCGGCAATAATCTGGCGTCCATGAAACCGTCCGTTCTCGATAAAAATCTCGGCGGTGTGTTTTCCCCCCACGATTACTCCCGCCAGATAAATCCCGGGAACATTGCTCTCCAAAGTTTCGGGGTTGATTTCCGGCTTCAGAGAACCACGATCCAAGCGAACTCCTTGTTCCTTGAGGAATTCGAAATCCGGATGGTAGCCTGTTAATGCAAAGACCTGAACCGCCGGGATGCTGTGTTCGCCGTCTGCGTTTTTAACCCAGACTTTCTCCGGCTCGATTCGGGTCACCTGCGTATTGAACATCGCGCGAATTTCCCCCGCGCGTATGCGATTCTCAATGTCGGGCTTCACCCAATATTTCAGGCTCTTGCCCATTTCCGGTCCCCGATGAATCAGAGTAACGCGTGCGCTCGAACGAAATAGATCCAGGGCCGCTTCCGCAGCAGAATTTCGACCACCGATGACAACGACGTCCTGGTTCCAGTACGGATGCGCTTCGCTGAAATAGTGGCTTACGTGCGGCAGATCCTCACCAGGAACGCCGAGGACATTCGGCAGGTCGTAATATCCCGTGGCCAGAATAATTTTGCGAGCGTGATATTCAAGTCCGACTCCATCCTCATCGGCTGAGTGAACTACAAAAGCGCCATCGTGCCCGGTGACATTTTTTACCCGCTCGTATTGGCGAACGTCGATTCCGTAATGTTCAACCGCGCGACGATAATATTTCAGCGCTTCGCCGCGGGTCGGTTTTCCTCCGGAAATCGTCATAGGCAGATCGCCAATTTCCATGCGCTCCGGAGTGGTGAAAAACAGCAAATTAATCGGATAGTGAAACAGCGAATTGCAAAGACATCCCTTGTCGATCACAAGCGGGCGTAACCCTGCGCGCTTAGCTTCGATCGCGCTCGCGAGCCCGGTAGGCCCAGCGCCGATACATATCACGTCGTAAGAATCGCTCATTCCCATAGTGTGGCTGAGCAGTGTTCAACTTTCAACTGATCGGTGGCAAGCTCCTTGCCGCGGCTATCTGCCTTTGCCGGAGGTTGTGCGCGGTGAGCTTCTGTCACCCGCGGGGTATTACGCGCGCGCTTGCGACGCGCACGAATCCTTTGCGATTTTGCGGAGCGCCTGGCCCCTAGACGGACCTGCATTGTTTTTGGCAATTTCGCGAAGATTAGTGAATAAGCGTGGCTTAGCAAGTGCTCGACTTCGGTACGCGAGAGCGCGTCGCTTGTCTCGAGTGAGACCCAATGGGCCCGGGCCAGATATGGCGCAGGAATAATTCCAGGTCGTTCGACCAGTGCAACAAAATCCTCCGGTGCGCATTTGAATCCAAGCCATGGATCGCCGGGTTCGAGCGCGACCACCGCATACATCTTTCCGCCGATCTTGAAAACGAGGTTGTCTTCCCATTGAACTTTCTCCGTTGTGTGCGGGAGCGCGAGGCAGTATTCGCGAACCCAGTCGATGTCCATACAGAAAGCCTAGCGCCGGAAGATTTGAAAGTCGATAGCCGGGCTAACGCAGCCTAAACCCAGGCCCCTAACTTTTCAGTCCTGGAGTAGAAGCAGCTCCGCAAGTTCCGTCGAGAAGGCACCGAACTCATCGAGCCGCGCTTGCGTCACCTCAAGCTTGTCTTTTTTCCATACGAACCAGTCGCGGCCCTGTTGCGTTATTCGCACACTGAAGTTTCCGCCTACCAGATACGCTGGCTGGCCGTGGATTTTAAACGAGCCCTGCGCCACCGGGGCGAGAAGCGCTGCGCAATTCCCTCTGCGCACACCGATGTAATTCGCGTACATCGGGAAGGCTACAATCTGAAAATCGCTTTTGTGCAGTCGTTCGAGCGTCGAGATTTGCCGCGCAGTGAGATCCATTGTGGGACAGAATGCTAACACTTCGCAGGTCACAATCGAGATCACATCGCCAGTCCCTCGGCCAAGGCCACCACCGCCCTTCAGCCGCCGACAGCTTGGGGAAGGCTCCAATGCTGCCACACACTAATCACTCGCAGTGAAAAACAAACAAGCCCTCCGAGGATTGCCGCCAATGTTGGAGGAAGCCGTAATTTCGTCGCCCCAATCATAACGATTGCTCCAGCAAGCGCCGCGCTGGCGTATATATCGGCCCGCAAAACCGCTGGAACCTGCGCCAGCAAAACATCGCGCACTGTTCCGCCTCCCACGCCGGTGATCGTTCCCAGCAAAGCGGCAACAAGAGGATGCATCTTGTAAACTAACGCCTTCTCGGTGCCGGCCACGGCAAACAGCGCCAACGCCGCGGCGTCGAGCGTGATAATAACGGAAGCAGGAACTTGTCGAATCACAGGGTGCAAGAAGAAAACGATTGCTCCGCCGGCAAACGCAGCAGCCGGGTAGCGCCAGTCGCGGAGTGAGGCGGGCGGTACGGCGCCTATCAATACGTCGCGTATGATTCCACCCACGAGCGCCGTAGCAAATGCGAGCACCATCACGCCGAAGAGGTCAAGGTTGGCAGCGACCGCAGCCAGCGCCCCTTCGATTGCAAATAAAAGCGTCCCCGCCAAATCGACCGTGAGTAAAAGTTTGCTGGGAGTGAAGATCATAGCGAGCGAGGGAAGAATATGACGCCGCAAGCAACAAAGACAAGTCGCAACCGAAGCAGCAGAAGCGGCAAAAAAGTAGCCGTCGAATCCTACAGCGTCACAGCCAAATATTACGATGCGGCCTACGCCACCAAACAAGATTTGGTGGATCTGCCGTTCTACCTCGATTTGGCAAAGCAGTCTAGCGGCCCAGTGCTGGAGATTGCCTGCGGAACCGGCCGCGTGTTGCTCCCCATCGCGCGCGAAGGCATCGCAATTGAAGGCGTGGACAATTCCCTTCCCATGCTGCGAGTCCTGAAATCGCACATGGAAAAAGAACCTGCGCGAACTCGCCGCTGCATAACTGTCCACCACGGAGACATGCGCCGCTTCCGTTTGCCCAAGAAATTCCCGTTGGTCATTATTCCCTTCCGTCCTTTACAGCACATGTACACCCTGCACGATCAGCGGGAGGCTCTCACCACCGCCGCATTTCATGTACAGGAGAAAGGAATCCTCGCCTTCGACGTCTTTTATCCGAAAATGGAATTGATATCGGCGGGCCTAGACCAGGAAATCCCGGACCTGGAGTGGCCCGTAGATTCAGATTCGATTGTTCGCCGCTATTTTAGAAAAGACTCCGTGGATAAGATCAACCAGGTTTTCAGCTTCACCTTTATTTTTAGAACCTATAAACGCGGCAAGTTACTGCACGAGGAATCGGAACTGTTCAAGCTTTCTTACTACACCTATCCGCATCTGAAAGCCCTGTTCCGCCTCGCGCGGCTGGAACCGGTAACAGAATACGGCTCCTTCGCCAAGACGCCGCTAGACAACACCGCAGAACAAATGATCTTCCTGCTAAAAAAGATCTAATCCGAGCGATACTCTTGCGCGAATTCAAAGCGCCGATTCGAAAAAGAATCAATGGTCGCGCAAGGAGCCTCGGGAGTAAAATCGCCCCGGCTCCGCTCGGAGGAGCAGGGGCAGCGTTTCCCCCATGCGCGGGCGGCGATCACAATAGGCGCATGCAAGTGGAGGTGTGAAATGGCGACAGCCCATCCAACCCAGGGATTGCAAGGGGCGGACAAATTCGTGAAGAAAGCGAGTGGCTTATACATTGCGATGGCGGTTGCGTTCATCATTCTCGGGATGGTGGCGATTGTTGAACCCGGAGTCGCGGGTTTGGCGGTGACAGTTCTAGTAGGCTGGCTGCTGATTTTTGGCGGCGGAGCGCATTTGGTTGCAGCTTTCAGCGGAGGCGGGGCGCGACGTGTACTGTGGCACGTGCTGGTCGGACTTCTGTACCTCGTCGGCGGAATTTACTTTCTGATGCATCCGCTACTAGGGCTAGGATCGCTGACTTTGCTGTTGGGCGTAATCATCCTGGTGGCTGCAGTATTTGAGCTTGTGGCGTATTTTCGCGTGCGCGGTGAAGCCGGCTCGGGCTGGCTCTTAATGAATGGCCTGATAACTCTGCTGCTCGGTGGGCTCATCTATTTGCACTGGCCGTCGAGTTCCGTGTGGGCAATCGGAACACTCGTAGGCGTGAACCTTCTGATGACCGGAGTTTCGAGGCTGATGCTGGGTTTGGCGGCGCGAAAACTCGTAACAGCTTGAGCGGACGAGAATTGCCGATCCTACGTTTCGCAGCTCAGGTAAGCGCCGGCAACCGACCCGTTACGCCGCTGAAGAGGAAATAGACCCGGACTCGATTTCGCGCAAAATTGTGCGAAGTGCGGCCGAGAGTTCTTCGCGGCTCACGTGGCTCTTGCGAAATTGGACGCGCACGTGGAATGCATCGTCCTGCGCACGATAGTCAAACAGAAACGGTTGCGGCCTGGAATCCGGCCCGGATTCTTGCTTGCGCGCTTTGCGCGCTTCGTCGCGCGTTAATCCGCCTTGCGCAATGCGATGAACCATCTCATGCATCTTCTTTTCGTTGGGCTGGCGCGACACTTGAAGAAGCAGCGACTTCGAAAATATCCCGCGCTCGATGCATTCCTTGCGAACCGCGTCCGGTATCACGGTGAGAGACATGGTCTCGCTCACCGACGACCTGGCCCGCCCAATCTTCTTCGCGATATCGTCGTGGGTGTAATCGAAATGCGTGGCCAGACGTTGCAAGCCATCCGCTTCTTCAAACGGCGTCAGGTCCTTGCGCTGTAGATTCTCGATCAACCCAATCTCGAGCGTCTCCGCATCGTCGGCAATCTTCTCGATGCAAGGCAGCTCGTGCAATCCAGCCGCTTTCGACGCGTGGTATCGCCGTTCGCCGGAAATAATGTAGTAGGTATCTTCGCGGGGAATGAAGCGAACCAGCAACGGCTCCAGCACGCCCTTTTCGCGTATCGAATCAGTCAGTTCGCGCAGGTCGCCTAACGCTTTTCGCGGCTGGTCCGGATTTGGACGCACCTTGTCGAGCGGAATCATCCGCCCGATCGACGCTCCACTGAAGCTGGTCAGCGTCTCAACATAATGCGCGTCATGCCGCATCTTGAGAGTGACGGGTAACCCGATCCTCTTGGACACGTTGCAATACCTCCTGAGCAAGCTTTTTGTATTCTTCCGCGCCCGACGACTTCGGGGCGAACGCAAATACAGTTTCTTTGTAAGCCGGGCTTTCTTCCAGGCGCACGTTTTTGCTGATCCGCGTCTTGAAAAGCGCGTCGCCAAACACCGCGCGAATCTGTTCGTGTGTATCGCGCGAAATATTCGTGCGCTTATCAAATAGTGTGATTACTACGCCCAGCACTTTCAAATCCGGATTGGGACGCGCCCGAATTCGCGCATACGTTTCGAGCAAATCGTCAGTTCCCTCAATTGCGAAATAGGCAGCCTGAATCGGCACCAGCAAATGGGTTGACGCCACCAGCGCGTTCACCGTCAGTATGCCCAGCGCCGGAGGCGTGTCCAGCACGATAAATTCGTAATCTTTCAAGACCGGAGTTAGCGCATCTTTCAGCTTGAATGGCGCGTCAAACTGACCAGCCAGCTGTTGTTCCAGCCGAGCCAGCGCCAATTTCCCCGGCGCCACAAAAAGATAGGGGTCCTTCGTAGGCTTTACGATCTTGGACATCTCCGCCGGATGTTCGGCGAACAAGTCATACATCGAAGTCTGAATATCGGAAGACTCGAAAAATGCGATGGTAGCGTTCGATTGCGGATCCAGATCGATGAGAAGAGTTTTCTTTTTCTTCAACGCGATGGCGGCGGCTAGATTTATCGACGTCGTGGTCTTTCCGACGCCGCCTTTTTGATTGGCGACCGCGATGACGTAGGTCAATCGTTCCCTCAGCCTGTCGCGCAACCGGGGGCCTATATATGGACGCCCGCGGCGCTACCTACACCACCGGTTACACCACAAGTAGCCTAACTCTACTCATTTGCCTAGTCCCTGCGCAAGCAAAAAATAGCATTGCACGCCGGAATGCTGCTTTTTGTCCAACTTCCTGCTCTCTCCGCTGTGTTACTCTGACGCCTCAAAGCCTATAGAAGAGGAATCGCATGTCTGCCCCCCGGCCCGCTCGCCCCGCATTCCGAGAAGCCTAAGCTTCTCGCCCCGCTGTGGCACACAATCGTTCTGATTCTCTTCGTGCTCGCGACAGCCTACTACCAATCTCACAACCGTATCGAAAACCATCAAGTCACCCATCGGGTTGCCCTTTACTGCTTCATGATCTGTTTTGAATGGTTCTTGTTCGCCTTCGTCTGGTTCCTGGGCATCCGCCCCACCGAGCGAAAACTCAGCGAGGTAATCGGAGGAAGGTGGGCCACGGCTAAGGACGTTTGGCGCGACATCGGCGCCGCACTCGTTTTCTGGCTGATCGTGGCTGCGTTTCTGCTCCTGTCCGGTTTGACGTTGGGCCAGAATCCGCAAATGAACAAAGTATTGCAGGTCATCATGCCCAGAAGCGCGATTGAAATGGTCGTGTGGGTCTTGATGTCAATCTCAGCGGGATTCTGCGAGGAATTCGTGTTTCGCGGCTATTTGCAAAAGCAATTTCTGGCCCTCACTGGCAGCAACGCCGCCGCCATTGCAGCGCAAGCCCTCCTCTTCGGCGTAGCGCATCTGTACCAGGGAGTCAAAGGCCTGCTGATTGTGTCCGGGTACGGCGCGCTTTTCGGAATCCTGGCCGTAGTGCGCAAGAGCCTCAGGCCCGGGATGATTCAGCACCTCCTGCAGGATTCCTTCGCAGGGATCGGTGTCAGCCTGTTGGCAAAACATCTATCCAACCCCCGCTCCATATCGTTTTATTAGCCGCCCGTTAGGCGGACAGTCTATGGTTTTGTCTACTAGCCCCAGTATGATTTTGGTGTCGCATAGCAGAAGGCGCGGAGGGATCAGACGCATTGCGTTTCGCAGATGCCGAGGTCTTGAAATTTCTAACCGATAACCAATGGAATTCGGGATTGCATACCGAAGATCACTCTCGCCGCTTCCGGTCATTATCTTTAGGAGCGACGGACTGGTTGATCTAACAGCGTTCCTGCTTCTTTGCTTCGTGTTTGGATGGGATGGCTGGTTGCCGCTAGGGACCACCTCGTTCGCGTCAGTCACGATTGGGTCGTCGCAACGCAAACACACGAAATGCAGTGTTTTTGAACCGCTAGAGGTTTGAATCCGAAAACGAGTGCACACTCAGGTGCCAGGTTCTGCCGAGCGATCTAACGGAAACTACATCTTGTAACGCCCGAGGTCCTCGTCGTTCAAATTCTCCAGCCACTTGCGCAATTCTTCGCTCGAACTTTTCTCCGAAACCGCCCCGGCCTTCTTGGAATGTTTCAGCACTTCGTCCTCAACAAAAATTGGGCAATCCAGCCGCAGCGCAAGCGCCAGCGCGTCGCTGGGCCGCGAGTCCATGGACATGGTCTGCCCGTCGCGCTCCAGCCAGATCAAGGCGTAGAACGTGTCTTCTTTCAGGTCCGAGACGACTACTTTTTGGACATGGACGTCCAAGCCGATCAAAATATTCTTGAGGAGATCGTGGGTCTGCGGCCGCGGCGCCTCGATTTTTTCGATTTCGCGGGCGATTGCCTGCGCTTCCGGGACTCCGACCCAGATGGGAAGGACGCCGGTTCCGTGCGTTTCCTGGAGGACCACAACCGGAGCGTTCATCGCGGGGTCCATCATCAGACCCCGAATCTTGACTTCGAGTTCCATGGTGGCCTCCGCTGCGTTAGACGACTTGTTCGCCAACGAGACTGAACGGCGCGGCGCGCGTGACTCGCGCCTGAACATATTCTCCCAGAAGATTCGAATGCGGAGAACTGAAATTAACGATCAGGTTGCTGGAG
>DATNLR010000040.1:0-40229 GCA_035602755.1 Binatus sp. (SeqCode) | reverse complement strand
GACTTTCCCACCGCGCTTGGAAATCCCGCCCAAAGCGCGGGATTCCCACTTCCCCACAGCCGCGACGGCGGCGGGTGATTAACACTCAACCGGACAACTCACTTACTACAAAAACCGGACCTTTTAACTTGCTACGAACACCGCCACGGCGCAAAGGATTAAAGCGCTGGGCGGTAATCTGGCATACATCTCCATGGACGAGCCGCTTTTTTACGGGCATTTTTATCAGGGGACCAACGCCTGCCAAGCCTCGGTAGAAACGGTGGCGCAGCAAGCGGCGTCCACGATGCAAGCCTATCAGGCGGTATTTCCGGAGGTGCAGGTGGGTGATATCGAGCCATTGGACAGCTTTGCCGATCCTGCTGGCGTATGGGTTTCCACGACGCAAGAGTGGATCGGTGACTTTCAAGCCGCGGCAGGATTTCCTTTGGCATTTCTTCACGATGACGTTACCTGGTCGGTGCCGCTGAATCAGTACCTTCCGCAGCTCCAGCCCCTGCTGACGCAGCAGAGCATTCCGTTTGGAATGATTTTCAACGGGACCAACAACGCGGTGTCCGATGCGGGCTGGATGTCGGCGGCGGAACAGAATATTCAGGCGTATAACAGCAGCGGAGACGCGCAGCCAGCCCAGGTAATCTTTCAAACCTGGGATCCATATCCAACCCACGTATTGCCGGAAACGTCGCCCACGTCGTTGTCGTATCTGGTGGACTTTTACTTCAGCCCGCAGGCCCAACTCTCTCCAGCCATTACTCCAGGCCCGTAGGAGTTAGGTCGTCGGATTTGGCGCCGCCATTCGATCTTGGCTCGCAGACAAATAGGCAAAGATTATTTGGAACCTTTTAGCTCACCGGCTGAAATACGGGTATACGAAGGCAAGCTATAATCGTGTAAAATATTTTCCGTCGAGCAAGGGTTGGGTCCATGGTTTGTAGTTTGCGGTGGAAATTCTGGAAACCCTCGTTCCTGTTCCTGCTGATTGCTGGTTTCGCTTCTCCTCCTCCCGCTAACGCTCAGGGTTTTGTAAATGCCATACCGGCGCGCGCACGGGTGTTCCCGGAGATCAGTTCCGGCGTCACCGCGATGAAACGCGATACGGCGGGGCACTACTACGTCCTGGCGAATCCGCCGAGCGTCATTTGGATATTCGATTCCGAGGGGAAACGAATCGGCCAGATTCCCCACGCGGGGGCAGAATCTGCAAAGATTCAGTACGCCGCTGACTTCGACTTAGATAGCGACGGGCGGGTTCTGGTAGCCGACCGCGCGGCAAATGCCGTCGAGATTTTCTCGGGCGCCGGAGTTTTGGTCGCGAAGATTCCGGTCTTTGCGCCTACCGGCATTGTCGGCCTATCGGACCACCAGTTCGCCGTTTCCACGTTGCGGTCCAAGCGGCTAGTAGAAATTCGCAGCGACGATGGCAGCCTGGTGCGCAGTTTCGGCGAACTTTCCGAGGCCGGAGCGGACCCTCAGTCGGCGAAACAACTTCAAAACCTCGGAAAAGTTTTCGGCGATAGCGCGGGGAATATATACTTCGCATTCATCGCGCTGCCGGATCCGACTGTCCGCAAATACGACCGCTATGGCTATGCCGCCAATGACGTCACATTTGATCTAAAACTTTACGGCACGGAATTGCCGCCGGATCCCACCGATCGGGTTCAATTTGGCGTGAATTACAGCCAAACGAATTTCTCCGACTCTTACAACACCTTCGCTGCCGTCGGAAACAAAGGCGACTTATTTTTCGGCGGAGGGTTGTCACCTGGCCTGGGCGCACATAACGGTGAGGGCCCGCAAACGGCGCAGACTGCAACGGCCAACATTCTTTCAACCGGAGGGGCTAATGGTTTTGGTGGAGGAGGACCCGGCGGCTCGGCCGGCGGAGGAATGTTGTCAGCGCAGGGAGCGATTACGCCGGATTCCAAGCAATTTCATTTGGGAGGCAAGCACACGAACCAGAACTCCATGGGTTCGACTGACGAGAAATCCGTCTCCAGTTCGATCGGCTCCTCCGATTTGCAATTCAGCGCGCAATCTTCCGGGTCGAGCGATTCTTCCGCGACGAGCAATTCCGACATCAGCTTTGCCGAACTTTTTTCCACCGCGCCGATCAGCGGGCTGGGCGGTGAAACCGGTGCGTCGGCCGCCGGACGCGGCCTGGGCGGGTTTGGCGGGATGGCTGCCGGGCAAGGATTTTTCCCCGGCCTCGGAAGCTTTGGACAATTTGGAGACGCGTCTTCACAGAGAGCCCAGGCAATTTATTCGCCGACTCTTTCCA
This sequence comes from Binatus sp. (SeqCode), assembly GCA_035602755.1. Taxonomy (GTDB): domain Bacteria; phylum Acidobacteriota; class Terriglobia; order Acidiferrales; family UBA7541; genus Palsa-295. The sequence goes on along the minus strand of DATNLR010000040.1, from coordinate 37,945 downwards.
ATGCGCCGGCATCGAATGGCGCCGCGACCGGTCATTCATTCGAACGCGGAGCCGGCGAAGGACATTTTGGCGGCCCTCACGGACGCTTTGGCGAGGGCATTTACAATTTGACCGGCACGGTAAAAGTGAACCTGGACCATGTTATCGACACGTCCAAAGAAAATCCGAAGATTATCGCGCTGGGCGTCGATCCCGTTTCGCAAGACATGTGGGCAGGTATCGGCAGAACCCTCGCGCATTTCGACAAGAATGGCGATTATCTCGGCGATTATTTTATTGCCACCCCGGAAGGCGCGTTGGTGCGGGCGAGCGCGATCATCGTGGAACCCGACCGGTTGATCGTCGCAACAGACGCACGCGGTGTCTACGAATTCGCCCGCGCCAGCGCGTCTGGTCGCTCCTCGCTGCCCTCAGCAATTATTAGCCGACCAAAACCGCCTACACCGCAAACCACACCGCAGCAGAAGCAGCAGAGCACATCTCAGCAGTAACACGAGAAATCTAGCCCAACATTGTCGGCCGCTCACCAGGATTTTGTAGGGGCGCAGCATGCTCCGCCCTCTTGATGTGACAGCAAAGCGGGAGCATGCTCCGCATCCCAAAGAATGCGCGGCGCCATTTGGAGTCCTGCGGCGATAGCTTTGGTCAACGACCTATCGCCGCAGTTCCTTCCCACTAGCCAACGAGCGCAGCGTCGAGCACGTACTCAGAAGCGAAACGTCAGCCCTACGTACGGCTGCGCCATTTGTGAGGTGGCATTGGTGAATTGGCTGGTGATTGCAAAATCAGGCACCTTATAAACCAATCCGCGATATCCAACTTGTGCCGACAGCCCGCCGACCAGTTTGTAGGTGACGCCTGCGCCATAAAGAAATGCGGGACGCCCTTGCGAAAAGCCTCCCGAGTTGGAGCCTGCATTTACAGGACTAGAGAACAATACCGCGCCGGTGCCAGCTTCTGCGAATGGATGAATGCGAGATTCTTCAGGAATGCCGAATGTGAATTGGTAGGCGACAGTAGCTTCATTGACCGCGGCTTGGGTCGTGCTTCCGGAACTATAGTATTGACTGAACTGCGTGTGAGAATAGTTGGCTTCGATGGCGCTCCAGCGATTGAAGTGGTAGCGATAATTCACCAGAACACCGCCGGAATTGGATGCGTTGTCGGTGATCCCATTTCCAGTAGCTTGCTTCTGGAAATTTCCGGTGAAATTCGCGGACACTTCCGAATTACCCTGCTGCGCGAGAGTTGGTAAAGAACACAGCGCCAACGCCGCAATCAGCAGGTTTATTTTTATGCGCATTTCTAATTGCCTCCTGTTGTTGTGGATTGTTCGCCCGCCCGGGCACACCCGTCGCGTTGCGACAAACCCGTGTTTTTAGTTTTTTACTGCGGCTTACATCCAGCGCAGCCAGGTCTTCCCGTTAAAACAGCCTGACACGCTGGGGAAGTTATGAAACTTCCCGCGGCAAAGACCGCGGGGATAGCAGGTCGCGGCTCCTTTGCTTTTTGTTACACGGCGTTAGACGGAAGTGTTTTTGCGAGGGTTGCTCGGAATTGCGGAAACAAAATAAATAAACTTGAAACTTTGTGGAACTTTTTCGCGGAGACGAACGTCGCGCAGGAGGCCGTAGTTAGGCGGCGCATCCGGGGAAAAGAGCCGACGCAAAAAGCTGACGGATTATTTCGAGATCAGGTCGGTCGAGTTGATGTGATAGCCGTAGAGAGCCGCGTCGTTGTCCTTCACGTGCCAGACAAACTGCTCGGTTCCGGTTCCCTGCGCGAACGTTGTGTCGTACACGAGCGAAACAGTTTCTCCCTGTCCTGTGTGCCAGCCGACATTCATGCTGCGCAAACTGGATTGCTGAACGTTGCCAAGCTTGCGATGAATGGCCTGCAAAATCTTGGTGAAATCGGATTCGCTGGTCACCTGGTGAAATTTCTCGTCGGCTGATGCGTAAACAGCGGCGTACTGTTCGGTATCAAGCTGCGAGTGGAACTGCTCCACGTTTTGTTTGGCGAGCTCCAGGCTTTTAGTCGCCGAGCCGCATGAAGATAATAGTACGCACGAAGCGCATACCATGGCTAGAAAGTGGGGGACTCGCGTCGTGGAAAGATTCCGACCGCTGAAATTCATCATGACAGACCTCCAGCGCTGACTGTAGCCGGCGGAAGGCGCGCTAACCAACTGGTCATCGTGCCAGGTGTAACTCAAGTGGTAATGATGTTCGCGGTGGTGGGACCGCTGATGGCTCTGAGACGCGTTTCTTAGCGCCGTCGAGTCGGCCGAAGATGAAAGCTGGAGAAGGTGGAGTCTGCCGGTAGTGGAGAACGCCGGCGGGTTCACCAGCGTTCTCCATTCGTATGTTTGTTCTGGGAAAGCGGATCTCTAAGGTTATCCGGCGCGCTTGGCGGTGAAGGTTCGGCTGAACTGTCCGCCAGCCAAGGTCCCGCTCATCGAATCGCCATCCAGCGTGGCTTTGAATTGAGTTGTGTGGCTGTTGCCATCTCGACCTTTGCGCTCCTCTGACCAGGAGATAGTGTTCCCGGAGACAGTCGCGTTCGAGACGAGGTCGCCTCTGTGCGTTTTGTGGTCAACTTTGAAAGTGTCTCCGTCTTTTGTGATTGTGATCGTTTGGGCACCGCCGCCTCGATGTCCGCCACCCTCATCTTGAGCTTCACCCTGATCTCCCGTCTGGCGACCGCCGCCACCCTGGCCCCCATTAACCGTCATGTTCCAGGTCCCGACGAAGTTTGATTCTTGCGGAGCCGCGTTAGCGAGTGCCACCGACGCGAACAGCAGTATTGCGAGAAGGTATAACGAAAAGCTGAATCTAAGTTTCTGCATCGAAGATTCTCCTTTGTTGGTTGGAAAGTTGTTCTGCGCCTTCATCCATCGCAAGCCGCGCGGGGGAGGCGTTACGAATTGCCGGGCTAATAGTAATTGCGTCCGAGGGCACCGAAAAGTTCCATTAAGTCGGAAACGTCCCGGAGAGGCGACCTACACGAAGCGAACTGAGGGTCCCTCGGACTGCGTCCCGCGCCCCTAAAAAGGGGAAAGCAGAGAGTGCGCAGACTCCGCTCGCGGATGACAGAGCTTTGCTGGGATTCAAGTTAGGCCGGTATCGAGAAGGGTAACCGATCGCTTTGAACTGGCGGCCGATGGGCGCTTAAGATGCCTAAAGAGGCACAGATTGGCTTGGAATGCTTGTGGCGCCTGTTAAGTATTGTTAAGTTTGGGCGTGACAACCATTGCTCCCATCCCGGAAATCCGTCCGCAGAACCGCCGGCGAAGCAAGCGGGTGCTCAAGAGAGTCCCCGTAGTCGTCAGGCTGCGCGATGCGGGCAAACAATCCCTAGCGGAAAATGCGGAAGCCATTATCGTTAATGACCACGGCGCGCTGATTTTGCTCGCCGCTTCAGTGAAGGTGAATCAAATCATCCGCGTGGAAAATCCGACCATTAGAGAGGAATTGCTGTGCCGCGTCACCAGCGTTGGCGCAAGCTTCATGGGAAAAACGCAAATCGGAATCGAATTTATCGTGCCCACCCCTGGTTTTTGGCAAGCTCCGCCGAAGCCCAAGCAAGCAGAATCCAAACCCGCCCAGAAAGCAGAAACGACCGGCGCAAAGAAGTGACCCTCATTTAACTAAGGACTTTGCAATGGCGGCCTTCAGTCCGGCGCCTTTGCTGAAGTTCAACACAAGCAATGAGTGGGACGCGCCGCAGAAATTCCTTGTGTTATTAGCCAGCCCAGAGTAAATACACCCACCATGTCAACAGACGCTTCGATAGGTGCGCGCACACTAACGCTCCAAACCTATGCCTGGGAGGACGCCACCGTCGTCGGCTGCACCGGCCGCCTCACCGCCGAAACCGCAGTCCATCTGAAAACAGAAGTGAAAGCGCTGATTCTGTCCAAACGAAAAGTAATTCTGGATCTGACCGACCTCGCGCACATGGATAGCTCAGGCCTCGGCGCGCTCGTGGCGCTTTATATTTCAGCGAAGGGCGCAAAGTGCGAGCTCCAATTAGTGAATTTGAGCCCACGCATCCGCGACCTCCTCAGTTTGACCAACGTCCTCTCCGTCTTCGAAGAGTGCGGCCGCTGCGGCACACGTATGCCGTAATCTCGTCCTTCGGGATTGGTTCGCGGGAACTTTTGTTGTCCATTGAATTAACGAGGTGATGCAGAACCATCGCGAATCGTTTCTCGGGTGTGGTTCGCCGAGCTTCGCTGATCCTGCCACTCGCCCTTCCCACCTAATGGCGAGACTTCCGCGTAACGAAGCAACCGTTCCCCCAAAATTGAAAGTCTCCAAGAATCGTTTTGCCCGGTAGTGTGCGCGGTTGTATCCGTGGGCACCTTCGGCTATAACTCCGCGCAAGAATCGCAAATGCACGCGAGCCGATCTCGCGTGAATGCTGCGCCTACGAACGCACAGATTTCCGCAAATCCAGGCGTAACGGGGACCAATCACGTGCTCGAACGGACTTACGCCAATAACGGAAAGCTTCCACTGACGTTGCAGTGGACCAGCTGACCACCGGGGTTTGTCCGGGCAGCACCGGAAGCTTCAGCATCCAAGCCGATGTGTGGGTTCAGAATGGCGGGGACGGTGTAGGCAGTTCTGGATGTATCAGTGGCTTGGGGCCAGGGACTCACACGGTGCAAACATTCATCTCCAGTTACTAGGGAGCACAGCTCGGCTATTACAATTCGACCTATCGACTCTATAAGCCGTAAATTCTGCTCGATTGAAAATGCCAGGTCTTCGGTCGGCTAATGTTCGTAACACTACTGTTGTGACTTACATTACTGCCTCCGCGAAACTGTTCGCGCCGGCCACGTATGGAAGTATTGTTTAGTCGATGACGAAGCTGAAGCTTTTGGTGTCGCTTCCCACAAACGACAACGATTTCCAGTTAGAGCAGGCGCTTTCCGCGCAGCGAGCGGGCGCGAAACTGGGCATTGACGTTAGCGTCCTTTACTCCGACAACGACACCGTAAATCAGAGCACGCATATTCTGAAGGCGATCCAGTCCCGGCCGGAATCGCGTCCGGCGGGAATTATTTTGGAGCCGGTTCGCGGAAGCGCGCTGCCTCAGGTCGCGCAAGTTGCGTGTGACGCAGGAATCGCCTGGGCGGTTTTGAACCGCGCGCCGGATTATATTTCAGAATTGCGGCGCAAAACAAAAGTCCCAGTCTTCGCGGTCACTTCCAGCCACACGGAAATCGGACGCATCCAGGGAAAACAATTCGCCGCGCTCTTGCCGCAAGGCGGATCGATTCTCTACATCGAAGGCCCGTCGTACAGCGCCTCCGCGCAAGAACGCACCGCCGGGATGATGGAAACGAAGCCCACAAATATCCAAGTGACCACGCTAAAGGGCCAGTGGACCACAGAAAGTGCCGAACGCGCCGTAAGTTCCTGGCTAAAGTTGAGCACTTCTCAGAAAATCCCCGTCGATTTGATTGCCGCGCAGGACGATTCCATGGCCATGGGCGCGCGCGCGGCGTTCGAAAAAATAAAAAACGAAGAAGAATGCAAGCGCTGGCTAGGTTTGCCGTTCACAGGCTGCGACGGCGTCCCGAAGACAGGCCAGAAATGGCTGCGCGATGGCTTGCTGTCCGCAACAATTCTAATCCCGCCAATCGCCGGCAAAGCCGTTGAAATGTTGGCGAACGCAGTAAGCACCGGCAAGCAGCCAGTCGAGCACACGATCACGGCATCGTCATCGCTCCCGCCGTTGAACGAGCTGAAGCCGCGAAAAGGGTGACTTTACAGACGCCGTGTGATTGAGAGAAATATGGAACGCACGAAAAGATCAGTGTTAATTGCCCTGGCGTCCATGTGCCTTATAGCTTGCGCGATTCTTGGTGTCCGTTTCATAGCTGACGGATACGGCGGCACTCTATATTGGAAGGGCGACGAAGCATATTTCTTCACTTCAGATTCCCACAGAGGCTATCAGGTTAGCTATCTAGCTTTTCCGTTTGAACTCCTTGCGCAAAACTTCTTCTGGGCTCCCTTGCCGTCCGAGCAGTGGGGATGCTCCCTGGTAATCCAGATCACCCCATCCAACGTGGAACGCTACCCAGGAGCCTGCGGCGGGCAGAATGTTCAGGATGCGAATTTTCTGACACCATTCGATGACGGTTTTTACGCAATGTGCCAAGGAGCTATTCTTTGCAAGTGGACGGTCCACGGATACGTTCCGGCGAGGCCCGAGGAAAAACAGCGCCTCGACGGAGGTAACTCCCTCATCGCAGCGCCTCAGAACGATCAGCTTATTAATGGATAGCGCGTTCATCACACCCCCGGGTCCCCTGGGGTGGGAAGTCATTTCGAGGTTAGCCTCAGCGATGGCTCCGTGATTTCGGTCACAAATCGCGCCACGGATGTAGGAGCATATCCGTGGATCACCGTTGATCTCGTGCGCCCAGGACAAAAGCCGCAAAGTCTGTTCAATGTAGACGGAAGTCCTCGCTGGGTCAGCAAGAAAGAGTACGTGAACACATTCAATTCGTCTGCGTCTCGCTTCGTTGACTAGCACTAGAAAGTGGCAGGGTTGAACGCGAAGTAGCGGAAGGTTGCGCCAGGATACATAGAAGATGGCCGGCCGTTCCGCCAGCGCGACAGTTAAACCTAAGACAACAGCCCAATAATTCCCAAAGCTTCCGCGTTGGAATTGCCTCTACTACCCACTATTATTAGTTGAAGGACGTAATCTCAGCGGTACCCCGCGACGGAGAGTATGGACTTAAGCATCGATGTAAAAACAGCGTTCGCCACGATTGCGAACTTGGAATTAAAAGCAAAGATCGCGATTGCAGCCGTCATCGTGGCGCTCTGCCTGACGATTTCCGCCTTCATCGACACTCGATATATCGCCAGCGGCAGCGGCGTCACGCTTTATTGGAAAGGAAGCGAGACCTACATTTTCACCGAGCAGTCGCACACCGGTTACCATATCAGCTATTTGCAGCTTCCGGTCGTTGTGCTCATGCAATTTTATTGGACGCCCGATCCATCCAACGAACGCGACTGCTCGGTGGTTATTCACGTCACGCCCACCGATGTGGAACGTCAACGCGGCCCCTGTGGCGCCCAAGAAGTGAAAGGCACTTTGATAACGCCATACGACAACAAATTCTTTGCGCTTTGCCAAAGCGCGCTTCTTTGCAAGTGGACGATTGACGGCTACGTCATGGCCACGCCGGAAGAATTGCGCAAGCTAGACCCGACAACTCTGCCGACCTTAGCGCGCGAAGACGGCCAAGTGATCAGCGGATGGACTTTGCATTATTCCCCGGGCCCCGGCGCGAACTATGAAGTTCCACTCAGCGACGGATCAATCATTTCCGTCATCAATCGCCAGAAAAAAGCGCACTCATTTCCGTGGATTGAAGTCCTGCTGTTACGCGCCGGTCAAAAACCGCAGAATCTCTACGACGTGGACGCCACTCCACACAAAGCCACCGCGCAAGAATACATCGCCACATTCCCACCCCAGTGACGCATCCGCTCGCTCGAAAAAGTTTTATGCTGCACTCATGCGAAGCGAAATCGACGGCCTGTTGCACGAGGTTCTAAGGTTTTTGTTCCGCCCACATCAGTTCGCGACGCAGCTGGTTCTTCCATCGCGGTCGGTGAAAGCATGCTGGCCGTCTGGACAGCCTGATCGATGGTCGCGATCGGGAGGCGGGTTCCGATCCTTGTCGCGGTCGTGATCTCTGTCGCGATCATCTCGGTGTGCATCGTCGGGTTGTGCTTGAGGCGCCGGCGTCGCCGATTGGGTCCCCGAACAGCCGGAAATCATTAGTGCGAAAAGGAACCCGCTGATGATAAGTGATCTCTTCAATTTGATGCCTCCGTGGATGCACGCCGCATAACATGGCGTCGCATGCGGTTACATTAAGAACCGTATCCTGGTGCGTATCTGGACGCTGTCCCAATTCGCACACTTTCCACAATGCGGTAGTAGTCGCACTTTACGCGCAGCCGTAGGGGCGCGGTCTGAACGAAGACCCAAGCACTGAGTTGAATCTGACTCTTAATTGAGTCGCGGCGCGAAACTGTGGGCCGTATTCACTAGATTGAGCAAGAAGTAAGCATTTCGTTCTGTTCTGCTACCAATTCCTTTCTCGAATCGTCTACCTGTTCAAGTTTCGGGACAAATCGCAGTCCGGCCAAAGGGTACAACGCAGATGATCACTCGACGAGACGCGGTCCGCCTGCTCGGCTCAGCGTCAGCGGCAGCCTGGCTAACGGCAGCGAATAGAGGCCTGAACTTTTCGGTCCTGCCAAGCGCCTTCGCGCCGAAAGACAAAGACGATGCCACTCCGCCGCTAGCCCCCGGGTCCCCGAAATCACCAGAGCGCGTTGGGCTCATCAACGCGTTTAGAAAACAATCCGAAGGCCTGGAAGAAAAGTACGAGGCCCACACTTACAAAAGTGACTGGACAATGCCGTATCGGTTGTTCCGCCCGGACGCAAAAGGGAAGCTGCCTCTGGTGATCTACCTGAGCGGCAGCGGCGGCTTGGGCGACGACAACCTGAAACAATTGCAGTTCGGCAATATTTTCGGCACGCGCGTTTGGCTGCTGCCTGAGAACCAGAAAAAGTTTCCGTGCTACGTCGTTGCGCCGCAGACCGATCGCGGATGGGCTCGCTACGACGTAACCCAAGAGAGCGATGGTAAGGCCAAGGTCATCCCGGGATTAGGGGATGGCTCCCGCATGACGCTCGAAGCGGTCGATGTACTGCGCCGCGAATTCCCCATCGACGATCGGCGAATTTACGTCACGGGCCAGTCGATGGGCGGCGCAGGAGTTTGGAACATAATCGCCGGTCGTCCCAACTTTTTCGCCGCCGCAGTGACTTGTTGTGGAAGCGAGTCCACCGAAAACGGCGCCGAATCGCTGGAGACGCCTCTGTGGTGCTTTCACGGAGATTCCGACCAGACTGTCCCCGTCTCCGTATCGCGCGACCGTATCGCTGCGAGACGCAAAGCGGGAGGCCGTCCGCTCTACACCGAATACGCTGGTGTGGACCACGAAGTCTGGCAATGGGCCTTCACCGAACCAGCGCTGGTGGAGTGGGTGTTCTCTCAACGCCATAGCTAACGCTTCTCGTTGCAAGGGATAAACCGTCCACGAGCAACGCTTGGTTTTAGCGAAAAGACTGGGGGTTGTCAGAAAAATAGCTACAGCAGGGAAGGAGGGTTCAACGCAGATGATTACTCGACGAGACGCGGTTCGCCTATTGGGTTCGGCGTCCGCTGGAGCGTGGTTTGCGGCGCATCCCAGTTTCAATTTTTCGCGGAATATTTTCGCGGCGCCGGACGATTCCACTCCTTCCCTCGCCCCTGGCACACCGATGTCGGCGGAAAGGCTCGCCCTGATCGAGGCGTTTAAGAAGAAATCCGACGGCTTGGAGCAGAGGTACGAAGCGCATACGCACAAAGGTGATGATTTGGTGATGCCCTATCGCTTATTCCGTCCGGCAACGTCCGAAAGAACACCTTTGGTCTTATATCTGTGCGGCAGCGGCGGTATGGGCGACGACAATCTGAAACAGCTCGGCCTCGGCAACATTTTCGGCACCCGGGTCTGGCTGCTTCCGGAGAACCAGAAGCGTTTTCCCTGCTACGTCCTGGTACCGCAAACCGATAGTGGATGGGTCCGCTACGATGCATGGGATCAGACGAAGGCAGGGCTGCCGGTCGTGCTCCCCGGATTAGGCGAGGTGGCGCGAACCGCGCTGGAAATCGTGGATTCGGTGTGCCACGACTTCGCTGTGGATGAGCGACGCATCTATGTCACCGGTCAATCGATGGGAGGCTCGGGAGTTTGGCACATGACTGCGTATCGGCCGAAATTCTTCGCCGCGGCGGTGCCATGTTGTGGAAGCGACACCGCCGAGTATGCCACGCAGTCGCTCGGCACTCCGATCTGGAACTTTCACGGTGACGTTGACCAAGCCGTTCCTGTCGTGGTGTCACGCGACCGCATCGCGGCATTACGAAAAGCGGGAGGCCATCCGCTCTACACCGAATACGCTGGTGTGGACCACGAAGTCTGGCAATGGGCCTTCACCGAACCAGCGCTGGTGGAGTGGGTGTTCTCGCAACGCCGCGGCTAACCGGGACGAGCCAAGAAGACGTCCTCATGTGATTTGGGAGACGCCTTCGGGAAACATCACGGCGCTTCTGCTCCTGAACGAATTGCCTTCGGCCTGAGCCCCGATCTGTTTTTTGAGAATGCTGTAGTGCGGTCCTGAACCGCCAGGATCGACTCTCCGCCAGCACAGGAGCGGTCACCTGGGATGCCGTGCAATAGACGCCGATTCTCAATACCGGCCGCGACTGGCAAATCTATAGCGGGCCTTCACCGGCGCAGTCGATATCCCGAAGGATGTTTGGTTCCACCTGCGCCTGGAGGTAGTCGCCGCGCAGGCAAAGTTGTGTGTAAGGACATGGATAAGGCGGCTGGGGCTTAATTCGCCGCTTAGACGACATTCAAGACTGAGTTTGCGTAATTCAAAACCACGCCTCTTCACGTTTCGCATCGTCCTGAATCAGTTGCGCACGCTTCTTCGGCTGTGATAATATTAGCTTGCGTTTGTTGCTTCAGGGCATGTCCTCGGGGTCGCCGACGCGGTGGCTAACATCCACACAATCAGTACATTAGGAGTAGGTCAGTGGCAAAAGAGCAAGGTACAGTGAAGTGGTTTAATGCGGCGAAGGGATATGGTTTTATCCAGCGCCAGTCCGGCGAGGACGTCTTTGTGCACTTCTCGGCGATCCAGTCCGAGGGTTACAAGAGCCTCAACGAAGGGCAAGCAGTCGAGTTCGAGGTCAAGCAAGGCCCCAAGGGCCTGCAGGCCGAGAACGTTGTCGGCCTCTAACCCTTTCTAGTTTTCGATTTACAATTCAGGGTTTCGATTCGAGGGGCGGAGCTAAGTCTTAGTCCCTCCAGAACGTCGTGCGCGAAGCTTGGCCCGGAAAATCCGGATGTGGCTGCCAGCGTACATAGCTGAAATTCACAAGTCCTGTGGGTTCAGGCGCGAAACGACTTTAGATTTTGTAGCGTCCGCCTCGAGGCAGGCGCAGTTGTAGTTGAAATGATCGGACCCAGTTAGTTCATAAAATCTAACGACGTCATTATTCAAGGAGGCAGCGGTGCAGATTCTATCGGAAGGGCAGTCGATTCGTCATGAACAGTACGGAATGGGGACAGTCACAGAATCCAATACCGAACGCACCACCATCGATTTCGACGATCACGGAGTGAAGCGTTTCGTCACTTCGATTTGGTCCGCGGAACTCATCGGCGAAGCCCCCGCTCAGCCTCCCACACGCCGCCGCGGTCGTCGCAAATCCGTAAAGAAAGCGTAATCCGTACTCAGCATTTGCGAACACGTGGTTTGATTCGCGGCGAAATTTAAATTAGCTTCTAATGGGTTGCGTGCCTGAAACGGTTCGCAACCTATTTTTGTTTTATGTGTTGCGTTATCATCCTGCGCGTCGTATGCGGATTGACCTGAGGGATATGCTGTTTCTTTGTCGGTGGTATCACTTGCGTAGCTGACGCGCTCCCTACGGAATAACCGAATGCAGAAAACAATCGAAACGTCGATCGATATGAACGCGAAGCCACAGAAACTGTGGGACATCTTGTGCAACACAAAGGAATATCCAAACTGGAACCCGTTTGTGCGATCTGTCGAAGGCTCCTTCGCCCCAGGCCAAACAATCAAGGTCATGTTGCAACCGCCAGGAGGGAACTCGTTCACGTTTAAGCCCGAAGTTCTAAACGCGAGCTTCCCCGAGATTCGCTGGAGAGGGAAGTTTTTACTCGGCGGTCTGTTCGTCGATGGAGATGAAATTGGTGTCGAGATTTGTTCTAATGCCGAATGATTTTAGTATTGTCGTACTTAATTTTGTGACCCCGGAAGCGCTATTCGACAAACAACTCCCTGCATTTGAAGAAACCCTGAAGTCATTTCATTCAACCGCAAGAGAAGATTTCTCTCCGAAGCTCAAGTGGTCCCTAAACGAGAGATCGCGTGCCCAGCAGGGAAGTTGGTGAAGGAACCGGCCCATGCGCTGATACGTGCTCAAACAGCGGCTAGGGCCGCGCTTTGGGCATTGATTTTGCTCTATGCATTCTCTCGAGTGCTTCAAGCGTTTCCCGGCCCAGTGCCTATGCTTGGAGTTGTGGCGCTTCACATAATTCCTGCTGTGCTGTTCGCGCTGGTTCATGGGGCCATGCGCTACAGCGTCCGTGGCATTGCTGTTTTCTTTGCAATTTGCCTCGGAGTCGGCGGCGCCGTAGAAATTATAGGCGTCCACACAAACACTCCGTTCGGAAGCTATTATTTTACAGACGTGATGGGCCCCAAATCCCTGGGAGTGCCGCTGCTTCTCGCCCTCGCTTACGTGGGAATGGGGTATCTTTCATGGACGCTCGCGAATGTAATTCTGAGCGGCTGGCACAGTTAATGCGTTGCGCGAGACGAGCAAGGTCGCGGCGCCTCTAGTCGCCAGTTTTATCATGGTAGCGTGGGATTTTTCGATGGATCCCGTCTGGAGCACCATCTTGCACGCATGGGTATGGCGAGACGGCGGTCCTTACTTCGGCGTTCCCATTTCCAATTTCGTGGGATGGTTTTTCAGCGTTTACATAATCTTTCAGTTTTTTGCTTTATACCTTCGAAGTCCGTCTTCGACAGTCATTTCCCTGCCGCGCGCCTATTGGACCGTGGCAATAGTCTTCTACGCAATATCACCCGCAGGAAATTTGTTGCTTCTTATTCCGCACTCTGGCCTCTCCGTGGTTTCGGATCCTTCGGGAATTCAATGGCGAGTTGCCAGCATTACCGCGGCGACGACGCTAATTTCCGTTTTTGTTACGGGAGCTTTCTGCGCGATCGCATGGGCAGGGCTGCCGGATTCGAACTCGGGGGCCTAACCTCGGCGCCCGCGTGTCAGAACATTGGCTTGCATCGCAGAATCAAAAGACGCGAGCCAGCTTATCAGTGTTAAGCGCAGTCCTTGAAACGCTGGCGGGAGATGTCGACAAACTGCTGACGCGAGGGGTCCCACACGCGGTAATCGCCGGGCTTAGTGGAAGCCAGGCTGATCAGACGCTTCTTAGCTGCGGATAGATCTTCCACCGCATCTATCCACATCAAATCGTTTCCCGCAATCATTTCGAAGATGTCGTAACGCGAAGTCATAAAAACCTCCAACCAGGGGATGCGAAAGAGGTCCGTGTATTGCGCGGTATAAGGTAATGGACAAAAAATGTCAACATCCCACCGTACCAAGTTTTGTTGAAACGCACGGGACCGTGTGATAGTGTGCGCGCAACATTCAAGCGCGACGGCGCGAGTTCCACTGCAATCCTATCGGCGCGGCCGCGCTTGACTTGATAGCAAACCGGGAGACCGTTATGGGGCGTGTCGGTCTGCGCACGGTATTGCATTGCACTGTCCTTTTCTGGGCTGCGCTTGCCACGGCGAATATCCCTGCCGCATTCGCCCAGACGCGTTCTCCGGGAACTGTCCCGCCAGCTCCAAACTCAGCGTTGAACTCCGCCAAAGATGACGCGCCTATGGACGAAGTGCCAACGCGTGTTTCCGATTTGCCCCCAGCTCACAGGGAGGAAGGACCTCCCGCGCATACTTCCGATCTGCCCGCTGATAGCACGCCCGCGGACGGTCTGCCGCTAGCCGGCGCACGCGGCGTCACGCATCCTGTGTGTCTGCGATGTCCGCCGGCGCAATATTCTTACTCCGCGCTGATCCACAGAGTTCAAGGCAACGTCACATTAGACGCCCTGGTCGGAACGGATGGCTGGGTGTCCAACGTGAGAATCCTAGGATCGCTAGGCGCGGGGCTGGATGAGCAAGCAATGAGGGCGGTCCGCACATGGCAATGGGAACCGGCCCGCGACGCCGAAGGAAAAACTGTCGCCGCGCACCAAACCGTCGTGGTCACATTCCGCATTCACAAATAATTCACGCCTAGTGGGGGAAAATCCGAGACGTAAAACAATGAAGCGCGTACGCGGGACGCACGCGCTTCAAAGCCGCCGACTCCTGCTCCTGTTCTGATCGTTATCCCCTGAGCAGGCCGGACGCGGACTGATGAAGGAGCTTTTCGTTTAACGCTAGTTCGCTAGCGCCATTTCGTGTAGTACTAATTGTGATCTGGATGTTCGTGGCGCCAATTCCAATAAGCCTGTTGTTGCGCGCGACTATTTCTGTCGAAATCGCGATACTCTCTGTGCTGCTCGCCCAAATAGATCCGGTAGGACCGATCTTCGCCTTCGTCCCAATTGTGATAATCCTTGTGCTGGTGATCGTAATAGCGACGCTGCTGTTCCTGTTCGTGATGTTCTTCCTGCGCATTTTGCGCGGGCGGATTTGCAGCGGCGACGATTCCGGGCGTCGCGAGCAACGCGGCTGCGAGGAAAGCCGAAGTAACCAATCGATAGCGAGTGTGCATGAGATCTCCTTGGGATGGATGGGACGTGCGTTGCTGCAAGTTGTAGTGTCGTCGCTAATTGTTATGGAAAATGTGCAATACCGCACACTTCGTTGGCGAGTTGGACATTCGCCTGAATGACTCCACGATGATGCGGGGAAGCAGCGAGCCCTAGGTTGGAAGGGAACGCATGCCAAGGTCGATGCACTGCCGCCCAAGTCAAAAAAGCGCGGGCAAAAAAAGGGAGCTACATTGCCAGGGGGAATTGGTAATGTAGCTCGCGGGAGGAACTAACGCCAAAAGTTTTACATCGCCGGCGATGATTGCATTTGGCCGTGGTCCGACGGCATGTTCCAAATAGCCGCCAGCGTCAGTACGCCTGCCAGAATCGCCAGCACTCCGTACATCCTGCGCTGATGAATGCGATGGTCAGTTCCTTGATCCAGTTTGCTCATTGTTCTCTCCTTAGGAATTAGAGAAGGTGAGCGGGTCCCTTCATTGTTTAAATAACACTAAATAAAAACACACGCCGTCAGCGGACCACTCGCGGGTTTGCGACAACTTTCCGCGAGTGGCGCGTTTTATAAGCCGCTGAATGTAGGCTGGGGTCGCGGCCCGAAGCAGAAGCCACGCTAAAAAATAAAACTAGGGTTGATCCGGGTGATCGTGACGCCAGTGCCAGTAAGCCTGCTGTTCCTTGGCCTGCTGTTTATCGAACGCGCGATAGCCCTTGTGCTGTTCTTTTAAGTATCGGCGGTACGCGGCATCCTCGTGCGCGTCCCAATTGTGATATTCCTTGTGCTCTTCGTCGTAGTAACGATGGTCCTTATCATGGTGCTCGTCCTGCGCGGGCTGCGCGAACGCGCTGGTAGCCATGATTCCAGACGGAGCAACAAGTGCCGCCGCCAGAAATAGCGAGCTTACGAATCGATGTCCCCGATGCATATGGTCTCCTTGAATTTGAGGTCTGTCGTGCTCGAGCGCTTGCATTAATAAAGATGTTCGAGCCCCAGGCAGAGTTACGTCGCGCAAAGAGCCCATTTTCATTAAGGATTTCTAGGAGTCCGCTCTTCAAAAGGTACCAAGGTCGTTTTCCATTCGGCGGATTTGTCGCCGAGCCAGCTGTTTGAGATGTTCGGTTAGCATTTCTCTCCTGCGCTCTTAGATTCGTCAAGCGCGGTGCATGCCTGAAGTGAAGTTCCTTAAAATCAAGAAGACTGAGTTTGTACTGGGTGGTCAATCCAAAACTCAAATGTTTGAAAGTCTCAAAGCGGCCTTCGACAAAAAGGAATTGACGCCGCTGGAGCCCGGCGCAATGTATTGCATGCGATCCAAGCGATCAAGTGGTCCACGGTCATCCCCACCTGATGTTTTTATTCCAGAATCGGACTCCGCGACCTGGGGCTCGAATCTGCCGGATTCCCCGATCATGGGAGCCGAAGTCCCGCAGGATCGACTGACGATATTCCTCGTCCCGGTCTCCGCCTGGTCCGGCGGAACAACCGATCCCAACGCCGGCCACTGACGTTATCCAGTCTTTCTCTGAATTACTCTCCCTGCCAAATTCTGTGCGCGACCGTGATGAGTACGAAACGCTGCCCAACATGCGTGTTGACGCATTGGGTAATTAAGAAAGACAATCGCTCGTGGGTTGATCTGTTTAGCCAAGTTGTTTACATATGGAAAAAACACCGAAAATTGCGAACGCGGGCGAAAAACATCCGGAAAAGAAACGAACCTACGTTAAGCCGCAGGTTATCTCGGAGCCGATTTACGAAACCCTGGCCCTCGCGTGTGGAAAACTGCCGGGCCAGGGCGGGGTTTGCAACGCGGCTCCACGGCGCTCCTAGGCGGGCGCCGAGTTTTGGCAAATTCAGTTGGAGGCAAGGGGTCCATGGATACACATCACCGGCTTGGGAATCGCACGTCGTGGCACCGGTGCTCATTACTGTTCATCGTTTTGCTTCTCGCTGTGCCCCTGATCGCGCGCGAGACAATCGTTTTACAGAAGTCCGCTACTGATACGCAAGCGCGCGGCGGAGATGCCACGCTCAATC
Source organism: Binatus sp. (SeqCode) (assembly GCA_035602755.1). Lineage (GTDB taxonomy): Bacteria > Acidobacteriota > Terriglobia > Acidiferrales > UBA7541 > Palsa-295. The sequence goes on along the minus strand of DATNLR010000040.1, from coordinate 21,389 downwards.
AAGCAAGTCCCAATTCCAACAATGTGGGACCGACACTTACAGTCGAGTCACTCGCTTCCGCTAACCAGCGAGCCATTGTTGAGTTTGACCTTTCGCGAATTCCCAACGTAGGAATTAAGCAAGCTTTGTTGACATTACACGTAACCACGCCGCCCCCAGTTTCTGCGGGAACGTTAACCTACGGCGCTTACGATGTTGAAACTTTTTGGCAGCCTTCTTCGGTAACTTGGGACTCGCGGGTTGAAACCACCGCCTGGGGCATTCCTGGTGGTGATATCGGCGGCACAGCTACGAACACGACCACTGTCAATAACAGCAGCACGATAGCGCAGATCGACATTACCTCGGACGTAGAAGGTTGGTATAACGGCAATCCGAACTACGGAACCATCGTTAAGGACCAGACGGAAAATGATACGACTGCGGCGAGTACAGTTTTCGGTTCGAAAGAAGCATTTGCAGCAACGAATGCTCCGGAACTTGACGTCACCTTCGTTCAGAATGTAACGAACCTTACGGCAACCGCCCTCAATGCTGCCGTTACATTGAGCTGGAATATTCCTGCTCCGATTGGAACCCCCAAGCCCGGCGAATCGTACGTCGGCGTGCTGATTCTTCGGCGTTCAAGCCTTCCGGTCGACAAGAGTTCTGTTCCTACCGACACAGCAGACCCCGGACTATGCGCCACAATAGGAACCGCCACCGTCGTATTTGACGACACGTCGGGGAAACAAACCTTTACGGACAATGTCACGAACGACACATGCAGCATCGGCCCCCCGCACAATGGGATAACTTATTATTACAAAGTGTTTCTACGCGATAATTTGAATTACTACTCGTCGCAGCCAATTTCCAATGGCTCCACATTTACGGAAGAGGTTTCGGCAACGCCCGCCGCCTCAGCGTCTGCCCGGAGCCAGTCTCTGTGGATGGCAAACACTGCTTCGACGTCACTGGCAGCACCCTCTCTGATTCCGGGTTCAGTTACAGTGATCGGTTCGCAGAGCAATCTGCTTTTCGTGGTCAATCCCAACACCGGTCTTCGAGTATTTCCGCCGGTTTCGATCGGCGGGGCAGTAACGTCGCGTTCGTCGCTTATCGATTCCGGCTCCTCGTCAACGGGAGACAATGTAGTTTATGTCGCAGATCAAGACGGCCTGGTATATGCGGTCTCCACTGATACCGGAGTGATCCTGTGGGTCGCGAACCCCACTGGTGCCACCGCCACTCCATTTCAAGGCGCTGCCGCCGTGCAGTTGAAATCCGCAAGCAGCGCTTCTTACACGCTCGCTACGGACCTGCTTGCAGTGGGCACTCGCAACACTGCCACAACAACGGGAAACCAAATTTTCGGACTGAATGGCAACACTGGGGCGACCATCTGGACGAAGACAGGAGGAGTCAGTGGCGTCCCAAGCATGGATATCATGAACTCGACTCCGCTGGTCGATTATACCAACCAGGCCATTTGGGTAACGAGTCGCAGCGCTTGCGGAATGACGCAGCCTAGTCTTTGGAAACTCAATCCGAACACGGGCGCCGTCCTTACCACCGCAAATTTAGGGGACACAGACACGTCCGCAACCTTGTCGTTCTTAAGCGATGTTCTGTTTGTAGCTACGAATGGAGATTTGGTTTCCGGAACAACCTGTACAGCGGGCAATGGCCTGCTCTATGCGGTTAATCCTACGACCGGTCAAATGGCCACACTACCGTACGCTGTGGGCGACGGAGCGATTGTTAGCTTTCCGTTGGTGTTAAATACTGCGCCGCCTTACACCGTCATCTTTTCGGGAGCGGCCGCCGTTCACGCGGTTTCTTACGATCCAACGGGTTTTACATTCACTGACCTTTGGGACACCACAATTTCTGTCCCGTCAGCGCCGCTTTCTTTATCCAGCCTTAGTGACGTCTTTGTCGGTTCCGCGGACGGTAAAATTCATGAGCTGGATATAACTAGCGGCGCAGATTTGAAGCAGCTAACTGTAGATACCGGCACCCCCGGCGTAGTGGGTGATCCGGCTCTCGATATTACGTTATCGAATATTTATGTTTCCACCAGCGATCAACGCGCTTACGGTTTCATTTATCCATTTTAAAGAGGCGGCCATGTCGAGCTCACGATCTATCGAACGGAGTCAGGTTTATAAGAAGACCTTGTCGTTCGCTGGCCTGATCCTCTTTGTCTCAGTATTTTGCGGATGCCAAACGAATTCGCCGTCCACAGCCAAAGTGCCTCCCACGCCTCCGAGCGCTGCGCTTACGTTTTGCGAAAGCGGGTCTGCGAGCTGTACGCCAGCTAGTTCCTTCAGTGTTACCGCGGTTCGCGACGTGAAAATTAACGTTGCTTGGGAAAACGTGCCGGCCGGGAACCATATTCAGAAGCTCGAAGTTCTGGTGCCAACTGGTGGCCTGTACCAACAAACTACAACCGCTTTCGCCGCTCCTGACGACTCCAGCCAGCCTTTGGTCGCCATGCGCAGTTTGCCCGTCGCCGGTACATGGATCCAGCAGCGTCAAATCACGGGTGCGTGGACCGTGCGCGTCTCCCTTGACGGCCAAGTCGTCGCTTCTCAAACCGTACAGCTGACTCCTTAGTAGCGACGCTTCTTCTCGTCGCATGGTCAGTCAGACGCCCTCATCAGAGGAATCTGTGGCACGCAGCGAAAGTAAAGGCAATCCTGCGCAGTCTCTTAATTCCGCAGCATCTGAGTTTCTCGCTTGGTTGAAGCGCCATGTGATTGAGGGAACTAAGTGTAGCCCACGAAGAAGTAGCCGGCTCCCGAATTACGCCGCCGTTCGGAGTAGGCCACGCTCACCTACGATCTACTAGCTGCCTGCCGGAGGCCTGTTATATGTTCTTCTTAAGTAATCCGTGAATAAACGCAAACTCGCTGAGATTTGAATTGTTGTCTAATGGGCAAGAAGGCTTTTAGTGCGGAAACGGAACGGCCGAAGTCACTAGCACACTCGTTCCAGGAAATTGTGAGCTTTAGCCTTGTGGTCGCCTAGCCAAGCGGCAGCGCGCCGAGCGGCAAAGCGCAAGTCGAACTTCTACTCTCATATCAACGTGATGGGTTTTTTGAGCGTCGAGCTGGCCCTGCTTTTTTTGTTAATGGCTGGCATCGCTCCCGAGCATGCGAAATGGTCGAATGACTTGCCCCACGCTCAAAATGCCAAGTTACAACCTGGTGCGCGACGGGAAGACGCAATGCGTGTCGGTGTGCTTCGCGATGGGAAAATCTACTTCCGGGAAAATCAAATCGCTACTGAGGAACTACCCAGCCTGTTGCACACCGCAATTCAAGAAGGCTCCGAGAGGAAGGTCTACCTTTCCGTGGACGCAAGAGCCGTTAACCGCGACGCCGAGCGCGTCGTCGACCAAATTCGGCTCGCGGGCATCACCGATGTCGCGATTATGACTGCCAGAAATTACCCTCGTTGAAATCTTACGTAACGATCGGAGGCCGACCCCCCTCAGATATATTGCGACGTATTTTTGGTCACAAACATCTAAGATTTCCGAAAGACTGACTCCGTTCGGACGAGAGAGGTGCACCATGATTCCGTTTTTGCGGTCGAAACCCAAATCTCCGGCGTATGTGGTTGATCGTATGTTCCTGTTTCGCACAACAAAACTCGGAGGCGGATGCGTGATGATCCTTGCACTGGTGATGTGCGGCGGCGCGTTCGCACAGCAAGCAACTGTGCTCACGAACGTCACAATCGTAGATGGTACTGGCAGCCCTGCCCAGCACAACAGAACTGTGGTGGTCAAGGCAGACCGGATCGAGTCGATTGGCGCAGGTCATGAACACCCGCCATCGTCGGCGAAGGTCATCGATCTGCACGGTCAAACGATCATGCCTTTGATCATCAACACGCACGGACACCTGGGACTCACGAAAGGTACCAGCGGATCCCAAGCGAACGAGACTGACGACAACATCCGTCATCAGTTGTTGAGGTACCAGGAATACGGGGTCGGCGCGGTCCTCTCTATGGGCACGGACGGAAAGCGCTTCGCCGAGATACGCGAAGAATCGCGCCGCGGCGAGCTTCCGGGAGCCGACGTGTACACGGCGGGTATCGGATTTGGTGCGAAGAATGGCGTGCCTCCAGCCAACATGGGGTTTGGAGAAGTGTTTCGTCCCGAGACGCCAGCCGAAGCACGCAGCGAGGTCGCACAGCAAGCTCCCCAGAAGCCGGATTTCATCAAGGTGTGGGTGGATGATTTCTGGGGACAGTATCCGAAGATGCCGCCTGAAATCTATGGTGCAATCATCGACGAAGCACACAAAGACGGACTTCGAGTGGCTGCGCACGTTTACCACCTGGAGGATGCGCGCTTACTGGTAGCGGACGGAGTCGATGTCCTCGCGCACAGCATTCGCGATGGTGACGTTGATGACGCTTTAATCGCTGACATGAAGAAACACAATGTCGCCTACATTCCGACGCTTTCGCTCGACGATTTCGCCTTTGCGTACGGAGATTCGCCCAAGTGGGTTGACGATCCTTTCTTCACCGCAGCATTAGATCCGGGAGTGCTGGAGATGATCGCCAGCCCAGAGTACAAAGCGAAGGTGCAATCGAACAAGGTGACCGCACAGGAGCAAGCTGCGTTGCCGCAAGCGATGCGCAATTTGAAGAAGATCTACGATGCCGGCATTCTCGTATCGTTAGGCACGGATTCGGGAGCGACTCCAATCCGAATTCAGGGGTTCGCCGAACATATGGAATTGGCGCTGATGGTCCAGGCGGATCTGACTCCTCTTCAGGCGATCACTGTGGCCACCTCAAACGCAGCCAAGCTGCTCGGCATCGAAGATCAGTACGGAACGCTTGCAGTAGGGAAAAAGGCCAATTTTATTGTTCTGGAAAAGGATCCATCTCAAGACATTCACAATACGCAAACCATTCGCGCCGTTTGGAAAAATGGCAACAAGGTTAGCGACGGTCCACTCACTGCCGGGTCCTCGGTGTTGCTGAGATAGTTTCAGGAAAAGGTGACCTCGCGATTGGCTTGAGGAGCAGGCCATTGTCGTCCATGAATAAGGCTGGTGACTCGTCTAAAAGAGAGCTGGATCAGGAGATAATGAGCGCATGGCGCGAGGCCGCCGAGGAACTAGGCATCCGGGTCGAGATTCCATTCATATTGGTTGCTGAGGACGGCGAAACTGAAAGATATGGGGGACGTGTAATCGATTTTGGTGGTCCTAACGGCACGGTGTTTGGCACGTTTGACGACGAGGTATCCTCGAAACGGCGTCAAGACGCGGGTTATTACTGTTCACGTTTAGCCTCCAGCTATCGAGCCTACAACCGAGAATTATTCATCGCCACGCTTGACGATTGGAAGTGGTTTGGCCCGAGAGGTCAAGAACCAACATGGTATTCAGGGAAGGATTGGAGTCAGCCTGAAGTTCCTTAATCGACTTTCAGAATTGCGCTAACGATAGTTCCATTTCCGTCAGACTGAATCTCCAAAGTGCCGCCCAGTTGTCTCAATCTCTCTCGCATGCCGGCAAAGCCTACTCCGCTACGACCTGATACCGTTGACTCGCATTGCTTTTCTTTGGGCATTCCCTTGCCGCGGTCAATAACCGTAACAGCCAGGTGACCCTCTTCGCGTTGAATTCTTATCGTCGCCGTAGCGCTCCCGGAGTGCCGGTGAATGTTGGTGAGACATTCTTGAACGATTCGAAAGATGGCAAGTTCCAAAACCTCCGGCAGCCGGTCAAAATCAGGCGGGATTTCCAAATCTACCGCAATCTTGCTGCGTTGCGAAAAGCCCTCCACATATCCGCGAAGCGCAGACGCCAGGCCCATGATTTCAAGGAGTGGAGGATGAAGCAGATGCGAGAGCGTGCGAATTTCCCTGGAAGCCTGTTCCACTAATTGAGCGTTCTCCAAGGCGGCTTTGGCTCCGCGCGAATCGAGCTTATGCGCCTGGGCCGTTACCACTCCAACGTTCATGCTAAGGGCCGCGAGTAGCTGGCCTACGCTGTCGTGTAATTCGCGAGCCAGCCGTCTGCGTTCTTCATCCTGTAGTACAAGCAGTCGAGCAGACAGGTCGCGTAAACCTTCATTGGCTCTTTCCAGTTCTGCAGTTCGTTCCTGAACTCGCTTTTCAAGTTCGTCTCGGGCTTTGCTCAAAGCCTCTTTGGCCGAAAGCAGTTCGCGCTCGGCCCGTTCACGCGCAAGCAGAACTGCTCGCGCATTTTGCAGAGCGACTGAACGCAGTAGCTTCTCGTCGTTTTCGTCCATTATCCGATCCCGAGAGCTTGTTCTGCCAGTTGAGTGCCTTCCACTCTCGCGCGAATCTTCGCAAACGCCGTTTCACGCGTCGTGGACGTATCATCGCTAAACGGTGAGAACCCGCAATCGTCGGTCGTGCCGAGTTGTTCGAGCGGAATATATTTCGCAGCTTCAAGCACGCGGTCCCGAACCTCTTCGGCCGTGTCCACATGTGGGGCGATGGGTGAAACGACTCCGATGAACGCCCGTTGGTTAGGTTGCAGATATTCGCGAATGATCTTCAGAACGCGAACCCGATCCTTCTCCCCGGCAAGCGCGATGTAGAAATTGCCGGCGCGCAATTCGAATAGGCTGGGGAGCAGTTCAGCGTAATCGACGTCGGCGCTGTGCGTGGAATCAAGGTCGCCTCCGGGGCAGGTGTGCACGCCGATTCGTTGGCGCTCTTCGGCCGAAAATCGCGACAGCGCCAGATTGTTCAGACCAATAAAGCTGTTCAGCAAATCACCGGAGGGATCGAGTTTGACCGCGAACCTGCCTTCGGTGAAATCGATTTGGACTTTCTGCGCACCTTTTTCGAAACATCGGCGAATCTCCATTTCGTGCTCGCGTAGGAGATCGTCGATGAATTCCTGACGTGAATAATCCGGAATGTCCTCCGCTGGATACATCAGGCTGAGCGCCGATGGCGAGATTACCGCCTGCTTTAGCGGCCTGTGAGCGTATCGCTTAGCCACATCCAGATAGGTATCCGCATAAACTTTATATCGAAATGGTCCAGCGGTGAGTCGCGGCATTCGCCGGACGTGTCCAGCTGAGAATGGAATTTTGAAACCGTCCGGCGACGTGTTTTGCAATCCGTGAACGGAATACGTCCAGAAGTTGTGATACTTACGTTGCTCGCCATCGGTAATAACGGGCGAACCTGTGGCTTCGAATTGCTCGATCGTGTCCCGGACAGCTTTTTCGTACAGAGGATTCAGGCTCGGTGCCGCATTGTCTCCGGCTGCGGCGATCGCGTCAATTAGTACAACGGGTCTCGGAATGCTTCCAATTGGTTCGGTCGGGATTCGCATTACACCATTTCACAAGGGGTTAGGGTGCACCCAGTGTAAGTGCTTCTCACTCGACTAGCAAGGACCGAACCGAGCGCCATTCTGCCGAGGGGAGGTCCTTGAATTTAGGTTTTTAGATTCGAAGGTAACGTTCTAAGTACGGCTGATTTCGCAGTGCTTGTTCACTGGTTGAATATATAAAGCAGAAGCCGGGTCAAAAACAAATCCGCAATGAGCACGGCCAAAGCGGCATCGACGAATGCCATGATCGTAGCGCGCCCCACGCCGGCCGTGCCACCCTCCACGCGAAACCCTCGATAACATCCCACTGTCGCCACAAGAAATCCGAAAACAACGGGCTTCCAGAATCCGATAACGAGGTCGCCGAAAGACAGAGCCTTCACCGCGCGGGTCCAGAATTGCTGCGCATCGATGTGCAGCGTGTAACTTGCCACCAGGAATCCGCCGAGCAGGCCGGCGCAATCCCCGACCGCCACGATCAGCGGCAGAATTAGCACTGTCGCGAGCACACGAGGTGTCATCAGCTTGCGAATCGGGTCGATTCCCATCGCCCGCATCGCGTCTACCTGTTCGGTCACCACCATGGACCCCAATTGCGAAGCCATGCCTGTGGCGTTTCGTCCGGCCACCAGCAGCGCAGTGAACACGGGACCAAGCTCGCGCACCAGCGAAAGCGAAAGCGCGTCGCCGGTCAAAACTGTTTCGCCGAAGCGGCTGAATTGTGAGGCAGCATTCAACACAATCACGCCGCCCACGCAAAATAGAGCCACTACGATTATCAGAGTGGAACCAACGCCAATCTGGTCCATCTGCTCGAGCGTGTCTTCAACGTAGAGGTGCTTGCTGAACAGGACCAGGACCGACTCAAGGGAGAGCAAAGAGTAGTCCTGCGCATAAAAAACCGGCATCTTCAACGCTTTCGCGATGGCTGAGGAAATCGAACTTGATTTCACTGTTGAACCCCCCGTCACAATTCTTCAGTTCTAGTCTGTGTTGACACCGCACTTGTTCTAGAAGTTAAATTACAACGACAGGACTCGTCCGCAATCTCACGAAGCCCGATTTATCGTGACTCAACAGCTTTGTGCCAGTCTCTATGCGGAGGATTATGCTAGGGAATTGTCAAAATTTACAGTGCCCGATTCGCGCCGGTACCGGACAAGTAAGGTCCTACTAACGAACATGTTTGAATCTGGCATCCCGAGCGTTCTTTCGCCGAAGCGCGATGTTGGGACCCCGGATGATTTCGCGGGGGAGGGACCTGCTGTTCTTCTTCGCTGTTGTTGTACGCAGCGCATTGTGAACCGACTGCGCATCGTATCGCTGCGCTTGCCCTCACCGCGAATTCGTTGTAAAACCTCGAGCAACGAAATGTCAATCACATGCAGTTCGTAAACATTCCGGCGGGGAGCTTCATGATGGGCTGCTCGGCAGGGGATCCTGATTGTTACGCCGAAGAAAAGCCCGTTCACCGTGTCAATATTACCCGGCCTTTTGAGATGGGCAAGTTTCAAGTGACGCAGGGAGTATATGAAGCCGTCACGAATATCAATCCTTGCAATTTCAAGGGACCAAATCTTCCCGTCGAGAATGTAAGCTGGGACGACGCCAATCGGTTTTGCGAAGCGCTAAATAGCAAGGCGGACGGTTACTGTTATCGCCTACCGACAGAGGCGGAGTGGGAATACGCAGCACGCGCGGGAGATAATTCGTGTCGATATGCCCCGTTGCTTCAAGTTGCATGGTTCCGCGACAATTCTGGCGCCAGCACTCACCCGGTCGGTGAGAAACAGCCGAACGCATTTGGTTTGTGTGACATGCTGGGCAACGTCTGGGAATGGGTGCGCGACTGGTACGGCATAACTTATTACAGCCTAAAACCGGAATCTGACCCGCAAGGCCCGAAGAGCGGCGAGTATCGCGTCTCGCGCGGTGGCTCCTGGCGCGGAGTCGTCAGAGGACACGCACGCGTCTCTGCGCGTTACATCTTGAAGCCCAGCGCCCGAAGCTCCGTCGTCGGCTTCCGCTGCGCGCGCGAGCCAGTCTCCTGAAATTTTCTCCCTCTTTTCACACCCCGAGGGGTTCGGCACTCTCACGAATCGAGTGAACTCACTAGTGAACTACCGGTGCGGCACTATCCGCCACGCTGTCCAGTCAATTCGAAAAAGCAAAGAGAAGCGAAGGTTCGGCCACCCGCCCAACAATCCGAGGGTGGGTTCATTATTGACCACAAGCGCGTTAGGCATTCTTGGCGCGTTCCGGCCCCACAAAGTCATAGAAGACCCGGAACAGATTGCCATCTGGATCTGCCGCGGTAAACTCGTGCAAACCCCAAGGCTTTGACTCTGGTGCGGAAATCAATTTCGCTTTGCTACCACTCCATAGTCGGTACAGATCGTCAACTTCCTCTTTGCTTTCCATATTTAGCCAAGTCAACACGGGCCCAATGTTGCCGTATTCTTTTCGATAATCCGAGTTCGCCAAAAACATCCGGCAGTTTCCCTTTGAGATTCCTGCAAGTCCAAGTTTCTCGCCACCCCAATCCACAGTGAATCCGAGATTGCGTACGTAGTAATCCGCCGCCTCATTGATATCCCTTACAGGTATCTCGGGAACAGCACCAGGAAGCTTCGATTTCATCGCGACTCCTCCTTGATGTAGGTGCTAACGACCAGGCTTCAGCGGCCAGCGGCCGCAAGCACACTGATCAGGAGATGATGACAGACCGCTGGTCCTCTGCAAGCTATTGTTAAGCCGGCAGGATCTTGGAAGATTTCACGCCGATGCAAGCCCACCACCAGCCCCGCGGACGCCGTACCGTGGATGAGCACGCCGCTTACGAACCAGCGGTCTTCGAGCAGCTCCAACTCCAGCCTCACCCCGTAAGGAAAGAATCGATTCATCTTGTCATCAACAGTCTATATCCGACGACAGGTTGACCTCCGTCACGTCGCCAGAATCTTTAGGGAGATTGCGTCTGCCACCTGCCGCACGTACTGCCGATCGGCCCGATACTCGCACTCCGTCGCCGCCGGACTTGCCCCGGATCCACGTCGAACACCACAGACTGCAATTCACAAAGGTTCTTTTTATACTCCCGCCACGCGCAAAAAGCCTTGCGAGATGCAGTTTTTGCCAGTTCGAACATGCTGTGTGTTCCAATCACACCCGCATGGACCTTCATTACTTTCCATTTGTAATCTACTTCGATTCTTCCTGACACACATCCATCATGGAATGGGCTGCTCGTCCCATTCGCGGATCGGGATCACCAAATAGAGCTCGGCGCGACCCGGGAGATGGTTCGCGTAAGGTTGACCATTCGATCCGTCCTGGTTCAATGTCTGCAACATCTTTTGATCCAGTCCGAGGATCATGATGTGTGGCCCAACGTGGAATTCATCGCCGGTTCCCATTGCTTGCGACTTGTTAGGTACCCAGAAGCCACCATACATATATGAAACTCCGACACTCCGCACGTTGGGCGTGCGACCGGCAATGCTGTCCTTGATGAACTGCAGAAAGACATGGTCAAAGCAGCCAGGTTCGTCATGGGCACCTCCAGGAAGACCCGGCAGACAGGTCCATTCGTTCGAGCCTTTACGAAGGACCCGGTATTCGCCTGCAGGCGTCGCAGGCCAATCGAGCAGTGTCGCGCCTTTGGTGATGAAGGCTGGACCAGCGCGCAGCGCATCCGCGATCTTCTCTGCGTCAGTCGCCGGCAATCGATCTGACGACTGAGCGAAGGCGGTAGCCACCGTCAAGACCACAGTTGTGAGTAGCTTCATTACAGCATTCGTGCGGATCATCGATGTCTCCGTCTTTGTTTTCTTCTAATAGTGGGCCGGGATTGAAAACTTTGTCTTCTTAAGATCTCGATCAGGTCGAGGTAGCGAATACGGCAAAAGTTCCTGATAAGCGGCTGAGAATCCGCCGGACGTCGGGACTCTGACCTGGACAGGCGATGGGGAGGGCAAGCCGACAAGCATCGTGATCGCGAAGATAAACATATGCGGCGACCGGCGTAACTTATTCATTTGGCCGTTTCCTTTGGAGTGGCCAATCTCGCCGCGGCAGCGATCTTCGCACTTCCAGCGTCGATTTTGACGGCACCTCGCGGCCGAGTAATCGCAGAAAGTTTATTCCTGCTAAATCGGCTTCTCCTCGAAAAGGCCAGCAACGAAGACGGAATCGAGACACGCTCGAGGCTCCACGATCGTGCCATTTACAAATCGACATATCCAACAGTACCGTTTGTCGAGAGCGCACGTTCCACATGCAGTTCCGCACCTCTCGGTAGAACCTTTGCCAACTTTTCAAAGGTATGTGCGAGGAACTCGACCTTGCTGTGATAGTGACCAAGCAAGAGGATGTGTTCCCTCGACGGTCCAGTCCACGTTCCGCCACATGGTCGAAGAACCCTCTGCCATTACCAGATTCCAGGTTTTTGAAAATCTCGCGAACGTAGGCAGTGCTTGTCTCCTGGGTCTTAACAGGTGGCGCAGTAGCCATTTTTAAGTGATCTCCTTCAAATATCCCGGTCCTCAGCAGAACCATCGAACTGATGCCCCCAGGATGCAATACAGGGAATCTGGTAGGCCAGCGGCATCTGTCCGCTCGATAGGTTGACGGAATGGCGGAAAACAAGAGACGCCTACGTTTGTTCAAGCCTCAAGCCAACCATCGCGAAAGCCTGCGAGTCGAAGACCAAGCACAAAATGCGGGCATCGTTTGACAGTCTTCCAGATAAGCTCGGTATGAAAGTTTTCAATCATCATAAGAATAGGACCCTCGTTCAAGCCGAAGATCCACGGAGACGTCCATGCGCGCAGATTGCTGCTGGCAGGATATGTTGGATTAAAACTGGCGATGAAGCCGTAAGGGCTACGCCCCAATAATTTAAGTCTCTCGATGGCGTGACGCATCGTTTTGATTACGATCTCAGGTGCGAACGGAAGAGAGGTTGCTACGGCCCACGGTGAAACGGTGCCATCATCAGGACCGAATGGAGCGCCTCGTGCCGCATAGCCAAAAAATACTCTTCGAACACCATTCACCTCAAGAACGGCGTCCCCCGGTCCGTCGCTCGCGGTCAGTCCCCACACGTATTCATTGTAGTGGGCAAACTTCATTGGATTCTCGATTCCATATTGCCTGTGAATATATGTAGCCCTCCGGCTGTTCTCGAAATAATCGATTCCGGTTTTTCTATTGAAGTCGTCGCGTATGCCGCGAAAATCCACCCACAGATGAGACATCTGATGAATGAATAGCGGTCCGGCATACAGGTATTCAATGTCATAGACTTTTCTCACTTCAAAAGTTGAAATCCAATCTTTGTAGCCTTGCGGATGGACAGGATGGGTAGGTGATCCCAGGGCCAGCGCGTAAAGAATTACAGCTTCGCTGTAGCCAGTATCCCACCGATAGGGAAGGAAACCCGACTCGGGCTTCCAGCCGTGAGAAATCGTTGGCCCTTTATCGAGAGCCCATTGCCAATCAATGCGTCTGTAAAGCACTTCGGCAAGATTCCGTATCTCGCTTTCCTTTTCGTTCTTCGCGGTAAAATAGCTTGCCGCGGTGAGAATACCGGCTACCAATATGGCTGTATCAACCGTCGATAATTCACACTGCATGGCTCGACGGCCGGTCTGCATGTCTAGGAAGTGATAGTAGAAGCCTTTGTACCCAGTGGCATCCGGTTCCGGTCCCTGATGGCTGGAATGTAAAAATCTCAAAAGCGCCAGAGTCCGGTCGATTGCGTCCGATCGTGAAAGTATGTTCCGTTCTACTGCCACAATGTAGACGCTTAGTCCCATTCCGGTCGCCGCTATGCTCGAAGGCGACCCGGGTTGCGTCCTATCCGCGATCAGTCCGTTTTGACGGTTGGTCTCTTTGAGAAAATAATCGACGATGGTACGCCGGAGATGGTCGAGCATTTCTGAGTCCGTCGCCTGGGAATTTAAATTGGACAGCTTATCGGTGGATGAGAGTCCCTTCGCCGGTAATCTCATCGTCTTCAAACACACAAAGCCTGCTGACACAGCGCTTACTGATCGCAAAAAATTGCGACGGTTCACAGTCGTTACAGTTAATCATAACTTCCTCTTGTTTCTCGGCAAATAGGAACGGTGTTCAGGACGCCAGTCGAATCACGATTCAGAACCCGGAGCATTCCGGTCCTTGCCAGTGGTGGCGAGGACGTTAAGGAGCCTCAGCATCGGGCGTGAAAACGCCTGGCGGTTCCGCTGGCGACACCACAGAAAAATACAGGATTATCTGGATTGTGTGAGTCGGTTCATATGCCACACGGTTACAAACGTGGCTCGCGATCGAATCCCCTTCGCGGAGGGAAGGAACCATGAAAGCGATTTAGATCGAAGCATCGAAATCGCGGCGCAAGTCCGATTGCCAGCGAGGCTCACGAATGGCACGCCGGTTGCGCTCTGTGCTGCGAAGGCCAGAGGCAAATCGGATTGGCGCCGCGGGAGACGAAAGTTGCTTGCTGAGAGGCCAACAACAGTGAACGCACAGGAGGTGTGCCCATGCCATTCGTGGAAGTATTCACACGGGAAGAACTGTCAGACGCGGTACGCGCCAAGCTTGCCGAAACTCTATTGGTTACCATGATGAACCTCGAACTCGGCCATGCAACCGATCATGCGCGCGCAATCGGTTGGGTATGGTTCCACACTCTGCCTGGAACCTCATGGGCAGTAGGTGGTCGGTTTGATAACACTTACATCAAGGGTAGAAAGATGGGACTCGCTCGAATCATTGCTCCCGAGGGCATCTTGAATAGTGAACTCAAGTCGAAGGCGCTGGCTGAAGTCACGAAGAATCTGCGTGACGCGATGGGTGCCAAAAATGACGATGACAGCTCTGGAATCTTTGCAATCTACGAGGAGGTTCCTGCTGGGCACTGGGCTAATGGGGGGAAGATTCTGCCTCTCAGCCAACTGCTCAAGGACATGGACGCCGATGTTTCAGAGGAGAGGAAACGCGAGATAAAAGCACTGTTCGACGGTCGGGCTGCATTGAAGGAGCACTTTGGCATTCCCGCGGAGTGACCAGTGATGTTATCGATTCGGGTTTTGCGAATTGGGTTATTGACTAGCTCGATTGGTCGCAAGATGGAATCAGCATTCCCAAAAGGAGGAGGAGAAATGCCAATTGTTCGGATCGACCTCATCGAAGGAAAATCTGAGGAATATCGCGCTCAAGTCGGGGAAATCGTCTACCAGACCCTTCTGGATGTTCTTAACGTTCCCAAGGGTGATCGCTTTCAAGTGATTACCGAACATCGCAAGAGTGACTTGCCGTTTGATCGTGACTATCTGGGCGTCCATCGCACCGACGATTGTATCTTCTTTCAAATCACGCTCAACGCAGGACGATCTGTAGAGCTAAAGCAAAGTTTCTATAAGGAACTTACTGACCGCCTCCATCAGGGAGTGAAGCTTCGCAAGGAGGATGTGTTCATCAACCTCGTTGAAGTGCCGAAAGAGAATTGGTCATATGGGAATGGACTGGCCCAGTACGTTTCGCGCTGACCTATCCATTCAAACTTACCAGGACTTAGCGAATGTGCATCCGTTTTCGTTGACCGGCATGCCAAAACTCTTTCCCTTGCGCTCGACTCTTACATCAAAGGCATGGGAAAGGACACCCCATGCAACAATTCCTATGAGGCACATACGCCATATGGTTAACACTTTCGGCGCCGAACCGGCGCTGCGCAACTTCCAATCAAACGACAGGAGATGGAAATAAAATGACTTATCTGGATGATCTAGGCCGCCGGAGCCTTCTGAAAATTGCGGCGGCACTTGGCGGCGCCTCCACAGTGGGAGTTTGCACAACCTCGCTGGCGCTCAGGATAAACCACAACAGACTGACACCCCGGCCACAACGCTTCAGGACGTACCGTTCAGTTCCGCAGCAAAGGTGACCATAGAGCGCCGCGGGCAGATCGTCGTTTTTGGCATCAATCGTCCTTACATCCAGAACCGCATTGATCCTGAGACTTTCGAAAAACTGGCCGAAGCATACTACCAATACGACCACGATCCCTCGCTGCGCGCCGCGATTCTATTTGGCCACGGAGAGAACTTTTCAAGAGGGATCGACGTTGAAGGATTTAAGTCGCTCGCAGGGACGGGCAAGCCCTGGATCGCGAGCACCGGGACGATAGACCCTCTTGCAAAACGTGCTCCGCGACTCACCAAGGCTCTGATCGTGGTTACGCATGGCGATACCTGGAATATGGCCCATGAGCTCCATCTTGTTGCCGACATCCGTGTTGCTTCAGCCGACACCCGCTTCGGCCAAGATGAGAATACACATGGACGCTTTCCCGGAGGAGGATCGACCATCCGGTTCCCGCGGGAAGTAGGCTGGGGAAATGCCATGCGCTACATGCTGACCGGAGATCACTGGAGCGCCGAAGAAGCATACCGTATGGGAGAAGTGCAGCAGGTAGCTCCGGATGCGAAAGAAGCGCGAGGCTGGCATTCAAATCGCGAACAAGGTTGCTGATTGCGCCCCGCTTGGCATCAAGGCCACATTGGCGTCTGCGCACCTGGCGATTGATCACGGTGAGCAAGAGGCATTGTCAAAACTCGATGCGCAATTTGGAGCCCTTTTCCACACGCAGGACTTTCTAGAAGGCCAGAAAGCAGAGGCGGAAGGCCGAAAGCCAGTCTACCAGGGAAAATAAGCGCGAATTAAAACGTCTCGGAGCAGAGACGCGCTGAAATGAGTGCTCGATATCCTCAGAAGCGCTGAGACGACGCAGAACGAGATCGCTCGACCCTTACGTCAACGGAGGTAAAGGAGACGCCATGCAACGATTCGTACGCGTTCAACAAGGCAATGCTGTCATACCAGGGCTCGTCAGCGATGCCGGGCTTCTGGATCTTCGCTCTCTCGTCTCCGACATCACTCCGGAGACAATTGCGAGTGGCGTGCTAACTAGAGTGAACGTCGCCGCTCTTAAACCTCTTGCCGGAGAGGTGCGTTATCTCGCTCCAATTTCCGGTATACGCCAGATTCCGGCAACCGGGTTCAACTACAAGAAACACATCGAGGAAATGAAGGTGCCCACGCCAACTGAGCCCGAGGTTTTCCTTAAGTCGATGACTTCGCTTACCGGGCCTTTCGATCCCATCAGCCGCGGTCCCAATCAGGGCGTCAAGCTGGATTGGGAGACCGAACTTGCCATTGTTGTCGGACGCGAAGTGCAGGACATCACGGCAGAGGAGGCTGCTGGCTACATCTTTGGCTACGTTTGCCTCAACGATGTCTCCGATCGCTCAACGCAGGTGGATGCGCAGAAACAGCAGCACCTTGTGCGTGCAAAGTCGCGTCCGACCTATTGTCCGATCGGGCCCTATCTGACTACGGGCATCAACCCAATGGAGCTTGAGGTATGGACGAAACTCAACGGCCACTATGAGCAGCAAGGAAATACGAGTGACATGTTGTTTCCCGTTTACGAGCTGCTTGCCTATTTTTCTCGTTACATGCGAATGGTTCCTTGCGACATCCTGGCGACTGGAACTCCTCCCGGTGTGGGCATGGGCAAGAATCGATTCATGGCGGTTGGAGACATCTTGGAGTGCGGCATCACGAACTTGGGCGCACAGCGCCACGAAATCGTGGCGTGATTCCCGCCCGTCCCGGCATCGGGGCGTCGCAGCTTCCCTGAAGCAAAAGTGCGAGCATCCGTCCTGAGTTTCCGGTCCGTGATTGCCCGAGAATTTTGTTATCCGGCGATGCAACGACGCGGATCGCCCAGCTTATCCGAATCGCACTCGCCTGGGCACCCAGAGTCGTCTCCTCCGTCGTACTTCTACCCGGTTCTGCCCAAAATGCAGAAAGCGACATAACTTCCGCAAAACAAACGACGGGAAATTGTCTACCCGGGGCCAAAACCCCTCTAAACATCACGCAATATCGCAGCCTTCACAACGAAACATCTGTCGAACCACAGCGGCCACCCGGCCATTGACTCTTTTCGCGGGCTGGCGCAACATGGCGCCCAATTCATGATCAAGCTTGAACAAGTGACCAAGCAGTACGACCTCCCTTCGCAGAAAGGCGGGGAACTCGTCGCCGCCGACCGCGTGGACCTCAACATCGCCGACGGAGAACTATTCGGATTGATCGGGCCCAACGGCGCCGGAAAAACCACCACGCTGAAGATGGTTTGCGGCCTCAGCGTTCCCACTTCGGGACGCATCACCGTGAAGGGAATTGACGTTCAGCTGCAGCCCGAAGAAGCCCAGCGCAACATCGGCTACCTGGCGGATTTTTTCTCGCTCTACGACGACCTGAAAGTCTGGGAGTATCTCGATTACTTCGCCCGAGCCTACAAAATGGAGCCACACACCATCGCCCCGCGCGTGGACGAAGTACTTCGCCTGATGAATCTGGAAACCAAGCGCGACGCCTTCATCTACGGCCTTTCGCGCGGCATGAAACAGCGCCTGGGAATTGGACGCGCCATCATCCACAACCCTCCGCTGCTGGTTCTCGACGAGCCCGCCGCCGGCCTGGATCCCAAAGCCCGCGTGGAACTAAAAGTTCTGCTAAAAGATTTGCACACTGCCGGGAAAACTATTTTCATCACTTCGCACATTCTTTCCGACCTGGAAGAAATCTGCACCAACATCGCGATCATGGAGAAAGGCAAGCTGCTTCGCATCGGCACGCTGGAAGAAGTGATGCGCGAAGGCACAAGCGTCCGCCGCTATCGCGTGCGTCTCGCAGAACCCGGTTTCGGTCTTGCCCTGTGGCTCGCAGGACGAAAAGGCGTCACCGGGATCGTGTCGGAACCCGCCAGCGCAAATTTCGCGCTAGATGGCGGAGATCCGGAACTCGCCGCGCTAGTGAAAGACCTGGTGGCCGCGGGCGCGCCGGTGTGCGAAGTCCAGGAAATGGTGGAATCGCTCGAGCGCCTCTATTCGCGAATCTCCAGCGGAGAAGTAATGTGAACGACTTCATCTCCAACCCGGAATTTCTGCGCAACGCCCGCATCCAGTTGCGCCCCGGCCGCGCCATCGCCGCCTTGGTGATTTGCGCGGCTGTGTCGCTGACGGTCTGGTATTCCTACGAGAACGGGATAAGAGTCGGGGCCGCAGCTGAACAATCGATTGGAATGTTCAAGTTCGTTCTGATGCTGCAAATAGTGGTGCTGCTGATCGGCGGCGGAATTTACGAGCTTCTTTCCGTTCATCGCGAAAAGGAACTGAACACTTTCGATTATCAGCGCGTCACCCGCCTTACAACTTTTGAACTTGGGCTAGGGAAACTTTTCGGCGCGCCAATATTGATGTATTTGATTGTTCTGTGCCTGATGCCCATCGCGCTCTTAGGCGCATTCCAGGGACTCATCGACTTTAAACTGGTCGCCGAAGCGTACTTCATCCTTTTCGCGGGCTGCATTGCGTTCCATGTTCTCGCGCTTCTAATTTCGATGGCGTTGGGGCGAGGCGTCTCCGCCATAGCGATTTTGCCCTTCCTGATATTAGTGGCGTTCACCTCTGTTGATCTAGCCGGCGCAGTGTCCAATTGGATGTTCCACCAGCTCAATCCGTTTGCGGCGATCGCGATCATCGAGTCGAATACGCGCCCAGCGCCCGAAGATCTCTTTTTTGGTTTTTCGGCGTCTCACTTCATCGTGCTGATGGCGATTTTCATCACGTTCACGGCGTGGTTCTTGCTCGCAATTGTACGGAACTTGAAACGCGATCCCGCCGTTTACGAACTGTATTCGCCTGCACAAGCATTCGGGTTTGCCATGTTCCTGGAGTTTCTGATCATCGGGTTTTTTAATTGGAAATCTCCGATTGGCGCGCCGATCGTTTTTAATAACCAGGTGGTGGGCTACAACGCGCTTCCGGCCCTGGACATTGAAAAAGGATTGATGGGCTGGTCGTTCTGGGTATTTGTTCTGCTCGGTTTAATCTTATTGCGCAATCGTGAACGCATCCGCCGGAGAATCAGAACCATGGGAGAAAGTGCGGCAAGTTTGTGGGCTGCGTTGTGGCCCGCTCCTTCTTTAGTGGCGGGAGTGATCGTTGTGGGAATTGCAGTCGTTGAACTGATCCAGGTTTACCGAAAACCCGCGCCCGGAGAGTGGAGTTGGGGCCTGGCAACCTTGAACATTGCATTTCTGGCGCTGTGGGTTGCACGCGATTTGCTTTACTTACAATGGATGGGTTTACGGCGCTCGCGACGTCCTCTGGTTGCCGCTGTTTTGTATTTAATTGTGTTTTACATCTGCGTCTCCGTCGCTCTGGGCGTCGCTCATACATTTGTTCGTCCCAACTTCGCGCCATTTTCTGCCGCGCTGATTCCGTCTAATGTTTCATGGCTCGACATTTCGGGTTGGATGGCACATTCGCCGTTGTGGATCTTGGCGCTGGTGCTGCTGGCGGCGCAAGTTGTGCTATTCGCGCTGCTGCAGTGGCAAAAGCTCCGCGAATTCGTCAGTCCCGTTCCCGTAGTCCCAATCGCGCCAGCGTCGGCGCCAACGCCAGTCACGACGGGAAGCTTATTCCCGCGGTGATTGCCCCGCGATCCAGAGCCCGGCAAATTTTAGGGAGCGGATATGCGCAACGCCTTTTGTCGCTATGGCTGGATCAGGTTGGCGCGTATGGCGAAGCGGATCAGGTCGCTGAAGCTTTGAAATTCCATTTTGCGCATTATGTGGTTGCGGTGGCTTTCCACCGTTCGCGTGGAAACGCCGATCATGGCGGCGGCTTCTTTGTTGCTTTTCCCACCGGCGAGCAATTGCACGACTTCCAACTCGCGCGCTGACAAAGGCACTTCCGTGGCGCCGTTTTCTCGGGGATCGGGGTCGCGCACGAAACTTTCCGCCATGCTCATAGCAAGCTTGCTGGTGAAAAAAGGCTTGTGCTGTTGGATGTGACGCACGGCGGTGAGCAGTTCGTGATCCGCGTCTGATTTCAACAGATAACCTCGCGCGCCGCAACGCAACACTTCTTTGGCTATCTCTTCGGAAAAATGCATGGTGAGAATCAGCACATCGGTGTGGGGCGATTGCTGGCGCGCAACCCGAGTAACTTCCAGTCCGTTTTTTTCGGGCATGGTGAGATCGAGCACCATCAGATCCGGGTGCTCGGTGTTGACCTTGTGCAGCGCTTCCACGCCGGTGGCTGCTTCGCCGCAAACTTCCACGCCGGGTTGTGATTCTAGCAGCGAACGAATTCCTCGGCGAACAATGGAATGGTCATCAACAACGAGAACGCGATACATTTTGGAGACGGGTGGTCTTGGCGGTGCGGGCGCTTCTCTGACCGCTACTGCTGCCGCTTCTTTTGACATGGTGTGGCCTCGTTTGCTGGCAAAACTGTTTTGCTCGATCAACCGCGATTCGGCGCCGGCTTTGAAGTGATTGCCGTTTTCATGCCACGGATAGGTTCGCTCTGCTTTCCGTCGGCGGTTCGCGCGATCTTTGAAAGCGGCAGCTCGACGCTAATCGTGGTTCCGCGCCCGGGTTCGCTCAGAATATTGAAAACTCCGCCGAGATGTGTAACGCGCTCGCGCATTCCCGCAATGCCTATACCCATAGGCGGATTCCAACCAGTCGCAGCGGAGGCGGGCGGAATGCCTACTCCACGATCCTCTATCGTGAGGCGCGCTTTGCCGTCCACCCGTTCCAATATGATCTTCGCGACACGGCTTTTGGAATGCCGATGGATGTTGGTTAGAGCCTCCTGCGCTACGCGGAACACTGCGATTTCCATCTCCGCGGGCAAAGAACCGAAACCACGCTTGATTTTAACTTTCACCGGGATGCCGCTACGTTCCGCGAATCCGTTTGCGAAGACGCGCAAGGCCGGCCCCAAGCCTGCTTCGTCAAGCAATAATGGATGCAGCAAATAAGAGACTGTCCGAATTTGCTGAATCACTTCTTCGGCGAAATCGCGCGCCGATTGAAGAAACTTTGTACCGATTTTGTTGCTTTTCGGTACTGTATCTTCCACGCGCGCGAGTGCCATTTTCAACGCCGCCATACCCTGC
>DATNLR010000026.1:0-2532 GCA_035602755.1 Binatus sp. (SeqCode) | reverse complement strand
GGCAAAGAGCGCGCCTCCGAGCCCGTAGCGAGCAATATATTCGTCGTCTCGATTTCGGTTATCTTGCCGTCCTTTTCAACCGAAACTCGGCCCGGCCCGGCAATCTTTCCCCAGCCGGTAATTGTTTCAACTTTATGTTTTTTGAACAGGCTGGCAATCCCCAGAGCGTGCTTCTTTACGATCTTGTCTTTGCGCGCCAGGATGCTGGGCCACTTCACCTTCACATCCTTCACTTCAAATCCGAATTCTTCCGCGCGTTTGAAATGGTCGTAGATATCCGCATGATGCAAAAAGACTTTCGTAGGTATGCAGCCGACGTGCAGGCAGGTGCCTCCTAGAAATGGATCCTTCTCGACCACGGCTACCTTCAAGCCCCACTGCGCGGCACGAATCGCGGCGACATAGCCGCCCGGGCCACTCCCAATAATGACCACATCATATTTAGCCAAACCATTCCTCCCTGCGTTTCACAATCATGGCGAAGTCATTTAGATGCGTGGAAGGGTGTCTCCGATTGCGGCTCTTCCAGGCGCGCGGAACTAAGGATTTTAGCAGCCGCTCTCCGCTGCCGCAACCCTGGTTACCGGCAGACTTGGGTCGAAGGCGGCGCAGCCAAGACACGTCAGGCAGGCTATCCAAACCAGGCGGCCGAAGTCTTACTACCAGCGTTTGCCTTGTTCGCCCTCGCATTTCAGATGTTAAAGAAGTGACTTTGCACGCGCGCTCCTCAAGGATATGGCGATGAAACTAACCCGCGCTGGTTGCCGTATAGTACAGAGACGATGAGAGGCCAGGCGTGACCATTGACTCAGAACCAGCCGTGCCTTCTTTGCGCGCCGCGGAACCACCTCCGCCGCCACAATCAGTAGGCGCCGAGATTTTTCTCGGCCCGAACGGAATCCGCGCCGGCTGGCGCCTTCTTATTTTTCTTGTCATCTTCGTCGCTCTCGGCGCTGCAGTCCAATTCACAGTCTTTCGAATCCCCGCCGTTCGGGGCTACATGCGCTCCCAGCCCAAAGATTTAATTACGCCAGGCGGACAAATCATCAGTGAAGGCCTGACAGTTCTCTGCTTACTCATCTCGGCCCTCATTATGACCAAGATTGAGAAGCGATCCTTCGCGGATTACGGTTTGCCGCTCCGTGAATCATTTGGAAAACGTTTCTGGCAAGGCGTGCCTCTTGGCCTGGCCATGTTGTCCCTGCTGATGACCCTCATTGCTATCTTCCACGGTTTTTCCCTCGGCGGGTTTGCGATCACCGGCGGCGAGGCAGTCAAATACGGAGCTCTCTATGGTCTCGGCTTCATCCTCGTCGGCATTTTCGAGGAGTTTTCTTTCCGCGGATATATGCAATCAACGCTGGCCTCGGGGATGGGTTTCTGGCCCGCTGCGATCGTGCTGGCCATTCTGTTCGGAGCCATACACCTAGGAAATCCGGGCGAAGCGAAATACGGCGCGCTCATGGCGGGTCTCTTCGGGTTGGTGGCGGCATTTTCGCTGCGCCGCACCGGGACCATCTGGTTTGCCATCGGGATGCACGCCTCCTGGGATTGGGGCGAGACCTATCTGTATTCCGTCCCGGATAGCGGAATGCTCGCACAGGGACACCTTCTGAATTCGTCCTTTCATGGCCCCACTTGGCTGACCGGCGGATCAGTTGGGCCGGAAGGCAGCGCATTCGTGTTTCTCGTTTTGCTGATTTGGGCTCTGGCCATTCACCTTCTGTTTCCGTCGAAGCATCTGTCCTTCTGATTTCAGTCGCCGGAATCCTTTTGCCGACCCGCCGCATCTATGACTGGTCTATCTCTTCGCGAATCGGTTGATTTGACAATGAACAGAAGGTGTCGTTAAAATCGTTGGATTTTAGTGAGGCGGCAAACCTCGCTTAGGGACCTAACTATGGATAAGAAGCGGCTCGAATATTACAAAAAGAAATTAGTCACTCGGCGCGACGAACTCATGCGTGGAATTGCGCGCACCGAACAAGAAGGCCGCGAAGCCGATGAAGACCCAACCGTGGACCTCGCGGACAAGGCTGCAAACTCCTACACCAAAGAGTTTCTCTTCGGCCAGACGCATAACGACCGTTCGCTGCTTCAATTGGTGAATGACGCCTTGGCTCGCATGAAAGATGATAGCTTCGGCGAATGCATCGCCTGCCATCAGGAACTCCAGCAGAAGCGCCTGGAAGCCGTGCCCTGGACCCGTTACTGTCTCCCCTGCCAGGAAAAAATGGAACAGGGCCTGCTGTAAGTTTTTTCGCTCGATTCTGGTTTTGCAACCCGGATTCGACGGTCTTCCCACATAAAATAAACGCCACAATTCGCTGCGTAGATTTGCGTA
Source organism: Binatus sp. (SeqCode) (assembly GCA_035602755.1). GTDB lineage: Bacteria > Acidobacteriota > Terriglobia > Acidiferrales > UBA7541 > Palsa-295. The sequence goes on along the minus strand of DATNLR010000026.1, from coordinate 188 downwards.
CGTAACTTAATTTCTTCACTTGCCTGCGCAACCGGAGTAGCGTCCCTTCGTACCCTCTCGGTTAACAACGCTTCTGTGATCATTCGGAATGCGGTCGACGCCGTTGCCGCAGTGCTCTTCCCTGCGCCCTGCCGAATTTGCGGCCAAACGCTCATCACCGCAAGCCGCATCCCCATCTGCACGGATTG
>DATNLR010000025.1:0-54541 GCA_035602755.1 Binatus sp. (SeqCode) | reverse complement strand
ACTTTCCCACCGCGCTTGGAAATCCCGCCCAAAGCGCGGGATTCCCACTTCCCCACAGCCGCGACGGCGGCGGGTGATTAACACTCAACCGGACAACTCACTTACTACAAAAACCGGACCTTTTAACTTGCTACGAACAGGTGAGAGTTTTCCTGCGGCAAAAAGCGCCTTGCTCACTTCTCTGGCCAGGGCCAGGGATCGCTGCTGTGGATTTGCGAGCGACGGCCCATTGGTCCGCGGGATTGCTGCCGGCGTGGACGAGCGTGAATGAACACCCAGGAGAACAGTAGATTTTGGTGATCGGCTTTCGTGGACACGAGACCTCTAGGTCTAAAGAACATAAGCGCCCGAGTTACAATCTCAATTCCCCATCCTTCCAGGTGACAGTGCGAGCTTTCCGCCGTCGGTCAAGGAGCCGCAGCGATAGATGCTCAGCGGGTCCGCGATCTTTGACCACGGATCTGAATCCCAGGCGAAGTAAATGGCGGCGATCAAACGGCGCTGCTTTGCGAGTTCGCGAAAATCTTCCATGGTTTCTTTAATGAGAACGATGCGCGCGGAATCGTTCAACGGGCAGGACATGTCTTTGTTCGCGATACCCCACTCGGTAATCCAGCAAGGTTTGCCTTCGCGGGAATTTTCCGGGCTGCATTCCGCTACCGCATATTTCTCCAAATGCATTTTGCGGCGCGCGGGAGTGCTCTCCCAGGGATAGGTGTGAATGCCGTAGGCGTCCACGAGTTTGTCCAGGCCGTTGGCACGAAGGAACTGAATGGTGGCGTTGATGCTGACGCTATCGGTTTTGGATTTAGGGCGCGGGCCTTCAGCGCCGTCATCGGCCAGGCCGGCCAAGATGATGGGCGTGTGCTGGTTCAGTTTGGAGTGATCTCGCACATCTTTCAATTGCGCCAGAATTTTCAGGTATTGCAGATAGCCTTTGGCGATTTGCCTGGCTTCCGAATCGTGATACAGGTCATCGAGTCCGAAATTCATTCCTTTACCAGGCAAGGGAAATTCCGGATTGAAAGCTGTCCAGTTAATTTCGTTGCCGAGTTCCAATCCCGCCAGAACGATGCCGTTTGCTTCCAGCTTGTCTATTACAGACCGAAAGTAAATTTTGGAGAGTTGCGGGTCAGCGAAAGAGAGAGGATGACCGCCCCACATGTTGGGGAATTCTTTTGCTTGGTAGGGCCGCGACGGCGCATTCGGAGGAAACTGGGGGCTCAATTGAAATTCGATTTTGATTTCTTGCGCGTAAACACGTTTGACAAAGTCGATGGCTTTATCGTCAGGCGACAGAGGCGCACGGATTAGGCGAACGTGGGCGGCTTTTAGTTGGTCAATCAGCGCGTTTTGATTAGCTGCGCTCGCGCGCATCGGATTTACAACGTTCACGCCAACTTCAAGCTGGCGTGTTGATGCGGGGGCCAAAAGAAAACCGGCAGCAAGCGCGTAGGGCAGAACTTTTGGGGAAAGTAAATGTCGAGCCGAGATCATCGAACTACCTCAGGGCAAGCAAGCGTTCTGATTTCATCTGTCCTTCCTGAAGGACTGCGAATGGCGCCGCTCTTTCTTTGCATGCTCGCAGGAACCCGCGGCATGGGGATAAGTTTCGTTGTGAAGGATACAAGAGAAAGGCGCCCCTCTGAAGACCGCCGCTACAAAATCAAATCCAAAGACCACGGCGAACAGCAGATTCCTCAAAACGTCCGTACAAAGCGCGGATCGGGATGACAACGTTGGGAGAAAAACAAAAAAAGACAAAGCGAACGCTGAAGAAAGCGCTGCGACACATGCGTGTCGCTATTGAGATGGCGATAGTGTGAGGGCTTGCCGGAATAGGACGCGGTCGTACACATTATCGTTGTTGAGGCGGACGTAGTAGAGGAAAGGGTTGTTGCCGATGATGGAGAAACTTGGGTCCGGGGCGTTGGGATCGATCAGGGAAAAATAGGCGTAGAGGAAGCTGCCCTTGGGATCGTTTGCGCGAAGCTTGGCCAGGGTGACTACGAGCTTGGGCGTGGTCCAATGGATCAAGTCAGTAGACGTGCTGAAATACAAGCCTGGGGGGCCTAATTCATGGTCCCAGTAATCCCAGAGAGTGGCGACGACTACATTGGAAGGCTGATAAACATTTAGTCCGTTTATGAATTGCATCCACTTGACAGGGGTAAAGATGTGTTGCTGCGGGTTGATTACCGGGCCGACGTAGGGATCGACGAAAGAGACGGAAAAATCAGTGCCGTTCCAGGCGCGCCACGAAGCGGGATTGAATACGTCGGTGGTACGCATGGGGGCGCCACCCAGCGGAACAACACAATGATGCGGGCCCGTTGTGCCGGAGCAGTTTCGAGGCCAAGGCCAGTCGGTAAGCATGGCGTAATACCAAGCACCGAAAGAGATGATGTTGGAATCCACGCTGTAACCCATGGGGCCGCGGTCTATTTGATACTTCTCGGGAACTCCGGCTACGAGATTGGCAGGCGCTTTGAAACCGTTGAAATGGTAACCGCCATCACTGGACTGGTGATAGGTGTCGGAATCGTATTCGCAATAAAAATAGTTGTTGGGATTCTGTTCCGTGCATTCGCCGGGATGCGACCAGCCGTGGTATTCCGTGTGTGAAAGAGCCGCGATTTTTTTTCCGTTGAGAGTGTAGAAAGAATCGAGCCAGACTTGATCGTTATAGTCCGCTGGATCCGCTTCGTTCTTCGAAACGTAGGCCGCTTCGCAGCTATGTTGGAGGCTCTCGAGAGTTGGGCCGAGGCTTTGGTAAGTGATCGAGCTGGCAGAGATGAAATGGATTATGCCTGTGTCATCGCGGAAGGCGCGGGCCATGGCGTCGGGAATGTCGTCAGAGGAGCAGGAGTCTTGAGGCGTGGAGAAGACTGCGGTGCGATCGCCGTCGAGGACGGCCTTTATGATGGGCGTGCTGGGCTGCTGGGCTTCGGTGGACATGGCGCTCTGCGCTGCAGTTGAGAGTGTTAGCAGGGCGAAGGCGCTTAGGGTTGGGAGCAGGCGTCTCACGTTCATCTCCGTGGATATGGCTTACCGAAGTAACGCTGGAGGCGGCGAATATACTCGGGCTTTCGAGCGCTATTTTCTCACGATTTGCGTGCGGGAGGAGAGGGACAAAGCGAGCAGCGGGTCCCGTCTAGAGGCCGGGTTGAAGGCCGGGGCGCTACATTCAAACCTTGAGGCGCTAAAAACGTCTGAGCGAGATGACGATTTAATCTTTTGGTTTATGGGTCAGGCGGGATTGCTTTTCTTCCAGGAGGCGGTTGATTTCTTTTATTAGGGCGATCAGCTTGTCGGGGTCTTGTTCTTTTTCGGCTAACTCGCACAACTCCTGCCAACGCTCTTTATTTTTGCCAATCATGTAGTCTGTGTACCCTCCCGGCGAACACACACGTGTAGCACAAAATGTTAAGGCTGTGATGTTCAAAGTTAGACAGTTGAAAAAGGTGAGGAGAAGGCTTATTCCAGGCAGTCTGCAAGCATGCCGTCGGGAGCGGGCCACTTGAGGCGCTGCGTTTGGATCTTGAGCAGCTCTTTACAGGCTTCACGAATGGCCGCCGATTCGTGATTGCCGCCGGGGGAGGTCACTAGTTCCTGCATGCGTTGAAAAATCGCGGTCTCGGCAATGGCCACTTTTTCGGCTAGTTTTTGAAGGTGGGGTTCGCTGATGGCGTCCTGCAAAGGTTTTTGCCACGACGGGTATTGAAAGTCGCTCATAGGCTTCTCCAGGATTCCAGCCAAAGCTCGAACGAACATGCGTATTTTACCAAAACCGCGATTGGTGGTGTATAGCATGCTGGCGGTTTTTCGGTATGTCTGGTGGCGTACAAAACAATAATCTGGGTAAAGCAAATTGAATCCTTACTTCGGACCTGTCTATGGAACGTAGTTAGCGGTTTTTTCAAAAGATGAAGGGTTCGGCGGTGACCAGTTCGGGGATTTCGATGTGGATTTGGGTGCCCTGGCCTTCCTGGCTGTGAATGTCCATCTTAAATTGGTCGCCGTAGAGTAGACGGAGGCGTTCGTGCACGTTACTGATGCCGATGCCGCCGCCGTAGACCTCGGCGAGGCGTTGGGTGGAGATGCCCATGCCATTATCTTCGATTTCGATGAGCAGGCGGCCTTCCAGGCGCCGAGTGCGGAGATGGATTTCGCCTCCTTCGAGGCGCGGAGCGAGTCCGTGCTTGATGGAATTTTCAATCATAGGCTGAAGCAGCATGCTGGGGACGAAAGTCTCGAGAGTCTCGTCGTCGATTTCCTTGAAGATTTGCAGCTTGTCGCGGCCGAAACGTATGACTTCGATGTCGAGATAATCGTCGATGAATTCGAGCTCTTCGCGCAAAGGGACGAAGGTTTCGTGTTTGCGCAGAAGGCGGCGGAGAATGTTGGAAAGTTTTAGGACCACGCCGCGGGCCATGTCGGGATCGAAACGGATGAGCGAGGAAACCGTGTTAAGCGTGTTGAAAAGGAAATGCGGATTGATTTGGGAGGTGAGCGCGTCCATGCGAGCTTTCAGCAGGAGCTGCTGATTGGCTTCGAGGTTCATCTCGATGCGCGTGTTGTTCCAAATTTTGATGGCCATGGCGACGCACATCACGGACGAGAGGACGACGAGCAGATCGTAGCCCCAATTCTCAGGACGGAAATCAAAGAGCCAGCGCGGTGGAACGGCTTTAGCTAATTCCAATTTTCCTACGGCCAGCGCTGCACAGGTGAACAGCGGCAGCATGGCCCAATTTGCTTTTCCGTATCGCACGAGGCGCCAGATCCATTGAGGGATACTGAGAAAAAGGAAGGGGCCGAAATGCCAGATGTCTTCTTTCTCGGGCATGATTTCGCGGACCATTCCGGCGACAAGTCCAACGAGGGCGGCGGTGGGACTGGCAAGCCATTCGTGGTTACCAAATGCAGGGAGACTAATGAGCGAACCACCGAGAAGTCCGACGATGCGGCCGCCGATGAGGCCCATAAGGAAAGAACCTTCGAAGGTAAGGTCAAAGAAACGGTAACCGAAAATGCGCAGCACGACTCCGACGGCGAGCGGCGGAGTGAGGAAAAGCAGGAGCATGACTTTTTGGTCGGAGTCGCGGACTTCTGTAAATAGCATGCTGCGGAAGGAACGGAAACGGACGAGCAACGCGGCTAGGGATGCCGCGAAGCCGACCTTCAGCACCAAGGTGAACAGCAAGTCTTGTACGCCAAAAAGTGTGCCCATTTTTGCTCGCGAACTGCGGAAGCTGAATGCTTCGGTTTACGTTAGCCAAAGCTGGGTGCGATGTAAAGAGATGGCACCAGCGGGAGTTTGCTTCTCGTGGGAGCTGTCGGGGAGAGTACTCGCGGAAGATTTACCGCGGAAGGTAGGCGCTGCGTGGGGCTATTTCTGCCAGAGCAGAAGCTCCGGCCCGCTCCAGAAGCGACGCGGCGGAAGCGGCGCCATGACGGGCCCAAAAGCCCCGGCGCTCCATTGACACCTAAAGCGACGATCGTCGATGGGTCGCCCTTAGCGCGGATTGGAAACGCGGAGATTGTTCGGACTGCTATAATGTTTGATTCCTGTGAAACAAGGTAAACAATCCGCTAGGCGAGGGAATAGCCGAGCGGCAGGACGCCGGCGTCATAAACCAGTGGCGCAGCCTCGTGCCGGTCGCACGAGGGTAGGCACGCGTGAGACGCGAACCCGAGGTACGCAGGCAACACGGGCGCGGGGGCCAGTTCGTGTGGGGGCGCGGCTTGTCGCGCGGGCGCAATTGCCTACTAGTTTTGGGGATTTTAACGTCGTGGGGATCGAAGGGCGGCCGGGGGAAGAGGCTGTTGCGATTCTGCGCGGTGAGTTGAACGGGACATCGCTCGGAACCTCGCAAGGGAATTCGCGAAAGACTCCGCGGCAGAGATCGCAGCGCGGGACGGCGCCGCTGGTGCGGGTGCATTCGCAATGTTTGACTGGCGACGTGTTTACTTCCGAGCGCTGCGATTGCCGGGCGCAATTGGAATTCTCATTGAAGCGAATTGCGAAGGAGCCGGCGGGCGTTCTGCTTTATTTACCGCAAGAAGGGCGCGGGATTGGGTTAATCAATAAATTGAAGGCGTATGAGCTGCAGGATAACGGGCTCGATACAGTGCAGGCCAACAGCAAACTTGGATTTGCGGCGGATTCTCGGGACTACGAGTTTGCGGCAGAGGCGCTGAAGGCCTTGGGCGTTTGCGAGCTGCGACTGCTATCGAACAATCCGGACAAAGTTGAGCAACTTGAAAGCGCGGGGCTTCGCGTGGTGGAGCGAGTTCCCTGCCGGCCGCGCACGAGTCACCACTCCAAATTTTATCTGCGCACTAAGAAAGATAAGATGGGGCACCTTCTGGCGTAGTGCGCAGTCTGGGACCGTGATCCTTTAAGACGAAACATCCTCGAGCCCGACAGAACAAACAACAGAACCAAAACAGCAAAACAGATCCCTCGAACTGCGGGACTTCGTTCCCGATGACCATGTTGAGCATACCGCAGAGAGGGATGGCGGGCTGAAGGTCCCGGCGCTATATCTAAACGTAAGGCGCATCGTGGTGACTCGGATTCCGGTTGCAAGCAAAGCGGATAGCTCGCACCAGAACCTCGCAAGTTTCCTCCACTAGGGCCCGCTTCCGCAGAGCTCGCTTCCCTACAAAAATTTAACTTGACAAAGAAAACTGTGCGACGATACTAAACCATATGGTTAAGCATCCAGGGGCAGAGTTGGACTCTACGTTTGCGGCGCTTTCCGATGTTACGCGGCGGGGGATTTTGGCGCGGCTGGTTCAGGGCGAAACTTCGGTTAGCGAGCTGGCGGCGCCTTACAAGATGTCGCTTCCTGCGGTGTCCAAACATTTGCGCGTGCTGGAAGACGCGGGACTGCTTACGCGGCACAAGGATGGGCGCGTGCATCGCTGCCGGCTGGTGGCTGAGCCCATGAAAGACGCGGCGGAATGGATCGAACGATACCGGCAGTACTGGGAACACCAATTTGACGCTTTGGCAGATTATTTAGAACAAGAATCGAGAAAAGAGGAGGCTTCAAAATGGCAAGCTCCGTCACGGGACCCGAAACCAAAGTCGAAATCCGGAGAATGTTCGCGGCCACGCGCGAAAAAGTCTTCGAGGCCTGGACGCAACGGGAAAAGCTAGAAAAATGGATGTGCCGATTTCCCGGGAACGAAACGCGCTATACGACGTTTGATGCGCGTCCGGGCGGGACAAACTTGATGCAGGTTAGGAGCCAGGACGGCACTACTTACAAACAGCGAGTGACGTTTCGAGAGATTCGGCCACCGGAAAAGCTGGTCTTTGCCTGGAGCTGGGAGAAATTTTCACCAGCGGGCCAAAAGATCGGCGCGCAGGAGGAGACGCTCGTGACAGTGGAATTTCAGCCGCGCGGTACTTTTACGGAAGTTTTTCTGACGCATGAGGGCTTCACCGATGCCCAAGCGCGAGCGGACCACAACAAGGGCTGGAACGGCTGCTTCGACGCTCTGGAGAAGACGCTAGAAGCATAGCGCAAAAATTTGGGAGACAAGCGGAGGCTAGCATGGCGACGCAAACTGCAAGTTCAGGAACGACGGTGCAAGTACGGCGAACTTTTTCAGCCCCGCGGCAAAAAGTCTTTCGCGCTTGGACGGAGCTGGAAGCGCTGAACCATTGGATGTGCCGCGACGTTGAGTCACATCAAGTGCGTCATCTGAAGCTGGATGTGCGGCCGAACGGGCGATACGAGATTGAAGTGAAGACGCCGGAAGGTGTCACCTACATTGGTGGCGGTGTTTATCGCGAGGTAAAGGCTCCCGAAAAGCTGTCGTTCACATGGCTTTGGAAAAGGGTGCCGGAAAAACCGGACGCCAGCGTTCCGGCGGAAGATTCGCTGATCACGGTGGAATTTTTCGAGCGCGGCGCCGATATCACGGAAGTAGTGTTGACGCACGAAATGCTGCAGACCGAGGAATCGCGCAAGAGCCACAAGAAGGGCTGGGAAGGATGCTTCGACAAACTTGCGGAATATTTGAAGAAGTAGGGCGGGGCCTTTAATGAGTGACGAAGGAGTTTTATGAAGTTCGTTTCGGCGGCGGATTTGTCATCGAGGCCGTTTCGACTGACGGTGGAGCGCGCGATGGCGGCGGGGACGCACGTTTTATTTCAAGCCTGGACCGAGCAGTTCGATCGATGGTTTGCGGCGCCTGGAACTGTGTTGATGAGAAGCGAAGTGAACGTGCCGTTCTTTTTTGAAACGGAATTTGAAGGAACGCAGCATCCGCACTATGGCAGATTTCTCAGGCTGGAAAGAGATCGACTTGTGGAATTGACCTGGGTGACCACGGCAACGCATGGGTTTGAGACGGTGGTGACGGTGGAGCTACTCCCCAATGACCGCGGGACAAAATTGAGACTCACGCACGCTGGTTTTCCTAATGAGGAGCTAAGGACGCGCCATGAAGAGGCCTGGCCCCTCGTGCTGGCTCAACTCGACCGAAAGATGACGTCAGCGGGTTGAATCAAGAAAGAGTGTACCACTGCATCTGCCGGGAAATTTAAGCAGGACTTGCATGGCTAGCTCCGTTGCGAGTCCAGCTACCACGCCGACCCGGAAGATGGTTTCGTGGGACCAGGGGTCGCGAGCGGTAAGGCAAAACCGAGGCTGGCCTCAATATTATCGGAAGGATTCGGTAGTATAGCTGACGCGGTCCGGTCGGTGAGGACCAGGAGCGGCCAGGAATGAATTCGCAAAATCCAGTGGATCTAGCAATGGCGTTCGTGACCAAGATTAATGAGCATGATGTGGAGGGATTGGTGGCGCTGATGGCGCCCGATCACGTCTTTGTCGATGCCTTGAACACTACATTTCGCGGTGCGGATCAAATGCGCCAGGGATGGAAGGCCTACTTCTCTATATTCCCGGACTATGCGATTGAGGTGAAGGATGAGTTAGATCGGAACAATGTTGTGGCTATGTTTGGAACCGCACGAGGAACATTTGCCGTGAATGGCAAGTTGAGGCGAGAGAATTTCTGGGAGATACCGGCTGCCTGGAAGGCGGTGGTGAAAGATGGACTTGTTGCGGAATGGCGCGTCTACTGCGATAACGATTCCGCACGCAAAATCATGGCCGCCAATACACCAAAGTCTGGAAGTTAACCGCTACCGAAGTGGCGCAAGTAAATATTCGAAGTCTTGGATGAGATAGATCGCCGAAAGGAAGTTAAGCTCATTATTCCCGCAAAGGACGTAAAGACAAAATGCCGGGCTGAAGGTCCCGGCGCTACACGCAAAACCTACCGCAAATTACAGCACAGTCGGAAATTGCCACTGTGAACTAGCCGCCACCTACGAACTGGACAATTTCGAAATTGTCGCTCGGCTGGACTTTTGTTTCGTTCCACATTGCGCGTGGAAGAATATTTAAGTTGTACTCGATGGCTACGCGGTCGTTGCGCATTTCCAGAAAATCGAGCAGGGTGCTTACCGTCAGGCCCTCGGGGACTTCGCGGGAATCGCCATTTATTTTTACCGTCATGGGGAAATTATGGCGCGGGAGTAGCCGATGAGCTTGACGATTCTTTTGGGCGCGAGCGCATGATGAAACGAATTTCGTCCTTCCAAGTGTCGGCTTGGGCTTGGATGACGAGGGCGAGATCGCCCTTCCCTAGCGGCGGGAGCGGAAATTGGATGCGGACACGACCTTGATCGTCACTGGTGGCGGAGTGGCGAGTGCCGTCTAGCGCGCCTTCAATTTGCGCTTCGACGTTGGCACCGACATGCGGCTGGCGGTCGGCACGGCGCGAGACTTCGATTTCTAAAGAGACCTTCCCTGCCGATAGCCAAGAGCCCGGATTTAGAAGTTGCAATTGAATTCCGCCAGGGCGAGTAGCCTGCGTGGTGGCGGACGCTGAAGCAATTTCTGAATCGAGAGCGCCCGAGCGAATATCTTCAATGACGGCACGATGCTGTTCTTCCACTCGGAAGCGAAGATCCTCGTCGGTAAAAGAATCCGTACTGGACAGCTCCGTGTAATTGAACGCGCGCCGATGCAAGATTCGGCCATTCTGATAGACGGCCGTGTCGATGATGGGATGAGCAGGCCCGCGGTCTTCCGTTTGGACGTGAAAGACCTGCTCGCCGACCTTGATATCCGTGTTGAAACCAGAGCTCATCGAGCGAGGCGCTCCCCGTCGAAGCGGCTGCGAGAAATTTTCGAAGACGCGATTATTCGAGAGTTCATTTGACCGGGTGCACTCGGGTCGTTATTATAACAGCGCGCTGAAAATGAATAGCAATTACCTAGATTCGTATGGCTCGTTGTTACTAATGTTTGTGCTGGCCATGGGACTGGCCGGGGCCTTGATAGTGGTGTCCACTTTGGTGGGGCGGCACAAGCGATCGCGCGAGAAAGATGAGCCTTATGAATGCGGAATTCACCCGACCGGGGACGCGCGCGAGCCGATTTCCGTTCAATTTTATATGGTGGCGCTGCTTTTTATTTTGTTCGATATCGAAGCGATATTTTTGTATCCCTGGGCGCTGGTTTACCGCCAGCTGCAGGTGTTCGGTTTTGTTGAGATGCTGCTGTACATTATAATTTTATTGGCCGGTTACATATTCCTCTGGAAGAAGGGCGCGCTCGACTGGAATCGTTGAGCGACGTACCCCGGGAACGAACTCATAATGGAATCACTGGAAGCCGATAAGAATCCCGTAGTGCAAAGACTGCGAGCGTGGGACGGCCAAGCTGTCTCAGAAGTGATTGAATTTCGCGGAGAAACGACGGTGGTAATTCCGCGGGAACACTTGCAGCGGGCTGCGGGCTACCTCGCTACCGAGCCGTTTCTTTATTTCTCTTTTCTCTCCGACATCACTACGGTGGACCAGTTTCCGCTGGAGCCTCGTTTTGAAGTGAATTACCACCTGCTTTCGATCGCGCGCAGCGACCGTTTGCGGCTGAAAGTGAGGCTGGCCGGAAACGATCCCGTGCTGCCGTCCGTCACTACGGTGTGGCCTACGGCGAACTGGCACGAGCGCGAAAACTACGATTTATTTGGGATACGCTTTGAGGGGCATCCGAATTTGAAGCGCATTTTGATGCCGGACGACTGGGAAGGCCATCCCTTAAGGAAAGATTATCCGACCGAAGGACCTCGCTGAGCTTTTGGCGAATTTGGAAGATGGATGACTACTACGATTGAAACGCCCACCGGCGCCGCGCAAACGATGGTCCTGAATATGGGACCGCAGCACCCCTCTACGCACGGAGTTTTGCGTGTGATTCTGGAGTTAAACGGCGAGATTGTAGTGAAGGCAGAGCCGGTGATCGGCTATCTGCACACCGGCATCGAGAAATCTTGTGAAGCGAAAACATATTCGCAAGCGATTACTTTGACCGATCGCATCGATTATCTGGCTCCGCTTTCAAATAATTTGGGCTACTGCCTGGCGGTGGAAAAACTGCTGGGAATCGAAGCTCCTAAGCGCGCGCAATATATTCGCGTGCTGCTGACGGAGCTGACCCGGATTGCTTCGCACCTGGTTTGGCTGGGGACGCACGCCATTGATTTAGGCGCGATGTCGGTTTTCCTTTACACCTTCCGCGAGCGCGAAGAAATAATGAAGATTTTTGAGTACGTATCCGGCCAGCGCATGATGACGAGCTATTTTCGCATCGGCGGGCTGGCGCTGGAACCGCCTCCTGGATTTTTGGATAAGGTGCGGCGGGTGATGGATGCGCTGCCGGGGCACGTTGATGAATACGAAGATTTGCTGACGAACAATCGCATATGGCTGGGGCGTACGCAGGGCGTGGGGATCATCAGCGCCGACGATGCGATCGCGATGGGATGTTCGGGACCAATGCTACGCGGGAGCGGCGTGGCGTACGACGTACGGAAAGCGTTCCCCTATTCGAGCTACCAGGATTTTAATTTTGACGTACAGACGCAGACCGCAGGCGATTGCTTCGCGCGGTATCAAGTGCGCGTCGCAGAGATTCGCGAAAGCATCAAGATTGTGCGGCAGGCCATGGAACGAGTGGCCAAAGCCGACGGGCCGATCAAGACCGAGGCGCCAGGAATTATTCCGCCTTCGCGCGAAGAGATGAAGACTTCGATCGAGGGACTGATCTATCACTTCAAAATTTATACCGAAGGGTTTGCGCCACCGCCGGGCGAAGTGTATCAAGTGATCGAATCGCCGCGCGGAGAGCTGGGATTTTTTGTGGCCAGCGATGGTTCGGCAAAGCCGTATCGCGTAAAAGTGCGCGCGCCTTCGTTTGTGAATCTGCAATCGCTGCCCACGCTGGCGGCGGGCCGCTTGATCGCCGACGTCGTGGCCTGCATTGGGACCACCGATATCGTCCTGGGAGAAGTGGACCGCTAATGCAACTTCCTGCCGCGCTGGAAGAAAAATTCACGCAATTATTGGGGCGCTATCCGGTTAAACGTTCTGCGCTGATCCCCATGATGATGTACGCGCAGGACCAGTTTGGATTTCTCAGCGATGAAGTGCTGGAAGAGATTGCCAAACGAGTTGGCGTGAACGTACTGCAGGTGACCGAGACGCTGGCGTACTACTCCATGTTGCGGCGCAAGCCGGGCGGGCGCTATCACATTCAAGTTTGCACGAATATTTCCTGCATGCTGCGCGGCGCAAACGAATTGTACAAGCATGTGCAGAAGCGGCTGGGCATCGGCAACAAGGAAGTCTCCCCGTCGGGTACGTTTTCGCTGGAGGAAGTGGAGTGCATTGGCGCATGTACAGGCGCGCCGGCGATGCAGGTAAACTACGACTACTACGAAAATCTCGATCGGGACAAAGTGGACGCGATTTTCGAGCAGCTTCAGGATGGGAAGAAACCAAAACCTGTCGCGGTGACTTCGGGCTCGCTACATCCGCGCAATCCTGCCGAAATTCCGGTGATCAGCAAAAGGTTCGGGATACCGAATTCGACGAAGATCGACGTGTATTTGCAGAACGAAGGCTATCAGGCGCTGGAAAAAGCGCTGAAACAGATGACTCCGGACCAGATTATCGACGAAATGAAGAAGTCGAATCTGCGCGGGCGGGGCGGAGCGGGCTTCCCGGCCGGGATGAAATGGAGTTTCGTTCCCAAGGACATCCCCAAACCGAAATATATTCTGGCGAACGGCGATGAGAGCGAGCCGGGAACATCGAAAGATCGGCCGTTGATGGAGATGGACCCGCACCAATTGATCGAAGGCATGATTATTGCAGGGCGCGCGATCGGGTCGCAGCAAGGATACGTTTACATTCGCGGGGAATATCGCTACGTGCTGGATATTGTGGAGGGCGCGATTAAAGAAGCGTACGAGCGGGGCTATCTGGGTAAAAATATTTTGGGCAGCGGATTTAATTTTGAGCTTGCGGCGCATACGGGTGCGGGAGCATACGAATGCGGCGAAGAATCTGCATTAATGGAGTCGCTGGAGGGCAAGCGGGGGTATCCGCGAATTAAGCCGCCCTTCCCTGCGGTGGTGGGACTCTACGGCTGCCCGACGGTTATCAATAATGTTGAGACTCTCAGCACCGTGCCCGCTGTGATTCGACAAGGAGGAGATTGGTACGCTGCGTTGGGAACGCCGAAAAATGGCGGGACGCGTTTGTACTCAATTTCCGGACACATCAATAAGCCGGGAATTTACGAGTTGCCGCTGGGATTTAATTTGAGGCGTTTGATTGAAGACGTAGCCGGCGGCATGAAGGATGGCAAGAAGTTGAAGGCGGTGATTCCGGGCGGGAGTTCTTGTCCGCTGCTTTCTGCGGATGAAATTGATGTGGCCATGGATTATGACTCGGTGGCGAAAATCGGGTCGATGCTGGGCTCCGGCGGTACCGTGATCATTGACGAAGAGACCTGCATGGTAGATCTGGCGCGTCGCATCATGCATTTTTACGCGCACGAATCCTGCGGCTGGTGTATTCCCTGCCGCGAAGGCACTACCTGGCTGCGGAAATTACTGGACCGGTTTCATGAGGGCGGAGGACACGCCGATGATATTTCTCTGATCGATGAGCTGTCGAAAAATATGTTGGGCCGGACTTTCTGCCCGCTTGGCGATGCCGCAGCGCTGCCTACGATTAGTATCGTGAAAAAGTGGCGGCACGAATTTGAAGACCATTTGCGCGGGAAATGCGCGTTCAAGCCCGCGGAGATGATTGTGGGAGCTTCCTAGGACTTATGCCTGAAGTGAAACAAGTTACCTTTACGATCAACGACGAGAGAATTACTACGCCTGCGGGCACGCTCGTAATCGAAGCGGCGAAAAGCAAAGGCATAGAGGTTCCTTCGTTCTGCTACTACCCGGGGCTTTCGCTGCAAGCCGCTTGCAGAACGTGTCTGGTGGAAGTAGAGAAGACGCCGAAGCTGCAGACGGCGTGCACCTTGGTGGCGGTGGAAGGCATGGTGGTGAAGACCGATACGCCGCAAGTGCACAAAGCGCGCAAGGACATGATTGAATTTCTGCTCTCGAATCATCCGCTGGATTGTCCAGTGTGCGACAAAGGCGGCGAATGCGAATTGCAGGATATGACTTTTCGCTATGGGCTGGACCATAGCCGTTTCAATGAAGAAAAACTGCATTACCCGGAAGAAAAGTGGTCGCCGTTGGTTTATTACGATGCGCCGCGATGCATTTTGTGTTTTCGCTGCGTGCGCGTTTGCGATGAAGGTATGGACGTGAAAGCGCTCGGCGTGGGCGCGCGCGGCGTGAATTCTGTGATCCTGCCGAACAAGCCCGGCGAACTGGCTTGCGAAGAGTGCGGCATGTGCATCGATATATGTCCGGTGGGCGCGCTGACCAGCGGCACGTATCGTTATCAAACGCGGCCGTGGGAAATGAAATATGTCCCGGACCCCTGCACGCACTGCTCGAACGGGTGCAAGACGACGCTAGGCGTGCGCAACAATGAAATCCTCCGCGCAAACAATCGAGACCATTCGGGGATCAACGACGAGTTTTTGTGCGCGAAAGGGCGCTTTGGATTTGATTTCACGCACAATCCCGAGCGCGTGCGACAGCCACTAGTTCGGCGTAATGGGAAGCTGGAACCGGCGAGTTGGGAAGACGCGTTGGAGGAAATCGCGCGACGACTGAAGCAAGTTCACGAGAAGCATGGCGCGAACGCGATTGGCGTGATCGGTTCGAATCATACCACCAACGAAGAAAATTACTTGCTGAACCGCTTTGCGCGCGGGACTTTGGGGACCAACAACATCGATCATCATCGGACTGCTGATTACGCGGGCTTGGCCGATGCTTTGGGACCGAAAGCCGCAGACGCGCAGGCGACAATGGCGGATATTTACAAGGCGAATGCGGTTTTGCTGATTGCCAACGATGTGACGAACCAGAATCCTTTCGTTGCGTGGCAGATTCGGACCGGCGTGCGACACCATCAGGCGCGGCTGTATGTGATTAACGGCGAGCCGAGCAAAATTCATCGGCAAGCGGCGCACGGCGTGGAAACGGCTAAGGGCGGTGAGGCTGCCGCAGTTCGGTGGCTGGCGCGCGGCGAAGGACAGTTTGAGAAACCCGTTGCGGATTCGCTGGCCGAACTGAAATCCGCGCTGGAGAAAGAATCGGACGTTGTAATTCTTTTTGGCGCGGACATCCAAGGCCCGGCGATTCGCGATTTGGTGACGCTGGGCTCGCGTCTTGCCGGGCAGACGCGCTATATGGCGCTGGGCGATTACTCGAATTCGCGTGGCGCTGCCGACATGGGCATTTTGCCGGACCGGTTGCCGGGATACGCCACGCTCGCTGACGAAGCGGAGCGAAGGAAGTTTGGACAAATTTGGGGATGCCAGATTGCAGGCGGGCCTGGGATGACCGCACGGGCCATGATGGAGGCTGCGGTTTCTGGAAAACTGAAAGCGATGTACGTGGTGGGCGCAAATCCGGTAAAGACTTTTGAAGTTGCGCAGCACGACCGTCTCGGTGGACTGGAGCTTCTCGTAGTGCACGACATGTTTTTGACCGAGACGGCCTTGCGCGCGGACGTGCTGCTGCCAGCTGCGTCATCCTATGAGAAAGACGGCACGTTGACGAATACGGCGGGCGAAGTGCAGATGACGCATCGCTCGATCGATCCCCAGGGACCGCGCAGCGATTTTGATTTGCTGCGCATTTTGTCACACCAACTCGGAATGCTTGGGCTGGGCTCGCCGATTCGTTTGCGCACGCCGGATGCGGCGTTTGATGAAATCCGCCAGAACGTGGCGGGATATGAAGTTTCTGTTGCGACATTGCTGGCGGGGGGCGCGCAACTCACAACAGCAAGTTGCAAATCACCGGAACCAAACTACAACGTGCCAGCAGGCACCGTTTTCTCTTCACACGATTATCTATTTACGAGCGGAACGTTGGGGCGCTATTGTTCCAGGCTCGCATCCACAAAAGAGGCTAAAGACACGCCGTGGAGTTCGTCACCCAGCACGCAGTCCTGGTGGTATCGCTAGTAAAGATCGTCATTTTGCTTTTTTTGACTTTGACGACGCTGGCGTACCTTACCTGGTTTGAACGGAAAGTCGTGGCGCACATTCAGTCGCGCTGGGGCCCGTACTATGTTGGTGCGCATGGTTTGCTGCAGCCGCTGGCCGACGGGCTGAAATTTCTATTTAAAGAGGACCTGACGCCGCCGGGAGCGGACAAGTTCTTGTATATCTTCGCTCCGTTTATTGCGTTATCGCTCGCGCTGACCACGATTGCGCTGATTCCCTTTGGTCCGGCGACGATTACGATTCTTGGGCAGCCGACACAGCTGATCGTTGCGGACGTAAATATCGGCTTGATGTTTGTTTTCGCCATTACCTCAATCGGCGTGTATGGCGTGGCTTTGGCCGGTTGGTCTTCGAACAGCAAGTACCCGCTGCTTGGCGGACTTCGAAGTTCGGCGCAAATGATCAGCTACGAAGTGGCGCTGACGCTTTCGGTAGTCGGCGTGGTGCTGCTGGCGGGGACGCTAAATTTCAACGAGATGGTTTCGGACCAGACGGGATACTATCGTTACCTGCCGTTTATTCCCCGCTGGCACATATTTCCGCAGATTATTGGCTTCCTTTGCTATTTCACTTCGGCCATTGCGGAGACGAACCGCGTTCCTTTTGATTTGCCCGAGGCGGAAACGGAACTCGTAGCCGGTTTTCACACTGAATATTCCAGTTTCAAGTTCGCGATGTTTTTTATGGCGGAATACGCGAACATGCTCACGGTTTCTTTTCTGGCGACGATTTTATTTTTGGGCGGATGGCTGTCTCCTTTTCCGGAGAGCTGGGCATTTTTGCAATATTTGCCTGCCGTCGTGTTGCTGGGGTTAGGCGTGTATTTGGCGTACGACGCGGTGATGGGAGCCACCGGGATCGCTCGGATTCAGCTCGTGGTAATTACTTGCGGAGCGCTGGTGCTTGGCGCGCTTTGTTTGCTTCCCGCGGTCATACCGATAATCCAGGGTCCCTTCTGGTTTCTGCTGAAGGTGGGCGGACTGCTTTTCTTTTACGTTTGGACGCGCGGAACGCTGCCGCGCTTTCGTTATGACCAATTGATGTCGTTGGGATGGAAACTGTTGCTGCCGGTTTCCTTGGCGAATCTGGTCGGAACCGCGTTTTGGATTATTTTTCCTTTATTGGTGAAGCACGGATGACGCTGCCCTTTATTATGTTTTTTGTTTTCGCGCTGATCGCAATTGGCGGAGCGCTGCTGCTGATTATGGCGCGCGAGCCGATTCATAGCGCGCTGTCGCTGATTGTGGTGATGATGTCGCTGGCGGGTTTGTATCTGATGCTTGGCGCGGAATTTGTTGCGGCGGTGCAAATTATTGTGTACGCGGGCGCCATCATGGTGCTTTTCGTTTTCGTGATCATGCTGCTGAACGCGGGCGTGGAAGAGCGTACGGACTTCAGCAAGATGGCGAAATATGCGGGAATTCCGCTGGGCATTCTACTGCTGCTTGATCTGGCGCATTGGATGGCGCATTCGCTGATCGGAAGAACGCCGGCAAACGGCGCGGGGTCCGCAAACGTGATGGTTTCGACGCGAGATTTGTCAGTGCAACTTTTCCAGAAATATTTATTTCCGTTTGAAGCCACGTCTATCTTGATTTTGATTGCGATCTTGGGCGCGCTGGTTTTGGCCAAGAGGGACGAATGAGCGTCGTTCCGGTTTCCTATTATCTCGTACTGAGCGCAATTCTGTTCGGACTGGGCGTGGTGGCTTTTGTGTTCAAGCGCAATATCATCACGATTTTGTTGGCTATCGAACTGATGCTGAACGCGGTGAATCTTGCATTTGTGGCGTTTGCGCGCGCGTGGGGACAATTGGACGGACTCGTATTCGTTTTCTTCGTAATTGTAGTGGCTGCGGCGGAATCGGCGGTGGGACTGGCGATTGTGATACGGATTTACCAGAACCGGCAAACGCTGAACATCGAGCGCGTGAACCTCCTGAAATTCTGATGCCCATACTCGAACATCTTTGGATCATTCTCGCGCTGCCTCTGGCGGGGGCTGCGCTGAATGGCTTGCTGGGCAAAAATTGGTCCAAGACGATCGTAAATTCGATCGGGATCGGCTCCGTTTCGCTGGCTTTTCTTTGCGTGCTGGAGGCCATTCGCGAATTTTCGATGCTGCCGGCGGGACAGCTCTCGTTTTTCAAACATTATTTCAACTGGATGTCAGCGGGATCGTTCCAGGTGGACTTTGCGCTGCAGATGGACCACTTGACGATCGTGATGCTGCTGGTGGTCACGTTTGTGAGCCTGCTGGTGCACATTTATTCCACTGGATATATGGCGCACGAGGAAGGCTACTACCGATTTTTCGCCTACCTGAATTTGTTTGTGTTTTTCATGCTTACGCTGGTGCTGGCGGCGAATATTGTTTTGATGTTTATGGGCTGGGAAGGCGTGGGGCTGTGCAGTTACCTACTAGTTGGATTCTGGTTCCTGAAACAATCTGCGATTAATGCCGGGAAAAAAGCGTTCATTACCACGCGAATTGGCGACTTCGGGTTTACCGTTGGAATCCTGCTGCTTTTCTGGACTTTCGGGTCCGTGGATTTCGGAACGGTTTTTGCAAAGGCCGCGAATATGCCGGCCGAGAGCACGACGCAAGCGGGCGTGCTCACGTGGATTTGTCTGCTGCTTTTTGCCGGCGCGATTGGAAAGTCGGCACAACTGCCGCTGTACGTCTGGCTGCCGGACGCGATGGAAGGTCCGACACCAGTGAGCGCGTTGATTCACGCGGCGACCATGGTGACGGCGGGCGTTTACATGGTGGCGCGCATGCATGCGCTGTTTTCGCGAGCGCCGATTGCGATGTTTGTGGTGGCGGCAGTGGGCGCGATTACTGCGTTTTATGCGGCGACGATTGGCTTGGTGCAGACCGATATCAAAAAAGTTTTGGCTTATTCCACCGTGTCGCAACTTGGATACATGTTCCTTGGTTGCGGAGTTGGAGCGTACGCGGCGGGGATTTTTCATCTGATGACGCATGCGCTTTTCAAAGGCTTGCTCTTCTTGGCCGCGGGCAGCGTGATACACGCTATGGGCGGCGAGCAGGACATGCGCAACATGGGCGGGCTGCGAAAACGAATCCCAGTGACTTTCTGGACCATGTTCATTGGCACGCTTGCGATTGCGGGAATTCCGGGCTTCGCGGGATTCTTCAGCAAGGACGAAATTCTGGATGCGGCCGGTTCGGGGCCGAACGCTCACATCACGCTGTGGCTGCTTGGTTTGGCTGGCGCGGGGCTCACGTCGTTCTATATGTTCCGGCTGATATTTCTTACGTTTTTTGGCAAGCTGCGATTTGACGAGCATAAAGTGCACGTTCACGAATCGCCGCGCAACATGACTGTGCCGTTGATGATTCTCGCGCTGCTCGCGACTGTGGGCGGATGGTTTGCTGCGCCGCATCTTGTGGGCAAGACGGATTATTTCGAAGCGTTTTTGCATCCTGTGTTCGCTGCTTACGGAGTGCCGGCTGGAATCGAACAAGGCGTGTCTTTGGCAGGCGAAGCGGGCGGAATATCGCCGAGTCCGGCGATGGAATTATTTCACGCTCTGACTGGGCCGCCGGTGGTGCTTGCGATTATCGGATTGCTTGTGGCTTGGTGGTTTTATATACGCCAGCCAGACGCGCCGAAGAAACTTGCCGAGCGGGCGCACGGTCTCTACAAACTCTTGCTCGACAAATATTATGTGGACGAAATTTATGGCGCGGCGATTATCCGGCCGTTCCTTTGGATTTCGACGAATGTGCTCTGGCACGTGGTGGATGAACGTGTAATCGACGGCACGGTAAACGGAGTTGCGACTGTTGCGCGTGAAGTTGGCGGGAAGGCCCGCGAAATACAGTCCGGGAACGCGCGAAGTTATGCCACTTGGGTGGTGATCGGGGCGGTCGGGTTCACTGTGTTGATGCTGGGAGTTTGGGGAATGGTGCGCTAGCGTGGACATGCCTTCTCATCTGTTGACGGTGATCGCGTTTTTGCCGCTGCTCGGCGTGCCGGCGCTTTTGCTGCTACGCTCGGACGATCACACTTGGATTCGGCGGATTGCGCTGGCTGTGTCCCTGGCGGAATTTGCGATTTCGTTATTTCTGCTGCGCGGGTTCGATGCGGTTAACGCTGGATACCAGTTCGAAGAATATTACGACTGGATCGCGCGCGCGAATATTCACTATCACCTGGGCGTGGACGGCATCAGCTTGTTTCTTGTTTTGCTCACCACATTTTTGACGCCGCTTGCGATTCTGTGTTCGTGGCAAGCCATTCAAGAAAACGTAAAAGGATTTTTCATCGCACTACTTGTGATTGAGACGGCCATGATCGGCGTCTTCGTTTCGCTCGATCTGCTGCTCTTTTTCTTCTTCTGGGAACTCACACTGATTCCGATGTATTTCCTGATTGGAATCTGGGGACACGGCCGGCGAATTTATGCCGCGGTGAAATTTATTCTGTACACCATGTTCGGCTCCATTCTGATGCTGGTGGCGATTTTGTGGCTCTACAACCTGGCCGGCACGTTTGATCTGCCGGATATTCAGGCGAAGCTGCAAACGGGAATGGTTCTGCTGCCGGCGCGAACCGAGCTTTTGCTTTTTGGAGCGTTCTTTCTGGCGTTTGCGATAAAAGTGCCCCTGTTCCCTCTGCATACCTGGTTGCCGGACGCGCACACAGAAGCTCCCACGGCAGGATCGGTGATTCTGGCAGGCGTGATGTTGAAGCTCGGAACCTACGGGATGCTGCGATTCTGTTTGCCGCTGTTTCCCGACGCATCGCATCGCATGGCGCCGCTCATTGGTGTGCTTGCGATTATTGGGATTGTGTATGGCGCGATGGTGGCTACGGTGCAGACCGATTTTAAACGGCTGGTGGCCTACACGTCGGTGAGCCATCTTGGAT
Source organism: Binatus sp. (SeqCode) (assembly GCA_035602755.1). Taxonomy (GTDB): domain Bacteria; phylum Acidobacteriota; class Terriglobia; order Acidiferrales; family UBA7541; genus Palsa-295. Next base: position 33,100 of record DATNLR010000025.1, on the reverse strand, counting down.
TTGTGGTGCTGGGAATTTTTGCCTTCAGCACAATTTCGATTCAAGGCGCGATTTTTCAGATGTTGAGCCACGGAGTTTCGACCGGCGCGCTTTTCCTTGGTGTAGGAATGCTGTACGACCGGCGGCACACCTATGAAATCAAGGAGTACGGCGGGCTGGTTAATCCGATGCCGGTACTGATGTCATTTTTTCTTTTTATTGCGCTGTCATCGCTGGCGTTGCCGCCGCTGAATGGATTTATCGGCGAGTTTTTGATCCTGATTGGCACGTTTCAAAATCATCATGCGTGGGCAGCCTGGGCGGCGAGCGGCGCGGTGCTTTCGGCGATCTATTTATTGTGGGCCTATCAGCGAGTCGGGTTCGGAGAGGTAACGGTGGAGAAGAATCGCAGCTTGCCAGACGCGTCGGGGCGCGAAGGGTTGATTCTTGTGACGATGGCAGTGGCGATTATCTTCATGGGCGTGGCTTCCCCGCTCTTTACGCGGCGCATGCAAAGCTCCACGGATAGCCTGCTGCAACAAATGGACCGCGTGCAAAGCGCTTCACGCCGGCAGGCGACGCCGGAGCTTGCAGGAAAAGTGGCTGGCGTTGCGCTTGTGCCGAGCACGAATGCGTCTCCCAAGAAAATTTCTTTGAGGCGCGTTCAGCCGTGATTTCGTTTCCCAGCGAACAAATCGGAAATTTCCACCGGCTCGCGCCGGAAATAATTCTTTGCGCGTTTGGCATCGTGATTATGGTCGCGGACCCGTTTGTTCAAGCTGCGCACAAGCGGGCGCTCGGGTGGTTTGCCTTCATCGGAACACTGAGCGGTTTGGTCGGAGTCCATCTGATGGCGCATGATCCCGGCAACGCCTACAGTGATTTGATTCGGGCGGATGCGTTCAGCATTTTTGTGCATGGGTTGGTGATTGGCGCCGCGGCGCTTGCGATTCTGGGGTCGTTCAATTATTTGGACCAAGAGAACATCCAACGTGGGGAGTACTATGCGCTGGTTTTGTTCGCAACTGCAGGGATGGGAATCCTTGCGGGGGCCAACGAGCTGGTTACCGCGTTTATCGGGCTCGAAATGAGCTCAATTTCCACTTACGTACTGGCAGGCTTCCGGCGGCGCGCGATCGAGTCCAATGAAGCGTCTTTGAAATATTTTGTGCTGGGCTCGTTCGCTACGGCATTTTTCCTGTACGGCATTGCCATGGTGTACGGCGCGACGGGAACTACGCGTATTGATTTGATTGCCGGCGCGCTGCAGAAAATGATCGCTGACCAGGGGCAGATTGCGTCCCTTGCAATTCTAGGGCTCGCGCTGATGTTCGTGGGTCTGGGGTTCAAGGTCGTGGTTGCTCCGTTCCAGGTCTACGCACCCGATGTTTATGAAGGCGCGCCGACGCCAGTGACGGCGTTGCTCGCATCGGGACCTAAGGCAGCGACTTTCGCGGTGATGTTGCGGATTTTCTGCGTGTCTTTCGGGTCCGCAGGAAACTTCTGGTTCTGGGCGGTCTGGATTTCCGCGGTGCTGACCATGATCGTTGGAAATTTCGCAGCGTTGGTGCAAACGAACGTGAAGCGGATGCTGGCATACTCGTCTATCGCGCATGCCGGATACATTTTGGTCGCCTTCGCTGCGGGGACTGATATTGGAATCGCAGCAGTTCTCTTTTATCTGGCCGCCTACGCGCTGATGAAGATTGGCGCGTTTCTGGTGATCGCGCATCTGGGACAGCAAGGCGAAAAGCGGCTGGAAATTACCGATTATGCGGGATTGGGCAGCAGGCAGCCGGTACTGGCCATCTGTTTTTCGCTCTTTTTGCTTTCGCTGCTGGGATTGCCGGCCACCGGCGGATTCCTGGGAAAATTTTTTGCCTTTCAGGCTGCACTGGATTCGAAGATCGTATGGCTGGTGGTGATCGCGGCCATCAACAGCGTGATCGGCGCTTATTATTACCTGCGCGTGATTGTGGCAATGTATTTCTGGGAGCCCTCGAAAGAGTACGTGCCGTCCAGAGTGGCGCCTACACTCGCATTCGCTCTCGCTATCGCGGCTGTTGGGACGCTGTATCTTGGCATACTCCCCGCGCGCGTTCTTTACCTTGCCAAAGTGGCTGCCGATTCTATCTATCTTCGCTAGTTCCTCCTCCGTTCTATTTTCCGTAACCCTGACACTTTGCAGGTGAGTTCTGCGCGATATCGAAACGCGATTGCGCTAGAAAAAAAAGCCCGGAAGCTCGCTGGCGGCCTCCGGGCGTCAAGACTTGCGTTTTTAATAACCGACTTTTGCGAATACGATAGCGAGGGTGAACAGCGCCAGAGTCTCGATGAACACCAATCCGAGAATCATGGCTGTTCGAATTGCGCCTGCTGCTGAAGGATTGCGGGCCATTCCTTCGCAAGCGGCTGCGGCTACACGGGACTGTGCGATGCCGCAAAACGAAGCTGCAATAGCCATGGAACCACCGGCTGCCAGCACGATCCAGCGGGCAACGTGCTCCGGCGGTTTGCCCGCCTCGGATTGAGCGAATGCAGGCAAAGCCATGCTGGCGGAAACAAACAACAGGAACATCAACGCGGTAACTTTTTTCACTTGTTTCTCCTTTTTTATAAAACGCTTCCAGGAGGTGGCTCCCGTCATCCTCCAGCAGCCGGGATCACACTGGGCAGCGATGAAGCCGGATTAATGCTCGTCTGAAGTTGCCATTCCGATATAGAGAGCGGGAAGAATTGTGAACACAAAGGCCTGCACAACCGCAACGAAAAGATGCAGGGCCATAAAAGCCACGGGAAAAACTGCGGGAAAAATCCCCAGGATCAAACCCAGGGCTGGATGCGTTCGCCCGATAACCAGAGCGGGCGTCATAAAAAGACCCAGGAAGATTACGTAGATGAGTTCGCTGGCGAAAATATTGGCCCACAACCGAACGGTGAGTGAGAGCAAACGCGCGGTGTGGCTGATGATTTCTACCGGGAAAATGAGCCAGGAGAGCCACCAAACAGGGCCGGCAAAATGTTTGGCGTAACCGATCGGACCGTGGTGCTTTAAACCGAGCCAATTGTAGTAAGCAAACGTGAGGATAGCACAGGCCAGAGGAACACTCGGATGGCCGGTAGGAGAAAGAAAAATCGGAACCAGGCTGATGGCGTTGGCAAATAAAATGAAAATGGAAATCGCGCCAACCATGGGCAGATACTCGCGCCCTTCCTGACCTACGTTTTCATCGAGCAAATCGCGAATTCCGACACTCATGGAGTTCGTGAGCAGAAGCTCCATTACTTGTTGGGTAGCCCCGGGGCGGTCGGCAGAAATTCTTGGCTTGAGCCAAAGAAAAAAAACTACAGCCAATAGGCAAACGAGTATCGAAGCGGCCACGAAATTTGGAATAGGATTTGCGGGATCCCTGGGAGCGATTTTCACAGCGGCCATAACCGCGAGTACAGCGTGGCCAAAAAGCTTGTTCAGCAGCAGCGTAAACCAGTTTAGGTGTTCGTTCATTCGTTATGCAGGCCCCGAAAGACTTCGTAAAGACTTCCCACAATTGCACCCGCTCCGAGCGAAAGAAGACCCACCAGCTCCGACAAGAGGGGTACTGCAAAGTAGTGAACAGTAACATAGATAACCGCTGCTATCAATACGTACCGGCCGCCGATCTTCCAGTAAAAGATGGCTGGCGTGCGGGCTTGGGCGGTTCCTGCTTTCGCGGTTGTGACGGTTGCAACTACCCCCAGGGATTGGTCCAGCCAGCGAAAGTTCAACCAGGAAAGAAAAGTTCCGATGGCAATTCCAGCGCCGGCACGCCTGGATTTGGCGACGAACACAGCTGTGGCTGCCACGAAGCCTAAAATTAGTATCAGCCAGGCGATTCGCTGAGAGATCCGGGCGTGGCTCGCTTCATCCGGATTTTCCGTTGTCGTTGTCGTCACTTTTCTGCAACCTCTTCAGCATGTCGCGCAAACCAACCGCGAAGCCGAGGGCACCTATCAGAATCATCAGAAACGGTTTTGTGTGCAGCCAGCGGTCCAGTAGATAACCGAGCAGACCGCCGACGAGAGCGCCGCCCGCCAGGACGAACGGCAGTTCCATGGCCAAGGCCATTTGCGAAGCGCCGGTTGATCGTTTGCGCGGAGAGGGATCTTGTGAAGCCATAGCGTCTGGCGCTCAGCGGCCGAACGGGATCAGCAAGGAATAGGTAGCGAAGCGCAGGAACTGCTCCGGGAAAATTCCGGCGGCCAGGGTCACGATCATCATGGCCGCAAGCGCGAATTTCTGCGCCAGCGAAATCACCGGACGCACGGGATCGCTGGCTTCTTTTACCCACATCGCGGCAACCAGACGGAAGTAATAGTAAACCGCGGGCAAGATATAGAGTACGGACAAGACTGCCAGATACGTATGACCGGTCTCGATCAGCGACCAGAAAACCAAAAGCTTGGCGAAGAACCCTGCGGTGGGCGGAATTCCGGCGAGCGACAGCAGAAAAATCAGCATCAGGACTGCCGCGCCGGGGTTGCGCTGGATAAGTCCATTCAAGTCGTCGATGTCGTCGCCGATCACGCCTTTGTGACGCAACAGAATCACGATGGCGAAAGCCCCGGTGTTGAAAAACGCGTAAACGAAAAGATAGAACGCCATGGCTTGCAAGCCGCGTTCGTTGAGAGTGCCGTCTGAATTTACGGAAGCGACTAAGCCGAGCAAAATGTAACCGACTTGCGTGATGGAGGAGTATGCCAGCAGGCGTTTTATATTTGACTGCGTGATCGCGGCGAGCGTACCAACGGTTAGCGAAAGAACCGCGACTGCTTCCATCACGATAACCCAGTCGAGGTTGACCGGCCAGAACACTGTGAGGAAGAGCCGCAGCAGCAAGGCAAAGCTGGCGGCTTTGGAAGCGACGCTGACGTAAGCGCTGATCGGAGTGGGCGCGCCTTCGTAAACGTCCGGCGCCCATTGGTGGAACGGGACTGCGGCGATTTTGAAGAAGACTCCGGCCGATACGGTCCCCAGAGCTAAAATTGTGAGCACGTCGCCGTGGCCGTAACGCGTGCTGCGTTCAGTGATGGCGTTCGCGATCACTACCAGGTTCGTCGATCCAGAGATTCCGTAAAGGATGGAGAAGCCGTAGGCTAGGATGCCGGAGCTGAAGGCACCTATCAGCACGTATTTCATTGCGGCTTCGTTGGATTTGCGGTCACCGCGCAAAAATCCGGTAAGCACGTAGAAACTTAGCGCCATGGTTTCCAGCGCGACAAACAAGACGATCAGATCGTTGCCACAGGCAAGGAACATCATGCCGACCGTCGCGAAAAGCATCAGAGCGTAATACTCACCGTGCTGCTCTTTTTCAATTTCCATGTATTTAACGGAAATTAAAATTACGAGCGCGGTGGAAGCCAGGAAAATGAATCCGAAAAAGATAAAAAACGGGTCGATGATGATGGAATTTCCGAAGGCGTAGGTGGGAGCCTGCATTTTATACATCAATACGAGGGCGCCACCGCTGAAGACGACACCCAGCATCGCGGTCAACGAATTCCAGGATTTTTCTTTTTTGGTCAGGAAAAAATCCAGAAGCAAGGTGGCGAGGCCGAAGCAGGCGAGCATTACCTCCGGCAAGACAAAAACGAAATCGCGGCGCGTTTGATCGAAAACATCCTGCCAGGGGACTTGCATTTCTACCGGACCTCAACGCGAGAAGAAGATGGCGGCGGCAGTACTTCTATCTGCGCCAGTGGCACGTTGCCCGGATAAGCCTTCGATGTAGGGGCCTCGGCCGGGGGCGCTGCTCGCGGGGTCAGCTCAGGCGCGGAATAATAGCCGGGATGCACGCGCTCGACTAATTCGTGCACCGGCTTGTCAAGAATATCGAATAGCGGCTTAGGATAGATTCCGATCCAGAAAGCCAAAGCCACGAGCGGAAGTATGGTGGCGTATTCGCGCGCGTTTAAGTCAGGCAAATGTTCGTTTGCAGGATTTGTCACGTTGCCAAACATCACGCGTTGATACAGCCAGAGCAGATACGCGGCACCGAGGATCACGCCGAGCACGCCCCAAGCGGCCCACTTCCAACTGACTTCGAAGACGCCGCGCAGAATGGTGAACTCACCGATGAAACCGTTCAACAAAGGCATACCGAGCGAACTCAGGGTAATAATCAGATATAGGACGGCAAAATTCGGCATGGGCGTCGCGAGTCCGCCAAATTCGGAGATCAAGCGCGTGTGCCTGCGCTCGTAAAGCATGCCCACAATTAGGAACAGCCCGCCTGTGGAAATTCCGTGGTTGAGCTGTTGAATGATGCTGCCGGAAAGGCCCAGCGGAGTGAGCGCGAAAATGCCGAGGGTACAGAAGCCCATGTGGCTCACCGACGAGTAGGCGATGAGTTTTTTCATGTCCTTCTGCATCATGCAGACTAAGGCGCCGTAAACGATCCCGATCAACGACAGGAGGATGATGATCCAGCGATACTTCACTGTCGCGTCTGGAAACATGGGGACCGAGAAGCGCAAGAACCCGTAGGTGCCCATCTTCAATAGGACTCCGGCGAGGATAACGGAACCGGCGGTGGGAGCTTCGGTGTGCGCGTCGGGCAGCCAGGTGTGAAACGGGAACATGGGGACTTTAATGGCGAAGGCGAAGAAGAATCCCCAGAACAGCCATTTCTCCAGCCATCCGTATTGTGGCGTGAATGGATGAATCAAGATTTCTCGTATGTCGAAAGTTCCGCGGTAGTAGTAGATCGCTAAAATCGCAAGAAGCATCAGCACCGAACCGGCTAGCGTATAAAGGAAAAACTTTATTGCCGCGTACAGTCGGCGCTCACTGCCCCACACGCCGATCAGGAAATACATGGGCACCAGCATTACTTCCCAGAAGACGTAGAACAGGACGAAGTCGAGGGACATGAAAACGCCGAGCATGCCAGTCTGCAGCAGCAGAAGCAGGATGTAATATTCTTTTTCTCTTTTTTTAATTGCCGACCAGGACGAGAGAATCGCGAGCGGGCCGAGGACCGTCGTGAGCATTACTAACAGGTAGCTCAGGCCGTCGATGCCCAAGGTGAAGTGCGCGCCAATCGAAGGAATCCAGGAATGATTTGTGACGAACTGGAAGCGCGGGGAGCTAGGGCCGGAATCGAAACGCCAAAGGAGCGGCAGCGAGACGGCCAGTCCCAGAAATCCGAAGATGTTTCCCATCCAGCGATGCAGGTCGGGACGATCGCTCGGAATGAAGAGCATCAAAATCGCGCCCACCAGCGGCGTGAATAAGATGGTGCTTAAAATGTGGCTATCGGAGAAAAGCATCCATTCCCTCGCCTTTATCTAATGTAGGGCATGACGCGCCATATAAAAGTAGTAGCCGAAAAATCCAATCAAGCCGATTACGATCAGAAGCATGTAGCTTTGCACCAAGCCGTCCTGAATCAGGCGCACTGGATAACTGAAAATCCAAACGATGCGCGCGCCCAGACGCACGGAGCCGTCCACAATCCAAGTGTCCCACCATATGGAAAGTTTTGAGATGGCACGAGTAAGCCAGCCTGCGCCATTTACGCCCAGGCCGTCGATTACCTGGCGGTCGAAGGCGCCCAGCGCCAGGCCCAAATCCTTTGCGCGATTCACGAAGAGCGCGTCATAAAGCTGGTCCACGTAATATTTGTTGTAAACAAGGCGGTAGAATCCGCCGAAGCTACGCGCGATTTTCTGCGGCAAATCGGCACGCTTCACATACAAAAACCAGGCAAACAAAATTCCCAAAATCACCAAGCCTTCCGAGAGCATCATCAGGAAAAGTTCGCCGTGCGGGGAGCTCGGGCCCTTCATGGGTTCCATGCGGGCCTCATGCGGGACAGCGACCACGGTGGAGAGGAAATGGATGAAGTGGCTGTTGCCGCCAAAAATTTCCGGCCAGCTCAGCCAGCCCCCGACGACCGACAGCACGGCTAAAATCACCAGCGGGACCAGCATCGACTTGGGAGATTCATGAATGTGATGCTCGACTTCGTGGTCCACGCGCGAAGTACCGTGGAAGGTCATGAAGATCAGGCGGAACATGTAAAACGCGGTCATGCCCGCGGTGAAGTAGCCGATCGCCCAAAGCAGCGCGTCTTTTTCGTAAGCCTTGCCGAGGATCAAATCCTTGCTGATGAAACCGGCGAAGGGGAAAATTCCCGCGATGGCCAGCGCGGCGATCAGCATGGTCCAATAGGTGACAGGAATTTTTTTCGATAGCGCGCCCATTTTGCGCATGTCCTGCTCGCCGGAGACTGCGTGAATCACGCTGCCGGCTGCCAGGAAGAGCAAGCCCTTAAAAAATGCGTGGGTCATCAAATGGAAAATTCCCGCGGTGAATGCGCCGACGCCGCAGGCCAGAAACATATAGCCGAGTTGCGAAACAGTGGAGTAGGCGAGGACTTTTTTGATGTCGTTTTGCACCACGCCCATCGACGCGGCGAACAGCGCGGTGATGGCGCCGACCAGCGCGACCACTCCCATGGCTTTAGGCGAAAGTTGATAAATGACGTTGGTGCGCGTGACCATGTAAACGCCGGCGGTGACCATGGTGGCGGCGTGAATCAGCGCGCTGACGGGCGTGGGGCCTTCCATGGCGTCGGGGAGCCAGACGTAAAGAGGAATCTGCGCTGACTTTCCTGTTGCGCCTACGAAAAATAGCAGAGCAATCGCGGTAATGCGTGGGTCGCCGATGGCGAAACCGCCTGAGGCGAGAGCTGGTCCAATCTCAACGAACCGAACAGTGCCAAGAAGCGCGGAAGTAAGAAAAATCCCCAAGAGAAAGCCTGCATCGCCCACGCGGTTTACGATGAAAGCCTTTTTGCCAGCGTCGGAAGCGGATTTCTTGTGGAAATAGAATCCAATCAAGAGATAGCTGCAGGTGCCCACTCCTTCCCAACCGACGAAAAGCACCAAAAGATTGTTGGCCAACACCAACATCAACATCGAAAACATGAAGAGATTCAAGTAGCCGAAGAAACGGTAGTAGCCGCCTTCGTGCGCCATGTAGCCGGTGGAATAAATGTGAATCAGAAATCCGACGCCAGTCACGATCAGGATCATCACACAGGACAAAGGATCGATTTGAAAGCCCCACTCAGCGATGAATTTTGCGATTCTTCCGTCGAGCAGGTGATAGGTGACGGCGGGGATCCACTCGAACAGAACCTTGGTGGCGATACGTTCACCGGAAGGCTTGGCGATGAGTTGGAAGAAAGCGCCCACGGAGAAAATGAAAGAAAGGAAAACGCTGCCGGAACAAAGCCAGCTTACAATTTGATTGCTTAGCCGCCGGCCGTAGAAAAGCATCACCGCCGCTGTTGCCAGCGGAAAAAGCGGGATCAGCCATATGTGCTCGAGGAAATACGGCTGCGCGTTCATGCTCGGGTTTTCACCATTTCAACATGTCCATTTCATCGGCCAGCAAGGTCTCGCGATTGCGGAAGAACGCCAGGATGATGCCGAGCCCAACGGCAGCTTCGGCGGCTGCGTCGGTGATGATAAAAATTGCGAAGACTTGACCATCGACTGAGCCAAACATGTGCGAGAACGCTACCAGGTTGATGTTTACCGCATTGAGAATCAATTCGATGGACATCAAAATGATGATCACGTTGCGACGTGTGAGCACGCCGATCACGCCGATGGTGAACAGCGCAAGACTAAGCCAAAGATAATGATCCACGGGAACCATTAGACCCTCCGCTTCGCCATCACCACCGCTCCGATCATGGCGACCAGAAGTAAAATTGATGCAATTTCGAAAGGCAGCATGAAGCGTCCGAAAAGCGCATCCGCAACCGCTTCGGTGTTCTTAGGCAAGACTTCCGGAACGCGCGCCTGGGGGAAGAGCGATGTTTTTCCCATTTTTATGACGATAAATAATTGCGCAGCCAGCGCCAGGGCCAGCACGCCAGCTACAAATCGCTGGCGGTTGAATTGATACTGCAAGAGCGAGACGTCCAGGTTAACCAGCATAATCACGAATACAAAGAGGACCATGATGCCGCCGACATAGAGGATCACTTGCGTTATAAAAAGAAATTCAGCCTGCAGTAGAAGAAAGACGCCGGCCGTCGCGAGTAGCGTTGTGATTAAATAAACGGCGCCATGCACGACGTTTCGGCGCGTGACCATCAAGATCGCCGAAACGACCGCGAGCGCGGCGAAAAAATAAAAGAGAATTGAGTTCAAGCCCATTTATTCACCGTCCGTCACGGGGACTACGCTATCCACTTCGTCATTTTTCGCCAGGAACATGGCCACCGCGAGCGTGACGGCATCTGCCAGAAGCGTATAGAAGAATAAACTCCCGCCCCATTCGCGAGTGGCCAGCAGGGCTGTTGCGGTAGCAATTAAATTCACAAGCGCCAGCGGAATCAAAAATCTCCAGCCGAGGCGCATCAATTGATCGAAACGATAGCGAGGAAAAGTGAACCGGAACCACAGAAAGAAATAAATGTAGGCGAATACTTTGGCCAGAAACCAGAAGGCGCCGTGAATGCCTTGCAAAACAGCCGCAGGCGCGAAAAGTGCGCCAGCCAAAGCTCCGGCTATTATCAGACACAGGCCGCCGGCCATTGCCATTACGAGCCTTTGGATTTTCACCGGTTGCTTCGGCGCCAGATAGAAACAGTACAGCGCGACAGCCAGGACCAGCAGCGATGGCAAGGCATCCAGCAATTCGATGGAAGTCCCGGGCATAGCGGTGTGCGAACTGGCAAAGGGCCGCAGCCAGCCTCCCAGGAATAGCGTGGTGGCGATTCCGGCGACGATGATCATGTTCGCGTATTCGGCCAGAAAATAAAGCGACCAGCGAAAGCCGCTGTATTCCGTCATGTAGCCGGCGACCAACTCTGATTCAGCCTCAGGCAAATCGAAGGGAGCGCGATTCGTTTCCGCAATCGAGCCAACCATATAAATGAAAAATCCAATGGGGACGTAAGAAATGAACCATATGCCCTGGTCGTACTGCGCCATTACGATGTCTTTCATCGAAAGCGAGCCGGCCAGGAGCAGAGCGGAAATCAATCCGAGCCCGGCAGCGGTTTCGTAGCTGACCAGTTGCGCGGCGCTGCGCAGAGCACCGAGCAGCGAGTAATGGCTGTTGGAAGCCCATCCGCCCAGGACGATGCCGTAAATTCCCAGCGAGCTGACTGCCAGGATGAAGAGCAGACCGATGTTCAAGTCCGCGATCTGAAACGCCGGACCAATCGGAAGCGCGGCATAGGCGAGCAAAGCCATGGTGACGCTTACGAGCGGCGCCAACCAAAACAAGAGCCGGTCGGCTTTGTCCGGGATGATGTCTTCCTTTAAAAGAAGTTTCACGGCGTCGGCGATGGGCTGCAACAAGCCATGCGGACCAACCCTCATTGGCCCGAGTCGTGCCTGCATGTCCGCCATCACTTTTCGTTCCACTAGAACGATGTAACCGGCGAGCAACGGCAGCACCGCAACGATCACAACGGCGTAAAGAACCGGCAAAACCAGCCGCAGGATGGACGGTGAAAGCAAATGGCTCATTAGCGGTCCACTTCTCCGAGCACGATGTCGATGGTCCCGATGATGGCGACTACATCGGCGACCAGCGAGCCGCGCGCCATTTTGTCGAACGCCTGCAAATTAATAAAGGACGGAGGGCGTACACGCACACGATACGGCTGGGTGGTGCCGTCGCTCACGATGTAATAACCAAGCTCACCCTTGGGCGCTTCGATTGAGTGGTACACCTCGCCTGGCGCTGGCTTCAAAACTTTTCCGATGCGCGCCATGATCGGTCCGGCCGGAATATTTTCGATGGCCTGTAGGCAGATCAGGCGCGATTGCCGCATTTCTTCCATTCGTACAACGTAGCGGTCGTAGGTGTCGCCGGTCTCGCGCGTGGGAATCTCAAATTTATATTGGTCATAGGCGGCGTAAGGCATGGCCTTGCGCAAGTCCCACTTCCTACCGCTCGCACGCAGCACGGGCCCGGTAACCCCCAGAGCAATGGCATCCGCAGCAGAAAGAATTCCGACACCCTTCGTGCGGCCGACCCAAATGCGATTTTCTGTGAGCAGCGTTTCGTACTCATCAATCTTGCGATCGAAGTCGTCGCAGAACCGCTTCACATCCTGCTCGAAACCGTCGTAGGTTTCGTACTGCAGACCACCGATGCGGAATGCGTGCGTGGTGAGGCGTGCGCCGCAATACTTCTCGAAGATTTTAAGAATTTCTTCGCGCTCGCGGAAGCAGTAGAAGACCGGAGTGAGCGCGCCGATATCCAAAGCGTGCGTACCGAGCCAGAGCAAGTGGCTGGCGATTCTTTGCAGCTCAGTCAGGATAGTGCGAACTACGCGCGCGCGTACGGGCGCTTCCGCGCCCAGTAATTTTTCCACCGCCTCGCAATAACCCAAACCATTTGACACCGCCGCGACGTAATCCATGCGGTCCACGTAGGGCGCGAACTGCTGGTAGCTGCGATGTTCCGCAATTTTCTCTACCCCACGGTGCAGGTAGCCGATGATGCATTCAGAGTGCACCACGCGCTCGCCATCGAGCTTCAGCTTGACACGCAGTACTCCGTGCGTGGAAGGATGCTGCGGGCCCATGTTCAAAATGATTTCGTCCGCGCCCAGCACGGTGGTGCTGACGTTGGAAAGTTCGGTGATGCGCGGGTCGCTCATCTCTATTGGCCGCTCTCGATGCCCAGGTTCTCGCGAACCCAATCGGTGTCTTGCTTCAAAATGTCGTAATCCTTTCGCAGCGGATAGCCTTGCCATTCGTCGGGCATCAAAATGCGTTTCAGGTCCGGATGGCCTGCGAACACGATCCCAAACATGTCGTAGCATTCGCGTTCAAGCCAGTTTGCGGCCGGCCAGATTTCGCAGACGCTGGGAACTGGCTCGGTCTCGCCGGCGTGCGCTTTCAGACGGACACGCTCGTTTTTCGCGAACGAATACAAAATCAGGATTACGTCGAAGCGCTTTTCACGCTTCGGCCAGTCCACGGCGGTTAAATCCACCAGCATGTCGAACTTTTCTTCGTCGCGGCAATAGCGCGAGATTTCGCGGAGTCGGTCGGCGGCAAGGGTGACGATGGCCTGCTTGCGATCGAGGGTGGCTTCGCGGATAGCATCGCCAAAACGCGCCTTGAGCTTTTGCACGAGTTCATTGTCGAGCGGTAGAGGCTTTGGCGCGGCTTCCTTAGCCGGAGGGGCGGCAGCTTTTGGCGCAGGGGCGGCTGGGGCGGCAGATTTTGCTGCCGGTGTTCCGGGAGCAGCAGGAGTTGTTGCCGCTGGTGCCGCTGGTTTCGGCGCCGGTGCTTCCACCGATTTAGGTGGGTCAGCAGGAGAAGCGGTTTGGGAAGGCTCCGCTGGCTTCTGCGCAATGGGTTTTTCTTCCGCCCCAGATGCAGGCGGTTTCGAAACTGGATCTTTTTCCGAAGGGTCGTTGGCCATCGATTCCGTTTCAACAAGCTGCCGGTCCCCAAGATGTGCGAGCAGCCCGCCTTTTTAACACACCCCAAAAAACCGCGTCAAACGAGTTGAGATTTAAATGCGTTGTAGCGCCTCGGCCGGCACAGGCAAAATTCGCCCGTTACACCCAATCCAGCGCGCCTTTGCGATACAGCCAAACGTAGCCGACCAGCAGGATGCCCAAGAAGACCAGCATGGATACCAAGCCGTATGCGCCTAACTGGCTGTACTTTATCGCCCAAGGAAATAAAAATATTGTTTCTACGTCAAATATAACGAACAAAATAGCCACGATATAAAAACGCACCGAATAGCGTCCGCGCGAGCTTCCCTCCGGCGGCACGCCGCACTCGTAGGGTTCCAACTTCGCGCCCGTAGCGCGCATTTCCGGCCGAATGTATTTGAAAATAATCAGTGTAACTGCGGGAAAAGCCGCGGCGAGAAGTGCGTAAATCAAAATCGGGATGTATTGGCTCGGCATCTCCGAATTAAGACGGCATCCTAGCACACCATTCGAGAGCCAGCCAGTGCCATCCGGAGCAATTTAACAACGAGCCGGGGTCTATTTATTCAGGGCAGAGGGCCAGTGGACCACAATCGATGCGGCTGTAGCGGTTTGGACGCCGACCGCTGTGAGAATCAAGAGCCTGCCGTCCGGCGCCGGAGCGATCTCGCTTACTCCGTTACTGGTTGAATAGATCTTCTTCGAAGGACCGGCCTTGAACGTATTCTTTGTTTCAACCGGAAGCGCTATGACGCTACCGCCCGCGTCAATGTAATACAGTGTCTTACCGTCGTGACTCCACGCTGAGAACCGAATAGATTCTACGTTACTCAATCCCTGGCTGGATATTTGCCACTTTTGCTTGGCATCGGGAAAGTCGGTGACGTAGAGCTCCAGGCGGCCCGACTCGCTAGAAGCGTAGGTCAACAGATGGCCGTCAGGAGAAAGATTGCCGGCATATTCGACAGCTGGCGTTTGAACCAGCGGTACGAGCTTATGCTCGCCGGTCAGCGATAAAGTTTCTACGTCCTGATTGGTCTTCAAATTTTGAACCGTCATCACGAGCGTTTGACCATCGGCGGACCAGTCGGACGGATACTTCGAGATTTGGTCCGGGGCGAGCAGTTGTTCAGTCGCGCTGCCTTGCCGGCCCGTTTTCCGTATCTCGAACCCGTTATTGACCGAGACAGCGAAATCTTGCCCATTGGGATCCCATACCCCAACGAACAATCCAGCAGGGTCAAACGTCGCTCGAGACAGTGTCGCCCGTTGGGAATCCATGATCCACAAGTCGCGCTTGGTTGATTGCTGGCCCCGCGTGAGCAGGATTTGACGACCATCGGGTGAAATACTTGCACCGAAATAATAGTCCGGCTCTCCCAACTTGGCCACTTCGGCGCCATTGCGATCGAGCCACGTAATCTGGTGCTTGGGGGATTGGTCGCGCTGATAAATCAGGGTGCCATTCTGCGACACCGAAAAATTTCCCAGCGATTTTCCCGTTGCGTATTCCACGTTTCCCACCACCGGGACTGGCACGCCACGCACAGACTGATGACCCGGATCAAACGGCTGGGCCACCAAATTCCCGTCCGTCATATAGAGAACGGAGCCACTGGAATACTGTACATTGGATTTCGTTTGCAGGATTATGTGGAAATCCGTCGAATCCAACGATCCGACCGCAATGCCGTCGTCGGAGGTAAAGAGAAAATGTTTGCCGTCGGGAAGGAAAGAAGGCCAGCGATGGCTTTGCAGGCCTGAAGTCTGCTTCACCGCTGTAACTGCGACAGGAGTTCCACCGCTTTCGGGAACCTTATATAGCGGCTCTTTCAGTCCCGGCGTGAATACGATGAGCCCCTCCTGATTCCAAGTGCCGCCGCGACCCGCTGTGGCGTCACAAAGAATCTGCACCACTCCGCCTGCCGCTGGAACGCGCTTCAGCTTTGCGTCGGCGAAAAAGCCGAGATTTCGGCCGTCGCCTGACCAAAAAGGATAGTTGGCGCCGTCGGTACCTTGCAACGGCTGAGCCGTGGCGGAATTCAGCAGGCGAACGAAAATGATCTGCTTGCCTTGGCCCTCCGCAACGAATGCGATTGCAGAACCGTCCGGCGAAATCGCAAACTGATTGTCTTTGCCGACCGTTCCATAGGCGAATCCGTCGGGTGGAGTCAATTCGGCCTTAATCACTGGTTTCGGCTCGGAAGCTTTGCGGGCGTAAAAAATTGCGGCGGCAATTGCGCACGCTGTAAGAATTCCCAATACGATTAGTGAGATCTGAGACCATAGCGCGCGGCTCTTTCGTTGAGCCACTACCGGCGCGGGAATTCCTACAGCCGAGCCTCCGTCGGCAATCCATTGCAACTCGCGCTTCAAATCGCCGGCGCTTTGCCAGCGGTCGTCCGGATCTTTGGAGAGGCAGGTCGTAGCGATGCGCTGAAGCGCCGGCTGCGAGAGCGGCTGTAGATCGCTGATGGGGCGCGGCTCCTCTCTTAGAATTGCGGCGATCAGGCTCGCCTGCGTTTTAGCTTCAAAGGCCTTTTTCCCTGTGGCCATTTCGTACAACGTCGCGCCGAAGGAAAAAATATCGCTGCGCGCGTCCGCTTCCCCGCCATCGAGTTGTTCCGGTGACATGTATTGGAGCGTGCCGACAATGGTGCCCTGCGTGGTAAGCGCAGCGTTCTGCGTACTGCCCAGCAACGGCTGGCTCATGGTGGGTGACAACGCGGGATCGGTCACGACCGGCGCAGTCGCTTTGGCCAAACCGAAATCGAGAAGCTTGGCGCCGGACTTCGTCAGCATCACGTTGCCGGGCTTGAGGTCGCGATGAATCACTCCCTGACGATGCGCTTTTTCCAACGCTTCGCAGATTTGGATGGCTATGCGCGACAGTTCGAGCGCGGCGAGCGGACCGCGTTCCAGACGCTTCGCGAGCGTCTCGCCCTCGATGTACTCCATGACCAGATAATCGGTGCCATCCTGGCGGCCAATGTCGTAGAGCGCGCAAATATTTGGATGGTTCAGGCTGGAGACAGCGCGCGCCTCGCGTTCGAAGCGTTGGCGTACTTCCGGAGCATCCGCCAAATGTGGCGGAAGAACTTTCAGCGCCACGGTACGATCAAGCCGCGTGTCTTTCGCGCTGTAAACTTCGCCCATGCCACCTGCGCCAATCGGCGCAATAATTTCGTAGGGACCTAAGCGAGTTCCGGTAGCTAGCGGCATTACGCGCGGGATTATACGTGAGGCGGCCTATAAGGGCCAACGTTCTCAAATGGGTCTTGTCTAGTTCTTAATCGTGGCGTGCGCCGTGGAGAATTGAAACCGAATGAGGGAGAAATTCAGAGATGGCGTCAAGCGATTCGACAGCGCCGCGAGGACTCCCCGGGAGATTAATGATGATGGTGCTGCCGCGAATTCCGGCAACACCACGCGACAAAATTGCGCGAGGAGTTTTCTTGGCACCTTCCAAGCGCATATGCTCGCCGAAACCGGGGATGAGCCTTTCGGCAACGGCCATGGTGGCCTCGGGCGTAACGTCGCGCGGACCCACGCCGGTTCCGCCCGTGGTCAGGATCACGTCAGACTCGCTCGCCTGGGAAATATCTTCTAAGATCGTCTGAATTGCACCAAGGTCGTCTGGTAAGACCTTTGAGGATACGACTTCCCAGCCTAGTTCTTTACAACGCGCTATGACCGCAGGACCCGAGCGATCTTGCGATTTTCCCGCGCTTACAGAATCGCTTATGGTGATCACGGAAACGCGCATGGCGGGTTTGCGGCGAACTATCCTTCGGTTACTTTCTGATCTTCCGTGGTGGACTGATTCTGCTCTTCATCGATCAGGCGCAAGGCTTCCATCAGCAGGCCGGTGGTGGTGCGAGAAATCGTGGAGCGGGTAGGCCCCACGTTGAAATCGATTTCAAATTCGCCGTCCGTCCAACGCACGGCCTGAAACACCGCCGCCTCGCCTTCGGTGGGACCAAACCGCGCGTCTTTGCATTGCCCGGAGGAAAAGAACAACTCACAAGTTTCCCCGCCGCGATGGATGCCGAGCTGGCATGTTTTTTGGCCCATCTCCAGCGACTGCATCAAGTCCATGATGCTCATTTCTTCCAGGCGGCCTTGAATCACTCCAGGCCGCACCTGGCGCTTCTGCAGTTTTTCAAGTTGCAGACGGTCTACAACTTTCTTCGTGCGTCGAACTAGATCGTTAATAAAAAATGGTTTGGAGATGAACTCCTCAACCCCTTCAACGATGGGGCGGAGTTTTTCTTCGATATCACCGCGGCTAGCGAGAAAAATAAAAGGGATTTGCTTGGTCTGTTGGCGCGTGCGAAGTTTTTCGTACAGCTGGCGGCCATCGAGGCCCGGCATGCGATAATCGCAAACTACGAGGTCAGGCGGATCGTCCACTATTTTCAGAAGCGCGTCGGCGCCGTCCGCGGCAGCTCGCGCGTCGCAGTGTGGCATCAGCCCTTTCATCAAGAGGTCGAGGATCAGAGCGTTGTCATCGACCACCAGGACTTTCACATCTTTCCCGAGCGTCATGGCTTCACACGTTTTCCTGCGCGGGTATAGTCACCGCTGCGTCCGCCCGACTTCTTCAGCAGGTACAGTTCGGTGATTTCCATGCTGCGTTCCAGAGCTTTGCACATATCGTAAATCGTAAGTGACGCAACCGCGGCGGCCACCAGCGCTTCCATCTCGACCCCGGTCGGGCCAGTGGTGGTAGCTTCCGAGGTCACCTCAATTCCATTCTGGCATAGCTTTGCGGCCACATCTACGTGCGTTAACGCGAGGGGATGACAAAGTGGAATCAGCTCGGAAGTTCGCTTGGCGGCTGTGATTCCTGCGATCCGCGCAATTTCCAGCGGATTTCCTTTTGGCGATTTCAGTCGACGCACGCTTGCGACGGTCGCGCGCTGCATGCGTACGAATGCGTGGGCCATCGCGGTGCGTGATGTTGCCGGCTTCGCGGACACATCCACCATCCGCACGCGCCCCGTGCGGTCGTAATGCGAAAGTTTTTTCCAGGCCACAAACTTCTTCGCCATATCAAAAAAGTCCGCGGCGGGGCAAGATATCGACTATTTCGCCGGCTTCGAGCTTGAGCTTCGATTCGTGTACTACCAAAAAGCAATTGCCTCGAACTACCGAGCCGATGTCGCCCGATCCTTCCCAGTGCAACGCTTCCACCGTGGCTTCGCCGGACGGCCACTTCACTCGCGCTGGAAGAAAATGCGCGAGCGGCGGTTTCTCGTCCAACGGATGTGCCAGCTTGGCTTTGAACAGATGCAGCAACCCTGGCGCGTGTCCGCTCATCGCTTCGATTGCCGGTACCACTAGTAATTCGAAAGTCACCATGGTCGAAACCGGGTTTCCGGGCAGCCCGAACACGGGCGTGTTGTTGCACGCGCCAAAAACCGCAGGACGGCCCGGGCGAATGGCGATTGCGTCAAAGAAGAATTCAACGCGCATTCCTTTGAGAACCTGTTCGACGAGATCGTATTTCCCCACGGACACGCCACCGGTCAAAATCACGATATCGGCTTTCAACGCCTGTTCGATTCGAGCGCGAAGCTCGGTCACATTGTCAGGCGCAATGCCCACCACCAACGGTTCCCCGCCCGCTAGCGAAACTTGCGCGGATAGCGAAATGCTGTTGCTGTTGCGGATTTGAAATCGCTGCGGAGAATCGCCTGCGAATATTATTTCGTCGCCGGTGGAAAGAATTGCGACGCGCGGCTTCTTCGCTACTTCCAGTTTGCAGCGTCCCACTTGCGCGGCCATGGCAAGTTCGGCATACCCGAGGCGTTTGCCGCGCTGGATCACGCTCTCGCCCACCCGCGTTTCCTGACCTTCCACCACGTAATGCTGTCCGGGACGAACGGCATGTTGGATGATTACAGAATCGCCCTCTAGGCGGGCATCTTCGAGCATGACCACGGCATTCGCTCCGCGCGGTAACGGCGCACCAGTCATTATCTGCACAGAGGAGCCCGGCTCCATCGCGCCTTCGAATGCGCGGCCGGCGCGGCTTTCGCCGATCAATCGCAAACGAGTTCCGGGATTGGCGGCATCGGCAGCTCGGACGGCAAACCCGTCCCGCGTGGAACGATCGAAAGGAGGATAGTTGCGGTCTGCAATTACATTTTCGGCGAGAATGCGGCCTAGCGCCCGAGATGGATCGTCGGCGAATTCGATTGTTTCCGTTGCCGGAGGCGCGCTTGCACGCGCGGTCACCACCTCAATCACTTTTGCGCGGGCCGCTTCATGGGAAAGCATGGGGGTATGTTTGCAGCACTACAGCCAGGATGACAGCTTGGTTCCTCGCGGGACAATTGTAGCATCGCGCTCTGGGCCCGTGGATATCATCCCGATTTCAACTTGCAGCTGGTCGGAAATAAAATTCAAGTAATCGCGCGCCGCAAGAGGCAATTCTTTCACGTCGCGAATTCCGGGCGTGGACGTTTGCCATCCGGGCATGGAGTGATATTCGGGCTCGATTTCCGCCAGCGTTTCGGCATCCGGCGGCATTTCCATCAGGCGTTTTCCTTTATGACGATATCCAGTACAGATTTTAATTTCTTTCTGCGCGTCGAAGACATCGAGTTTTGTGACCACCAGGGAATCTATGCCGTTCAGCATTTTCGCAAATCGCAAAACTTCCAGGTCCAGCCATCCACAACGTCGCGGACGCCCGGTGACAGCTCCAAATTCTTTGCCACGTTCGCGGACTGCCTGCGCGTCGAGGTCCGGCATCTCGGTGGGAAATGGGCCGCTGCCGACGCGCGTTGTATAAGCTTTGGTGACTCCGGCCACGCCTGTCAGGCGCGTGGGCGCCACGCCAAGTCCAGTGGCTACGCCGCCGGACGTGGCGTTTGACGAAGTAACGAAGGGGTAGGTTCCGTGATCGATGTCCAGCATGGTGCCTTGCGCGCCTTCAAACAAAACGCTCTCGCCATTATCGAGCGCGCGATTCAGGAGTACTCCAGTATCGGCAACCAATCCGCGAATGTGCGCAGCCAGCTCCAGATATTGCTCGAGCAATCCCGCGGTTTCCAGGGGATGCCCGTAGGTGGCCTGGCTGATCGCATTTTTCTCGACCATCACGCGTTCAAGCTTTTCCGGAAACCGCTCGGTATCGAGCATGTCACAAACGCGAATGCCGCGCCGCGCCATCTTGTCTTCATACGCTGGACCGATTCCGCGCGAGGTGGTGCCAATCTTCGCTTCGCCGCGCGCTGATTCCGCGGCTTTATCCATTTCGCGATGATAGGGAAAAATTACATGCGCGCGGTTGCTCAGAAAAAGACGCCCGCGGACTTCGACGCCGGATTTTTTCAGGTTTTCGAGCTCGCTGACCAGCGCGGCGGGATCCACCACCGTTCCGGCGCCGATCACAGCTTTTTTGTCAGGCCGAAGAATACCGCTGGGGATCAACTGAAGAATGTATTTATGTCCATCGAAGATAACGGTGTGGCCGGCGTTGTGTCCGCCGGCATAGCGTGCGGTGTAATCGAACGAGGAAGCCAGATAGTCAACGACTTTGCCTTTGCCCTCGTCGCCCCACTGCGCTCCGACTACGACGACCGCCTTTGTTCCGGCCTTCTCCGCCACTCGCGCTCCCATTTTCATCCGCAGGCCGCACCTTGCCGAGCCATTTCAAAAGCTTAAGCCTTACGGGTGGGCCTTGATGACGAACAACGACCTACAATCCTACGCCGCGCTTAACTCTAAACGCAAGCCCATCACGCAGCAGGTTGGTTCGCCGCTTGAAGATGCATTCCATGGTTAGCGACGAGCCGCGTATCGGAAGCAGTCGCGGGCGTGGTCGTCGACCATGCCGGTGGCTTGCATAAAGGCGTAACAAATGGTGGTACCGACGAAGCGGAAGCCGCGGCTCTTCAAATCTTCGCTCATCGCATCGGATTCAGGGGTGCGCGCAGGCAAGCGCCGAGAAGTTCGCCAATCGTTTTTCTTGGGCCGGCCGCCGACGAATTGCCAGATGTAGCGATCGAATGTGCCGAACTCTTTCTGCACTGCGAGGAATGCTTGCGCGTTCGAAATAGTGGAAGCGATTTTCAGCCTGTTGCGGACGATGCCAGGGTCGGCTAACAGCGCGCGGACTTTGCGTTTGTCATATCGAGCAATCTTCGCGGCATTGAAGCGGTCGAAGGCCCGGCGATACTTTTCGCGCTTGTTGAGAATTGTTTCCCAACTCAATCCCGCCTGCGCGCCTTCCAGAATTAAAAACTCAAAAAGAACGCGGTCGTCGTGCACCGGTCTGCCCCATTCCTCGTCGTGATACTCGATCATGAGAGGCTTGCTAGCCCAATGGCAGCGCTGAATTTCTTTTTTCGTTTTTTCCCTCACAAGCGACTTTCAGCGGAAGGATTGCCAGCGTTCACCAGGACTGCTCGAACGAACTGCCGGTTTGCGCAGCAGAAAGACAACGGGGACAAAGACAATCGCCGTAGCGCGCGCGAAGCTCACTCAGAGTCTTCTGCTCGAGCTTCGCGCCTTGGCACCAACAACTTCCCATGGACGAGCCGCAGGAAAATTTCTCTCCGCAGGCTTCGCAGGTCTTCTGGGTCGGCGAATCCCCAACAGTCTGTGGGCCAGTAAAACTAGCGCTCATGCGCCACCGTCCCTTATATTGCGGAGTTTGCGCTACGAAATATGGCGCTGAACAACCTTCTCGATGGCGTCCTTGGGGACTGCTCCCACGAGCTGGTCCGCCACCTGTCCGCCCTTGAAAATCAGCAACGTTGGAATTCCGCGAATGTTGAATTTCCCGGCCGCGTTGACGTTTTCATCCACGTTCAACTTCACGACTTTCAGCTTGCCCGCGTGGTCCTTGGCAATCTCTTCCACCGTGGGAGAAAGCATGTGGCATGGACGGCACCAATCGGCCCAGAAATCCACGAGCACGGGCTGCGTCTTGCTCGCTTCAATCACATCTTGGTCAAAACTTGCATCACTCACTGCTTGAATGTCTGCCATTTTCGTTTTTTCCTTGTTGCGCAGTTCCGGTCAGCCCAGGAGCCGAACCGCGTCTGTGCCTAGTTTTTAGATGTTCCAGCAACCCGCGGGATTCTAGACCTCTTAGCTGCTTCATATAGCGTGACATAGGACGCCGCGGAAGTCTTCCACGAAAAATCCTTAGCCATGCCATTCCTTTGAATCGCCTGCCAGGTCTTTTCGGATTGGTACATTTTCAACGCCGTCCGCAAGCAGTCAAGCAATGCCTTCCCATCGTAGGCATCGAATTTGAAGCCAGTTCCCTGCTGCGTTTGGGGGTCGAAAGTCTGAATAGTATCGTCCAATCCTCCGGTGGCGCGCACAACAGGCACCGTACCGTATCGCAAACTGTATATTTGGTTCAAGCCGCAGGGTTCGTAACGCGATGGCATCAGGAAAATGTCCGCGCCAGCCTGAATTTTGTGCGCGAGGGCGTCATCGTAGCCGATTTTAGCTCCGGCCGATGATGGATAGGTTTGCGCCAGCAGTTTAAACAGGCTTTCGTATTCCGGCTGTCCACTCCCTAGCACCACGAGCGACAGATTCTCGTTCATCATTTCGGTGGCCATTTGGGCTATCAGATCGAAACCTTTCTGATCGGCAAAACGGGAGACAATTCCAATCAGCGGGCGTTCTAGCTCTTCCGGCTTATCCGACGGCAGCCTGAAAATCTTCAACAAATCTTTCTTGCAAGCTTTCTTGCCTTCCAGGTTTTGCGCCGAATAATTCTGCGCTATGAGTTTATCCGTCTCGGGATTCCAGACCGAATAGTCCGCGCCATTCAAAATTCCCACCAAGCGATCCGCGCGCTGCAAAACTACACCCTCTAGTCCCGCGCCATACTCCGGTGTTTGGATTTCTTTGGCGTAGCGGCGGCTAACCGTAGAAAGATAATCGGCGAAGAGCAAACCGCCCTTCAGGAAACTTATTCGGCCGTAGAATTCCAAGGCGTCGAACGAAAAAAGGTTAGCCGGCAGACCTGCCCTGCGAAGAGCAGACTGCGGAAAAATTCCCTGATAGGCGAGATTGTGAATGGTGAGAACCACGGGAAGCGAGCGCACGGCCGGATCGTTGGCATGCTGGGTGCGCAGCAGAACTGGCACCAGCGCCGTTTGCCAGTCGTGGCAATGAATCACGTCAGGCAGCAAAACGCGCTTCGCGAATTCAATGGCTAGGCGCGAAAATTCAGTGAAGCGCTCGGCGTTATCGGCATAGTCGCCGGACTTGTCACCGTACGGATGTTCGCGCTCGAAATAGCCGGGGTCGTCAACGAAGAAATAACGCACGCCCGCAACCGAAACTCCCTCCGCAATCGAAGGAAAGCGAATTTGATCGCCGAGCGAAACGGTAACGCTTGAAACTAAGGTCGAGCTAATCTTATTGCCTCGGTAGCGAGGAAGCAGCACGGCGACTTGGTGGCCCATTTCCACCAGCGCTTTGGGCAGCGCTTGCACCACGTCCGCTAGCCCGCCCGTTTTCGAGTAGGGTAAGCCTTCCGAAGCCACGAATAAGATTTTCATCAGTCCTCGAACGAAATAAAAACGGTAGCGGAACGCTCCCGCTTCGTCAAGCGAGTTGCCAACCGCTTTTCAAAGACAGCGCAAAGAATTCCGTCGACGAATTCTTCGCCTCGCTCCGCGCGGCATTGCTACACTCTGCATCGGCATGGCTCGACAGCGCATGGGACAGCACTTTCTTGGCGACGCTGCGTGGCGGCATCGCATTTTCAGGATTCTTTCTCCACCCGCGAACGAAACATGGATCGAAATCGGCGCGGGCCATGGAGAAATGACCCACCTGCTTGCCGCGGACGGACGTCGAGTAGTGGCCATCGAAGCTGATCCGCCGCTGGCTGAAGATTTGCAAGAAAAGGTTCGCTCGCATCCGCGCGAATGGCCCATGGTCGAAATTGTTTCCCGCGATGTCCTCACTGTCGATTTTCGTGAACTGGCCAACGGCAATTTTCACGTTTATGGCAACTTGCCGTATTACATCACTTCGCCAATCCTGCGTCACCTGTTCGAGTATGCCGACCAGATTTTTTCCCTTCACATCGTCATTCAGCTTGAAGTTGCGGAACGCATTGTGGCCCAGCCTGGCCGGCGCGAGTACGGCTATCTATCCGCGCTCTGCCAGTATTACGCGAATCCGACGATCGTCTTGCGCATTCCGCCCGGCGCATTTCGCCCACCGCCCCAAGTGCAATCCGCGCTCGTGCGCATGACGATGCCCGGCCAGCGCGCCACAGTAAGCGTCGGCGACGACAAACAGTTTTTGCAATTTATTCAGGGATGCTTTGAACAGAAGCGCAAGACTTTGCGAAATAACCTGAAGCAGCTCGCACCAGACCGGAAAATCCAGGAAGCGTTAGAAGAGTCCGGATTGCGTCCCGATTCTCGCGCCGAACAATTGACGCTCGGGCAATTCGCTTCTCTATTCGCGAGTCTTACCTAGCTTCAGGTTTTCAGCCTCTTGCAAGTCTTCGATCACGGCGCCGAGGCGATCCGGAAAATTTGTCATGACTCCGTCTACGCCAGCCGCAATCACCCTGCGCATTTCTTCAGGATCGTCCACGGTCCAGGTGGCGACTTGTAAATCCGCTCCGTGCGCTTGCTCCACCAACTCTCGCGTCACGAGACAAGCCTTGGGACAGAGTTGCCGCGCGCCAAGCTCAATGGCTTCCTTCACACAATCGGTTCCCGCTTCCTGCACCAGAAATCCCATCATGACAGACGCGTCCACGCGTCGAAGCGCGGCTAGCGTAGCTTGGTCGAAAGAAATCACAATCGTGCGCCCGGCATACTCCGAAGCTTGCAACGCCGCGATCAGCGAATGATGCATGCCCCAGGACGCGTCATACTTCACTTCCAAATAAAAGATCACGTCGTGCTTACGCGCAAGCTCCAAGACTTCCTCCAGCGTAGGAATACGCTGGCCCATGTGTTCACGGTCGTACCACATGCCGGCGTCCAGTTTTCGAAGTTCCGCCAAAGTGAAATCGCGAACTTCGCCGCGTCCATTGGTCGTGCGCTCGAGCGTTGAGTCGTGAATGACAACGAAGCGCGCGTCGCGCGTGAGATGGAGATCGGTCTCGATAAAACCGGCGCCCAATTGGACCGCGCGTTCAAAAGCGGCCAACGTATTTTCAGGCGTATGGCCGGAAGCTCCCCGGTGCGCTATGACCCATGGTTTTCGCATGATCTGGGGCTATCGTAGCAGATAACGCAGCCATGCCAATTTGTCCTGGCGACCGGGGTTGTGGAAGTTGCAACTGTCCTTGGGGTGAGGAGGAAGTGCAGATTGTCCTGTGCAGCGTGCCCCTGCGCACCATGCAAATCGTTTCCCAAATAGGACAATGCTTTGCTCAGCGCGGAAGGCGCGTCAATGGATTGACACCGATATTGGATTTTGATCTTCGTGCGCGACATCATAATTAGCTATCCGCTTTCTCTTCTATAACATAGAGTTACCCGCGGTCCCTGTGCGCCGAACTACCCTTTGGTAAGCGGATTGCCCGCATCATTAGGTCAAAGACCAGAGGCACCACAATGAGTAGCGCAAGATCGCAGATGAGCCTGACACTCGAGCCGTTGCAGGCTATGAACTCGGCTCCTGACGATTTTGACGCCGTACGCGATCTGCCAGCCGGCTTCCTGGAATTTTTGCTTCCTCTTCACCGTTCCTTCACACCTCGCCAGCGCGAACTGCTCGACAAACGCACGGCAGCCCTTGCCGCTTCGCATCAGGGCCGCTTGCCGAATTATCTGGCTCCTTCGCCTGCCACCACGGAGGCTTGGAAAATCGCATTGCCTGCGTGGTGCCAGGATCAACGCAACCAGATGACCGGTCCTGCCGACGACGCGGAGCTGGTGGTGAAAATGCTGAATTCCGGCGCGCCCGGTGTGATGCTGGACCTGGAGGACTCCACCGCGAATACGTGGTCGCACGTAATGCAGGGTATCGCCAATATTCTTGCAGCGTTGTGCGGTGAGCTAACTTATTTCGATCGCAAGCGAAATCGCACCGTTGGAATCCAGCCCGGCGATACGGTGATTTCGCTGCGGCCGCGTGGTTTGCACATTCGCCAAGACAAAGTTCTCAACGGTGAGAAATTGGCGGCTCCGCTTTTTGACGTCGCGTTGATCGCGTTTCAACTAGACCCCGCAAAGTTGCGCCATCCCCCCACTTTTTACATCCCGAAATCTGAATCAGCCGAAGAGGCGATTTGGTGGCGCGGCCTGTTTCAGGCGATCGCACGCGAGAAGGGCTGGCCTGCCGACTACATCAAGTGCATGGCGCTGGTGGAGGCGCACCCACTCGCCTATCAAATGGAGGAATTCGCCTACCACTTGCGCGATCATTTGCTCGCGCTGGATCTGGGCCGCTGGGACTACATGGCCAGCCTGATTCATTTCAACCTGCACGATCCTAACTGGGTGCTCCCCGACCGCAACACGATTCCGCACAATGTCGCTTTCTTTCAGAACTTGCGCAACTTGATGCCCGATCTTTGCCACAAACATGGCTTGCTTGCCATTGGTGGAATGACTGCACTGTTTCCGAGCCGCGAGAATGTCGAATTGAACGCCCGCGCGCTGGCGGTGCTGGAAGAAGATAAGAAAAATGAAGCTGCGTCTCTAATGGATGGCGCCTGGACTGGGCACCCCGATCAAAACGAAATAGCCGTGAAACAGTTCCCCGCTCCGAACCAAACAAATGCGCGGCCGGCCAGACAGAACCTGCACCCCGATCTGCGCCCCATTCCATCGAACCTAGGCAAGCGAACGCTCGCCGGCACACGCGCCGCAATTCGCACCGTGATTCGCTATCGCAACGGCGTGCTGAACGGCCGCGGGGCGAGTTTGCTGGAAGGCTATATGGAGGACCTCGCGACCGATCGAATCTACCGGCTGATGATTGCTCAGCGCATGCGCCATCGGGACGTGGTAGGCATCGAAGATGATAACGGCCGTGCCATCGCGCACACGCCGGAGCTTATTACTCGTCTGTTCGATGAAGAGCTGAAACGGATCATCGGCGAGCTTCCGGCCGGCAGGTCTGAAGAAGCACTCGAACGATTGACACAGGCGAGGATCTTGAGTGAAAGAATGATTGTTACCGAAGAGTTCAATCCGTCGTAGAGTAGACGCCGAAATGCGCAGCAGTAGGCGCAAGTTGAAAAGTAGGGAAAACCGATCGAAGTTGTTTAGAAGCAAAGGCAATAGGGTCTGTCGAAGCAACATTGCCGCACGGGGAACGCGCGGCAATGCGCTGAGGGGATTCGACGGCAGCGGCCCTCGACCGATTTGGCAGTCGTTAGAACTTTCGCGCTTCGCCCAGCAGGGGACGCTGCGCGGTGAGTTCGATAGCCGAAGCGGTTCGCGCTAAGGAGGGGGAACGTGGCGCTGTTCGTTATGTTGATTGTTGGAGTCGTAGTCGTACAGACCTGGCTCGACTGGCGCGATGCACGCAAAGACTGGGTGCTGCCCGATTGGGCCAAGGGCCTGGCGCTCGCTGGAGCCTTGGGCGCCCTGCTCACCGCTGTAACCTCGTCTGCTTCGTTCTTAATGCAGGATGCTGCTGGGGAATGGAGCAGCACGTTTGGATCCCGACTGTTCTGGCCCGAGTTAGGTTTCCTGCTTTGCGCTTTGGCTGTAGTTCTCTTTGCCGTGCGCAAGAAGCGAATGCGGGTCCTGCTCGTGCTATCCGCCTTGTTGATCGTGGCCTTCTGGCTCGGCATGGTCTTTTCGTCATAGCCGCATAGACGCATCTCGACCCGACCGGCTTTTGAAGTCCCTGCCTGTTCGTCTGACGGCTTGCTCCCTTTTCCCGCCATTCGCCGGTAACCAGCCGCCATTGGCCGAAAAGCTAGAGACCTGCTCCGCGTTTGACTCTAATCTCGCTTCATGAACGGCAACACAGTTTCGCTGGGAGATGAGAGCATGACAAACGCGAATCAGCAGACGAGATCTTCGGTAAGCGGGTCGGTAGCCATTTCAGCGGCGGCAATCGTGCTGATTCTGGTGGGCTTGGTATTCCAGATGGCCGAACTGGGATCCGGACAAGCTCAGCCGGACAACTTCTGGCTGTTTTCTGTGCTCGCGTCGAACATTTGGAATATCCTTTCGCTGCGCATGAATGTCTCCGCGATGCAAGATTTCCTACGATTCTGGCCACTGCTGCTGGTGAGCCTGGGCTTGGCGATTATGCTAGCCACGCGCCAGAACAATCCCCGCCGGTTGTCCGGCAACCGCAAGGAAGGTTCTCGTGGCCTGTAAGCCCAGGTCCGCTGGCTGGAGCCTCGCTTTTGGGCTATTTGTCGCCGCTGCCGGTGTGGTCCTGCTGCTCGACCAACAAGGAGTTCTGGATGCCGGAAAGGTCTTTCAATATTTCTGGCCGACAATGTGCGTCACATTCGGAACCATCTACCTGTTCCAGGGCGGCGGCCGCCGTATGTGGGGCGGCATTCTGCTGGTCATCGGCGTTCTTCTCGCTTTGGATTATTCAGGGGCCGCGCACATCCCCATCTGGCCGTTAATTATTATTGCCATCGGCGGTTTGATGATGTGGCAAGCAATCGCGCCGCATACCAATCCTCTAACCGGAAATGTGGCGACCTGGCGCGAACGAATCAGCCGATGGGGAGGAGGCAGCTCCACGGATTCCGATTTTAACCAGGTCGCGATTCTGGGCGGATTCAAGCGCCGTTTCACCGGTAAGAATTTTCGCGGCGGCAATATCTTGACAATCTGCGGAGGTTTCGACATCGATTTGCGGCAAGCCAGTATCGAAGGCGATGCCGCCGTAATCGACGCTACCTCCGTCATGGGTGGCGGAGAAATTAAAGTCCCTTCGTCGTGGGTTGTTTCCATCGAAGGTATGGGAATTATGGGCGCGTATGTTGACGAGACAAATCAGATTCCGCCCACGGACTCTTCGCCCCGGCAGCATTTGGTGGTGAAAGGTATTGCCTTCATGGGCGGCGTGGTCGTAAAGAATTAAAGAAATCATATGCACCCGATATTCTCCCAAATTCGTCGGCTGGCCCTGTACCTTCTCGCTTGGATACCGATTGCGGGAATGTTGGCTTACCTGCTCACCATTCCAGGGCAGATTACGCTACGAGAAGCGGCGGTCCTTTCCATTCCTTTGTCGCTGGTCTATGCGTTTATCTGCCTTTCTTCCTGGTACTCCTGCCGCGGAAATTCTCTTGAGAAATTTGGCATAGGACGTCTGATTGCAACCCAAGTGACTGCCGGATTGATCGCCAGCATTGTCTGGGCTTTCGTGGCTGTGGGAATCGCCAGCAGCCTCTCGAAGATGCCGGCATTTAGGGGACTGAACGTTCGCTTTCGCCCCGAAATACCGGTGATCCTTGGCTCGGGACTTTTACTCTATCTGCTCTCGGTCACCTTCTACTACATCATCATCGCGGTGGAGCTCTCGCGCGATGCGGAGGCTCGTGTGATGCAAGCCAGTGTGCTGGCTCGCGACGCCGAGCTGAAAGCGCTGAAAGCGCAGGTAAATCCACATTTTCTTTTTAACAGCCTCAATTCCATCAGCGCGCTCACAACTTCCGACTCCGCCAAAGCCCGCGAGATGTGCGTTCTGCTGGGAGATTTTCTTCGCCGTACGCTCGGGCTCGGGGAAAAAACCGCAATTCCGCTGGAGGAAGAACTTTCGCTGATTCACGCATTCCTGGCGGTGGAAAAAGTGCGTTTTGGCGCGCGCATCCAAATGGAAGAAAATATAGATGAGCGCGCGCTGGACGTCCCGGTGCCTCCGCTGCTGTTGCAACCGCTGGTGGAAAACGCTGTGGTGCACGGCATTGCGAATCTGGTGGAAGGCGGATGGATTCGCCTCAGCATTCAATCCCGGGAGGGCGACGTTTCCATCGTGGTCGAAAATCGCTTTGATCCGGAAGCTCCCGCGCGGCGCAGAAACGGAGTTGGACTCGCCAATGTCCGGCAACGCTTGCAAACGCGTTACGGAAACCGAGCCAGCTTTGCGGTGAAAGCGGAGGCCGAGTCCTACCGCGTGGCGCTAAGCTTCCCGGCGGAAAGGAAGTTGCAAAACACATGAACCGCGAAGCGGGAACCAAAATTCGCGCCGTTATCGTGGACGACGAAGAACTTGCTCGTCAGGTTCTGCGCGAATTTCTGGGTGCGCATCCCGAAATCGAATTGGTCGCCGAATGTGCCAACGGCTTCGAAGCAGTGAAATCCGTTACAGAGTTGAGGCCCGACCTGCTTTTTCTCGATATACAGATGCCCAAGCTCGATGGCTTTGAGGTGCTCGAGCTGATTGGCCGCGATTTGCGAGTGATCTTCGTGACTGCGTTCGACAGCTACGCCATCAAAGCGTTCGAAGTCCACGCTGTGGATTATCTTTTGAAACCGTTTGGAGCTGACCGTTTCGAAGCGGCTCTGAATCGCGCGAAAGAAGGCCTCGACAGCAAATCCTCGCAGGCAGAGAGGCCGCCCGTGGATCTAGCCGCTACAGCGCGGCCTCCGTCGCAGCATCTTGATCGCATTGCTGTGCGCGATGGCACACGAGTTTTCATTATCCCAATCGCAAAATTGGATTACGTGGAAGCACAGGACGACTATGTGTCGCTGGCAACCGAAGGCAAAAAACATCTGAAGCAGCAGACCATTTCAAGTCTGGAATCCGCGCTTGATCCGTCGCGGTTTCTGCGCATTCATCGCTCCTACATTGTGAACCTGGAGCGGGTGGTCAAGGTCGAGCCCTACGCAAAGGATACCCACGTCGCGGTCCTCGCGAACGGAACTCAACTCCCCGTCAGTCGCGCCGGCTATGCACGGCTCCGCTCTTTCCTGGACCGTTAGCCAAGGCGAGCTCCCTAGCGTTTTAGTGTGCTGCCGGCGGATCGAGAATAATCTCAAAATATTGTGCCGGGCGCGTTCCCACGTTTGCGATCTGGTGTTGGTCACCCGCAGCAACGAAGGCTGCCGAGCCGGGACCTAGCTTCGTGGTGTTGCCCGAGATGGTTACCTGCACTTCGCCTTCGCTTACCAGAAACATTTCTTCCTGCTGATGATGATGTGCGTGTTGCGGCGAGCTTCCCGGCAGCAGGAAAACTTCGTGCACGTGCAAATGAACGCCGTTGCGCGTCATACCGTCGAGGATCGGGCGAAAGGTAGCGTTGGCCTCTTTCTGGGAAGTTAAATCCTCGAAGCGATAAGTGTGCGATTGCAGCGTGCTCTGTGGGGAGCCCGGCTTCGGAAGTAGCAAAACGCCTAGACAGGCAAGCAGAAGCTTTTGTCTCATCGGGCTAAGTCCCTCCGGTTAAAGTCTAATCGCGGACGACCGCCAGTCATAAAATTGTGGGGAGCGCTGTGCGGTGTGTATTACCCCTCAGAAGGCGAAAACGAGCCGTGAAACATTGAGTTTTCGCTGATGGGCTGGCGTTCAGGACCGCAAAGCTGCCTTGCGACCAAAGCACCTATTTTCTTGACGAAACGGGGTGATTCCTGATACAAAAGTCGATTCTGTGTCGTAATTTCTCGCAACATGTAGGCTCCCGCCAAGGAGTCTTTATCCGGAGGAAGATCGAATGTGTTTCTGTCTTGCCAAACGTGTGACCCGCTGCGTACGGGGGTCCTTTTAATGCGGACTTTGCGCTCTTTGAACTGCTCGAATTTCTGCCGCACCGCTGGGAAATCAGTTGCAGGATTGCTTGTAATGCTGTTGGGCGCTGCCGCGGTATTTGCGCAAACGCCGGTGGAGGCAGAAGCGCCGGGCGGCGAAGCCAATTTGAAGCTGCCGAATTTGTCGTCGGTGAATTTTCTCGGCATCGACGGCCACAAGCTGCTGCTTTTCGGAATTCTGTTTTGCATCTTCGGTTTGGTATTCGGCTTGGTGATTTACACGCGGCTAAAGAATCTGCCAGTACATCGCGCGATGCGCGAAATTTCCGAGCTGATTTACGAAACCTGCAAAACGTACCTGATTACTCAAGGCAAGTTTCTCCTTCTGCTGGAACTCTTCATCGCCGTAGTCATCGTGCTCTATTTCGGCGTGCTGCTGCATTACGAGGCTTTGCGCGTCATCATCATCTTCCTGTTTAGCGTGCTGGGAATCGCCGGCAGCTACGGCGTGGCATGGTTTGGCATTCGCGTGAACACATTTGCGAATTCCCGCACCGCGTTTGCTGGATTGCGCGGCAAACCGTTTCCGCTCTACCAGATTCCGCTGAAGGCGGGCATGAGCATCGGAATGATGTTGATCAGCGTCGAGTTGCTAATGATGCTCTTGATTCTTCTTTTCGTTCCCGGCGACTATGCCGGTCCTTGCTTCATCGGTTTTGCTATCGGTGAATCGTTGGGCGCGGCTGCCTTGCGAATTGCCGGCGGAATTTTCACCAAGATCGCCGACATCGGCTCGGACTTGATGAAAATCGTCTTCAAGATCAAAGAAGATGACGCGCGCAATCCCGGCGTAATCGCCGACTGCACCGGAGACAACGCGGGCGACTCCGTCGGCCCAACCGCGGACGGCTTCGAGACGTACGGCGTAACCGGTGTAGCGCTGATCACCTTTATTTTGCTCGGCGTCAAGAGCCCCACTGTGCAAGTGCAATTGCTGGTGTGGATCTT
>DATNLR010000019.1:0-8644 GCA_035602755.1 Binatus sp. (SeqCode) | reverse complement strand
CAGATCCGCCTTCTGCTGATAGGCTTCGTAGAGATAATCCCGCGCCACTTCATTCTGGGGTTCTTCTTGCACACTTTTTTCACATAAAGCGATGTAGTTGTCAACAATTGCTAAGTTCTTGTTGAGGGAAGCGGTGACAACGGGGTTCGCGTTATTGAAAGAAGCGAAGGAATCTTGCTCCGCGGTCAGCTGGGCACGCAATGGGAGGGTGGAATCCTCAGAGGCTGCCAGCCAGCGCGCTTCGTTGGTCTGCTTATTAATGGGACGGCTTAGGGCAAACGCACCTGCAATAAGTAGGGTTAAATAGGCGCCCGCCAGGGCCGGGCGCGGCAGTGCGGCGAGCCAACCCCCGAACCAACTGGTTTTGGCGGCGTCCACTGGACGATTTTCGTGAATCAGGCCTTCCTGCTCAAGATGAGATTGGAGAGAAGCCCAGAGACGCGGCGGGACTTCGACTTCTTCCGCGCGCCAGCTTGATGCTTCTGTGCAAATGGCTTTTAGATCTTCGACCAGGCCGCGGCAAGTGGGACAATTGTGGAGGTGAGCTTCGGCGTCGGAGGGAGGGTTACCGCCCATCCAAGAATCCAGGCGCTCCAGGAACTCTTTACAAGTGATCGTGGCCATTTCCTTTAATCCTCGCTGCCGGACTCGGCACTGGCAGCCTTGCGATCTTCGCGGGCCTTGTCGCGCACGGCTTCGTGAAGGAGCTCACGGAGCCGCATACGCGCTTTGTGCAACTGTGATTTAGAATTACCGATGGAACATTCCATTATTTCAGCAATCTCGTTGTGTTCGTAACCCTGAACATCATGAAGCACGAAGACCGCCTTATACCCCGGAGGCAATTGCTCCACGGCACGCTGCAGGTTCACGCGATCAATGGAGCCGCTGAGCCGTAAGTCCGGAGTGCCAAAGTCTCTACGAGGGCCCCCGGATTCTTCATCCGGCTCGGTCATTTCGTCGAGCGAAGTTTCCGTTCCGGACTTCTTACGCAACTTCATCAGCACCACATTGACCGCCAGCCGATGCAACCAGGTGGAAAAAGCCGATTCGCCGCGGAAAGTAGCGATTTTCCGGAAGAGCTGGAGGAAGGCTTCCTGAGTTAAATCCTCCGCTTCGGCCGTATTTCCTACCATCCGGAGACACAGCGAATACACCCGCCGATTGTGCAGTCGGTATAAGCGCTCGAATGCCGGCGCATTACCCTGCTGGGCCAGCCGGATAGCCTCCGCCTCCGGCAACTCGTCCGTATCAGTTCGTCTCGTTCGGGCCACGCTACCCGTCGGGACGCATCCCTAGCTGCGATGCGTCGGTCGCCTTAGAAGTTGTACTTGTGGTTCTTAACCCGCAAAAAATTCCCGTCGCTGACAATTTATGACAGTCAAAGGAGGCTGCAATCCCTGTACTGGTGTAGCAAGCTTATGATCCTTGGGTATTTTCGTTGGAATTCCTTCCAGCGTCTAGTGTTGTTCATGTTCGGAACAGCGCGGAATCCCATCCAGGGCATGAGCTAGAGGTGCTGCGGGAACGCTCAGAAAGGAAACGAAAAAGCGAAAGCACCTCTAAGCCGAAGCACGGATGATGCGAGAGCGAGTCTTCAACCTCTGCCGAATACCTTTGGCCATTGGCACAGAACCCAGCTCGATGGCAAAGGTTGCGAGCTGCTCGGAGGGAAGGCCGCGAAGAAAGGACTTCAGTATTATTTCAGATTCGCAGAGACAGGTGTTGAAGTCATAATGAAGACAATCGAGGCTCTTCCAACTGTCGGCCGGCTGGATGGAAAGACCCTGGCCGAGGTCTTCGGCGGTCTCATCGAACTCGCGAACGACGTGCTCGACCGTGTCGGTTAGGATGCGCAGTTTCTGGAAGAAGCGCGAACGGTTGGCGAAAAGTACGTGGTGCAGGAGTTCGTTCCAGTGGGCGGCGTTCTGAGCGGTTTCGCCGCGGAAGAATTCAGTTTTGAGCGGCTCGACCAAAGGAAGATTGGCCAAGTGGCGACCGCGAGCGGAAAGAGCGTCGCAAGAGGCAATCAGCGCGTCAGCGACACGCACGAGAAGATCGGCTGACACGAAGACTTGCTGGCGGGCGCAGACAAGTTCGCCGCGTGCGCGCAGGGATAGCGCTCCGTCCAGCGCCACGCTCATCATGGCGAAGGAAGATTCCCATTGCCGCACGGTAGTTTCGTACACCTGGCCCTTCTCGCGCGGCAGCGCAGCTATCCAGTCTTCGGTAACACTATGACGCGCAACGGCAGGCGTCCGCCTGCGTCTTCCGAGCACGCGCCCTCCCCAAGTAGCGGGGCGGATTATACCACTGGTTTTGGCCACCGGCGTTTTCTTGACGCTCGTGGAAGGCAATCGATATACTGCGCGCGACCCATCAAAAACCCGAACTTCCCGGCAAGCCCGCTCGCCGAAAGGATAGCGACCCATTGGAATTTGAGCCACTCGATCAGTTTCAGCAGCGCCGCAAGAAGTTGAGAGACATCGAAGCGCTGGGACATGCGGCTTATCCGCGAAAGTTTGCCTGGTCGCACACGGCGCGGCAGATTGGCGAACAATTTGGGAGCCGTACGGCGGAGCAGCTAAAAGCCGAGCCTGTGAATGTGCAGGTGGCCGGGCGAATTATCGCGCTGCGTCCGCACGGGAAGGCGGCGTTTGCGCATATGGTTGGCGACGGAGCGCGGCTGCAGATTTACGTGCGCTTGGATGCGGTGGGAGAAGATGCTTACAAACTTTTCCAGCTTCTGGATCTTGGAGACATTATTGGAGCATCGGGACATCTTTTCCGAACGAAAACAAATGAATTGACTGTGTGGGTCGAGAAGATCGAGTTGTTGAGCAAGGCGTTGCTGCCCCTGCCCGAAAAATGGCACGGGCTTGCGGATATGGAGCAGCGTTTTCGGCGGCGGTATGTGGATTTAATTGTGAACGAGCGTACGCGCGAAACTTTTCTGCGACGGGCGCAGATTATCCGCGAGATACGGCAGTTCTTCGAGGTCCGAGGCTATATGGAAGTGGAGACGCCGATGATGCACCCCATTCTGGGAGGCGCGACGGCGCGGCCTTTTGTGACTCATCACAACACGTTCAAGATGGATTTGTACCTTCGCATCGCGCCGGAGCTTTATCTGAAGCGACTGGTGGTGGGCGGGCTGGATCGCGTCTTTGAGATTAATCGGAACTTTCGGAATGAAGGTGTGGATGCAATCCACGAGCGGGAATTTACGATGCTCGAGTTTTACCAGGCTTACAGCGACTATCTGGAGCTGATGGACCTTACGGAGGAATTGTTTCAAGGGCTGGCGGAAAAAATCTGCGGGAGCACGAAGTTTAAATTTGGAGAGGAGGAGATCGATTTTGCGCGCTTTGAGCGTCTCACGATGCGGGAAGCGATTCGGAAGTATTGGCCGAGTGCGGCTGCGCCGGCTCCGTCACGGGAGGATCTGGTTGCAGCGGGCGGGCCGCGCGCGCTTGCGGAACGGTACAACAGATTCGCGATTTCCAATGGCTTGCCGCCCATTGCCAGGGTCCAAGAGGGGTCTGATGGCGAGTTAATCGGAGAGCTTTTCGAGGCCGTGGCCGAGGCCCATCTAGTGCAGCCGACATTTATTTACGATTTTCCCACGGCTATCTCGCCGCTCTCGAAACAGAGGACGGACGATCCCTCGCTGGCCGAGAGGTTCGAACTTTTCATCGCGGGGATGGAGCTGGCGAACGGTTTTTCGGAGTTGAACGATCCCTTCGAACAAGAGAAGCGTTTCCGCGAACAGGTGGAGAAGGGAGGTCTGGAATTACCGAAGGAAGTGGATACGGATTACATTCGCGCGCTCTCGCACGGGCTGCCGCCAACCGCGGGTGAGGGCGTGGGAATTGACCGTCTGGTGATGTTGCTGACCGATTCCCACACGATTCGCGAAGTGGTTTTGTTCCCGCTGCTGCGCAGCGAAGGTGGCGAAGCCGATGAGGTACCCGCCGCTGAAAAGAGCGGTGATGCGAAATGACCTTTGAATGGCTGGTAGCGCTCCGGTATTTGCGCTCGCCGAACCGGCCTGCGGTGCTGCGAATCGTGACGCTACTGGCAGTGATTGGAGTGGCAGCCGGCGTCACAACGCTGGTCATCGCTCTTTCGATGAACACCGGTTTCCGCCAGGCGATTCGCGACAGACTGTTGAGTGTTACTGCGCATGTAAACCTGAAACCGATCGGCTCGGCAGGAATTCGCGATTATCGGCAGTTAATGGAGCACCTTGCGGGCACGCCGGGGGTGCGCTCAATCGAGCCGGCGATTTACGATACCGTCCTGCTCTCATCCGGGCCGCACGCACGCGGCATTGTGCTGAAAGGCGTGGACCCGGAACTGGAGCGACGCGCGAGCGAAGCGCTGCACAACATGGTGGCCGGATCGGCTGATTTCTCCGCCGATCCAGACGGCATCTCGGCGCTGCTAGTGGGACGCATGCTGGCAGAAGACATGAGGCTTTCCGCGGGAGATTATGTGACCTTAACCAGCCCACAGGGGAGTCTGACGCCTTTTGGAATGCTTCCGCGTTCAAGACGATTTCGCATCGCTGGAATATTTGACTCCGGCTTCTACGATTACGATGCGAACTGGGGATTCGTGAATTTGCAATCGGCGCAAGGGCTTGCTGGAATTGGCGATGTGGTGAGTCTGCTGGAAGTGCGTGTGACCAATATGGATGACGCGCCCGCTATCGCCGATACGCTTTTGCGCCGCGCGGGAGATGGATTTACGACCAGCACATGGATGGACGAGAACCGTGCCCTGTTCCGTGCGCTGAGCCTGGAGAAACTCGTCACCGCGCTGTTCATTGGGCTTATCACGTTTGTGGCGGGCTTGAACATTCTTGTGGTGCTCACGATGACGGTGACGGATCGCGCCCGGGATATCGCCGTGCTAATGGCGATGGGAGCGCGCAGCGCGCAGATTCGCAAGATTTTCATCCTGCAAGGAATCATCGTGAGCATTACCGGCACGGCCGCGGGACTGTTACTCGGCTACGCCTTGGCCTGGGTCGCCGACAAGTGGCGATTGATCCCGCTGAATCCGGAAGTCTATGCAATTCCATACGTCCCGTTTCACGCGAACGCACTGGATTCGGTGTGGATTGCTGCCGCGGCTTTCGCCATCAGCATTGCTGCCACCATCGTGCCTGCGCGTGCCGCTGCAAAAATCTTGCCGGTGCAGATTCTCCGCTTCGAATAATTCCCAGAAACTTGTTACTCGCCATACGTGTTAGAATCGAAAAAGAGGCGAAGAATTGGGAGCACGAAAACGAGACCCCCAAAGAGACAAAAGTCCGCACATGGTAACAGTACGGGCAAAAAGTGAAATTGGTTAGAATCCTGAGCTATCCGCGGCGGAGCCGTGGTTGGCTAGCAGGCTGTAAAGTAAGGACATACAGAACTGCGGGTTCGGCATCCTAATTGAGATAGCTTATTGCGAAGATATGCAGACCCAGTCGAATTCGAGTGCCGCGGTCTTTGAAGAACGGGCTAGAGAGAGTATGGCCGGGTCCGAGACACTGCTGCGCTGTGACAATCTACGGAAATCTTTTCGCTCCGGCGGGCAAGAAATCGTTCCCATCGAGGGGTTGGATTTTTCGATACTCCGCGGAGAGATGGTTTCGATTGTGGGGCCGTCAGGAACGGGGAAAAGTACTTTGCTGCACATCCTCGCTGCGCTGGACACTCCGACGAGCGGTACAGTATACTTCGGCGGGAATTCGCTCCGGTCTTTTTCCGAGGCGGAACTGGCGGAGTATCGCAACCGCGCCGTGGGGCTAGTCTGGCAGCGTCATCATCTGCTGCCGGATTTTACGGCTGCGGAAAATGTGGCGATGCCTTTGCTGGTTCGGGGCGTGGCGTTAGAGCAGGCGCTCCAAACGGCCGGCGAATGGCTCTCAGAGGTGGGGTTGGCCAGTCGAACTGAACAGCGTGCCGGTGAACTCTCCGGAGGCGAGCAGCAGCGCGTGGCCATTGCGCGCGCGCTGGTGAACGGCCCCGCTTTGCTGCTTGCGGATGAACCTACCGGGGATTTGGACGAACGCAGCGCCGAAAATGTTTTTGAGCTAATGCAGCGTCTTCATGCTTCTCACCATCTAACCTCTGTATTGGCCACTCACAACTTATTGCTGGCGAAGCGAACCGGCCGCGTTCTACTGATGGAACGAGGCAAGCTGACACCGGCCACAAACGTGCACGCAGATTCCGCAGGTGCTGTATCAGTTCCAACGGGACCCGACCAAAACCTTGGGAGAGTGCAGGTGACTCGTGTTTGAACGCTATACAGAAAAAGCTCGACGCGTAATCTTTTTTGCGCGCTACGAGGCGAGCCAGTATGGCAGCCCCTACATCGAGACAGAGCACTTGCTGTTGGGACTTCTCCGCGAGGACAAGGCGCTGGCGAACCGTTTTTTGCGTTCGCACGGCTCTATTGAATCGATCCGAAAGGAAATCGAAGCGCGCATCACCGTGCGCGAACGTATTTCCACGTCGGTGGAAGTGCCTCTGAGCCAGGAATGCAAACGCATCCTGAACTTTGCGGCGGAAGAAGCAGAAAGATTGGGCCACAAGCATGTGGGCACCGAGCATCTCCTCTTAGGAGTCTTGCGCGAGGAGAAATCCTTTGGCGCGGAGATTTTGCAGGAGCGTGGATTGCGTCTTTCAGCTGTGCGCGAGGAGTTGACGCGCAGCGCAGGAGAGAAAGTGCCAGTCAACCGTCCGAAAGAGGCTTCACTGCTAGCCGAGTTCAGCCGCGACCTGACGCAAGCGGCGATGGAAGGGCAGCTTGATCCGTTGGTAGGCCGCGACCGAGAACTCGAACGCGCCATTCAGATCCTCTGCCGCCGCACGAAGAACAACCCCGTCTTAATCGGAGAACCAGGCGTGGGGAAAACTGCGATCGTCGAAGGCTTGGCGCAAAGAATTTCCGACGGAGACGTTCCGCCATTTCTGGCGGACAAACGCATTCTCTCGCTCGATCTTTCCTTGATCGTTGCTGGGACAAAATATCGCGGGCAGTTCGAAGAACGGCTGAAGACCATCATGAAGGAGTTGATGGAAAGCCAGAACGCGATCGTGTTCATCGACGAGTTGCACACGCTGGTGGGCGCAGGGTCGGCGGAAGGTTCGCTGGATGCCGCTAATATTTTGAAGCCGGCGTTGAGCCGCGGCGAAATTCAGTGCATTGGCGCTACGACTCCGGCGGAGTATCGCAAGTCGGTGGAGAAGGACCGTTCGCTCGAACGACGTTTCCAGTCAGTAAAAGTTTCTGCGCCGAATGAAGAAGAAGCGATTCGCGTGCTGCAAGGCGTTCGCGACCGCTACGAAAAATTCCACGCCGTCAGCTATACGGACGAGGCTATTCGATACGCGGTGTATCTATCGAACCGTTATATTCCTGACCGTTTCCTGCCGGACAAGGCGATTGACCTGTTGGACGAAGCCGGCTCGCGTGTGAAGCTGCGCCAGGCCATGCTGCCGGATGAAGTTTCCGAGGTCCAGAAGCGCGTTAAATTTATTACGCACCGCATGGAAACGGCCATCGCCAATCACGAATTTGAAAAGGCGCGCTTTTATTCCGAAGAAGAGCGCAAGGAAAAAGAGCATCTGCGTATGCTTCGGGAAAAACTGAAGATCGATGATTCGTCGACCGGCATCGTTACGCGCGAAGATATCGAGGAAGTAGTGGCACGCTGGACGGGAATCCAGGTTTCGGCGATCAAAGAAGACGAACAGCAGAAACTGTTGCGTATCGAAGAGGAGCTGCACCGCCGCGTGATCAGCCAGGACAAGGCTATCACTGCGTTGGCACGGGCGATTCGACGAAGCCGCGCCGGGCTGAAGGCGCCCGGGCGCCCAGTCGGATGCTTTCTGTTTCTGGGACCAACGGGCGTGGGCAAGACCGAAGTTGCGCGAAGGCTGGCGGAATTTTTGTTCGGCAGCGAGAAGTCTCTGGTTCGCTTCGATATGTCGGAGTATATGGAGAAGCATTCCGTGTCGAAATTGATCGGAGCGCCTCCAGGATATGTGGGCTACGAGGAAGGCGGACAACTGACCGAGCGCGTGCGCCGAACCCCCTATTCCGTAATTCTTCTGGATGAGATTGAAAAAGCGCACCCAGACGTGTACAACATTTTGCTGCAAGTTTTTGAAGATGGACAGTTGACCGATGGGCTGGGCAACACGGTAGATTTCCGCAACACAATTATCATACTGACTTCGAACCTGGGAGCGCGGCAACTGCAAAAACAGGCCGGCCTCGGTTTCGCGTCGAAAGAGCTCGATTCCATGGCCAAGAGTCAAGACGACATGGTGATGAGCGAGGTGAGGCGCGTTTTCAATCCAGAGTTCCTCAATCGTCTGGATGAAGTGATATTGTTCAACTCGCTCACGGACGACGATCTGTTGCGGATCATCGATTTGCTGGTCGGGCAGATTAATGAAACATTGGTGCACCGCCAAGTGCAGATCGCACTGACTCCGGAAGCGCGCCAGTGGATTCTAGAGAAAACTTGCAGCGATCGAAATTATGGCGCGCGGCCGCTCCGGCGCGCGTTACAGAAGTACGTCGAAGACCCATTGTCGGAAGCTTTGATTCAGGGTGGATTGCAACGGCCAGC
>DATNLR010000018.1:0-22990 GCA_035602755.1 Binatus sp. (SeqCode) | reverse complement strand
ACATAAAGACGGGGAAAAGTATATCGCCACGCATCTAGTGGGCCGCTGCGGCGCTCAGGGTGGCGAAGTCGTCATAACCGACAATGACAAGCAGGAAATGGATCGCTTCACGATGCGCGAATCGGGTGAGTGTTACGTCTTTGACGATGATCGCATCTGGCATATGTTAACGCCAGTGGCCGTATTGGAAGGCAATCAGTACGCCTACCGTGACACGCTGGCATTCGATATGCTGCCAGAAGGCTGGGAACCCGTGAAGTGATCGGAGACGGAGGGAAGCCGACCATCGCGACAATTTCGTACGCCCCAAGTTTCGTCCCCGCCGCAATCGTTATTTCTTCAACCCCGCCTGCCAGTTCAGCACCACGGTGAACGGAGCCTGCCCCGTTTGCTCGACCGGAGCCAGGAAGAGAAAACGCTTGCCGTCCACGGTATAGTCCCCAACGGTGGTACTGGCCTGCTGTGGCGCTTGGAAAAGAAGTTTGGGCGTCCCTGCCTGGAAGACCGGGTTGGTAGGCTCCTGGCCCCCGCCATAAGAAACTTGCCACTTGCCGCCAGTATCTGAGGCTGCCGCCGGGGAGTCCGACGAGAACCTTCGGACGTAAATCTCATAGCGGCCGGATTCGTCAGAGTCGTAAACAACCCAATGACCATCAGGAGAAAAATAACCAGCCCCCACGTTGAACTCAGTCTGCAAGAACGGGAACGGTTCCTTCTCGTCCTCGAGAGGGAGCACCCATAAGGCATTCTTCGCTTTCGAGCCGACCGATGAATACAGCAAGAAGCGCCCGTCACGCGATAGACTCGTGGCGTGTTTCGCCTCGCTTGACTTCAGCAGCAGCTCCTCATCTCTCGCGCCGTTCGCCAGCTTTTGATAAAGATCGAAAGCGCCGGTGGCGTCAGACGAGTAGACGATGCGGTTTCCGTCCGGGGACCAGATGGGGTTTTCCCGTATAGATGGGCCGAACGTAAACCGCGTGGTCGTGCCACGGACAAAATTAACCAGCCAGAGCGCGGAGTTCCCGTTTCCGGGATCAATTTGGCTAAGGGCGGCTTGCTTTCCATCGGGTGAAAGTGCCGGGCAGCGGTAGACACCTTTCACTCCCGTTCCGATGGGCTTTCCTTGCCGATCAAACCAAATGAGTTGAGATCCTCTATCCTTGCTGCCTGCTATGTAAGCCAGAACGCCATTGGTCGACGCAGAGAAGAAACCGAACTCTCGAAAGGCCCCGACCTGTTCAGCCACTGGAAACGGCTCGTCCACCAGTTCCAGGCGGCGGGTGTCGAACCGCTGCGCCATGAGCGTCCCATCACGCATAAAGAGCAACTGCCCTATGCCGGGGTCGGAGGACGGCACGTATGCGAGCCCGGCGGCAGTGGCCAGTAGCCGTTTCGAATCTTGCGCCTGGGGCGTGGCATCGAGAGAGCCAATGTAGACGCCGCTGTTCTCAGGTTTGCTCGAAGTGCGCAGGTAAATGAAATGCCGCCCGTCAGGAAGGAACAATGGAAGGACGTGCTGGATTTCGTCGCGCGAAGAATCGAGAGCCGTGAGCGGTGACGCGGACCCGCCGTTCGCCGAAACCCGCATGATGACGCCGGGCGATTGCCCGAAAATGATTACGCCGTCGCGGTTCCATGAGCCGCCGACAGCGTAGGCAGGCAGATCACATAAGGATTCTGCCTCGCCGCCAGAGATAGCGACTTTTTTTAGCTTTCTGCCGCCGTCAAAGACGATGGTTCGGCTGTCGGGAGACCAGAAAAATGGAGGCGCTCCTGGCGATGCAGCGCCGAGGAGAGGACGCGCATCGAGCGAGTCCATGGGGCGGATCCACACCTGTTGCAATCCATCCGGCCCGGCAGCAAGAAATGCAAGTTGTCGACCGTCGGGTGAGAGCGCGAATGGATGGCCGGATGACATGACAACCTTTTGGGGCAGAGGCATTTCAAGACGGACTGTCCCGGGGACAATCGGCTTCTCGCGGAGGTATTATCCCATCCCAATATTTAAGCCAGATACCGTCGTAGAGTCGGTGATGTGGCCATTCCTGACACTTTGGCGATTGTGCCCGACTCGCGCATCCGGAAGCTCACGATCGGTCTGGATCTGGGAGATCGCTGATCGTTCTATTGTGTTTTGGATGAAGCGGAACTGGCGCTCTGCGCTGCGATTCTACATCCCGCTAGCTTCTGTGGATATGTGAGGGTGAGATCTTTCGTCTTCATCCCTGTTACTTTGAGGTTCCAATCTTGAGTTTTAACCGGAGCTTTCGGCAATAGAACTTCGATTCTCTGGAAGGAAAAAATCTGCCTGAATTGCAACATCAATAGCTCTCCTTCAGGAGTTAGCTTTCCCGCGCCATTCAGAAGGCTCGGCGGTCCTCCCGGTGAATAGTTTGGAAGCCGAACCGCATATCCGCCTGTGGCTTGGATTAGCTCCATCAGACTTGCCGGCCCATTTGCTTCCTCAGGTATTTTTGGACCAGCGGATGGATCCACGGAGAAAGTAAACAACCGAATTCCTCGATTCAACAGTTCCTCTCCCAAGGGTTTTTCGCTGGTTTTGCTAGCATTGTCTTCACCGTCTGTAATCGCATAGATCGTATCTCCTTCTTGAGGCTTGTCGAATTCAGAGGCTGCCGTTTCCAGTGCATCCCAAAGTGCCGTTTGGCGGAGCCCCTTTGGAAGTGCTCTAGCGCCTGGGTCTAAACGTGCCAATT
Organism: Binatus sp. (SeqCode); assembly: GCA_035602755.1. Taxonomy (GTDB): domain Bacteria; phylum Acidobacteriota; class Terriglobia; order Acidiferrales; family UBA7541; genus Palsa-295. The sequence goes on along the minus strand of DATNLR010000018.1, from coordinate 20,273 downwards.
CATCTTGCAAGGATTTTTTGCTGGTCGTTAGAGGAATGTTCTCTTCGATTTTCGACGAGAAGACCATTAGGCCGACGAGCGTATCCTCCGGAATTGGTGTGATCAGATCGCGTGCAACCGCTAAATACAAATGCCAGATACGCTTTTCATCGGTCATGCTGCCACTAGCGTCGAGAACGATCACTACGCGCCGGGCAGTTCCATCCGGCCTTAGGGAAACGATTCTTACGGGCTGATGGTGTATCGATCCCATGAAGTTATTCTCGGTAAGTCCGGTAACTAGCTGGCCTCGATCATCCATCACATTTATTGGGACAATTCGGCGCAAGCATGGATCCGTCTGAGCGAGCAGCGAGCCTGTCACGAACAACATCGCAACAAAAACTATAGCCATCCGCGTGGCATCTGCTCATACGCCGTTTTTACTGTTTAAGCAATCCTCCAGATCAAAGAAATATGCACGATCGCATCGTTCCCGAAGTGCCGCGCTTGGCCGTTCGTCAAGTATAATGAGAGGAATATGACGAACCTCGAACGCGCGCGGAATATCGGTGTGTCCGCACTCTCGACAGGCGAATCGAGCCGCATCCTGGCGGTTGACTACGGCCGAAAGAGAATCGGCTTGGCGCTTTCCGACGAACTCGGGGTCACCGCGCAGCCTCTCGTCACCCTCACACGCACCAATCGCCGCAACGACTTGCGGCGCTTGCGCGAAATTTGCAGGAAGCATAGTGTTGCGCGTATCCTCGTGGGCCATCCTTTGCACATGAGCGGTGAAGCAAGCCCCATGGCGGATGAAGCGGCGCTCTTCGCCGCGCGATTGCGGAAAGATCTCGGCATCGAAGTGGAACTCGTAGACGAACGGCTGACCACCTGGGAGGCGGCCCAAACTATGGCAGAAGTGAATTCCTCCTCGCGACGAAAACGAGCCCCGCTCGACGACGTCGCCGCCGCAGTTCTCTTGCGTGACTACCTCGAACATAAGCTCCCATACAAAAAAGTAGTCAAGCCTCCCGCAGTTCCCATCGTGGAGAGGTCCTAACACAGAATGCGCCGACTCGGTCTCATCGCTCTGCTTCTTATTGCTGCCCTGGGCGCCGGTGCAGGCTGGCTCGATTCGCAAATCAGCCGCCCGTATCGCGGCCATCGCCCTGAAAAAATTTTTGTGGACATTCCGCACGGCACGTCTCGTCTGGGCATAGCTCACATTCTCAGAAAAAATGACGTAATTCGCAGCCAGCTTGCCTTCCAGTTTTTCAGCGCGTGGCATTTTCGAAAGCCTTTGCAAGCCGGCGAGTATTACTTCGATCGCCCGCTTGATTCGCGTGAAGTCTTTTGGCAAATTGCCGGAGGCAAAATTTACGTTCGCACCGTAACGATTCCCGAAGGCTGGAATATGTTCGAAATGGCCGCGGAACTCGATCGTGTGGGAGTCTGCACGCGCGAAGGTTTTCTCGAAGCCGCAAAAAACTCTGCTCTTATTGCCGATATTGCGCCAAACTCACCCAACCTCGAAGGTTTTCTTTTCCCTTCCACCTATCAATTTAATCGCCGCACCACTTGCGATTCGATTGTGAAACGCATGGTCCAGAATTTCCGTGCTGAACTGGAATCGTTGGATCCTTCCGGAGCCACTAATTTCCCGCAAGGTTTGACGCTCTATCAAGTCGTCACCCTCGCCTCTCTGGTTGAACGCGAAACTCCTAAGCCGGAAGAACGTCCCATGGTCGCCGGAGTTTTTTATAATCGCCTTCGCAAAGATCTGCCGCTGCAATGCGACCCCACCGTGCAGTACGCATTGGAACTGGAAGGTCACCACACTAAAAATGTCCGTCCCGCGGACTTGCACGTGGATTCCTTGTACAACACGTACGAACATCCCGGCCTGCCTCCTGGCCCCATCGCAAATCCTGGAGAAGCATCCTTGCGCGCCGCGATGGAACCAACGCTAACCGAGTACCTATATTTTGTCGCCAACGATCAGGGCGGCCATTTTTTCGCGAAAACTCTCGCGGAACACAATCGTAACGTCGCGCGCTACCGCCACCTGCTAGCCGGTGAGACTCTAAGCGCCGATCCATCCAAGCCCAAACATCGAGGTCCCTCTTGACCGAAAGCAATCCCAGCCCGAATCTCGAGAGTGGCTCTCCCACCAAGAAGAAATTAATTCTTGAAGTGGCTGCGGAATTGGCCAAGCCTCGTTACACCCCTGCCGAAATCGAGCAGATCAGGCGTAAGCTGATCGTACATCTCGGTGAAAAAGGAAAAACCTCAGCCGACTACATCGTCAGCGTTCTCGAAGAAGCGGGCATGCGCGTGGTGTGGTCCACGCGCTCGGATACCGAAGGCCGCTACGAAGAGGAATTCAGCGACTTGCTTCATTTCTCTACGCTGGATGAAGCGGAAATGTGCTTGGTTCGTCTCGACGAGCTCCTTCGCAAATTCGCGCTCGAAGCCGACCGTCCCGCCGCAGAACGAGTTCGCGAGGTTGCGCGCCTCGGCCGCCGCCGCGCCGAAATGATCTCGCGCAATCATAAAGTGGACGCCAACAAGCGCGCTGAAAAAGAAGAAATTGCGCACTGGTTTGGAATCTGGCTGGAAACTCCCGACGCGTTTTTCGATTGGCTGGAAGTCCGCAAGCAGTCTCCCGACTTTCAAAAGCGCTTCCCGCACCCATCTGACGAGGAAGTTTAGATGTACCTTCTCGATGTCGAGCCGCTGGACTTGGGCTCTGACGTTCGCGCGATCGGTCTGGAATTGACCGAAGCGGACGAAAATCGCGAACCCGTGCGCGGCCTGGACGCTTCGAAAATCTGGAGCCGCGTTCTGCGCGCCACCGCAGTCGACGAAGTCTGGGCCCTCGATTTTTTCAGCCACCTCGACCGCGTCCGCGAGTATTGCAAGCTTCAGCAAATTAAATATCGCGAACCCAACAATCACTCCGTCGTAATTCCGGCGCCGGAACTCTCCGTGCTTCAAGCTCTCCTCGACCGTTTTCAGAAGGAGACTTTCGGCGCTCGCGCCGGGGCCCTGGTGGCAGAAGGCGACCCTGGGTTTGAGGGAGAGCTTGCCCGCCGCGGCGTGGACGCCTATCACGCCACCTTCTCAAAGTATTTTTTCTGTGCTATCTGCGCATTTGAAGACGGTTCGCTTGTTTTTCTCAGCGAAAAGCTCTGGGCCAGCGAAGTGATTCGCCGTGTCCGCCCCGCCCTGGAAGGTCAGGACGTCGAAATCCGCCTGCCTTCCTAAGAAAGTCCTCCCAGGATTTCGCCGAGCCGCCGGACACCTTCCCGAATTTCATTTTCCCGCAGGCGAGAATATCCCAGCATGAATCCTGCTCGCGAAGGTCGGGTTAAGAAGTATTTGGATATTCCGTAAATTCCAACTCCACTCGACGCCGCGCTCGAAATCACTTCGTCTTCGGAGACTTGCTTTTTGGGCCACAGAACAACGTGAGCCCCCGCGCCATCGCCCGTCACCTCCACGCGCCCGCCCAAATATTTCTGAATGGCATCCAATAACGCCGCGCGTCGCGCTGTATTCCGGCGGCGAAGGCGGCGCAAATGTCGTTCGTAACCTCCCGTGGCGATGAACTCCGCAAGAGTCTGCTGTTCGAGCGTGGCTGAGTGCTGGTCATTTAGCCACTTGGCCGCTGTAAACGCCGCGGTCAGCGACTTTGGTACGATCAGGTAACCCACCCGCAGCGCTGGAAAGACAGTCCGAGAAAATGTCCCCAGGTAAATAATTCGGCCTTCTGCGTCGAGTCCTTGCAAGGACTCGAGCGGCTGTCCTTCGTAGCGGAATTCGCCGTCGTAATCGTCCTCCACGATCACCGCGTTCTTCCGTTTGGCCCATTCCAGCAGCGCAAGACGGCGTGCCAGAGGAAGAATCGCGCCTGTTGGAAACTGATGAGACGGGGTCACGAAACATATCCGCGCCTGGCTGGGAAGCTTAGCCGGAATCAAGCCATCGCGGTCCACTGGCACCGGCAGTAGACCAGCGCCCGCGGCGATGAGAATTTCCCGCGTGCCCTGATAGGACGGATTTTCGATGGCCACGCGGTCACCCCGCTCGAGCAACACGCGCGCGACCAAATCTAGCCCTTGCTGCGAGCCGTTTACCACAATCACGTCCGCGGGCTCACAGGCCACCGCGCGAGATCTCCGCAGGTGCGAACAGATCGCCTCACGCAGCGCCAAACTTCCCGCCGCCGGACCGTAATCAAGTTCGAATACGGGCGCCTTTCGCGCGCGCCGCGTTAAAATCCGCCGCCATGTTTCGAACGGAAAAGTCTCGATATCGCTTTCGCTCCTTCCAAACGCAAAGTCGTAGCGGCAAGAACGCGACCGAGGGCCGGAAACATTTAGACTTACTGCCGCGTCCGCTGCAGCGGAGCCAAACCTCGATAACTGGAACTTAATTTCTTTTTTCGCAGTTAGCGGGCGGTGGGACGAAAAATCGTTCGCCACATACGTTCCGGAGCCGCCCCGGCCGGTCACGAAGCCCTCCGCCAATAACTGATCGTAAGCCATCAACACAACGGTCCGCGAAACCCCCAACTGGTCGGCTAGATCGCGTGTCGACGGCAGTCGATTTTCGGCGCGAAATGTTCCCGCCAGAATCGCTTTCCGCAGCCCGAGATAGACCTGGCGAAAGAGCGGCCCGCGACCTTTTGAAAGTGGTATTGCCAATTGCATAAAAAGTGGTTCTTCAAAATTACCACAATCTAGGGCAACTTTGGTCGTGTACAACTGCCTTCTAGGCAAGGCACAAAACACAAGAATCCAAATGGAGAATAGAAAATGAACGCAGTTCGGAGTTTTCGGATTTACTTCCTCTTAAGCGCTTTGATTTTGGTTTTGGCCTGCCGCCCAGCCGCGGCTCATGCGGCCACAAAGCGACCGGGCACTTGTCCTGCGAAAGCAAATTCCGCGGCAGTTCCCGCCACAACGATTCAGAACGCAGCCACCGGACGCGATGGCCAACACGACTTTGACTTCAACCTCGGTACTTGGCACACCCAAATAAAACGTCTCCTGCATCCGCTCACGGGTTCTAGCACCTGGGTCGAAATGAACGGCACCGTCGTCGTCCGCAAGGTCTGGGATGGCCGCGGTCAGCTCGAGGAAATTGAAGCTGACGGCTCCGCCGGCCACTTCGAAGGTTTGACCCTATTTCTTTACAATCCCCAATCTCATCAATGGAGCCAATATTTTTCCAACCGCAATGACGGAACGATAGCTCAACCGGCGATCGGTGATTTCAAGAATGGGCGCGGCGAGTTTTACGATCAGGAAACATTCCAGGGTCGCGCAGTCCTGCTTCGCATTGTCTGGTCCGACATCACTCCCGATGCGCACCACTTTGAGCAGTCGTTCTCCGATGACGGAGGCAAAACGTGGGAGCCAAATTTCACGGCAACCTTAACGCGGGTAAAACAATGAGCCTACTACGAGGCCTGACGATTTATTTTATGTTCAGCGCGCTAGCCTATCTCGCCCACCCGCTGGCATCTTTTTCACAAGACTCCTCTGTTTCATCCACAACAGTTGCGCAGCCGTCCGCTACACCGCGCGATGGCCAGCACGATTTCGATTGGCAACTCGGAGCCTGGAAGATTCATATGCAGCGCCTTCAACATCCGCTAACAGGCTCAACGCAGTGGACCGAATTAGACGGCACGGTCGTGGTTCGAAAGATTTGGGATGGCTGCGCCAACCTGGCCGAGATCGTCACTGATGGCCCGTCAGGCCACCTCGAATTTTTGTCCCTGCGTCTGTACCATCCCGAAGCCCACCAGTGGAGCCTCAATTTTGCCAGCAGCAACAGCGGCACTCTTGGCGTGCCCATGATCGGCGAATTCAAAAACGGTCGCGGCGAGTTCTACGATCAAGAGCCCTTCAATGGTAGAAACATTCTGGTCCGCTTTGTCTTTACTGCGGACTCTCCGAACTCCACCCGCGACGAACAATCCTTCTCAGACGATGGAGGTAAAACCTGGGAGGTGAACTGGATCAACACTGCCACTCGTGTTCCAGACGAATCCGTCAAAACGCGCTGAGTACCCTACTATCCGGTTAACAACTCGTCGAACTCTAACGGGAACTGGGCCACAAAATAGCCCTGGCTGCCTCCAGGCACGAAAAAATCAGTACCTATCCTTGTGGCCGGTGTCGGTCACCTGTACTCCTATAGGCTGTTCGTACCATTTCCCTAGACAATCGTCCTAGTACACTGTCTGTAGAACATCCGATGTCCACCCTGCCACATGTGCCGTCCGTGTCCACCGAGCCCCGGATACCGAATGCTCGCGCCTTCATTCGCAGCCTGAACATATTGCTTAAGTACGCTCGGCTCTATGGGTTGGAGCACTCTCGCTGCTCCCGGCAATTTGATTCCGCGTGGACTGAACTCCAGGACGCCGTGGAGGCCGCCGGACAGGGTGGCCTTCTACTAGGCGCCTCCGGCACCCAACTTTTGCTCGACGGCGTGCCTTTGGATTCCTCGCCAGCCGAACGCAGCTTCGCCAATCTGCTCACCAGCTCCGGAGTGGCCAGTATCGGTTTCACGTCCGGTGTTACCCAGGCTGAGTTTTTAAATCTGGTGAGAGCTTTCATGGAAGCCGGTCCCAACGCCGGCACGCTTGCCGAGCGCCTCGAGGTACATTTCGGAAAGAAGATACCCTCGGGAATTCGCGTGAACGAAATTCGTTTCGTCGCGGAAGACGCCGGTTTCTCCGAAGCGCGCGTCGCTGCGACTCTCACCGCGAAAACCCTCGGCGCCGACGCGGACATGATCCAGGAATGGTTCCGCACTCCCGAAAAAATGATTCAGCTCATCGCCGCAGCCGAAGGTGCGGCGCGTGGGGACGGCCCTGCTGGTTCGGGAACGGAAAGAAGCAGCGGATCCCCTTATCCCAGTGGCGGTTCATCGTACCAAAGATCATACGTCGGAGGCGCCGAATCCCTCGTAATCCCCGGTTCCGGCACAGTCGCTTCATTAAACGAAGACGCCGCAGCCGCTTCGGCTCTAGCCAGCGCGGCTGAAATTCCCGGAGCCGCCAGCGCATTTTCGCGCCTCGAAGAAGCGCAGCTTCAAAGCTTGCTCAAACTTCTCGTTCAGTTCGGCGAAGCGCAAAATTCAAAAAACCCTCAGCTCGATAAAAATTCCTTGCAGCTGAAGATCGCTGGCCTTCCGCAAGATGCGCAAATAACCTTGCGACAGGCTCTGGCGCAGGTTGCCGCGAAATCACCTTCCGCAAAAGTGGACGAAGCCATGCTGCTTCGCCTGGCCGAAGATCTCGCCATTAAATTCGCCATCGACCGCTACCAGCGGGGCGAAGTGCAGGTCAACGCCGTGCGCCAGATGCTCGACCGCATGGGCAGCGAGCTCAACACCCTGCGCAAACTTCTGCGTTCGCGCGAAGACAAAATGGCCAATGCCGGAATCGCCATCGAGTCTCACGCCGACGTTCTTGATCGCCAGTTCTGGGCCGCGGTCCCCGAGTCCGGCAAAAAGCACGTGCTGCTGTCCACCGAAGCCTGGTGCATCCCGCCGCGCAACGTGCAGCAATATGTGGAAGAACTTCTAGGTCGCGGTGAAGCGAACACCGCGGGAGATATTCTTCTTCAGTACGCCACTTGCGTCCGCAATAAAGATTCCGAAGCGCGCAAAAAAGCCGCCATTGGGCTTGGCCAGCTCGCTGAACTTTTCAGCAAAGCCGCGAGCCAGCGCTTGCAAGACGCTCTGGTGCAAATTGGCCAGCAGATGGCCGCCGAAAAAGATACCGAGCTGCAAACTTTACTGAGCGCCGCTTTCGTCCGTCTCAGTCAGGAATCCGCCACACGCCGTTACTACCGCGCCATGCAGCAGTCGCTTGATTCTCTCGCTGACCTTGAAGAATCGCGTCCCAGCTGGGTACAAAGTCTGCGACCGCGCGTGGGCATTGATAATCGGGTCCCGGAATTTGTCGAAGAAGCGCTTACCGCCGAGCAAATGCCCGAAGGCCTGGTTGGCGTCCTGATGCGCGTCCCGCAAACTGCTTCTGAGTATCTGGCCGTCCGTCTCGCGCGCTCCGGCCGTCGCACCGAACGCGAAGCCATCGTCGCGCTCGCGAAATCCGTGGGCTCGCCCTGCGTCCGCCATTTGAAAGAAATTCTGAAGAACGAAGTGCCGGCCAAAGCAGCCACCGTAGTTGGCCTCTTGGGCCGTATGGACCCGCTCGCTCTCGAAGGCATGCTTCCCGCGCGCCTCAAAGAAAATGTTCGCAGCTTTCACGACGCGGTCGTGCGTCAACTTTCCATTGCCGGAGCGCCCGAGCGCGGAAAGCTCCTTGCCGAGTCGCTGGAATTGTTCGATCCTATGATTGTTCCTCTCGCCCTCGACGAAATAGGCATGTGCGGCGACACCGAAACCGCGCCGAAGCTTCTTCGTATCGCCGAAGGTGAACTCCTGGCCCAGGGCTCCGAGTATTTCCGCGTGAAAGCCATCGAAGCGCTCGGCCGCATGCGCGCTCCGGCAGCTGCCGGCCACCTCCGCCGTTTCGTCGAATCACGCAAAACCTTTGGCTGGGCTTATCCCGACGAGATCCGCATGGCCGCCGCCCAAGCTCTAATGAAACTTGACCCCGAATGGATGCAGGCCTTTCTCCCGAATTCGGGCTTGGACACAAAAGTCATCGCCCTCGCTCCGCTCGATCCCATCCCCGAGCGGGATTTCGTGCGCCATCGCCGCTATCGCCGCGTGCGTCTGCCGCGCGCGGTGCCCGCCACCATCACCTCCGCTCGCGGAAAATTCACATCCGCCATCAGCGTACTCAGCCTTGACGGCGGCCTGCTGAGCGGTGACATCCAAATTCCAGTCGGTACCGAAGCCACTCTAAAAATTCCCGCCGGCCTGCGTTCCATCAGCATGCAAGCGGTCGTGCGCTTCGTCCGCTCCCAACAAGCCGGCTTCGAAATGATGGGCATCAACCTCGAAGATCGCGCAAAGCTACGCCGTCTCCTAATCTCACTCGGTGGCCCCGAACCCGCAGTCCGTCCCACCATAATCACTCACGACGAGTAAGCTCCCATCCTCCGAACGGCCGTAGTTCATTTGACCTTCTACTGCAACCGCATTAAGCTGCGACGGGTACTCTCAAAATGCCGAAGCATGCCTCTCGCTATTCCGAAATCGGCTGCCGGATTCCTAAGGAATATTTCTGGGTAATTGGCTGGGGCGAAAGCGACGTCGGAATCGAGACCGGATCTTACGACGCAGCCCTGCATATGGCGGGCATCGAGAATTATAACGTGATGCTTTACACCTCCGTGCTTCCTCCCGAAGCGGTGGAGCTTCCACACTTGCCGGACATCCACCACGGTTCGGTACTGGAAGGCATTATCGCGGTTCAGCATACCGAAAAGCCAGGAACACGAATCACCGCCGGAATCATTTTGGCCAAAGTTCATCGCTCGTCAGACGGTTCTTACCTGGGTGGTTTTGCGTGCGAGTATGCCGGTAACGGATCAGTGGAGGAAGCGGAAGCCAATCTGCAGCAAGCGATGCAGCAGCTTTTTGCGCGCCGTTACAAGGTAAAATCCTACAAGCTCGAATTCGGGAAATCGGTCATTCGCACATTCACGCCTGAAAAATCCTTCGGCACAATTCTCGTCGGCATCGGCTTCGCCAGTTACTTAGTGCCAATATTGAGCGCCGAAGTGGATGTAACCCCGTCTCACAAAGACAAGTCCCACGTAAAATATGCGACCCGATAGGTCGGCGCCGCGACGGGTCAAACCTAGCCGTGCCCGGTGGAGTAGGATCTTCGGTTTAGTGACAGCTTTGAAATTAAGAATCGAGCCATGCCACACATTTCTTCTCGTCGTCTGCCTTGTAGCGGGCCTTTTGCCGATTTTAAAGGCTCAGACTAAACCACCCCCTCTCTCGCAGAAGCCTCCCCTGTGGTCTATCAAATCAAAACAGGTTGCATACAGTTTGCCGACTTATGGCCACGCTCACCGCATGGTTGGTCGCCATAGAGTAAAAATCCAATTCTTGGATGACCAGCGGCTTGCGCTGGCGTGGCTAACCTCCGATGAGAGTAGTGAGAAGCCAATCGGACCTGCCATGGATGTCCCTTCTCATCTGCGCCTTGCAGGTCGAACACCACGAGTGGTCCTGTTCCTCGATCGGCGTGAATCTTGCGTACACTGCTCCGACGAAGGCCTGCGAGTTTATGTTCTTCCTTCCGCTGTGTGAGAAAACTATGACGCGGTTAGAATCGCGGCAGTGCAACGGCCAGGGTTCTTGTGCCGAGGTGACGTGGTGTACGATGGACACGCGTATCTTGCATCTGATTCTCGAGAGGGTTACTCGTCCCGCCCATGGTCGTTCAAGGCTACTTCCGCATCCTCAGCTTCTATGACGTTGCCGAAGCGATTGAGATGGAAAGTTTACGCGCTATTCTCGGTCCGGAAGCCGCTCCGCGCCCGCAGAGCTTCAGTCACCGTAGCCCGGAATATGCCCAGGCCCAGAGTGCTCCGATCGTTGAATCAGCAGGCCCGGTTGCGCTTCCCACCGGCGAGAAACTGGATGCTCGAATCAAGTATTACTGGTTCGGCGTCGTAAGCGTTGAACTGACCACCGGCTTCGATTGTGACTTCGAGGCTCTGTCCCCGCAATCCTACCGCTGGATGAACGCGCCGGAAGTGGAGGAAGCCGCGGAACAATTATTGCGGAGCCGCTTGAATCGTTGTCGCCCTTGCCTTATCAAGCCATCACCAAAATGGCTGGATGAAGATTACCTCGTCATCGACATTGAGTCGGCGCGGAACGCGGACGGCCGCTCGGCCACCGCCCCCGAAATGCTCCAATGTCACGCCGATCTGATCACGCAACTCGTGCGCGGCGAACTCGTCCCGCTTTCGGCTGCCGAGCGCGAAGAGATTGTGCGCTCCGCTTTGTCTTACTATCCCAACGACCTGGTGGTGGTCGGCTGGGCGGCTGCGCTTGTTTACGATAAACCGGAAGCTACCCCAGCCGTGATCGATCTCCTGGAATACGCCAACACCCAATTGCTGGAGTTTCGCTACTACGACGAGCTGCTCACCAACCTGCTCTCTAACGTGTATAGCTCGCTCGAAGGGCACGAAAGCTTTTGGTCTCGCTGGCGACTGGCTCGGCGCGCCGGCCGTTTGAACCGAATCCGCCTGGACATCATGGATTTGGCTGAGCGAACCGAGTACGCTGTGAAATTTATTAGCGACACGTACTACGCGCGGGTCTACGGCGTCAGCTCAGCAAAAATCGGAGTCAACGACTACAAAACTCTGGTAGCCGAAAAATTAAAAACGGCAGGCGAGCTTTACGAATTCATGGTCGCTCAATTCAACGAGCGCCGCATGTTCGCCCTGGAAGTAGTCGTGGCCGTCCTTGTCCTGCTGGACGTAATTCTCTTGCTGCGCGGCAGATGACCGGTACTCCATTCCGAAGCGAGCTCCGCGTCGGTATCCCTATCTGTTGCTTTTCGCCCCACGCTTCTTGTCATATTGTTGGTTGCTGCTGCCAAACAATCGCCGGGCGCTATTGCCATAAATTCCGCTGAAGGAAGGTGGGCTTGTCTGTCTTACATGCACTGATCGCATTCCTGATCGCGTCTGGCCTGTTAACCCTCACCCCGGGGCTTGATACCGCGCTTGTCCTTCGAACTGCTGCCGTGGGAGGAGAAAAGCGAGCCATAGCTGCCGGCGCAGGTATCTGCCTGGGGCTACTTGTATGGGGATTTTCGGCCTCCGTAGGACTCGGGGTGCTGCTCAGTGCTTCGCGCATCGCTTACAATATTCTTCGCGTCGCCGGCGCATGCTACTTGGTATTTCTCGGCGGCAGGATGTTCTTCCGCTCTGCATCTACTCTCACAGCAAGCGCCGAATCGGATTCCGCCGCAACGTCCAAAACCGCGAGCAAAGACGACCCTCGGCGCTGGTTCGTTCGCGGTTTGCTCACCAATCTGCTCAATCCAAAAGTCGGCATATTCTACGTCACGTTCTTGCCTCTGTTCATTCCTACCGGGATCAATGTTGTGGCCTTCAGTATGCTGCTCGCAAGTATTCACGTGGTCGAAGGGATTGTTTGGTTCGCCGTACTGATCGCCGCCGTCCGTCCCCTTTCAATTTGGTTGCGCAACGCCCGAGTGGCCAAGGCATTCGATCGCATTACTGGGGTAGTCTTTGTTGGCTTCGGGCTGGGATTGCTACTCGATAACGGCCGCTAAAATCACACAACCCACGGAGCTGTGATCCCACTTCTGGTACCGGTACCTTACACACACGACTCCTTGAATTTCGTCTAGCTGCATGCTAGCGTTCCCCGTGGCTAAATTAGAATACCGTCGGACGCGCTACCAGGGGCTTACAACCCCTCGAGTTTCTTTCCGTCTTTCTAGCCTCGCCTTACCTGCCGGATCACCACAACCTCTGTCTAGACCATCTCTCACTCTTGCGGATTTCCGCCACCGAAGGGCAGAATTTAATCGCCAAATTGCTGAGTTAAGACATCACCTAACTTATAGAAAATGCACGGCGACCATCCGCTCAAATCGCCAAAAAATCCAGAAATCCACGCGCGAGTTTTCTCCTCTACTTTGTCCTTCCGAATCAGTCGGTCCCGTTCACTCGCCTCGAGGACAAAGCTAAATTGGCACTCCAACATTTGCGGAGATACACCAAGCTCAGAACGCCGAGCCTCGGTCTCGGGGTGGCGACGGTATCGCTGGCCGCTTTTATCTGTGGCTGCGCGGTCAGCCAAAAGACGGTCGTCAATCCAGCCAACGCTCCCGCCAAACTCCTTAGCGCAAGTAAGGATGACCTGTTCGGGCGCTATAATCAGCAGGCTCAATTCATCACCTCCCTGAACGCTGGCGTGAGCATGAAACTTACCGCGGGGTCTGCTTACTCAGGAGTGATCGAGCAATATCACGAGGTCAACGGATTCATCCTGGCCTCCAAGCCCGCCAACATACGGGTGATAGGGCAAGCACCCGTAGTCGCTAAGAATATTTTCGACATGGTCAGCAATGGCGAAAAATTTGATATATACATCCCGTCGAAGAATGAATTTATTGAAGGACCGGACAATTTGACGCGGCAAGCATCCAAGCCTATCGAGAATCTGCGCCCGCAGCATCTGGTTGATGCGCTGTTGTGGGATCCGATTCCCACCGGAGCGCCCGTTTTGTTCGAGGAAGCCAGCGAAGGTGCCGGTCACTATTACATCCTGACTGCAATCCAGGCCGCATCTGGAGAAGGCGTAACAAATAGCAGCGCCGCGGGTTCATCCGACTGGGAAATATCGCGCAAAATCTGGTTCGACCGCGCGAATCTGCAGATAGCTAGAGTCGAAAATTTTGCTTCCGGCGGAAAAGTGGCTTCCGACGTGCACTACTCCAACTGGCTCTCGGTAGCCGCGCCACCCAACTCCGGGCAAGCGGCCTCCACCGCAACATCTGCGGAATCTGCGATGGCAACGATAGCTTATCCGCGCCAAATCGCGATTAGCCGTCCCAGCGATGATTACCAACTCCAGATTGAAATCAAAAAGCTCACCGTAAACGAAGCCATCCCGGGCGACCGCTTTGTACTGGCTCAACCTCCGGGAACTAAACTAATACATCCAGACGAAACTACTCCGGAGGCGCCCAAGCCATGATCCGCTACATGATCGTGCAAAACGTCCTGCACCGGCCCCTCCGTACTCTGCTTACAGCCATCGCCGTCGCGGTCGAAGTCACCATGGTAATCATGGTCGTCGGCCTAACCACTGGATTGCTACAAGATTATGCCAAGCGCACCGAAGGCATTGGAGCAGACGTCATGGTCCAGCCTCCCTCCTCTTCTCTGTTCATGAACTTCGGCGGCGCGCCCATGCCGATCAGCATTGCTGACAAGTTGCAGCGGCTGCCCTATGTCCAAGCCGTTTCTCCTGTGCTAATTTCGCTTAATTCGGTCGCCGCATTGGAAAACATTTTCGGGATTGACCCGGAAAGTTTCCGCGCGGTATCCGGCGGATTTGTCTTCTACGCAGGGCGAGATCTTAAGGACCCCAATGACATTTTAGTGGACGACATCTACGCGAAAGGTAAGAACATCAAGGTGGGACAGACGCTGCACATCCTGGCCCACGATTTCCATGTCGTGGGAATCGTCGAGCACGGCAAGTCTGCCAGACTCTTTGTCCTCCTTCCCACGCTCCAGGAAATGGCTGGAGCGCACGACAAGGCGTCAATCTTTTTGATTAAGGCCGATCGTTCCAACCACTCAGCGGCCGTGTCGGAGGAGGCGAAGCAGCTTCTGCCGGGATACGAAGTCCGCCAGCCCAAAGACCTTATGGCATTGATGACTTCATCGAACGTGCCGTATCTAGGCACCTTCATAAACGTCATGATAAGCATTGCCGTCGTGGTCGGATTTTTGGTCACTTTCTTGTCGATGTATACCACCGTCATCGAGCGAACGCGCGAGATTGGCGTGTTGAAGTCACTGGGAGCTTCCAAGAGTTACATCGTGAGAATTATTCTCAGTGAGACGACCCTTCTCTGTTTGGTGGGATCCGCTGTGGGGATAGGTTTGAGCTTTGCCCTGAGAGCGACCATCCACGATCTCCATCCATCGTTGCCGATCCAGATGACGTACGCTTGGATTGTTCGCGCAGCGCTGATTGCTGTCGCAGGCGGACTTCTGGGCGCTTCGTATCCCGCTTGGATTGCCAGCCGCAAAGATCCCGTCGAAGCTCTCGCTTACGAATAAGCCCAGCACAGATGAATTTCGCCAAATCGACTTACTTACTAGGAAGAAATGGCGAACGCGACTAGAATATTTGCGTCCCCAGAAGTGTTGCCACTCGCACGGGAGCGAGCGTTGGAACCGATTCTCAAAACAGAAGATTTGTGGAAAGTTTATCGTTCGGGCAAGGTCGAAGTTCCCGCTCTCCGCGGCGTCAACATGGAAGTTTATCCCGGAGAATTTGTCTCCATCATGGGTCCCTCCGGCTGCGGAAAATCCACCATGTTGCACATAATCGGAGGCCTTGCTCAAGCCACGCGTGGTCGGGTTCTACTGGATGGCAACGATCTCACCACCATGACCGACGCTGCCCGCACCCTCCTGCGGCGGCACAAAGTAGGATTCGTCTTCCAAAAATTTAATCTTCTGCCCACGCTCGATGCTTACCACAATATCGCCCTGGCCCAACACATTCACGGAAATGGCTTTGATCCGCATCGCTTCGAAGTGGTCGCAAAACTTCTCGGCCTCACCGAGCGGCTAACCCACAAGCCCTCCGAGCTTTCCGGCGGCGAGCAGCAGCGAGTGGCGCTCGCTCGCGCAATCGTCAGCGAGCCGAAAATCGTTCTGGCGGACGAACCCACCGGAAATCTCGATACCAAGAGTTCGGACGCCGTCCTGGGCCTGCTGCGCGAACTGAACAAGGATCTTGGACAGACCATCGTGATGATCACCCACAACCCCGATGCTGCCGCTTACGGAAATCGCATACTGCACATGCGCGACGGCCAGGTTGTGGACGGCTCCACAGTTCACTAACATGCGCAGAGTGTGGCGAGCTATCGTCCGGACGATTTTTTGGTCATTCGAGCGCGGAAGTTGGCCCTACGACTTGATGGTCATCGCCATCGTTCTTTTTGTTCTGCTTACGCCTCGCACCCTGTTTCACGATCAGCCGCAAACAACTGCGCAGGCCAGCTCAGACGTTCAGCTTCTCTCCGAGGACAGCTCGACTCAAACCCGCACCTATCGCCTGGATGCCACGATGCTCGAACCGCAGAAGCGTGCCAAGGAACCTACCCCCGAACTGGAGCGCGAAACCCACGACATTCTTACCCGCACCGTCGGCGATCTGAAGGAACGCACCTTCCAAGTGAAGCGCATCGACCCCGTTCGTGCAGGCGACGGCTCGATCGCCTATTACGACATTACCATCCAGCCTGATTTCAGGTAACTAGTCCAGCTGCGTCATTTTGAACGCGGGAACCTCTCCGCTAGGGGCCGCATCTAAACCAGTGTGTTATCATAACGCGATTTTTACGCTGCAAACGGGGAGCGGGATGGGGACCTTTGAGCGTTAACAGAATCAGGATTACTGCGCTCGCTTTACTAGCCATGGGCCTGGTGGGCACAGGGGGTTGGGCTCAGAACCACGGGGCTTGGACGCTGGAATCGGTGTTGCATCAACTCGATGCGCAAGCTAAGACTTTCCGTAGTCTCTCGGCGGATGTGGAACGCACGAAGGTCACCGTAGTGGTGAACGACCACTCTACGGAAACCGGCAGCTTGCTTGTGCGCGGCGACAAAATGCTGCTGCAAATGAAAGCTCCTGACGCGCGCACGATCCTGCGCACCGGTGACAATCTCTATGTGTATACCCCGGGTCTGAATCGCGTGGAGGAATACAACCTCGGTAAGAATCGCACGATGGTCGATCAGTTTCTGCTACTCGGCTTCGGAACATCTGGAAAAGAACTTCAAAAGAGTTATCTCATCACGTTGCTTGGCGAACCGATGTTGGACGACAAGAAAACCGTCGAACTGGAGCTAACTCCGAAATCCAGCGAGGTGCGCAATCAAATCTCTAAGATTCAGATCTGGTTCGATGAATCGTCCTGGCTTCCAGTTCAGCAGCAATTCTATGAAACGGGTTCAGGGGATTATTTCACTGTGCGCTACTCGAAAATGGTCCGCAACCCTTCGATCAGCGAATCCGAGTTTAAGCCGCACTGGCCCAAGAACACAGAAAAGGCCCGTCCGCAGGGTTAATTCACGCAGGAACAAAGAGACTTACTGGCACGCAAGCCTTCGCGCCTTTAGCTGTCTTCGCTCCCAGCCCTATTTGATTCCTGTTCAAGAAGTGCACGCTTGCGTTCAAGCCCCCAGCGGTATCCTGCCAGGTTTCCATCTGCTCGCACCACGCGATGGCACGGAACCACGACCGAAACAGGATTCGTGGCGCAAGCGCTAGCAACGGCACGGATAGCCTTAGGATGCCCGATGGCTCGCGCAACCTCCGAGTAGGTGCGAGTCGCGCCATAAGGAATCCGCTTCAGCTCCTCCCAGACTCGCCGGCGGAATGCGGTCGCTTGCACATCGGTTGGCAAATTGAGATGCGGTTCTTTGCCGCGCAGATGGGCCAGAATTTTGCCCAGCCATCCCGCGAGATTCTTCGATCGGGCGCTATCACTGTCAATTTCCGCGCGAGGGTACTCCTTGCGTAGCGCGGATTCCAGCGAAGCATCCTTTTCTCCCAGATAGAGCGCGCTGATTCCGCGATCGGTGGCGCCAACGAGCAAACGCCCGAGCGCTGAATCGACAATGGTGTAGTGAATCTGCATTCCGGCACCTCCCTGTCGATAAGTGGCTGGTGTCATGCCCAGTTGCGAGGGGGAGCGCTCGTATAAACGGCTGCTAGAGCTATATCCTGCGTCGTAAAGTGCGGTAGTCACGTCATCTCCTCTTTTCAAGCTGGATTTTAAACGGCGCATGCGCTGGGCGTCTGCGTATTGCCGCGGGGTGATACCCATTACCCGCCGGAAAGCGCGTTCAAGTTGATGCGGACCTAGGCTCACACTCGCCCCCAGCGCGTTAAGAGTCAGACGATTGTTGCTATCGTCTTCAGATCCAGTTCGTATCTGTGAATCAATCCGCCTGCAAACACGCGCCACGGCCTCGGCCCGAGGATCGTGAAGTTGCGCAGCACGCGGGCTGCAACGCTGGCACGCTCGAAATCCTTTTTGTTCAGCAGCTTCCGGCAATGGGAAAAAGACCACTTGCTCGCGTCGTGGTTTGCGAGAAGCGCAGGACGGCCGACAGTAAATTCCCGTGGAGCGCACGGCGTAAACGAAAGCGCCATCGGCGCCACGATCGCGTGACTGCACAGCTTGCCAATACGCTTCCGCTCTCGGGCGTTCGATATTATGTCGCGGCATACGATTCTTCTTCATTTGTAGTAGCTCTATCTAACTTCTGGACCCAAATTCCAAATTCCAAATTATCGAATCCCTTTTCGAATGGCTATCCGTTTCTTGCGTCCAAATTGAAATGAGCTTTCGCCCTGCACCTTGGAAACTATGTGCGGAAACGTACAAATACCTTGGCGACTGAGGGTTACATCATAAGACACTTTCGCCTGTACCCCCGTTGACGGCATAATAGAGGACGCGCATATTCGGATTCCACATGGGGTGGGTTCGGTAACGCTGGGGGGAGACTGCTATGGGGGCTGCTCCGCAAAGGAACAGACAGCAGTTGGCAGCATCGCCGTTACGCATAGTTGAAACTCAGCCTTTGACCACGTCGGTGCCGGCGTTAGGTAAACCTGGGCCGCGCCGCTTCGCTCGTATTCCAACGCACGCCATCGGCGTGGCAACGGAACGCCGGCGAGCTCCACGTGCCTCTCTTTCGCTGCCGCTTCGCTTGATTCGAGTGGGAGGAACTGAGGAACCCGTTCCGGTCACGCTCGTTACCCGGAATATCAGCTCCAGCGGGATTTATTTTCTGGCTCCGCGGAAATTTGAGCCGGGAACCGCCATTGAGCTGGAAGTCGCTCTGGTTGAACGTCCTCAAGGCCAGGGAAGCGTGCAAATGTGCACCGCAGCCCACATTATCCGCGCGGAAGAAGTGGACGAACCCGGTTGGCATGGGTACGCCGCGACGTTCGATGACTTTGCGCTCCGCCGTGACGACGTGTTGCCGCCTCGCTACCAAGCCAGCTAACCGATTTTCGACTCGGTAAGCTTCTTATTCCGCCCGCTGAAAGTTCCGGTTCTGTCCTAGACTTCACATTGGAGCTGAAGCAGTCGCGTAGGGACTCCCCGCTCGGTAGCGCTTTTCGAATTCTTCGCGTGTGCAGATGGTCTTGGTGTCGGTAACGCGGTCGACGGCGAGGATGCCGTCGAGGTGATCGATTTCGTGCTGCAGCAGTTCGGAAAGGTTGCGCTCATCGTCAGCGCGGAATTCATGGTTCTGGCCTGCCAGGTCCTGATATCGGATAGTGATCGCTCGATGCCGTTCGACCTGCATGAAGATAGACAGGAAGCTGAGACACGCGTCCCAAATGACAATCTTTTCCTCGCTGCGGGCGACGATTTCAGGATTTACTAGCGGCCACGGTTTTTCTCCGGGCAATTGGAGGAAGATCACACGTTGGCGGACGCCGAGTTGAGGAGCGGCGATGCCACGTCCATATCCAGTGGTCGAACGCCAGTAGGCCAGTGTGTCAGCAAGGTCGCTTACCAGATTTATAAGGTTAGGATCGGAGGGGTCAGCAACAGGTAACGCGACTTCCCGAAGTCTCGGATCGCCAAGCTGCAATACGGTTCGGACAGGCATAGGTTGGAAAGCTCCTCGAACCTAAGAATAGTCTAACCGACCGCAGGGGAGATTGCGGGGTTCGCCAGCAAGTAGGATGGATGGTTCAGACCCGTGGGCGGATAGAATTCCTGGTGTGTAAAATGAAAGCCGAGCTTTTCAATCAGTCGACGTGAAGCTGTATTGGCTGGATGGTGTCCGGCAAAGAGAGATTTAACTCCTAGGGTTTCAAAGGCAAAGGTGATAACAGCTCGTCCAGCCTCTAGCGCTAAACCCTGGCCCCAATATTCAGGACGCAGATGCACACCCATTTCGAAAATTGTGTCTTCATTCTTGTATGGCCGTAACCCTGCGCAACCAGCAAACTGGCTATTTGAAAGCAAGAACACGGGCCAGTATTGAATCTTGTAGGCCAACACGCACTCGATTTCTCTCTGGAGCCGCGCGATCACGTCCTGTGGTGTGAAAGGCCCCCCGATTAAAGAGGACACTTTCGGATCGCCCCAGAGTTTTGTTGCCAAAGGCAAGTCGTCTGGTTGCCAATGACTAAACGCAAGACGATCCGTCATTAGGAAGTAATCACGCGATGTGCTCACGTCGTGGTACCCCAATCTGACTCGAGTCCGCCGTTGGGGACTGAAAGCAATAGATTACGATAGGGTCTGTGAGGAGTCTACGAAGACTACGAAGTGCTTCGCTGTTCGTAGCAAGTTAAAAGGTCCGGTTTTTGTAGTAAGTGAGTTGTCCGGTTGACAGTTAATCCCCCGCCGCCGTCGCGGCTGTGGGGAAGTGGGAATCCCGCGCTTTGGGCGGGATTTCCAAGCGCGGTGGGAAAGTCTGCTTGGCGACTTTTCCACGGCGCGGCTTCTGCACAGCCTCTCGCTGATCGCTACTGATCCAAGGCAGCCCCTCGGCGTT
>DATNLR010000016.1:0-5218 GCA_035602755.1 Binatus sp. (SeqCode) | reverse complement strand
CCCATCATGCGCAAATTCGGTTACCCCGTTGTCTTCGACGTGACCCATGCCGTGCAATTGCCCGGCGGCGAAGGAAAATCCAGTGGCGGCCAACCTGAATTCATCGAGCCGCTCGCTCGCGCCGGAACCGCTGCGGGGGTCGATGGAATCTTTCTCGAAGTCCACGACAATCCCGCCAAGGCCCTTTCCGACGGCTCGAACGCGCTACCTCTCTCTCAATTCCGCCCGCTGCTCGAAAAAATCCTGAAGCTCGCATCGCTCGTGCGCGAATGGAATTCGAAATGAGTCTGGCCACCGCCAAACGCGTTCTGCGAATTGAATCCGAAGCCATCGCCGGCCTGATCGACCGTCTCGATGACCGCTTCGAAAAAGCGGTCGAACTTTTATACGCGTGCAAAGGCCGAGTCGTCGTCACCGGCCTCGGCAAGTCCGGCCTCATCGGACGAAAAACTGCCGCCACTTTCGCGAGCATCGGCACTCCTTCACTTTTTCTCCACGCCGCGGAGGCGCTTCACGGCGATCTGGGAATGCTCACCGCGGACGATGTTCTACTCGCGATTTCCTCCAGCGGAGAAACCGAGGAATTGGTCGAGCTGATGGAATCCGTTAAGCGTTTGGGCGTCCATGTCATCACACTCACCGCCAACCCGCGCTCCACTCTTGCTGGCACAAGCGACATCGTTCTCGACATCGCCGTAAAAGAAGAAGCGTGCTCGCTGAATCTCGCGCCCACCGCATCCACCGCCGCCGCACTAGCCATGGGTGACGCTCTCGCTATCTCACTCCTCGAACGCCGCGGTTTCAAAGAAGAAGATTTTGCCGCGCTGCATCCCGGCGGACGCCTGGGGAAAAAATTGCGCCGCGTCGAAGCCCTGATGCACTCCGGCGAAGACGCGCCACGGGTGCTCCCAACCGCGAAGATGCCCGACGTAATCTACGAGATGAGCCGCAAAGGGCTGGGCCTCGCCGCCGTCACCGAGCCGAACGGCCGCGTCCTCGGCATCATCACGGACGGCGATTTGCGCCGCGTCATGCTGAAGCAAAAAGAAAACGTCTTGGGACTGACGGCAGCCGATTGCATGACGAAAAACCCTGTCACCATTCCGCGCACGGAACTCGCCGCCAGCGCCCTGCGCCTCATGGAAGAAAAGAAAATCACCTCGGTCCTCGTCGTGGATTCCGCCGGCCGCCTCGAAGGCGTCCTCCACGTCCACGACCTCTGGACTCTTCAATTGTTCTAAAGGACATGTGCAAATGGCAATACGAGAAATCAAATACCCGCCGAAGGTGACGATGCGACAAGCATCGTCATCCCGAGGGAGCATCGCGACGAGGGATCTGTTGGTAGGCGTCGGCACGCCGAGGATTTAATGACAATTCGAGAGATCAAATACCCGCCGAAGGTTATGCGCCGCGCAAAACCAATCCGCGTCCTCTTAATGGACGTGGACGGCACCCTAACCCCCGGCGTGGTCTGCCTGCAAACATTTCCGGACAATAGCGTCGCGGAGATGAAAGTTTTTGACCCGCATGACGGTGCTGGAATCAAGCTCGCCAGCATCATGGGTATCCGCACAGGATTGATCACCGGCCGCGATTCTCCCGCGACTACGCGCCGCGCCCGCGAAATGGGCATGGAGTTTGTAATCCAGGGCCAGCCCAAAAAACTCGAGTCGTACAAAGCTATCCTCATCCGCGCCGGCGTCACCGACGAAGAAGTCGCCTACATTGGCGACGACCTGCCCGACCTGCCAATTCTCGGCCGCGTGGGGTTAGCCGTTGCAGTCGCCGACGCCGTAGTCGAAGTAAAACGCGCCGCGCATTACATCACTACCGTCGCGGGAGGCAAAGGAGCAGCCCGCGAAGTAGTGGAGCTAATCCTGAAAGCGCAGGGAAAATGGAAGAAAGCCATCCCGCAAGCTATCGCCTGAAGCGGAATCTCAATCTATCAGCGGGGAATATAATGGAGCGGGAGAAGGGAATCGAACCCTCACCTATAGCTTGGGAAGCTATCGTTCTACCACTGAACTACTCCCGCTCATCTCAAACAAATTGCAGAATAGCACCGCGCTCGCCGCGCGCGCAAGCAGCGCCTCTGCTCGTCCCGTATTCTCTGCGCGGGCCAGACAACGTGCTAGAGTTGGCGGCTTGGCAACGGCAACGAGGCGCTGAACAATGACTTATAAGATGACGTCATGGAGGGGAAGTGGCTTATAGAGACTTGCGGGATTTTGTGCACAAGCTGGAGAAGAAGGATGAGCTGCAGCGCGTTTCGGCTGAGGTTGATCCGATTCTCGAGATCACCGAGGTCACTGACCGCGTGGTGAAGGCAGCCGGGCCGGCGCTCCTGTTCGAGCATCCCAAAGGCTCCACGGTTCCGGCGGTAACGAATCTCCTGGGGAGCGAGCGGCGCATGTGTCTGGCGCTGGAAGCGGACTCTTTGGACCAAGTAGCCGAGCGTGTGCATTCGTTCTTAGACGTGAAATCGCCGCAGGGAATTCTGGAGAAGGTGAAGATGCTGCCGAAACTGGCAGAAATCGGGTCATTTTTCCCGAAGACCGTACGCAACGGCGCTTGCCAGGAAATCGTTCGCACGGAGAATTTCTCGCTCGATTATTTCCCCATATTGAAATGCTGGCCGCTTGACGGCGGGCGTTATATCACGTGGCCGATGGTGATCACAAAGAATCCGGAAACGGGGAAACGCAACGTCGGCTGCTACCGCATGCAGGTATATGACGAGCGCACCACCGGAATGCATTGGCAAACGCAGAAACACGGAGCCGAACATTTCCGCAGCGCCCGGGCCAAAAACCGGGAAGGAAAGCTTGAGGTAGCGGTGGCGATTGGCGCGGATCCCGCGACAGCTTTGGCTGGAATTTTACCCGTACCGCCCGATCTGGATGAATTTCTTTTTTCCGGCTTCCTGCGCAGGGATCCCGTGGAGCTGGTGGCGTGCAAGACGGTAGAGCTGGAAGTTCCGGCGAACGCAGAAATTGTTCTGGAGGGATACGTCAACCTGGGCGAGATGCAGACAGAAGGCCCTTTCGGCGATCACACAGGTTTTTATTCCCTGGAAGGATCTTTTCCCGTGTTTCACATCACCTGCATAACGCATCGCAAGGACCCGCTCTATTTGACGACAATCGTCGGTCCGCCGCCGCAGGAAGACTATTTCATGGGCCACGCGATCGAACGAATATTTCTGCCGGTAATGAAAATGCAGTATCCGGAAATCGTGGACGTCGCCATGCCCGCGGAAGGGATTTTCCAGAACCTGATGATCGTCTCTATTCGCAAAAGCTATCCCGGACAAGCGCGCAAGATCATGAACGCGATATGGTCCCTCGGTCAGGCCATGTTTACCAAGGTAGTTGTGGTGGTGGACCACGATGTGAATGTCCAGGATTCCAGTGAAGTGGTCTGGAAAGCGTTGTGCGCCATCGATCCGGAGCGCGATGTCCAATTTGTGCTAGGTCCGGTGGACACGCTCGACCATGCCGCGCGCCGCCAGGATTACGGTTCGAAGATGGGCGTGGACGCCACGCGAAAATGGGCGGAGGAAGGTTATACGGGCCCGTGGCCCGACGAAATCAAGATGGACGAGGCCACAAAACGGCGGGTTGACAAAATTTGGCAACAGTTAAAATTGGTAAAGGAGGCAAAGAAGCAATAACGTTAGCGAGCCAATTTGAGCCCTTCAACGGTCCACCTTCGCCTCGTGTTTCGCCTTTTCCTACAAGGCTTTGCTCTACTTACCTGTACTTTTCACCTGTACGTTTTCGCTACCTGTTCTCTAAGACAGGTTTTTACCAATAGCACACTCCCCGAACACGTTGCTTGACAGTGAGTGCTGCGGATGTAATAAACGGTGAAAGCGGAACGTACCGGCCGTAGCAGTACTACTGGGCTACTGCACGCAACATCGAATGAGAGCCTCACGGGGTGAGAGGCGAAAGCAGCAAGCGAAGCAGAAAAAGATTCCGAAAGAAATTCGAGAGTGAAGCCGGGTCCGACCTGCGAAGCGGGACGGAGTGAGGAGCGAGGGGCCGCGCGATGTTCAATCTGGGGAAGACAAGATCTTTAATCGGCCTGGACATCGGCTCGAGTTCGGTGAAAGCAGTCGAGCTGAGGAAGTCGAAGTCGGGCTACGAGCTGGTGAGTTACGGGATCGAGACTCTGGCGCAGGACACGGTGGTAGACGGCGCCATCATGGACGCCCCGTCAGTCGCTGAGAAAATCATTTCGATATTCGACAACCAAAAGATCAAAGCGAAAGATGTGGCCACATCGGTTTCCGGGCACTCGGTAATCGTCAAGCGGGTGAGCATGCCGCTGATGACGGAAGAAGAGCTGTTCGACCGGGTACAAGCCGAAGCAAGCCAGCACATTCCCTTCGACATCGCTGACGTAAACCTAAGCCACCAACTATTGGAAGCCACCGAAAACCAGATGGACGTTTT
Source organism: Binatus sp. (SeqCode) (assembly GCA_035602755.1). Taxonomy (GTDB): domain Bacteria; phylum Acidobacteriota; class Terriglobia; order Acidiferrales; family UBA7541; genus Palsa-295. The sequence continues at coordinate 755 of DATNLR010000016.1, read as the reverse complement.
GCTGGTGGCGGTGAAGAAAGACAAAATTCTGAACCACACCAACGTGCTGGCGCAGGCGGGCAAGGTACCGGTGGTGGTGGATATCGACGCGTTTGCGCTGCAGAACTGCTTCGAAGTGAACTACGAGCCGGATGCGTCGCAGGTAGTGGCGCTGCTGAACATCGGGGCCAGCGTGATGAATATCAACATCGTGCGCGGCTGGACACCATTGTTTACGCGCGACGTTTCGGTGGGCGGCAACCAGTACACCGACGCGCTGCAGAAGGAACTGGACTTGAGTTTTGAAGATGCCGAGAAATTGAAGATGGGCGGAACGCTGGCCGGTGTGAGCGAAGAGCAACGCACGGCGATTCTGCGATCTGTTTCCGACATCTTGATTCTGGAAATCCAGAAGACTTTTGACTTTTTCCGCGCGACGGCGAGCGGAGAAAATATTCGGCGTATTTACGTCGCCGGGGGGACTTCCCGGGTTCCGGGCTTGCTCGACCTGTTGAAGGAAGAATTTGCCATGCCGGTCGAAGAGCTTGATCCATTCCGCAAAATTGCAATCAATTCAGGGCGTCATGATGAGAGCCAGATTCGCGAGTTGGCGCCGCGCCTGGCAATCGCTGTGGGGCTGGCGCTGAGGAGCTTTGACACGCCATGATTCGCATCAATTTACTCGGCCAGAGCCGTCCGAAGGCCACCAAACAGACCGTGCCGCTGGAAGCGACCGTCCAGATCATCTTCTTGCTGGTGGCGCTGGGACTGGCGGC
>DATNLR010000012.1:0-23686 GCA_035602755.1 Binatus sp. (SeqCode) | reverse complement strand
AGCAACCTCAAAGGCGAAGCGCTTGCCAACGCGATTCGTGAAGATAATTTGCAGTGGGACCCGAGCGTACTCGCGTTGATCCCGTTTCCGTCGGTGCTTGACATGATGGCGAAAGACCCGGCGTGGATCGAGCAGCTTGGCAACGCCGTCCTCGTGCAGCGCGGAGACGTCATGGACGCCGTGCAGCGTCTGCGCAAGCAGGCGCGCAAGTACGGCTACTTGCAGACGAATCCGTATTGTAACGTCGTCGAAACTGACGGCTATGTGGAGATCTTGCCGGTCAATCCGGCGTACATCTATGTGCCCTATTACGACCCGTTTGTGGTGTTTGGTCCGCCCGCCCCGGGATTTTTCGTCGGCGGAGCGATTCGGTGGGGGCCGGCGGTGATCATCACCGCGGGATTTTTCCCGTTTGGATGGGTGCATCCGTATTTTCTGTGGGGCGCGCACGCCATCTATTTCGATCGCACGCCGTGGAGTCGTGTTTGGGTGAATCGCGGCTACTACGTTCATCCGTACGCGCATCCATGGGTTTGGCGCGCAGGACCTCGCGTCGAAGTGCACCCCGGCCCCCACCGGAGATAGATCGCCCGGCTCTCGGCAATGAGAAGCGCTTGCGGGGAAGATACGCACGCCATCGTAAAACGTACTTGCGCCTTAGCTCCCGCAGCGTCACCGGAGCTTGGCGCAGCCCCGACTGCGGCGTGATGGCCGAATACAATCAAATGAAGACTCCGTCGAGGGCCGTCCGGTTTGCATTTGATCAGGGTGTTGGCTTCCTGCCTACGCAGCATATGGGATGAAGGCGCTGTATGCCTGGAAGAAAAGAAGCACTGCGCCAACGCGGGCCGCCGCTGCGCGAGAATTAGCCGGCGACCCGGACCCGCGTAGCGGCCTGGCACTTACGAAAGCCATATCCGATAAGGACTGGAGCGTGCGGGCGGCGGCAATCGAGGCAATCGCCAAGCGCGGAGATACATCTCCGCTTGTAGACATCATACCCGCAGTGGCAGACAGGAAGGATATTGTGCGCTATTCAGCCGCTCCCGGAGTGCTTCGGTTAGCTACCGTAAATCACAAGTCGCGGCCGTTAGAACGCGTTACAGAATCAGATAGTCTTACTTCGTCCTGGAGCGACAGACTGGCCGTGACGGCGGTTGAATGAATGATTTCATAAAACAAGCTGTTTCGCTTTCGCTCGTCGGCAAGTGCGTTGCGGCCGTTGTCGGAATCCTGGTCATTCACGCCACGTTTCGGGTGCTCGAACAAACGCTGCCCAGGCGCTTTGGCCGGGCCGATGCGCGTTACAAGGTCCGCAAATTTGTGGTCTTTTGCGGATACCTCGCGATTCTACTTTTCCTCGCCATCCTCTTTGAAGATCGCTTGGGTCGGCTCAGCTTTGCTTTGGGTGTCGCTGGCGCGGGCGTGGCAGTGGCCCTCCAGGACGTGCTGGCAAGCATTGCCGGTGCTTTCTCGATCGGCTTTTCAAAACTGTATACAGTGGGTGACAGGGTTCAGATCGGCGATACTCGTGGTGACGTGATCGACATCGGACTCCTGCGAACCACGTTGATGGAAACGGGAAACTGGGTCAGCAAGGACTTATACAACGGCCGGATCGCTCGCATCCCCAACAGCACCGTCTTGAAAGGGTCCGTCTTCAACTACTCGCAAGGATTCCGGTTTATCTGGGACGAAATTAAGGTAGTGCTTACAGGCACCAGCGACCCCCAACTTGCCAGGGCGATGCTTTTGAGGGTAGCCAAAGAGGCGATTGGTGAGTACCTATTCGAGGCGCAGTCCTCCTGGAAAACGATGAGCGAAAATTATCAAAGCCAAAATCCTCCGTTAGAACCTACCGTCGCGCTGGTCGTAAAGTCCGGATCGTTCGAATTCACCGTCAGTTATGTTGTGGACTACACGAAGCGGACTGCCATGCAAGATCAGTTGTTCATGAAAATCGCAGAGGAAGTGGCGGATAGCAACGGACGGCTCAAATGGGCATCATCGGCAATTACTGTCATAAGCCAGCCACCGACTCCTGACCCGATCGAAGCGCACCAGACATCGTCGAGCCTCGGCGCGGGCGAAGCGGCGGGTTCCGTAAATCGTGATCGATGAGAAGGTATTTGTGGAATGTGACGAGAATAGGTGTCGCGGCCGCCGGTTGTCAGAATCAGACGCCCACCTTGCAGCGAGCGATCAGAGACTACGGATGGAAGGATGGCGACAGAGGCGGCTCGGTTAAAAAGTTAGGATCCACAGAAAGGAAAAGAAAAATCGACTTGACTCGCACCTGCCTTCTCATGGAAGGAGTCAGCGGTTACCTTGGGTCCTCCCCTGGTCGGCGCAGACCGGTAGCATTGCAATCTAACGGACCTCGGGTGTAAGTTACCGGTCGTCCGACAGAGCCCAAAGCACATGATGTGATGCTGGGAGGAGTTCTTTTGAAGTCTCTTTGGCTTAGCAGCGTTCTGGCTCTCGTACTCGGTGGATTGGCATTGATTTCGCAGGGTCCGACACCAACTATTGAAGCTTCCGACATCCACGAGCTTGAGCGGCTCGAAACGGTCTGGAACGTGGCTCACGAGCAGGGAGACGCCGACGCCTTGGATGCATTGTGGGCAGACGACCTCGAAGTCGCTGTACCACACATGCCGTTGCTGACAAAAGCTGGCGCGCTCAGTTTTGCGCGTTCCGGCCGAATGAAGTTCCTCAGTTATCAGACCTCGGAAATTCGTGTCCGCGTTTATGACAACGCAGCCGTTGTTTCCGGTCGTCTCCAACGAACTCGGTCCATGAACGGACGAGAAATTTCCGATGACTGGCGATTCACTAAGGTCTATGTCCGAGAAGCTCACAAATGGCGTGTGGTCTCATTCCACGCCTCGGAAGTCGCGTAGGTCAAATCCCATTCCACCTTTGATGTGTCCTGCTGATTCTGTTCATTCGACCTTGCAGTAACAAGACAGAAATTGCTGGGTAGTGCCAAATGGTGTCCGATGTAGTTCCTTTGCGCTTTCCACTAGGCGAAAGCACACGCCAAACTGGTCATGCAAAGATTCGGCGTCATCGCGAACACATAACCTCACCCAGATAATAGCTTTCGTCCTTGCCATCTCGGCTCTATGGCCTGTGTGACCGTGGAACCGGCGCTACCCTCGGTAAGGGTGCTATGTGCGCCGGGAATTCTCGGTCCACCATGGGGCCGACGGGTCTTCCGCCCCTTAGATTTTCAATTTGCGCCGGTTCAAGCGGTCGCCCTGGGTGTTCGAACATCGCTCGGTTCATTTCGTTGAAAGACAATCCTCGCTCCGGAGGAGTGGCCCGAGTAACGAGTCCAGGAGGCGATGTCGAACGTCGGAGCCCGGACGCTTCTCTTGATTCAGCTTCGGTTCTTGAAGTTGCCACGGCAGACGTGGTGCGATCAGGTTGGCGAGCGGCTCCGGGACTGGTACGGGTGGCGCCGGAGTTTGTCCTGTTGGAGGCCACTAGAGGTGCGGAGCGCACCGTTGGAGTCGATACGGGACGTCCGGCCATAGCAGCGCTGCGCGTGGGATTCACTGCGGGATGCGGAATCACCTGCGCCTTAGCCAACTGCTCGCGCGGTATTGAAACTACCGAATGAGCCACAGGTTTACCGCCAGCGAAAACATCTCGATTCACGGCAGTAGTTCCAATGTCCTTGTAGGCATAATGGACGTTTCTTATGTCCGTGATGTCTGTAATGTTAGTTATATTCGTCACGTTGCGGACGTTCGTGATGTTGACCACGCGCAGGTAGTCGCCGCCCCAGTGATACCACGGGAAGAAGGGCTCCCCGGGTCCCAGCGGAAACCAAGCTGCGAGTCCTACTCCTCCGACTTCAAAGCCAATAGAGAAACCCGGTCCCCCGACAAACGCGACAAAGGCCGGTGCGTAGACCGGGAACATAGGTGCTACGAGAATTGGTCCAGGGACCCAACCCCAAGCGACGCCAATGTGCACCCAGCGGCCGAAGTGGAAAGGACAGAAGCCCCAAGGTTCATCTTCGACCCAAGTCCAACCCCACGGAAACACCCACGCCCAATGGCCAAAGCGATAGGGCACCCAACCTACGGCAACACCTGCGGGAAACCAAACAGGCCCGTAGTCTGGGTTGTCCTGCCACGATCCATAATCATCAAGATCGTCATATCCCGGGATATCGGGGCTTACGTACTTTCCAGAGCGCGATGAGGAAAGATGCTTGTCGCGCTGTTCGCACCATCTGTCAAGGTCATCTGGTTCGAGCATTGGGACCGACTCGACATTGATCGGATTTTGTCCCGTCAACTTGACAGCCTGACCCGCTTGCACGGTCTGAGACATCCCCGCGTCGGTTACTTCCAGACTGCCCTTATTCACAGTTACGAGCGTGCTGCTTCCGTTCAATGCCGTATCGACGCGATAGCTGCCAGGCTGCATAGTCAATGCGCCGTTGGGCGTGTCAACTTCCACAGTCTCGCCGGCACGCAGCCGATAGACGCTGACGCAGATCGTTCCCTGCTCCAAACCAAGCTGCGTGCTCTGATCGTTCAGGTTTGTCATCGTAAGGTCGGTAGAGTCCGACAGGCGAACGGTGGCAGATCCAACCTGGAGCTCCGCCCGGCTGTCCCTGTCGGTGTAAATACGATCACCGGTCGTAACCGGAAAGTTCAGCCCTGCCTCAGTCCATTGATTCAAACCCGCCCGCAAATATGAAACCGTGCCTTTTAGGAAACTGATTCGAGCAACCCGGTTGGGAGGATTCTCAACCGGAGCGTTCTCTTGCGTGTTGGAATCCTGTTGGGCGGCCGGAGAATTGGCTTGAGCAAATAGCGGAGGGGTGAAGCTCAAAGCTATTAGGAAAATGAAAACGGAGACACAAGCTCGGAGGTTTCCTAGTGATCTGATTTCTTGCCGCGGAAACAATTCGATAGATTGCTTTTCTCGGCATTCGTCGCTAATCATAGACTTTATCCCCCTTCTGCCTCATACGCACCTTCCGTTCCAAATGAGACTAAATTTGTGGCGTAGGGCTAGGTCTGGCGGGATGAATCGTTTAGTCAAAAAGAATCGTTGCTGACGACCCAACGACCGCCACAAAAAAACAAATAGTGTCAGCACGTTGACAGTCGTTGGTCAGGAGCAGGGCGAAAAATTCCGAGCCGCCGCATTTTGTAAAGCAAAGTTGTTCGTCTTACTTGTAGTAGCACGGCGGCCCCGTAAGGCCCTCCGATGACCCAATCCGTTTCCCCGAGTGTTAGAAGAATATGGTCTCGTTCCACTTCTGCCAGTGTCTTAGCTTTCGGCCGAGAATCGTTGTCGTTAAGTTTCGTTTCGGCGAGCTCCGGATAATGAAGAATTCCATCCGAAGATAGGATCACACAACGCTCAATGACATTTTGCAATTCTCGTATGTTGCCTGGCCAGTGATAGTGGAGCAGAGCCTCCATATCATTTGGACGAATAGCCTCAATTTGTTTATCCATTCGCAGAGCATACTTCTTAGCAAAGTGCCAAACCAGAAGCGGAATATCCTGTGAGCGATCGCGCAATGAGGGAACCACGATCGGGAACACATTCAAACGGTAATACAGGTCGCTGCGAAACCGGCCCTGTTCAACCATCTGCCGTAAATCTTTGTTCGTCGCGGCAACCAGGCGAAAATTGACTTTCACAGTCTGAGTACTGCCCAATCTTTCGAGTTCTCGTTCTTGAAGGACGCGCAACAGTTTTGACTGTAGTTCCAGCGGAATATCGCCGACCTCGTCGAGAAAGAGCGTTCCATTGTTCGCTAGCTCAACGCGCCCGATATTCCTGGCGACCGCTCCCGTGTAAGCGCCCTTCTCGTGTCCAAAGAGCTCGCTCTCGAGTAGTCCCGCTGGGATGGACGCGCAATCTGCTCTGACCAAGCCTCGGCCTCGGCGAGCGCTCAACTCATGAATTCTCCGGGCTATCAGTTCCTTCCCGGTTCCGGTTTCTCCCAGGACGAGCACGGTCGAATTCGTCGCAGCGACCATTTCCACTTGCTTAAGGACAAGCTTGATGTTTGTGCTCTCTCCAATAATCTCCGTGTCGGCATCGTTTTGCCGTTGGGTAGTTGAGTAGCGGCTATCCTGAGCTCCTACCGTATCCAAATTCGAGCGATCCATCCCTGCTCCCGTCGAAAACATACACCCCTCCTATAAAGATAAATATCGAGACATATGGAATGGGGCTGAGAGAATCGGCGAAAAAGCCGTATTTGCTACAAGACTATTTCAGAACCGAGCAAACTGCGTTTAGTAAAGCTTCGCTATCAAACGGTTTATGGAAAAATCCTAACGCGCCATCACGCATCGCCTGCTCCCGCACTGCGGCATCTGCGTGACCAGTTATGAAAATGATCGGAACGGGCCTTACACGGTCGGATAGGTAGCGCTGGAGTTCAAGCCCGCTCATGTTGGGCAATCGAACGTCCAGGATCAGGCAACACTCATCCTTCGGGTGATCGGAATTAACGAAGTCCTCGGCAGAGGCAAACGCTTCCACATTCAGGCCGGCCGAATCCAACAAGTTGCCTAGAGCGTCGCGGACTGCTTGGTCGTCGTCCACGATCGAGACTGAATGGGATTTTTGAGTTTTCTGCATCATGGTTTTAATTCTCCTCTACCTTCATACGAGCCGGAGGATAACGCTAACTGAAGGAGGGCGTCTATTGCCCGTTGGTAAGGAGAACTAACACGTTTGGGAAGGTAAGCCCAACCTTTCCGCAATCCGTACAAGATCCGGCAAGGATTGGACTTGCATCTTCTTCATTACCTGCCCACGATGGACTTTGGCGGTTGTTTCGCTAGTGCCCAATTCTGCGGCTATCTGTTTATTCAGCTTACCCGCAACCACCAACGCCATCACTTCGCGCTCGCGGGGAGTGAGACTGTTGAACCGACGTCGCGATTCGGTAACTTCCGCTTCCTGCGCGCGGCCATCGCGGTCACGCTCAACAGCCTTCTGAATGGCATCCAGGAAGTCCTGATCTCGGAAGGGTTTAGTTAGGAAATCGACGGCTCCGGCCTTCATCGCTTGTACCGTCATGGGAATGTCGCCATGGCCTGTGATGAAAATTATAGGAATCTCTATGTTGGCTGCGGCTAGTTGCTTTTGAAAATCAAGTCCACTGATGCCTTGTAGACGCACATCTAAAACTAAACATCCCGGTACATTCTTGCGATCGGCCTTCAAAAAATCTTGGGGTGAGTTAAATGTTTCCACGCGTATTCCCACCGATTCCAGCAAATTCCTAATTGCGGTCCGCACGGCTTTGTCGTCGTCGATTACGAAGACAGTTGTTTCAACGGCATTCATGCATGGGCTCCGGCAACCATCGGCAATGTGAACTGGAACGTCGCGCCTTGATCATTGTTCGAGAGGGCCCACATACGGCCGCCGTGTGCTTCCACGATTGTGCGGCTGATGGAAAGGCCCAATCCCATTCCTTCTTTCTTTGTAGTGAAGAACGCTTTGAAGACGTTTTCGAGGATGTTCGGTTCTACCCCCATACCGCAATCGCGCACGGTAATTAGAATCTGGCCATCGTCGGTCGCCCTCGAGCTGATCGATAGTTCTCTGGGATGCTGGTGAATCGACTTCATTGCGTCTATAGCGTTGGCGATGAGGTTCAGGATTACCTGTTGCAGTTGTACTCGGTCCCCGCAAACGATGGGAAGATCCGATGCAAAGTCAGTTCGCAAGGTCACCTGATTGTTAGACAATTCTGATCCAGCGAGGTTGATCACTTCAGTAATTACGTCATTAACTAGCAACTCAGTCTTTTGTGGCGCTTTATTCTTCGCCAGCTCACGAATACGCTTGATGATCTCTCCAGCTCTCTTGCCCTCTTTAACAATCCAAACCAAGGATTCCCGAACTTTATCGAGGTTTGGCGGCTCGGCTGTAAGCCATCGCATGCATGCGTCTCCGTTGGTGACGACTGCGACAAGAGGCTGATTTACTTCGTGTGCAATCGAGCTGGTGAGCTCCCCGAGGGTCAGTAGCCGCGAGACGCGAGCGAGATCGGACTGCGTCCTCAGGAGATCGTGCTCGAGTTGTTTGCGCTCGGTGATATCCATCGTTAGGCCTACCATTCGCATCGGTTCGCCGGCGCTGTCGCAGTAGGTCCTCCCCTTGCTCATGACCCAGCGGGCTTGACCGTCCGGGCGATTGATACGGTATTCCACTTCCAGCGCTCCGTGCGGCTTGAGGGCAGTGAGAATAGCCAATTGGACGCGGGCGCGATCCTCTGGATCGACGAGATGAACGAAGGATGACCACGTGTGTTTGACATCGTGCGGCTCGAGGCCAAAGATTTGAGAGTGCCGATCTGACCAGGTGGCCAAGTCAGACTGGGGATCCCAATCCCAGGCCCCGGAACCGGACGCTTCTTGAGCCATCCGCAGTTGTTCTTCACTCCCGCGCAGGGCCGCTTCGGTCCGCATTTGTTCTGTGAGATCGCGCGTTATCTTTGAAAAACCAATAAGCTCTCCGCGCTGATTGCGCAATGCAGTGATAATCACGTTAGCCCACAACTTGGATCCGTCTTTGCGTAACCGCCAGCCGTATTCTTCAAAGCGGCCCTCTGCCGCGGCGATCTGGAGTTCCGTCTCTGGTTTCCCAAGTTGTATATCTGCAGCCTGATAAAACTGGGAAAAGTGCAGGCCGATGATTTCTTTTGCCGTGTATCCATTGATGTGTTCAGCTCCCTGATTCCAGGTCGTAACACGGCCGGAAGTGTCGAGCATAAAGATTGCGTAATCCTGAACCCTTTCGACAAGCAAACGAAACCGTTCTTCGCTTCTGCGAAGCGCTTCTTCCGCAAAATTACGCTGCAAAATCTCGTCCGAGAGGTCATCGTTCGCTTTTTGAAGCTTGGCCGTTCTCTCTTGCACGCGAATCTCTAATTCATCCTTGGCTTTCCCCAGGCCCTCTTGCGCGCGCTTCCGTTCTGCGATTTCGAGCCTCATTGCTTCAGGACTCGGAAGCGCAAGCGCGTGTGGAATCAAACGGACAAGCAGTATAGCGGTAGCAACCGAGGCTAAGGCAGTGATCACTTTGATGCCGCCCGATAGCCAATAGTCCGCATGCCACAGATTCCAGATTTCCATTACGTGCGTTGCGCCACAAGCAAGGATAAACATACCGAAAAAAATGAATATCCAGTTGAACGGTACATCCTTCCGTTTGCGGATGAAATACATCAACGTGATGGGAATCGAGAAGTAAGCGACAGCGATTAGAAAATCGGATATGACGTGAAGCCAAACTAATCCCGGGTCCCATAGGTAACAATAACCGTGTGGCATGAAATCGTTGGGAGAGGAAATAGTCCTAAAGAACTCCATAGTAGTTAATCCTCCATGGATCCGATTTGGCCCGACACAGGAGAGATACCGATTCTAATCTAGGGTTTGTTGCGGGTTTGTGTGGCGCGAACCAGGAGGTGCGAATGCAACTTCCGCGCCCACCAGGAGCTGCATCCCACTGTTCACGTCGACGGCTTAGTATAAAGGAACAGTACCCTACAAGAAACTACGTAATCAGAAGTACTGAAGCGATTTCAGGGTTCACAAAGATTCACGAAAATGGGGCTGGTGTCAGGTTCGTGTCGAAATACTGGCGTTTGCCTTTCTTTTTTGTCCCTGTGGAAGAATTGAAGTAATCGGAATTCTGCTAACCAATTCATTGCGAAGACCTTATTCCAGAGAATTTCGGATGGCCTGCCGATGGAACGAAATCTGCTTAACCGGCCTTTGTCCGTTCCACACAAGGGAGGCTGAGAATATGACCGCATTACGCAGAGTAGCAGTGGTTTTTTGCATCGCATGTTTGCTGTCGGGATTCGCATCTGTCGCGAAGGCAGACCAACATGATAAGTTGACGATTGTCACCTTCAGTCAGCCGGTCGAGATCCCTGGCGGTAAGGTGCTCCCGGCGGGTACCTACGCTTTCAAGGTGCTAGATAGTTTGGGGGACCGCAATATAGTCCAGATCTATGACAAGGACCGAATGAACCTGTACGCAACGATCCTTGCAATTCCAGATTACCGCCCGAATCCATCGGATAAGACCATAATTAAGTTTTCTGAAACCGCATCGGGCGGCCCAGTAGCGATCAAGGAATGGTTCTATCCCGGCGACAACTACGGCCAGGAATTCGTCTATCCGAAGTCTCGAGCCGTTGAAATTGCCCAAAGTTCAAACCAGAACGTTCCATCGATGCCGTCGGAAATGGCTTCAAATATCAATCAGCAGGATCAAGCTTCAAACGATTCAAATGAGACAGCCATGAAAGAGGCTCCACTCAAAGCCGAAGAACCGAGCGGAGAGGAAGTGGAAGTAGCCACGGTATTCATCGTTGAAGCACCAGTCGTGGTTGCGGAGAACACCACCAAAAAGCTGCCGCAGACGGCGAGTCAGCTTCCTCTTCTCTACATGTCCGGAATCTTTCTGATGGCGCTCGGAGTACTGTTCTGGACGCTTTCGAAGCGGCGAGCCTAACCTTCGCGAAGAGGCCGCTTAGGACGCTATCCTGGCGACGGTTCGGATCGCCAGTGGCGAGGAAGCGAGAACAATGTTGGGGGAATGGAGCGCGCGTGCGAAGTTGTCTTCAAGTCACCGCGCGCTCTATTCCAGCCTTCTCCTGCTAGTAGCCTTCGGGTCCTCATCTTCGACGCACACTCTCTCTTCACAAGAGGGTTCCGGCCAACACGTAATTTCTTCAGAAGTTAACCTAGTGATCTTGCCTGTCACTGTGACAGATGAATCTGACCACTTTGTATCGGGACTGGATGCTTCAAATTTCCAAGTTTATGAAGATGGCCAACAGCCAAAAATCTTATTGTTCAGGCATGAAGACACACCCGTCACGGCCGCTGCAGTGGTGGATCACAGTGGAAGCATGGCTGCCAAACGTGACGACGTAATCGCCGGCGCGGTTGCGTTTGTACAAGGCAGCAACCCACAAGACCGCGAGTTCGTCGTCAATTTTAGCGACTCGGTAACATTTGGACTTCCCGCAAGCGTGCCGTTCACAAGCAGTGTCGAGGATTTGAAGGCTGCGTTATTGAAGACGCCTGTGAGGGGAGAAACAGCATTGTACGACGCTCTTGCGGCGGCTTTGGAGCGTCTTCAAACGGCTCCACTTGACAAGAAGGTTGTGCTCCTTATCAGCGACGGAGGAGACAACGCCAGCAAACATACTTTTTCGCAAGTGCTCCGGATGGCCCAAAGCTCCAGTGTAATTATTTATGCAATCGGCCTGTTCGATGAAAATAGCGCTGACCAAAACCCAAAAGTACTCGAGAAACTGACGAAAGAAACCGGCGGCAAAGCATATTTCCCGAAATCTTCCTCAGAAGTCGTAAGCGTTTGCCGGCAGATTGCTCAGGACGTCCGACATCAGTACACCCTCGGCTATAGCCCGGAGGGCAACGATCATCCGGGATATCGCAAGATTCGAATCAAAGTAAATGCCCCGGGTAAAGGCAAGCTCTACGTGCGCACTCGCCCTGGTTATTTCTTTTCGGCAAACGGATCGGCACAAACTGCAGCCGGGCATGAGCAGGATTAGTGATGCGACCAAATCCATGAAAAGTCTAAGCAGTTCTCATTTCTTGTGGCTGTCGCACACTTGCATGCTATCCGCCGCGCTAGTCCTAGCCTTTTATTCTTACTTTTGGGTTGACGCCCGAGTTTATCAAGCGCTTGAAGACCGTCATTTCGATAGCTCGGCGGCAGCGCCAGTGAATTGCGCCGCCGAGGAAAGCGATCTCAATGACGAAACGACAGGTTCCTCGATCGGACGAATCGACATTCCCCGCCTAGGACTCTCAGTTGTAGTGCTGGAAGGTGACGACGCGCTTACCCTTCGCCGCGGCGTCGGCCACATTCCTGGCACTGCTTTCCCCGGCCAGGCGGGCAATCTGGCAATTGCGGGACATCGCAACACATTCTTCAGCGGCTTGCGCGATATTCGCGCAAATGATGTTATTCGCATGACGACGCTGCATGGATCTTATGTCTACAACGTGGAATCGATCAGAGTCGTCGGTCCGGAACACATAGAAGTTCTCGACGGTACGCAGCACCCGACTTTGACTCTGCTCACTTGTTTCCCCTTCTCTTACATTGGCCCTGCTCCAGACCGCTTCGTCGTTCGTGCCCGACAGATATCGTCGAGCGCGCGAGCAGCCTCGCAGGCATGTGGTGCAGTTGAAAAAGGCATCGAAAGACGGGTTAGCACGAAGGATTATGGCGAAGCCACTAAAACACCCGAGTAAGTTGAACGGCCGGCATTCCCTTATTCAATTATTGCGCAACACATCGGAATATTCCGCTTTCTTCCAGGAACTGCCGTGTTAAGTAGCGCACCTTCGTTTTGGAAGTGTGTCGGAACGCTGTCGAAAGATTGACGTCATCCCCCTCTTCACTCCGCGCTCGGAACGCAACACTAAATTGCAATTCTGGATAAACACTTACACCCAACGAGGATAGCCGAAACGCCTCGAATGCCGGCGCATTGGAATGAAAGGTGCTTACGGGATTGCGTCAAGCATTTAACTTACAACACTAGAAAGAGACCAATGAGCGCCACACAGACAATTCAGGTACAACGCGAAGATTACACAAGAGACGGGGTCCGGAAATCAAACGCACGCCGCTGGAAAAAGAATCTTTCAAACGGCATTCGAACAAAACCGCTCGCGCGCGGGAAAGAGTGGCGCGATGAGTGGCATGCCATCCAACGCGCGCTGGCAGGGGACGACGCAGCGCTATCGTCACTATTCAGCAAAAACAGACTAAGGCTATACCGCGTCGCTTTTTTGCTGCTACGCAACAAAGAAGACGCCGAAGACGCTCTGCAAGATGGCCTGCTTTCGGCCTATGCACATTTGAATTCCTTCGAAGGCCGTGCGCGATTCTCCACCTGGCTCACACGAATTGTTTGCAATGCCGCGCTGATGAATCGCCGTAGGCTGCGATTGCACCGCTCGCTCTCCCTCGATGAAATTCTGTTGAACGAAGCGCAGACCCGAGAGGCAATAGCCGTCGATGACCGGCCCGACCCTGAAAAGGTCTTCGCCCAGCTAGAAGTGAGAAATGCGGTCGAAGATAAAATGAAGCATCTCTCGCCTTTTCTGCGATCGGCATTTTATCTGCGCGATATTCAGGATCTGTCGGCATGTGAAGCGGCAAAAGTCGCAAGCGTGAACTTGAGTGCGATGAAATCCCGCGGTGCGCGCGCGAGGCGCCAACTTGCCAGTTTGCTCATGGCAGCGAGTGTCAATACGTAGCAAACCATCCTTTGGAGCGAAACGTTCAATCGCAAGTGGCAAGTCACAGGGTCACAGAAAAAAAGGAGAGAAAGAAATGACTGATCTGGAACTAAAAACAAATGTCGAAGCAGAACTCGCCTGGGAACCGAGCATCAATGCGGCTGAAATTGGCGTCTCAGTAAAAAATGGCATCGTTACGCTCACCGGCTATGTTCCCAGCTTCTGGGAACAATGGGCTGCGGAGCGCGCAGTATCCCGATTGTCCGAAGTGAAAGCCGTGGTCAATGAACTAGAAATCAAGTTGCCGAGTTCAAGCGAGCGCACGAATGAGGACATTGCGAAAGCCGCGGTGGATGCACTGAGATGGTTAATCCTAGTTCCGAAAGACCGAATTAAGGTCACAGTCTCCAATGGTCGGGTCACTTTGGAGGGCAATGTGGATTGGCAGTATCAAAAAAGCGCCGCGGAAGCGGCCGTACGTCATCTAGTAGGCGTCAAGGGAATCAGCAACCTGATCGAAGTTAAGCCTCGCGGCGCGGCGAGCGAAGTGAAGGCCAGGATCGAGGATGCTCTAAAACGCAGCGCTCAGTTAGACGCCAGCCGAATCAAAGTTGAGACCGATGGCGACAAAGTAATTCTGCGAGGCTCGGTGGGCTCCTGGGCTGAACGAGAGGAAGCTGAGCGAGCGGCTTGGGCAGCACCCGGCGTCCGTTCAGTAGAAAACCGCATTGCGATCGGCCAAATTGTGGCGTCGGCATGAGGTCGTACCCATTAGTAAAGAACAATCAATAGTTCGGCGGCGAGAAAACAAATCTTTCAAGGAGAAAAACAATGGCAGACCTGGCAACAAGAAGAGGAAACGTATTCGAAGGGTTGTTCGATTTCAGACGTGACTTCGACGGCATTTTCAACAGACTTCTAACCCACTCGGCGCAGAAAAATAATGGTGGCCCAATCACTCTGGTAGCTTCTGTGCCGCCGATCGAGGCGCGCGTTGACGCGCAAGACAATAAATATCACCTGCGCGTGGCTCTTCCTGGCGTGGAGCCCAATGAGGTGCAGATAACCCTACAGGGTCAGTACTTGACCATCAGCGGCGAACACAAGACTCAGCAGAATGAAAAAGACTCCGCTTATTTGGAGAAGGAGTTTTTCTACGAGCGGTTTGAACGGACGATCGCGCTGCCCGATGCAGTGGACATGGAAAAAATAAACGCTGAGTTCAACAACGGAGTGCTGGAAATCACGGCGCCTCTGAAGGCCGGGGCTCTCCCCAAGAAGATTGAGATCAAGAGTTTGCCGAAGGCAAAGGCTACCAACGCGTAATTGAAAAGAAGAGCAGCAAAGTTTGTCTGTCTTCGAGCGCAGTACAGGGAAACGCGTGCATCCCAAGACACGCGTTTCCCTTATCCAAGTTTCGCGTCGCGTTTCACAAAATGCGCACTTTGGTTCCAACGCTCGTTGAAGGAGAGGGGAAATGAAACCGGCTTCGGCTGTACAGCGGACTATCAGCCTAAATCCATACGAACATGCGACAGGACCAAATCCTGTGGCCATGAGCAATTTCATGGACGAATTCCTCGACCTTGCAAAGAGTTTCGATGAATCGATCGCGCGGCGCGCTTTTCAACTTTTTCAGGTACGTGGTGGAGACAATGGTTCCGATCTCGACGATTGGTTCCGCGCTGAGACAGAATTATTTCACGCCGCGCATATCCAGGTGGCGGAATCAGAGGATGCTTTGGCAGTGTGGGTTGAGGTTCCAGGGTTCAGAGCGTCAGAACTAAAAGTAGCGTTGGAAATGGGCCGGCTCGCCATCACAGGAAAAAGACAATCTCGAAATCGTCGACGGAGTTCGAAGGTCATATATAGCGACGCGTGTCAGGATCAAATCTTCCGCGTTTTTCATCTCCCTGTTGATGTTGATGCGAAAAACGCAACGGCTGTCGTTATGGACGGAATTCTGGAACTTACCATTCCCAAATTTGCCCTACCGCGAAAGGCGCTCATCTTAACGGACTCGGGTTGGATCGTTCGAGCCTCTGACTATCAATTGTGGCGAAAGGCTCTAACGCGGCCCCGAGCGGACAGGGGCGAACAAAAACACCTTAGGAGTCAACATCGCTAATTCAAACTTGACCGCCAGGCCGGGAGTGGGCGTGGGAGTTCAGAACGAGATCACCGAGGAAAAGAGATGCCGAAACTGATCGCATTAGACGACGCGGAACTGAGCGACTGGGTTATGACACTCGGCGAAGAGCGCTCTGGTAAGTTTCTGTGCGCTCTCGCTGAAGCTGTGATGAAAGCGGATGCCGAAGATTACTCCGTCATCAGGCCCGCGCTCGTCAGCCTCAAAACGAAATATGGTCGCCGATCATCGGACGCCGAAGAAATCGGCGATGTCATCTCAGGCAGAGGTCGGCCTTCGCGGGTTCCCCGCTGCGAAAGGAGGAATCATGAACTCTACAACGCGCCTTAGCGTTGCAAGCGCAATCGTGCTCTTCGTTCTCCCGTTTGCTCGGAGTCAAGGTTCGCCTTCCTATCACTCCGAAGCGTTAGCGCAGGAAACGGAACAAGAATCCCAGGTCACCGTTCCCAATCGGTTGCCGAATCATCTCTACAAAGGAGAACAGGGTCCGCAGCGCTCCGAGATCGAGTTCGCCCCATCCACCCGGACCGTGACCATTAGATTCCAGGTTCAGGATCCAAACGGATATTTTTTACCGAATATTCGCCGGGATAATTTTGCCGTATATGAGGACGGCGTTCGGCAGAATGACATTTCCGTTGACGTAGAACATTCGCCGGTGTCACTAGCGGTATTAGCGGAATATGGCGGCCGCTACCATGAATTGAATCAAACGCTAGCGACAGAAGTTAAACAGGTTGGTCAAGACTTGCTCGGCGCTCTAACTCCTGACGACAAGGTCGCTATCTTTAAGTACGACTCGAAAGTGAATACCCTCGTCGACTTCACACAGAATCGCGATGCCATCGAAAAAGCCCTCGACCAGCTCGGCGATCCGGCTATTTCGGAATCAAACTTTTATGACGCGCTGCTTGAGGCCCTAGACCGGACGCATGACATCAAGGGCCGTAAAGCAATTATTGTTGTCTCAAGCGGCCTCGACACTTTTAGCAAAGCGAGCTTTCAGCAGGTCTTAGGAGCGGCGCAAAAATCAGATACCCCAATCTACACCATCGGCCTTTCTGGGATAGCAAAACGGGAGGCCTCACTCTACGGCGAAACAGCTCCTTTCGCGCGTATCGATTGGAAGAATGCCGAAAAGCAATTGGAGATGTTGGCGAAGGCTTCGGGTGGCCGCGCCTATGTAATTGAGTCCGATCTGGAAATTCCTCCTATCTATGACGACATCATGGAAAATCTTCGCGTTCGGTACGTAATTACCTACGTTTCATCGAACCCGGCCACCTTTGGACCTTCGCGAAGTATTCGTCTTGAGCTGATCGATCCCAAGACTGGAGCACCCTTGAAAATCCATGACGCGAATGGAAAAGTCGTGGTTGCAAAAGTTTACGTGCAGGCGAGCTATATCCCAAAGCCTGCTTCTGGCGGTTAAAGTCTGCGGCCGGATGAAAAGAACTCAATCGCTTGGGTAGTCGGCGAAGCGAGCTAAAAGATTAAGGTAATAGCAGGAGGTGCTTTATGCGCATCAACGATCACTTTGTGGAGGGAGGAGGCGTCGCAATCAGGGTTCTGCTTGTCGGACTGGTGTGCCTCGCACTAGTGGAAATTCTATTCATGAGCTACGGCCGATATCGTCAGCCCGCGATGGCGGCTGGCCGCGCTCTCGATGGACCCGACATCGAAATGCTCGAGAGGCAGAATCAAGCCTACGAGCGAGTGATTCACGCTACCGCTCCGGGAATTGTTTACATAAGAACGGAGCAAATCGTAAAAGCGGAACAATCACCGATGTTCATGGATCCATCGCTCCGGCAGTTTTTTGGTGGCGGGTCGCAACAAATCCCGCAAGATCAAAAACAGCACGCGCTCGGAACTGGAGTACTTTTCGATCCGAGCGGATACATCGTTACCAACAATCATGTGATCGCCCATGCCAGCACCGTGGAAGTAATGCTCACGGATAAACGCATGTTCAGAGCGAAGGTAATAGGCGGCGACCCCGATACCGACATCGCGGTAGTAAAGATTAATGCCACTGGCCTGCCGACGGTACCCCTCGGAGATTCATCGAGCCTTCATGTTGGCGACACCGTGATGGCTTTTGGAAACCCGTTCGGTTTGAACTTCACGGTGACTCGTGGAAGCGTAAGCGCACTCGGCCGCTCGGATTTCAATATAGAGGCGGTACAAGACTTCATCCAGACGGACGCGGCGATCAATCCCGGAAATTCCGGAGGAGCGCTTGTAGATGTCAAAGGCCAAATCGTAGGAATTAACACAGCGATCCTAAGCGGCAATCAAGGGCCCGGAGGCGAAGGTGGCTTCATAGGTATCGGATTCGCGATTCCCATCAACATGGCAAAGCGCTCGATGGATGCGCTGATTAAAACCGGAAAAGTTACCCGCGGATATATGGGAGTGACCATCGGTCCGGTTACGGAAGACCTAGCTCGACAGTTCAAGGTGCCCGACACCTCCGGAGCCCTGGGCCAGGATGTAACCCCCGGCGGTCCGGCCGACAAGGCAGGATTAAAACCGGGCGACGTGATTCGAAAGTTCAATGGAATACCCGTCAACGGATCGAATGAACTGTTGGCGATGGTAGCCAATACAAACCCAGGAACCCCCGTCACACTGGAAGTTCTACGCAACGGTCAGCCTCTCACTTTGAAGCTCACGCTCGAAGAAC
Source organism: Binatus sp. (SeqCode) (assembly GCA_035602755.1). GTDB lineage: Bacteria > Acidobacteriota > Terriglobia > Acidiferrales > UBA7541 > Palsa-295. The sequence goes on along the minus strand of DATNLR010000012.1, from coordinate 5,535 downwards.
GGCCATCCGATCTCGGATACACCGCTGCCGGCGGCGCGCGCAAAGCTCCGTCGCGTGGGCCATTGCGAGGCATTAGCGTACAAAATCTCACGCCGGATCTTCGCAAGCAGCTGAGCGTACCAGCGGATGCGCATGGAGTCGTGGTCAGCGACGTTGATCCGAATAGCCCCGCTGCTCAACGTCTCGAGCAGGGCGACGTAATTGTGAGCGTGAGCCATAAGCCAGTGAACTCTGTGGCGGAATTTGACTCCGCTGCAGCCGCCGCGACGAGCAGTACGTTGCTGAGAATTATCCACGACGGCCAAGCCAGCTTTATTGTGATTCCAGAAGAAGGTGGAGACAGCGAATGAGAATTCAGAATTACATCGAACAAAAAGGAGGAGTGAAAGATATGCGTCTATTTTTAAGGATTACTCTCGCGTTGTTTGTTCTGTTCGTCGTGGCGAGTGGCGCACAGGCCCAGAGAGTGGCAGTCGATTACGATCACCATGCAAATTTCTCGCAGTATAAAACTTTCATGTGGATCAGACCTCCCCAGTTCCACGGTGATCCTCTGATGTCACAGCGCATCATGGACGACGTCAATGCGCAACTCACAGCCAAGGGCTTGCAGTTGGTAACCGAGAACGCCGATCTGGGTGTTTCCACTCACGTTGCGACGCGCGAACAGCACACCTTGGAAACATTCTATGGTGGCTTCGGCGGAGGATGGGGTTGGCACTATTGGGGCCCTGTAGGTGGCGAGGCATTCACCACGGAACATACATATGAGGTAGGAACGCTTGTGGCGGATTTGTTTGATGCACACACGAAGCAACTGATTTGGCGAGGGGAGGCGACCGACACGCTAGCAGAAAAACCCGATAAGGATACCAAGAAGCTGAATAAAGCGGTTGAGAAGTTGTTCAAAGATTTTCCACCTCGGTAATTGAACGCTCCACCGGATAGCTCGAAACTTGGCTATCCGGTGCGAGGCTGCACGCACTACGGCTTCAGTTTTTTTGCTTTTTGAAAATCAATGCCAGCCCTCAAACATAGGGCTTACGGAGGAAATACTTATGAGCGCCACATCGGCTTCAGTTTCTACAGTGGTAAGAAAGACTTTGGGATGGTCTATCGCTCTAAGCGTTTTGATGATTCTGGCGGGGGTTTTCGCAATAATCCTGCCCCCAGTTGCCGGAATTGCAATCACCATCCTCGTTGGATGGCTGCTTATTTTCAGTGGTGGCGCGCACCTGATGTTCGGGTGGCAAACCCGGGAAATCGGCGGGCTAGTTTGGGAGCTGCTTCTGGGTATTCTGTACCTCGTTGCGGGAGTCTATCTCCTGATAAATCCACTCACGGGTGTAGTGTCTCTCACGCTCGCCTTGGCCATTTACTTGTTTGTTGAAGCAGTGCTGGAATTCATTTTAGCGGTGCGTTTCCGTCCGATGCCTGGTTCGGGCTGGTTATTCATGGACGCAATCATTACCTTGATCTTGGCCATCATGATCTGGCGGACTTGGCCATCCAGCACAGCGTGGGCGATCGGCATACTCGTGGGCGTTAGCATGCTGTTCAGCGGGATATCCCGGCTGATACTTTCTTTGGCGGCCCGCCACGCTGTCAGCGAATTGCCTTAATCCGGGGGCAAAACACTACGTGTTGGAGCAAATCGCCAATGTAATTGAGGGAGAGCCCTTTACCTTTAGTCGTGGGGAGAACGTCGACACGGACCGCGCCGTTCGCAGGCGATCCATGGTTTTCGGCCAGAACCGGCAGAAAGATTTGATTGATTACTTGTTGACCCGGATTGCCGAAGATGAACGCGCTGGGATCGTGACTTAGCCCTAAATCGATTTTCAGTCCATTAGTAGAATCGAACAATGAGACTAAAACGACGCCCAACGCGTTCTAACCATGACGTTCGCAAATGATGTCGGTTCTGTTGCTTTCCTGGGGACAGGCGCATTCGTTCCACAAAAGTTTGGCGTGTCGAAACAATGGCCACGTGTGACGTAATGTTGCATGTTCAAACTACCGCAGACGCCCAGAAACATGTGATTCTGGGCACTGAAAGTCACGAAAGTTGAGTGCGTGTACCGAGCAGTGTCGTGCGGCCCCCTATGCGCGAGATCGCATAGGCATTGGAACGGCATTGCTCAAATTTTTTGCACGCGGGTTCTAGCGTTCAGGAAGAACCGCACCGGAGTCATCAGATTTCTTCGTTGCTGAAAATGAAAAAGCCGCCCGCGAAGGAGCGGCTTTCCTTGTGATTCAGATTTTCGCAGAACTAATTCAGAAGTTTCCGGCGGCCTTTCAGGAAGAGAGTGCCAATCCCAGACCCGAGCATCAAGAGGATGCCTGGCTCCGGAACCGATGACGTCGTGCCACTGACGTCCATCTGGTACGGACCATCCGTATTGGGGGAGACACCATCAGCGTTGGCGAAAAATTGACCGGCCACCCCCGGTCCGGACGTATCGAATGACCAGGACCAAAGCGTGTTGCTGCCGCTCGTCGCAGTCAATTCGATCCAGTAGGTTGTATTCGCAGTCAAGTCGAATGGCGTCGCAAGCGCGAAAGTGTAGGCCTCCAAGCTGGGGGAAAGTGGCGAGGATATTGTTCCGATGGTATCAAGCACCGAACCAGGGGCTGGGCCGGCAGCATTGCTGAGCAGTGACATGGTTACAGCACCGCCAGATATTTCCTCGCCGATGGGCTCCGATTGGAGCAATACCGTCACGCTGGTCAGACTGAAGGCAGATGGTCCGGAATTGAAAGAGTCTGCCAATGGGCCAAATACGGATATCGGATCGGATCCGTTGCTGATGGCACTGAGATTGTTGTAGGGATGGGAATCAGCCCGAGTGCCAAATGCCAGGAACAAGATTCCAACGCCTAGCAAGAAGAGGCGTTGCATGGTTGGCCTCATAATGTAACCTCCTAGAACTACCACCATTAGGGGAACCCGAAACTGTGTCTGAAGGCGGTGCAATTAGACGCCCAGAACCTCAGATATAACATTCCTGTTTTCAATCGGATACGACAGCTTCTTTTGCCTGTATGCAACAAATTGCACACTTTTGCGAATTCGTTTCTGAGTTCGGCGTGTGAGTGAAGCTGAAACCGGTTTCGCATCCCAGCGGTGTCGTGCTCAACGTGGGGACTCGCACCCCATAACGGAATCGGCACCGCTATTTTTATTTACACAAGTTCTGGCGAGCAAGGCGAAGCAGCACCGGGCCAGAGATTCAATCTTCACGGTGCTGTATGAAGCGGCGTCGTGCCCTGCCGCGGGAGGCCCACTCCCGTTCCTAGAAACGGCTCGGTTCGAACTGGACCAAAACCAACATTCGAACATTTCCACAGGTGGACGAGATTTCCACAGATTTTCATGGAATTGGGTACGGTGGGACGTTGACAGGCGTCCTTCAAAAAGTTCAAACGATAGTATGTCCTCTTCGTCGTGGAAAGAACCTTATCTTGCAGCGCTGACAGAAACTGACAAAGAGAAATTAACCGCGCTGCTTTACGCTACAGAGCTAGCGCTGTTTAATCGTGCGCAGGAACTAGCGCAATGTGAGGACGGTCACAAAGAGCTAATCGAGATTGCGATAGCGAGTGAGAATTTACTAGCCTTCAAGACTGTGATACTTAACTGGCCACCCCGTTTAGCCATGTCGCACCCCCACTCCGGCAACCAGTTAACCGTTTACGAGAATAATTGAACATGGCCCTGAAAGGCAGCCGTCGCCGAGCCACTACGTCTCTCTACTTAATTGAAAGCCGCGAGGCCGAGCGGAAGTTGGCAGAGGCGAGGGGAAAAAAGAAAGCTGTTACCGCGAAATCCCGCCCGCGTTAGTGCCCGATTAGTCGGATTACCGGAGAAGTGAAGTGATACTTTATTTGTCCGGTTTGTGCGTTAACCAGGACTTTAGGCCCCAATATTCCGGCAAAATCTTATTCTTCCTGAGCTTAGTCGTTCACCTGCATTTCACCATCAATTCAGGCGCCGTGCATTGACCCTGGTAACCGCTTAATACAGACTCTGCGCGAGTCCGAGGGTTCAAACGACGGCGCCAGTTCTCACATTCCGGCGATTTGACGTTCTAATCAGGAGCGCCGCCCTCGTGCCGAGTAGAACAAAGGAGGATTCAATGAGGCAACACATCGGACGTTTAAGTTTTGGGTTGGCTTTTCTCGCGGCTGTGTTCGCAAGCCAAGCGCTTGCTCAAAAGCCTCAACAAATAGTCGGAGCATCGACCAAGCTGGCGCCAGCTCTGGCGACAGATGGGAACTGGATGTACATCGCATGGGTGGATTCTTCCACCGGTGATATCTATTATGCGTCTGAGAATAGTGGTTTTACTGACGTCCAGCCCGTCGGTGGCACCAATAGCGACGGAACGACATGGAGCGCCGAGTCCAGCGCTACCCCCGCATGGGGCTATGACGGAGTATCTTTCTATTTAATCTGGAAAGGAAAGGCAGGCAATGACATCTGGTTTTCCCAGATGAGTGACGGAGTCTGGCAGCTTCAGGAGAAGGTGCAGGGGTCCGATCCCACTTGGACAGCCGAGACCAATGTGGCGCCAGCAGCCACTTTTAATAGCTGGCCACTAACTGTGTATTGGAAAGGCGGGTCCGGCGATAACGTCTGGACCAGCAGCCTTGACGATCTACAACCGGGCTGGCTCACGCAGTCTAAGACAGGATTGCAAACAAACGTCGCGCCTTGCGTCGAATCCGACCCCAACGGTTCGGAAGGTTCTCCCATGGTCATTAAGGGCGCTTCTAATAACTATATCTACGCCTCAGGTTTTCAGATTTCCGGCAAAGGCCCGACTTGGAATGCGGAAACCTCCGAGCCGCCAGCCGCAGCCTTCGACGGAGAAAATGACGTTGTGTTTTGGAAGGGCCAGTCGGGTACGTCGATCTGGTATTCCTATAACACGGGGACCCCGCTCGGCTCTGGAGGCCCGCCAACCTGGACTAAACAGCAGACCGTCAGTGGTGCGAAAACCAACGCGGCCCCGACCGTAGCTATTGCCAATGGACCTTCTATCAGTGTGGCGCTTGTCGCGTGGAAAAACGCTTCGGACGATAGTATCTGGTATAACGTTGGTTCGTCGTTTCCCGAGTTGGTGCATGCGATGCAGTCGAGCAACCCATAGGTATCCGAGACTTTAGATTGCAAAGTTTGGACGAAGGCGAGTCAGACAAAAGATTCGGCTTCCTCATTTTTGGGAGCGCGCCCGGGCACCTCTCCCACACTTTGATTGACGGTACCTCTCCCAGAACCCGATAACTACGATTACCGGAGAAGTGAAGTACTAGAACTTTACTTGATTGCATAACAACGTCGGCTCCTTAGACCCGAGTAGACTGTGGTTTGTCGAGAACCATTGGCTCGGGAGAAAGGAGCCGAACATGATCATTATAGGCGTGGATTATCACCCGAGCGATCAGTACATCGCGTTTGTAGACACAGAAACGGGAGAGTATGGGGAACGGCAATTGAACCACAGTGCCGGAGAAGCCGAGAAGTTTTAT
>DATNLR010000121.1:0-40662 GCA_035602755.1 Binatus sp. (SeqCode) | reverse complement strand
GCAACGACGACAACACCCAAGACATCTTTCGCGCCGAGCGCCACCCAATTTACGACGCTACGGAACGCGCGCGATACGTCCAGATGGGCGAAGTCGCCTACATGCACGAAAAACAAACAGCAGCCGTTCACTACATGCTGTCGCATCCCGCAAGAGAAACGCATTTAGTTACTCGCAGAATTATTTCTTTCTGGTCCGGAGGCACTCCCACTCCGCTGAAGGATTTCCTGAATGCGGATGCAACGTGGTTTCGCTTCGTGCTTCTGTTCAACTTGCTTGCTGCGCTCGGCGCGCTCTTGGGAATTATATTTCTGATTCGCCGCCGCAGCCCCTTCTGGCTTCCGGTCGCAATCTTTCCGCTAGTTTTTCCCTGGGCTTACTATTTAACTCTCGTTCTGCCGCGTTATCGCCTGCCGATTGATCCGGTTGTGCTCCTGCTCACCGCCGTCGCGCTAGAAACCTTATTCCGCGGGGAAAATCGCGCCAGCCTCAAGAAAGTTAAAATCTACATTTCCAATTTACGATTTACCTTCAAGACTTTTCTTCAAATCCGGCCCCATACGCTCCACAATCGGTTGCCCCGGATCGTCCCCAACATATTGCTGGATCACCGCCCCATCCCGGCCAATCAAAACGTACGTCGGCAGCGCGCTCGCCCCATACTGGCGAATGATCTGATGATTCGAATCCAGCTTCTGCGTCCAGTTCATTCCGTTTTGCGACACAAAAGAGCTCCACGCCGCTTCGTCTTCATCCTCGCTGATACTCACCACCTCCACTTGATCGCTGCCATACATTGCTTGCAACTGTTTTAATCCCGGCAAAGCGTGCCGACAGGGCCCGCACCACGTTGCCCAAAAATCCAGAATCGTCACCTTCCCGCCGGACGACAACCCTCCGCCCTGTCCCGAAAAATCCGGAGCCTTCTGCCCCGCGCTGACGGGCGCCCGCGGCATATTCTCATCGTCAAATATTTTTACGGATTTTGCCTGGCTGCTCTTTTGCGCGCGCGCGCGTCGCGCCAGTTCCCCCAGCGAAACCGTCTCATCTTGTTGCGCCCAAGTATTTTGGACCGCGTTTTGTGAACTTTGTGCGGTTGTCGCACCAGCCGGCTTCTGCGCGGTCTTCGTCACAGACGCTGCCGAGCTGGCTGAAATCACCGGCACCGCTGCATCGCTCGCGTTCGGCAATACCGTCTGTCCCGCAGAGACCCCGGCAAAAACCCACGAGCTTGCCATTAGCATGAATGAACCAGCAAAGAACTTTCCGCGCATGACGACCTCCTGCCGGAACCACTTCGTCTTTTTCTAGTATGAGCGCAACTCAGGCGAGAGAGCCCACATCGGCGAATTCAGTAGTCAATTGAAGACTGTACGAAAGGACAGGCGCTGCGTTACATCATTTGCATGTTTGGCAGATTCGGCTTGCTCCCCATAAAAGCAGCGCTTTGAAATGCTTTGTCCAGGAAGCCGACAACCGTGGATTCATAAAGCTGCGGATTCGTTGAATACGTCGTGTCGTGTTCGGCGTTTGGTACGATCAACAAAACCTTTTCAGGACTGCGCGCCGAGTCGTACATCTTCCTGGCATTCTGCGCAGGGCAAATTCCATCCTTCGCGCCCCGAGACAAACAAAATGGGACGCGTGCCCATGCCGGAAATTGCTACCAGCGCATCTGCTTTCTTGCCCTCCAGCCATACATGGGTTCGCAGATAGTAGGTTGGCTTTACTAGTAGCGTGTTGTAACCGTCGCGCACCAAAAATGCTCCGCGCGATACCATGTCCGAGCGATTCCCATTAATTCCGTGTGTGACGATCAGAGTTCCACGAACCGTCCCCTTCGCGCGTATATACCAGCCCTTCAAGGAAATCCCAGGAGTCGACAAGAAAGATACGTCCTCCGCTTTCAAACCGAAATCCTCAGGCTCTCCTCTGAACGTCCTCCATTAGACGTGATTTCCTGCCACCGGAATCGTAGCTAGGAATCCAGCGACGACCCACACCATAATGATGATGATACAAATGAGGAGAAAATGTCGTGCTCCGCTTTTTCGTGATGAGCCGTTCGCTTTCGAAGGTTCAACCATCGCACCAGCGGACTATCATCGAAACGCAAGTTGGGACGTGATGTACGATCGGCCCCCAACGGGATTTCTCCGGGAGGTGCAACCTTGAAAAGGCGAGTTGATTTGGGCAACTTTGGGAGAGGGCGGGCTCGTGCTTGTGCTGGCCGCAATCGGTTGGGCGACTAAGCAGCCTCTGATTTTTGCCAGTTTGGGCCCCACGGCTTACGAGTTGGTGGAGCAGCCGCAACTGCGTAGCGCCAAGACCTACAATATAATCGTTGGACACCTGATTGGCTTGGGCGCCGGCTTTTTCGCCGTAGGTGTCTTGAGTGCGTGGGCTGCGCCAAACGTGATCGCAACCGGCCTTGTATCTTCGCAGCGGGTTTGGGCCGTGACTATAGCTGCCGCGCTCACCACCCTCATCACCCTGATTTTAAAAGCCGGTCAGCCCGCCGCCCTGGCGACCACCCTGCTCGTTTCACTTGGATCGATGCAAACGCGTCGCGACGCCATGGTCATCGTCGCCGGCGTCCTGTTAATTGCCGCCCTCGGGGAGCCCATTCGCCGGTTTCGTCTTAAACACACCGAGATTCGCCCAGCCGCGGGGAAAATATGATTACGTTCCGTCCCATTTCTCTGAAAGTCTCGGACTGACTGGGGCTTAGCGAAAGAACTTCGTTTGACTTTAGTTTTTGTCTTGTTGAGGCCTCAGAAAAAGTTGAATTGCGTAATCGGTATGAAAATAGCTATGTTCCATTCTTAGCAACAAAAAGGTTGGCGCAAGCGAGTGGGAGTCGAACTCAGTTTAGGTACTGGAGCCATTTAACTTACAGGTGGTTACCAATCACTAGAATCAATAAAAACGGTCAATCAACCAGACGCGGGAACAAATTTTTGAACGATTTTTCGCGATATTACTTCATCCGCTTCAGAACCTCTTGGATCAGTAACTCGAACTGAGAGAACGATTCCACCTGGGCCACGGATGGATAAAGCTCCGAAGCTGCGATCTTTCGGTGCGCGGGGAAGTCAGCGACTTTTCTCAAACCATCTTCAAGATGGCCGAAGCTGTTCTTTAGGGCTCTTTCCAATATTTGCTCGGACTTGTTCGAACGAGTTTTGACCAAACACAGGAGGAACATGGTTAACGCCTTGGTCAGCCGGGGAATGCTAACTGAGTTTTCACATGGAAGTAACATCAGCGTATTACTCTCCGACATAAAACACTCCTGGAGGCTTCACATGAAGGCGAGTAGGCGTGTACTGGCTGGAGTTGCAATGGCGTTATTGCTAGCGTCTTCGACACTTAGCGCAGCAGCTGATACAAGTCCCGTGGGCTCAGGAAAGATTAAGCACGTGCTGTTGTTGAGCATTGACGGCATGCACGCGGTCGATTTCTATAACTGCGCGAATGGAATCGCCGGGGCGAATGGCGGGGCTCCCTACTGCCCGAATCTGGCCGCCCTAAGCCGGACGGGAATCAACTACGTGGCCACCGTGTCTTCTAAGCCTTCGGACTCCTTCCCTGGACTGGCTGCCATAGTGACAGGCGGTTCGCCGAAGAGCACTGGACTTTATTACGACGTAGCGTATGACAGGTCTCTGGACGCGCCGGCAGTGACGACGGGCACGGGTTTGGCTGCCGGACCGTGCACACCATATGCCGTGCCAACAGGAACAACGACCGATTACGACCAAGGCATCGAGTATAACGATACCCAGTTGAACGGCGGGGCGCCCGGCGCCTCGATGACCGACGGAGGCATCGCTTCGATTGACCCGGGGAAACTGGTGCGGGACCCGGCGATGGGTTGCGCTCCGGTATACCCGTGGAATTTCGTACGGACGAACACAATCTTCAGCGTAGTCCATGCAGCGGGTGGATACACAGCGTGGATCGACAAACATGCCTCATATTCGTTTACTGCCGGGCCCGGAGGCACGGGTCTTAACGACTACTATTCGCCAGAAGTTGATTCAGTCGTGATTCCGCTACCGGGTGTGACCACCGCGGAAGGAGTTTCGTGCGCTACGATCCGAGACAAGAATGGCATCTCATCGTGGACCAGCAGCTTTGAAAATATCCAATGTTACGATGCGCTGAAAGTAAATGCGCTTCTGAACCAGATCGCGGGCAAGACCCATACCGGGGCGGCGGCGACGATCCCGGCGCTCTTTGGTATGAACTTCCAATCGGTGTACATCGGTGAAAGTGTATATGAGCCAAAGGTGGGCACGGGTGGCTATAAGAACGCTGCGGCTCTGCCCAGCGATGAGTTGCTGAAAGAAATAGAATTTGTGGATGCCTCAATCGGACAAATCGTAAGCGCCCTTCAGACTGCGGGCCTCTATGACAGCACACTGCTCATCATCACGGCGAAGCACGGAGAATCCCCGATTGACCCGAGTCTATACGTCGCAGACGGCACCAATACGCCGGCAACGCTCCTGGGGACTGCCATCCCTTTCTCGGAGTCGCCGCTGAACACAACAGGCATTGGCGCCACAGAAGATGATGTCTCCGTGCTCTGGCTCAAGAAGGGCGCGAGCGTGACCGCGGCTGTAAATCTGCTTGAAAAGAATGCGGCTGCGATCGGGCTAAGCGAGATTTACTATGGGCCGACGCTTGCGCTGAACTATAACGTCGGCGGCCTTGAACCAGGCCAGGATCCGCGAACGCCTGACATTATCGTGACACCAAACGTCGGTGTGACTTATTCCAACAGCGCGACCATGATTGGAGACCATGGCGGTTTTGCGCATGACGATACGAATGTAATTCTGCTGGTGGCTAATCCAAGCTTTACGGCACAGACAGTCTCGGCTACCACCACGACCACTCAAGTAGCACCAACGATCGTCCAGGCCCTAGGGCTGAATCCAAATGGGCTGGACGCAGTGCAAGCGGAAGGAACTCCGGTCCTACCTGAAGTAGGAGCGCAACTCCAACAGTGAGACGCACAAAAATGGGAGCTACCCCTTTGCAGCCGGACTACTGAAATTGTAACGGTCAGAAGGCTTGAATAAGTCGGGGGAGCGCTTGGTGGAAAAAGCTGAGTCACCCCATTTTTATCGGGGAATTGTGGCGGAAGCGAGTGGGAGTCGAACTCGCAGGACATATCACAAGTCCCGTGGTTTGACGGTGTTGCACCCACGGTCTCCTTCAATCGGCACAAATCGGTCCGGATTGGCGCTAGATTCGAGTCAGCGCGCCGATAAGCGCACCGATGAGTACCAGCCACGCTGAATTTAGTCGAAATCGTAGCAGAAGAAAGAGTGAGCCAGCGAAAAGTATTGCTGTCGGTAAATCTACGATTGACGCCCGACCGAGTTGCCAGCTGACCACTGCCATCAAAGCAAGTGAAGCGACGATCACGCCATCAAGAAATGATCCGGCGATCTTGGATTTTCGAATGCTCGGCAGAAGAGGGCCGCTGGCAGCTACCAGTAGGAACGCTGGAAGGAAGATTCCAACGGTAGCAACAATTGCCCCCGGCGTCCCACGGAGCAAGTAGCCAATAAATGTGGCTGTCGTGAAAACAGGGCCGGGCGTTACCTGACCAATCGCGATGGCATCTACAAGCTGTGCATCTGTCAACCACCCGCGATGAATAACCAAGTCTGCGCGCAAGAAGGCCAACAATACATATCCGCTACCGAATATGACCGCTCCGAACTTTAGAAAAACAAGAAAGAGCGAACCCAGGCTGAGCGGAGCGACAGCCGCCGATGCGGCACTGATTGCCGCGGTAAGCGACTTTGGCCAGCGCACTGCGGAACGCAGTATAGAAAGCGGGGCAAATTCGATTCTTACACTGCTTCGAATCATTTGGTCGGTTAGGATAACCGCCCCTCCTGCAATCAAAAGTAAGAGAAGCGGGTGCATACCCCAAGCAGCCGGACCTATGGAAATAAGTCCCACCACAGCGATAAACCAGGTCTTTATTGCTGTTCGTCCCAGTCCCCAAAGGGCTTGAAGGACTACGGCAATGACCACGGGTTTAATTCCGTAGAGGATGCTGGAAACCGCCGGTAGTTTGCCGAAACGGACGTAGCCCCACGCTAGAGCGCCTACCATGCAAGCCGCTGGAAGAATAAAACAAATTCCGGCAACAAGAAGCCCGCGCCATCCACCCAGCAAATAGCCAATATGAATTGCCAGTTCGCTGGAACTGGGGCCTGGAATCATATTGCTTGCGCCTAGCATGTCGAGAAACTTTTCGCGCGAAATCCAACCGCGCCTGCGAACCAGTTCGTCCTCCATGATTGCGATATGGGCTGCTGGTCCCCCAAATGCAGTTGTACCCAATCGCAGGAAAAATGCAGCGAGTTCGGAGAGCGTGGGGTTGTGCACAGGATAAGGAGAATACGAACTAGACATAATCGAATAGCGTCATGAATCCAAAGTCCATATGAAGCTGCTGGTGGCAGTGAAACAAAGTTAATCCGGGATTGTCTGCAATAAAATCTACTTCAGCTACCTGGTATCCGCCGAGCATGAAGACATCTTTCATTATTCCTGAAGTAGCATTTCCGGCCAAGCTGGTGAGTTCAAAGCTGTGGCGATGTAGATGGACTGGATGGATGTCGTCACTGGCATTATGAAGGCGTAGGCGGTAACGCTTGCCTTGCTTCAAATGAAACGAGGCTGGAGCCATTTCGTTACTCATCGGGTAAGCGACGCCGTTGATCGTCCAACGGTTGAAGCCTTCCTCGGCGGCGTTGTCTTTGGCAAAGGTCATGTCAATGGTCTCATCCGGTAAGGCGGCCGTGGTTCCGGGTTTCCCGAAACCCGAATAGTTCCACTGGAAAGGCTGCGGAGCAATCCATTGAGCTTTTCCCGCGCCCCGAGCGTACTCCACTATGACACCCATGCCGTGCCGCCGATCATCGTTTTCGAGGTCACCCATGATCCAAACGCCAGGATGCTTCATTTCAACGATGGCGGAGATGCGCTCGGCGGTGCCAATCCACAACACAGGAACTTGCGCGGGATTCGGAACTGGATTGCCGTCGAGCGCCACAACCTGAAACGAATGACCCGGCAAAGCGAGGCTGCGAATTTCCGTGGCGCTTCCGTTCAAAACATGAAATAGCACGCGTTCGCCATGCTTCACGCGAATCGGCTCACCATGGCCGAGCATGCGTCCGTTAATGGTGAACGAGCCGTACCCAACTTCATATCCGTGGGGCATACCTTTGGCGAGCGACGCTTTCATCGCGGATTCACCAGTCCCTTCGAGTGACTTGTTTCGAGTTGCAGGAGACAGGAAATCTTGCGCCATGTCGCCGCCACGGCTGAAAGTGGGTTCAAATTCCTTCAGAACGAGAAACACTTCGCGGTCATATGCACCCGGATCGTGTTTTGGTTCGATGTATAGCGGACCTACCTCGCCACTGTATTGACCGGCGTAAAGGTTCGCACCGGCGCGATTATGTGTGTGATAAAAGCGCAAACCCGGAGGATTCGGTGTGAACGTGATGCGGCGTTGACCGTGCGCGGGAATGAACGGTGTACCCTCTTCGGCAGCTCCGTCCACGTCAGTGGAAATTTTCTGGCCATGCCAATGTAGTTGTTCAGGTATGTCACTGTCGTTGAATATGTCCACGGTGACTTGCTGACCTTCCTTAAACCGAAGCAGTGGCCCAGGGAATTGCCCGTTGTAGGTGCTGACGGAGATGATCCGCTTGGGCGCAATTTCAATGGGAGATTCCTTGATGTGCAATGTGTAGTCGGCGGCGGTCGAGTCATTTTGCGCCGTCTCCGCTTGTTCATTGAATAACTTCCGCGCAGCCAAGTGGGCAATGCTTCCTCTAGGAGTAAGGGCTATCGCTCCGGCCGCCAGACCGGCTGCCTTTAGAAATTGACGCCTCTCCTGGTAAAAATCTCTCATTGATTCTCCGGAATGTTTAAGGGTTGCGCCTAGCATCCAGCGACCACACACCGCCTCCCGCCGAAATTAGGAAAAGAAGCGAGCACAGCATCGCAAAATCGGTACGCATGTCACTCACCATGTACCAGAAACCTTGATTCGTACGGAATAGCTCTGGAATCTTGGTGGTCACAATTGCGGTACAGATCACAATTAAAAGTGGTAAGGCGGCTACCCGCGTCCATAATCCAAGCAATATGAGGAGGCCGCAGGCGATCTCAAACGTTCCTACGAAACGAGCGGTTAAGTATGGGTGCGCAAATCCAATCCTAGCGAAACGGACCACACCCGTATTTGGATCGATATACTTGAGAATGCCCTGCGTCAAGAAAATCAATCCTACTGCGAGACGAATGAGGGCAATGCTGCCTGGGTTTGCCGTGGGTTTAAGAAAGAAGCGAAGAATAGAACTCATATGGGCGTTCCTTCATCCTTCTCGGATGTTCCCGATTTTATATCATCTGGTGTCTGCCTTGACTGCGCGGATGACGCTAGTGCCGAAGGAGGCGAGTCGAGCAAGAAGGAGTTCGCGGAGGCGTGTGGCGATGGCGACAGGCGGTTGCAATAGACTGGTTTTTCCTTGACCCTGGAGCCGTTCCGGGGCTGAAGCAATTCGCGTGAGAGTAAACGCATCGACAAATCGGCCATTGAATTCCGGTGACTTGGCGCGATTGGCCGGAGTCAATTCGGACACACTACGCTATTACGAGCAACGCCGACTCCCGCCTTCCGTGCCACGTTCGGCGTGTGGGTATAGGCTTTTCCCGCCTCAAACGTTGCATCGCGTGCAATTGATTCGAGCCGCGCTTTCCATTGGTTTTTCGATTAGCGAGCTATGCGAGATCTTCCGCGAACCTGATAGAGGGGCTGCACCTTGCCGTCGAGTAAGGAAACTGGCCGCCGAGAAACTAGTCTTGCTCGAAGCCCAGGCTTCGCGAGTTGAAGTCCTTCCGCCGCGAGTTACGCAAAACGCTCGCTAATCGGGACCGCCTTCTAGCCAAGACTCCGCGCGGTAGGCAAGCTCGACTGCTGGAAGCGTTTGCCGTATCTCATATTCCATCGTTTGTAGTCGCCCAGTTTCTCCGGGGGTATTGCGGCGACATTGGTCTTTCGCTGGCTTGTGCCTAATCTTCAGGTCGGAGCGAAGGAAGTTCTCCTCGTCCACGATTCGGAGCAGAATCGCCAATTTCAATTTCCAACTTATTTGTCTACTTTCTTGGTTGGCACGTCCGGGCGAGGATCGCCAACAAATCCGTTCCGATTGGGCATTTTCACGCGAGGCACCGTCGCTTTGTTCAACTCCGCTTTTTCATCGACAATTCCGTTCAGGTACAGAATGAATGCCGTGACCGCGTAGGTCTCGTCGGGCGTAAGACTTCCTGGTCCATCATACGGCATAGTGCGATGTATGAAGTCCCATACCGTCGTCGCGTAAGGCCAGTAACTGCCCACCGTCTTTACCGGGTTCTTGCTCCGCAGTGTACCCTGGCCTCCAACAAGCGCGGGATATTGCAACATTCCCTGGCCGCGATCCCCATGGCAGTTCGCGCAGAGCATCTGATAGTCGTGTCGCCCTTGCGTGACCGTGCCGTGTCCGACAGGCAGCCCGGAGCCATCCGGAGCGACCGAGATGTCGCGCTCGTGAATTTCCTCTGCGGTAGCTGGTCTTCCGAGTTTGTAACTCTGAGCTTGCGCAACTGAGGCGGAGACTGCGGCGATTGCTGCGCAAAGTATGAAGAGCCTAGCCTTATTCATGGCTTACCTTCCCATCTTTGTGGACGTACCACACCTTGATGCCGTTGTAATGGTCGGTTGCGTTTAATCCGCGCACCTTGACGAGTTCCTCCCGAGCCGGCTGTAAGTAGCCAGTTTCGTCCGTGCATCGCGATTGAAGCGAGCTTTCTTCCCCACGCCACCACCACGGAAAGCGAAAGCGAGTGAGCGCTTTCGGCAGTATCGGCTCATTGAGCTGTGCGTCTTGCCAGCTCTTGCCGCCATCGGTCGAAACCTCGGCCTTGGTGATCCGTCCTCTGCCCGACCATGCCAAGCCGGTGATCTCATAAAAGCCTGGACCAGATAGTTCCTGCCCACCAGCAGGGCGCGTAATCACAGACTTGGCTTCCATTGCGAATGTGAACTGCCGCGCGCTTCCATCCGGCATCAGATCCGTATAGTGGCCCGTTTCGTACGCCGTCATGTAAGGTTGATCGACCACGTGAACGCGCCCTAGCCACTTGATGTTTACATTCCCTTCCCAGCCCGGAACCACGAGTCGTACGGGATATCCCTGCTCTGGGCGTAGGGCTTCGCCGTTTTGTCCATAAGCCACTAACACGTCATCGAGTGCCTTCTCAAGAGGAATGCTGCGTGCTAGTCGGCCTGCATCTGCGCCTTCAGCGACGATCCACTTCGCGCTTGGTTTCAATCCGACTTGCTCAAACAGAGTCCGAAGCGGGACGCCCGTCCACTCGCTGCAACTAAGAAGGCCATGGCTCCTCTGCGGATTGGCGGCTGGCCGTCCTATCTGCTCGCCGCCGCTATTTCCCGCGCACTCAAGGAAGTGAATTCTCGATACCGCAGGAAACCGATGGAAGTCTTCCATCGTGAAAATTAACGGCCGCTCTACCAAGCCATGAATCATTACTTCGTGACTGCGAGGATCGATGTCAGGCACTCCAGAATGATGAACCTCGTAATGCAATGAGGAGGGCGTGATAATGCCGAACAGATCCTGTAATGGCGTTCGGCTGTAGCTTGATGCGGGTGTGCCTGACTCTGGAAAGAAACGAGCGGATTTTTCGAACGGCGACCGTTCCCCGTAAGCGCGTCGTGGCGCTCCCAATTCCTGCGGGAAGCCAACCGAAGAAACAGCCGCTGCCCCGAGGGTTGCGCTCGCGGTTGTTAGGAATGCTCTTCTAGTGAGTCCGCGCCTTTTCATCTACGGGCCTCGCTTCCGTGCGCGGCCTGATTTTGAAGTTGAATCTGCGCTGGGTGCGCTTTGCCTGCCCGCGACGCAAGGGCAGCAACAACCGCTTCGTGGCTGATAGGCAACAACGCCACGGCGATTGTCGAATTCAATTTCACAGCACTGCAACAGCATGGTCTTTAACTTGCGTCGTGCACGTTGGACCCGAGTCTTCATTCCTGAGACCGAAAGGCCTGTCTGCTTTGCTGCCTCCGACTGCGTCACCCCTTTTAGCTCCGTAAGATGGATCGCGTGCCGGTATGGTTCTGGAAGAGTCTCAATCATTGGCTCAAGGCAGTGAGCCAGTTCATTCAATGCGGAGGAATCGATTTCAGGTTGTTCGGTTGAAGCAGGCAAATCGAAATCCTCGGCAAGCCCCTCCGTAGGCCTAGCATTCTTGCGAAAGTAGTCCACAATCGAATTACGCGCGATTTTGAAAATCCATGCTGGCAGCCTCGCTTCATCCTTCACAGTCGAGAGATTTCTGTGAATGTGGAGGAAGATTTCCTGTACCAAATCTTCTGCATCGGCGGGCTGGTTCACACGGCGTGAGACGAATGATCGAAGGCGGCCATGAAAATCCTCCCAGACGTCTTGCGAGTCGGTGTTCTCTTGTGCTGTGTTCATTGGTATCCAACCGTCCCGTGCTCACCCTAACCACAACAGTTTGATTTCTCGGATGTCTCACAGCAATTCGTCTTTTTCTCAGCGGCGCAACATGATTCAGCCGCTTTCTTTGCTGCCTTTGCTTCAAAGAAGTGCTTCAAGTTCTCCGACAATTCGAACGGGCCATTGGGTGTTGGGCGGTGAGAACTCTGACTGTCGTAAATCTCCGATAAAAGTGCGTTTACGATCAGTGGGACGGGGGCTTCAGTATATTCCTCGCCTTCGTAGGCCCATACCCGACAGTCTACGCCGCCGTCACAAGCACAGGCTCCGGCACAAGAGTCGCATGGAGTTTCAAGAAACTTCAGGGCGATGTCGCGGCCATTCACTCTGATAGTGGGCGACGACCAAAGCCTAAATTTCCTCGCGGTTTCTTCTGAATCCACGAGCACTTTGCGCGTCGAAATATCCGTTCCACAGGCCTGGAGAACTTTTTGTACTATGCGAAGCGCCGTTTGAAGATTACCATCAGTCCCCCTACAGCGGGTGCAGACGCCCAGATCGAGATAGAGGAACTCGATTTCAACCCGCTTTCCCCAATCGGTTTTCGAAACTTCCACGCTTACGTCTCCTTGCACAACGCTCTTCATTGCTAGAGACGGCACACCTGGGAAAGGGACGCAACAATCCGCCGTCCCGGGAACAAGTCAAAATCTCGCACGAGAAAGTGGACTATCATGGTTGGCGAACATAAAGCGAAGATGGTATCCTCCTGCGATGGAAGGGAAATCGTGTCGTGTGACAATTTCTGATATGGAGGGCGATGCGCATTCTGTCGAAGTCACGGCTGCTACTCTGACATCGGCACGATCATGTCCGTAATGGAGTCGAGACGAGCCGAACCAACCCAGCGTGGCAGCGATTCGGTAGTACAGTTTATACCTCAGATCGACGGCTTGGTTGCACTCGGCGCGCCGCAAGGTCCGCTCTTCCGTTTGTCACTCGTGCCGCAAAGAATTGTGCACAAAGCCCGATGAACTTCTCTTAATGCCGCCTTTTGCCGCCTGGGTTTTTCCTAATTTCTGTTGCATCAAAAAGATATGGCGGAAGCGAGTGGGAGTCGAACCCACCTTCGAGGCCCGCGAAGGGCTCGAACGGCAGCTTTGAAGGCTGCGAGGACCACCGGGCCCCATGCGCC
This sequence comes from Binatus sp. (SeqCode), assembly GCA_035602755.1. Lineage (GTDB taxonomy): Bacteria > Acidobacteriota > Terriglobia > Acidiferrales > UBA7541 > Palsa-295. The sequence continues at coordinate 27,894 of DATNLR010000121.1, read as the reverse complement.
TCCGACGCTAAATCATAGACGTGGAATTATAGGTGTGCAGCGGAAAGCGTTCAACTTTTCGCGGGGACAGCCGCAAACTTTTTGCGAGCGAGATCCAGCAGTTTCGGATCTGTGCAAACTTCGTAATAAGCGCGAGTTCCCTGCGCTCCGATTTTCGCGCCCGGCAGCAACTGACGCACGAATCCTTTTCGAACAACAATCGGCTCCAAAGAATCGCCCAACGGTACTTCGCCGAAATACAATTGCACTCGTTCTTTGCCCCAGGGCATCGGAAAATTGCCGCCCAGTGGACCCAGCGAAATCTCCGCGTTTAATTTATTGAACCCTTCTTCATTTATTTCGATTCCGTTCAGGTTATAGCGCACCAGCAGCTCTTCCTCTTCGCCAACTTCGGCATCCTCCATCAAGGTTTGCAGCAGGTACACGTTAAATGGCGAGGGGTTCTTGTGAAACAGCCGCTTGGCTATCTTCGAAGAGCTTGAAAGCCGGTCGGAAAGATTCAGCGCGCGCGAAATCATAATCTTCGAATCGCCGTCTGTCCACAGCGAGGGCGCGGAATCCTGAAACGCCACTCCCACACCAAGTTCCAGCCCCGGCAGTCCGCTGGTTCTAGCCCGCTGGTTGTACGCCAGCGTGACTGCCAGAATTTCCCGCGCCAGAACGCATGCGCGAGCCACCCCGCGTGCAGTTGCTCGCGTGGACTCCGTCTCCTCAATCGCCAGAATGATCGCGTCGCCTTCGATAAATACAGTCGCCGCGCCGAACCGCTCCAGAATCCGCTTCACCGGTTCATGCAGATTCATACTGATGTGCGAAGCAGGGTTCATCCCGCGGGCCAGCAGGTCTTTAGTGATACCGGTCGAACCGCGCACGTCCGCTTTTATAATTGTGTGATTGATGACCGGATCGTCCGCCGGCCGTCCTTCGCTCGGGTGCAAGAATTCATACAAGCTCTTGTTCGCCCGGGAAAGTTCGCGCACATGTTCGGAGCGAACCAGGTTAATCCTTTCCATCCAGGCCGCCACATGCTGGTAATTCCGACGGTCCCGCCGCAGGCGCATCAAATCCTCAGCAAATTGAAGCGCCACGGCGGCTTGCTCTTCAGGCGTCCGCCTCCGTATGGCCCGCGAAGCTTCTTCCAGCCGCTTCATCGAAATCTTACGCGCCGGAAACTGCTCCAGAATCGTTTCCACACGCTTGGCTTCTTCCCGGTTTACCAGCGCCTTCTTCAGCGCTTGCAAGTGCACCGGCGGGCAATATTCCGTATGAAGCTTCCGCACTTCGTAACTGGCCAGCACGTGAAACAAAAGATCGCGCTCTTCCAGCCGGTGCATCCATTCCTGCAACAAGTGTGCCCGGGTCGCCGCCGACGATTCGCCTTTTACCGTCGGGCCTTGCGCATCGAAAAGTCTCCGCGCGTTTTCAGGCTGGTTCAGGTACTCGCCCAGCCGGTTTCGATGTTCGTCTATCAGAAAATTCATGCGCTGCTTGGCGGTTTCAATCTGCGAACCCAGTTCCGCCAGCTTTGCTTCTAGCAAGGACGACCTCTCTCGCAAATGTGCGATTTCTTTGGGCGATTCCGAAGTTCCGCTCCTTCTCTTGAAGAGCCACGGGAATACTTCGCCGCCCTCTCCTGATCGGCCGCTGGCTTCGTTCTGCTCCTCCTCCAGGATAGCCATCTCCGACCGCAGCAAACGCGCCTGTTCTAGGAGACGGTCATGGCTCTTGCGCGCCTTATTAAAATCCTCGGAGCTGTCCCCGGTGAGGATTAAATCGCGGACGAAATCGAGGAGCAATCCGTCGAAAATCTCAAACCGGTCCGGATCGTTAACGAAGTTGCCCAGCAGAACGTAATGCTCCAGAAACAAATGATCGTCGTTCCCGCCATCCACAAACAGGAACCGGTTTTGCAGCAGCGCATAAATCTCGTGGAAATCCTCGCCAAAAAGCGCCCGCCGCGATTTCGAGAGCGTACCCTCTTCCACGTCGCGCCAGACGCGGCACAGCGTCTCGCCTATCAGCCTGTAAATGTTTTTCTTGTCCGCTTGGATTTCCGCGATCTTCGACCGCATCACGTGGGCCTGCTCGCTGTGTTCGAAAAGCTCGCCACGCCCGCGAATCCATTCCTTGCACTCGACCAAAATGCTCGAAAATTGGTTACTCAACTCCGCGGAAATGTGTTTCAGCAACGCCAATTGATTCAGCAAATCGGTTTCGATCGACTGCTGGAATTTCGCCCGCGTAATCGATTCCTGGAGCACTTCGATCAGCATCTTTCGAAACGCGCCGTGCTCGGGCGTGCCAGATTGCTTGCGGTCCCCGTATACCAGGCTGACGTTCACCGTCTGCCGCACCAGGTCCAGCAGATACTTCCGCGTGAATTCCACAAAGCGCGGGCTCAAATAAACGTCATAATGGATGTTGTCGATGCCCACCGTCAGGCTATCGAGACGGACTTCGGCGGTGTATGGCTCCAGCTTCATCCGGGCCGGATGCGTGGAAGATGGCGCGATATGTGTTTCAGGCATACGTATGCGCGTATCCTGAACCCTACCCGGGCGCAGGAATTCGCTTCAAGTTTTACTCTATCTGAGGAAAAATGCGGGACGCAATGGGACGAGTCGTAACCGTTAATGCCAAGCGCGACAGCACCGCGCCAAATGAAGAATTCGGCATAACTTCCGGTGGCCAATTCGGCATAGGCTCGGTCACCAGACCCGACGATTACGGCCGAGATTTTCGTATCGCCACACCTTCGCCCGTCGGTCCGCAGTCCCATAGCGCCGACCAAGGCCCGTGCCTCTATTTCGGCCCTCGTGGCCAACGTTGCAGCCGGCGCGCCTTGGCTGGCGGCTTTTGCCCCTTCCATCAACCCGGCGGTATCCCCAGTGGCAGGTCAAAGCCGTCGAAGAAATTCGTCGCCTCGGTCCTGGCCATCGTTGCGGTTATCTGGCCTTATCTCGCAGACATTGTCCGTGAAGTGATTCGCTGGATCCACGCGCATTGATCGACTGCTTCCAAAAAGTGCCTGCCAACGCTACAACGCGCGTCGCATCCCGGCCCGCGCAGAAGATAGTTCTCAACCGTCGTTTTCCGGGTAAAATGGCGGGCCATGCCAAAACTACTCGAAGGAAAAACAGCCCTGGTCCTGGGGGTCTGGAATAAATGGAGCATCGCCTACGCGATCGCTCAAGCTTTCACACGGGAAGGCGCCAAGCTTCTGCTCACCTATCAAAACGAGCGCGCCAAGCCCACCGTTGAGGAGCTCGGCAAAGACCTCGGCGCGGTCGCCTTCTACCCCTGCGACGTCCAACAGCAATCCGACATTGACGGCCTGGCCGCTTCGCTGAAAGCGGAAGGCCAAAAGCCCAACATCGTCGTCCACTGCCTCGCCTTCGCAAATCACGAAGACTTGAACCAGCCCTTCGTGAACACTTCTCGTGATGGATTCAAATTAGCTTTGGACGTCAGCGCTTATTCGCTCGTAGCCGTCGCCAAAGCGCTCGCCCCGCTCATGACCGACGGCGGCGCCATCATGACCCTTACCTACCTCGGTTCCACGCGCGTAGTCACGAATTACAACGTGATGGGCGTAGCCAAGGCCGCCCTGGAAGCCTCCATGAAATATTTAGCCAGCGAACTAGGCGCCGCCAAGATTCGCGTGAACGCAATCTCCGCCGGACCCATCAAAACAATCTCCGCCCGCGGAATAAAAGACTTCTCCAAAGTTCTCGACTTCGTCCAGCAACACGCCCCGCTCCGCCGCAACACCGATCCCGCCGAAGTTGCCGACACCGCCGTCTTCCTCGGCAGCGACCTCGGCCGCGGCGTAACCGGCAACGTGATTTACGTGGACGCTGGCTTCCAAATCATGGGCCTGTAAGGGAGTTTCGAAGGAAGAAAATCATGGGAAGGAAAATCCGGCAGCGTTTTAACTCAAAACCCCCGTATCATCCGCAATAGAAATTCGTCGACTAACCTCATCTAAATGCTCCAACTGAATGCGCACCACCGGCCAATCCACTCGCAAAGTAAGTTTGTCCGGCCACTCCACAATCACCACCGCATTTTCCGAAAACACGTCTTCCAGCCCCAGCGTCTCCAAATCATGCAGCCCGGAAATCCTGTACAAGTCGACATGATAAACGCGCCCCTGGCGGTCGTACCGATGCACCAGCGTGAACGTAGGGCTCGTCACTTCATCTTCCGTCGCCGCCCCAATCCCGCTCACCATCCCCTTCGTTAACGTAGTCTTCCCCGCCCCCAAGTCCCCCGACAAAAGAACCAGTACTCGCGGCTTCAAACGCCTCCCAATTTCCCGCCCGCGAGCAATCGTCTCGTCCGAAGAATGTGTGATGATTTCGCTGCTAGGCACGACTACACGCCGCATAAAATTGCTGGTAAGCCCGAGGAATTGCGCGAACCAAATCGCCCGCCATCAGCGGAGCCTCATCAAAATCGGCATAAACAATATCGCCGGCCAGCCCATGCAAATAGACTCCAAACGCTAATACGCGCTCCCAATTTTCTGTCCCAAACTGCGCTGTGAGCGCCGACAACATCCCGGTCAAAACATCCCCCGTCCCGCCCGTTCCCATCCCCGGATTCCCGGTCGAATTAATAAACGCCTTCCCGTCCGGCGCCGCAACGATTGTGTTGTGCCCTTTCAAAATCAGGTACGCATTCCACGCCGCCGCCGATTCCAGCGCCAGCTTCAACCGACGCGCTTGCACCTCGCTCGTCTTCAACCCCGTAAGCCGCGCCATTTCCCCCGGATGCGGCGTCACCGCTATCAGTCCCTCCGCATTTTTCAATTCTCCCGCGCGTCCCGCAAACGCATTCAGCCCATCCGCATCCAGAACCAGCGGAATAGAATTCCGTTTGCCTACGATCGTGCGAATAAATTGTTGCGTCTCGTCCTGCGTAGTAAGTCCCGGCCCCATCCCGAGCGCCCGCTTCCCCTTCAATATCGCTTCGAACTTTCCATATTCCAAACTCCGCAGCGAAACGCTCCCGGCCTCCGTCGCGACCAGCGGCTCGGTCATAATTTCCGGAGCGTGCGTCGCCACCATCGGCAAAACCGGTTCAGGCGTCGCCACCGTCACCAGTCCAGCGCCGGTGCGCAACGCCGACCAAGACGCCAAAACCGCCGCCCCGCTCTTTCCCACCGACCCCGCAACGATCAGCGCGTGCCCATAATCGCCTTTGTTCCCGTCCGCCTTGCGCCGCTTCGCAAATTGCGCAAACTCGCCCGGCTCAGACCATCGCAAATTTCCGCCGCCAACATCTTCTATCAATTCCGCCGGCGAACCAATCTCGCGCACCGCTAATTCGCCCAAATAACGCTGCGCATCCCCTTGAAACATTCCAACTTTCGGCGCCGTGAACGTCACCGTGTAATCCGCCTCCACCGCCGCGCCCTGCACTTCCCCAGTGTCCGCAGGCAGCCCGGAGGGAATATCCACCGCCACCACCGGACACCGTGACTCACGCCCGTTCACGCTTTCAATAGCGTCGCGCAACAATCCTTCCACCGCGCCGCGTGCTCCAGTCCCCAGCAACGCATCCACCAAAATGTCGCATTGGGCAATCTGGGATTTCCACTTGTTCCATTCCGCCGAGCTCCGCACCACATGGAGTTCTCCCGAGGCATTCTCCCACCGCCGCAGATTGTCAGCTGCGTCCCCTTTTAACTCATTCGGGTCAGCGAACAAAATCACTTCCGGCCTGGCGCCCATACCGAGCAGTTGCAACGCAGCCACAAAACCATCCCCGCCGTTATTCCCTTTCCCGCACAAAACAAAAATTAGCCTTCGCTCAAGATTCGGAAACCGCTGCCGGATAAATTGCGCCACGCTCCCGCCCGCATGTTCCATCAGCACAGCGCTGCGGATCCCGGAGCGCTCCGTCGTCAGCCGGTCCACTTCCCTCATTTCCGCCGCTGTTAGAACTTTCATAGCTGGCAACTCATGGAAGACGAAACTCCATTAAGAACACGAACGCAGGTTTGCACATCTTTCGCAAAAGTAGTTTTAGAGCGCTACAGCATCCACCCGCCGCTAACGTTCAACGCCTGCCCGGTAATGAAATCCGCGCCATCCGACGCAAAAAATTTCACCGCCGTGGAAACATCCTCAGCCGACGGCGGCCGTCCGATCGGCGACCGCGAATCATGCATGCGTCGCGCTTCATCAGCAGTCAATTCCCTCTCGTCGATATTCGAGGGATTGATCACGTTCACCGTAATCCCGTGCTTTGCTTCCTCAATCGCCAGCGATCGCGAAAACGAAACCACCGCCGCTTTCGCCGCTGCATACGCGGAAATCGTCCCTTGTCCAAAACTCCGCTCCGCTCCCAACGCGCCCAGATTAATGATGCGTCCCCAATGCTGCCGCCTCATTACGGGCAACACAGCCTTACAGGCGTAAAAAACGCTGAAGAGGTTCGAAGCGATAACGCCTTTCCATTCTTCCACCGACGTTTCCGCCACCGGCTTCCAATTAAATTCCCCAACATTGTTCACCAAAATATCCAGCCGCCCGAATCGCTCGACCACTTTGTCCACCAGAAACTGTACTTTCCCCGGGTCTTCGGAATCCGCTTCCACTGCAAAACATTCCGCACCGCGCTCCTGCAACTGTCGCAACGCGCTTTGCGCCGCTCCTTTATTAGAACGGTACGAAATCGCCATACGCACGCTTTCGCTTGCCAGCCCCAGCGCGATTCCTTTTCCAATACCTCGGCTTCCGCCAGTCACTAACGCTATTCGCTCGCTTAAAGGCAAGCTGCACCTTCCCTAGGGAACTCGCCAGTATAATCAAAATCGCGTCCGGCCACGCGCCTGTGTTTTAGCTTGTATCTATCCCATGCGCGCGACGACCACGGTAATGTCGTCGGCTTGCTCCGGCGACCCCGCCCACTGTTCCGCCGACGCAATCAGATTCTCCGCCAACCGTTGTGGGGCGAGATTGATTTGTCTCAGAATTTCAGCGCGCACGCGTTGTCGCCCAAATTCTTCTCCGTAAACGTTCTCCGGCTCCGTCAATCCGTCACTGAACAGCACCAGCAAGCTTCCCGGCCCCACCTTAATCACTCCCTGCGTAAACGGAAATTCCTCGAATAACCCAACCACCGTTCCGCCTTCTTCCAATTCTTGAACGTTGCCGTCGCATACAAAAAACGGCGCCAGATGTCCCGCGTTCGTGTAAGTCAACGTCCGCGCTTGCTCGTCGTACACGGCATAGAAAAACGTAGCGTAGCGGTCGTCGGAAGTATTTCTGAAAACGTGCCGGTTCAGCTTGCTCACCAGATCCGCCGTCCCGCCGTCTCCATCCAGCATCGCCGTACTGCGCAACGCGGCTTGCAAGCTGGCCATCAGCAATGCCGCAAAAATTCCTTTTCCGCTGATATCCGCCAACGCAATTCCCAGCCGGTCCGGGCCGGTCTTGATGAAGTCGTAGTAGTCGCCGCTAACCACGCGCGCCGGTCGGCAAATTGCTCCCAATTGCAATCCTGGAAGTGATGGCAACGTTTGCGGAAAAAGTTGGGACTGTACCTCGCGCGCGATCGATATTTCATTTTCCAAACGCTGTCTTTGCCGCTGCTCGTCAATCAGCTCCGAAATCGAACTGGTCATTTCATTGAAGGACTCCCCCAGCGCGCCCAGCTGATCTCTTTGCCGTACTCGAACTCGTTTCGCGAAATCGCCGCGCCGCACATAAAGCGTCGCTTCGTAAAGATCACCCACCGAAGATGTGATCGTCCGCGTGAGCACTACCCCGGTAATAAGCGCCGTAATTTCTATCACCAGGAAGATGATCGCCGCTCCCACAAGCACCGCCACCAGCAACGGCCCCACGTCCCCTACCGAGGTGAGAAGCTCCTGGTTCACAGCCGAAGGCCGCAGCGAAAACGAAGCAAGTATCGCCGATGAGGCCTGATCTTTATCCGCCTCCAAATGCGCCAATTCGATCGTCGACGCGCCCGCCACGCGTACATCGATAAAATTTTTCGGCGGAGGAAGCGTGCGTCGTCGGCTGGATACTTGCTCTCCCGGAACATAGTCGCGGCCATTGAAACTGAAGTTGAAGTTTGTTTTTCCGCTGGCCGGACGAAGAAAAATCAATTGGATCGGCCCCAATTGCGAAGAAAGACTGTCCAGGAAACTGGAGTTGACCGGTTCGGTTACCAGAACCGTTACAGCGCCCCCCGGGCTTTCCTCTTTCATAGCGCAAGCGATCAGCGGCTTCTCATTCCACTCAACCAGCCCAGCGAAGCGATGCCCGTCGCCCTTCTTCTCAATTAAGTGCGTGCCGCGATTTAAATAAACACGAAGCTCCGGATTCTCAGTTTTCTCCGCAGCAATTAACCGCGCAACATCCGGCTTCGAAAGTAGCGACTCATCCAGAGTGGAAGCTCCCCTGGCAATTTCCTGTCGAACGGCGGCGATCAGGGCATCCGTATTCGCGCTAATCGCGTCCACATGATTCTGCAAATCATCATGAAGCAAGTGCGCGCCAAGTTGCAGATACAAGCCGTACATGGCCACGCCCGCCATGGAAAGCAGCAAAATTACCGGCACCACGGCAATAAACACGTAGGCCACAATCAGGCGGTTGCGCAACGGCCACATCACCTGCGTGCGAAACCAGGGAATCAACCGGACCACCAGGTAAATAACGGCCAGAAAGCTTAGGAAACCCAGGAACGTAGAATAGGGCACATGGATGCCCGCCAACGCGCTCAGACGCGCGATCAGGGTCAAAAGCAGAATGCCCAACGCCACGCGGTCTAGTGGCGAAGTCCTCCGCAACAACACGAGTCCTCGGCGTGGAGAAAATTGCGGCAAGTTTATTGTTCCCGAAATTCAGTATAACGTGGCGGGCGGAAGTTCAAGACCAGAAACTGCAAATCATGGTAAGGCTTTATGCTCTCGTTTGGTTTTATGCCTTCCTAGCGCCGCTCTTTAGGGCGGCATCTTTCTTTCGCGTGGAATGACATCCACACAGAATACGAACTAAAACAAGATCTGCGGTGACGTCACGGTGCCACCTGCGTTGTGGATTATTGCTAACGAAAATTTAAAGCGCAGTCCGGTCGTTCTTCTGGACCCGGCTGTGATGTCGGCTATAACCGAAATAAACCACCAACCCGATAATGAGCCAAATGATCAGTCGCGCCCAGTTAACCCAGCCCAGCTTGTACATCATGTAGCCGTTGAAAAGGATCCCGAGTATCGGAACCAAGGGAACCCAGGGTGTACGAAATGGGCGCAGCTGGACCGGATTCGTTTTGCGCAAAACCATGATCGATAGGCAAACGATGATGAACGCGAAGATCGTGCCGATGTTGACCATCTCTCCGATGATATTAATCGGAGTGATGCTGCCAATCACCGCGGCAATTAGACCGACCAGGATCGTATTCTTGTAGGGCGTGCGATATTTAGGATGAATTGCGGCGAAGAATTTTCGCGGCAGCAGCCCATCGTTCGCCATGGAATACAACACGCGAGTCTGACCCAGCAGCATGACGAGCATCACGCTGGTCAGCCCGGCCAGCGCGCCAGCGGTGATCAGATAGGACGCTTTCACCAAGCCGCGATCGAGAAAGGCAACCGCTAACGGCGCTTCGATGTTGATTTCCTTCCAGGGCACCATGCCGGTAAGCACTGCGGCCACTAAGATGTAAAGAACCGTGCACAAAATAAGCGAAGCGATAATGCCGATGGGCAAGTCGCGTTGTGGATTCTTGGCTTCCTGCGCCGTGGTGGACACCGCGTCAAAGCCTATATACGCAAAGAATATGTACGCGGCACCTCTACCGATGCCGCTGAATCCCATGGGGGCAAAAGAAGACCAGTCTTTTCCCCAGTTGGTGGGATTCACGTAATGCAGGCCCAGTATAATAATGAACAGCACCACGCTGACCTTGATGATCACGATCGTTGCGTTGAACGTAGCGCTTTCCTTAATTCCGATTACCAGCACCGCCGTGATGATCAGTGCGATCAGAAACGCCGGAAGATTGAATCCGATTTCCACCCCAAACAGTCTGGGCGCCGCCACCATATCGTGAGCGCGCTGGATCAGTTCAGGCGATTGCGCCGAGATGATATCGCCCACTCGCATCAGAAAAGATTGGCTGCCCACCGCGAGGGAAGGATCCGAAGCGCGGGCCATTTGTCGCGCGATCACATTTTCCGCGGTAACCAGGGCAGTCCAGTGGTCGTAGGCCAGCCATAACGGCATCTTCAAATGAAAAATCTGAAGAAACTCGATGAAGTGGTTCGACCATCCCGAAGAAACCGTGCTGGCACCCATGGCATATTCGAGCGTCAAGTCCCAGCCAATGATCCACGCGATTAATTCACCCAGCGCTGCATACGCATATGTGTATGCGCTGCCCGCCAGCGGAATCAGAGCCGCAAACTCCGCATAGCACAAACCGGCGAACGCGCATCCCAATCCGGAAATGATGAAGGAAATCATCAAGCCAGGCCCGGCGTAGTGCGCTCCCAGTCCCGACAGCACAAAAATTCCGGCTCCGATCACCGCGCCCACGCCCAAAGCCGTCAGCGAAACCGGACCCAGTGTCCGCTTCAGCGTGTGCTCGCCGGTGGCCTTGGCTTCGTTCAGCAGCCAGTCCATCGGCTTCTTCTTGAACAGCGGATTGCTCATTCCTATCTCCTCTCAGAGAATCCGACTCCTCAGTCCCATGCAAAAAGGTAAATCTACGCTTCGGCAGTCCCCGCTCCGGCTCGCTTCCACAGCCAGTACACCGGAACCCCCAGCAGAACGATGATGAGTCCGGGCCAAGTGTACTGTGGCTTATACCTCAATAATTGGATTTCGATAAATATCGCCATCGCCAGATAAAGCGCCGGCAAAAACGGATAGCCGAAGGCCTTGTAAGGACGCTCCATATCCGGCCGCTTCCAGCGCAAGACAAACAGCCCACCCAGCGTCAGAATGTAAAAAATCAAAACTGCAAAAATTAGAAAATCCAGAAGTTGGCCGTAGGTACCAGAGAGACACAGAAACGACGCCCATATACATTGCACGATCAGCGCGGCAGCCGGCGCATGATGGCTGTTCACTCTGCCGGCCGACTTGAAAAAAAGCTTGTCCTTCGACATCGCGTAATAAATCCGCGCCCCCGAAAGTATCAACCCGTTGTTGCATCCAAACCCCGAAATCAAAATCGCCACAGCCATCACCAGCGCCCCTGCCGGCCCAAAAATCACTTCCGCCACCGCCGTCCCAACGCGCCCGTCCGCGGCAAACTCAATTCCTCGCGCAATCGCCGTCGCGCCGTTCGGATCGCCAGAAATCGGCAACACGCGCAAATAAGCCACGTTCGCCAGCGTGTACAACGTGATGACCATCCCCGCGCCCAGCGCCAGCGAAAGCGGCAGATTCCGATTCGGATTTTTTACTTCCGCCGCGGTAAACGTAATGTTGTTCCAGGCGTCCGCGGAAAAAAGCGAACCCACCATCGCCACGCCAATCAGCGTCAGCGTACTGATGGCCCATATCGGATGGTCCGGCGGATACGGATGCACCACCCAAAGCCCCGCATGGCGCCAGAAATCCGTGAAATTCACTCGGCGTGCCACTTCCGTAGAAAACCAAAATCCCAGCAGCACCAACGCCGCCAGTGACCCCACCTTCGCCACCGTAAACACATTCTGAACGATCTTTCCCACCCGCAGCCCGCGCGTATTAATCCATGTGAGAAAAACAATCGACGCAATCGCCAGCAAATTTTGCCGGTTGATCCCCACGTTGTACGGCCCTAGCGACCCAAACCACATCTGCCACGGCCCCCAGGTCCCAATTTTCCAGATCCAATCCGACGCTGAAAACCACGGCAGCATCACCGCCGTAAATTTTGCAAACGCAATCGCCACCGCCGCAATCGTGGCCGTCTGTATCACCAACAGCATGGTCCAGCCGTAAAGAAATCCCCACAGCGGCCCCAGCGACTCGCGCAAATAAACATACTGTCCGCCCGCATGCGGCATGGCCGCCGCTAGCTCCCCGTAGCTCAACGCTCCGATCAGCGTCATCACTCCGGTAACCAGCCATACGGTAATCAGCAGGCCCGGACTTTTCACCTGGTGCGCAATGTCCGCCGAAACAATAAAAATTCCCGAGCCAATCATCGATCCCGCAACGATCATCGTCGAGTCAAACAGCCCCAGACCCTTCACCAGCTCCGGCTGCTTGCTCGCCGTCGCCACCCCGATCGTCTGAACGTGTTCAGCCATTCACGTATGCCTTATTGGTCCCTATTCCATTGTTGTAAACGCCGATTGACCCGCGAACCGGTTTCCTGGCGCCGGGCTTAACCCGGCATCCTGGATTTCGCAATCGCAAAATACTCGCGCGCTCTCGCTGCCGGATCTTCCGCCGCCATCAAATCGCGAATCACAGCAAGCGAATCCGCACCCGCCTTATAAACAGCCTGCGCGGACTCTACTGTGATGCCACCTATCGCCACAAGAGGTTTTCGCGTAATTCCCCGCGCCGCGCGTAGAAATTCCAATCCAACCACTGGATCCGGATTCTCTTTCGTGCGCGTAGGAAAGATCGGCCCCACAGCAATATAATCCGCCGAAGTAGCGTCCGCCGCCCGCAATTGCTCTAAATCATGTGTCGAAACTCCCACCCACAGCGCCCCGCCGCACATCTTCCGCGCTGCCTCCACCGGAAGGTCTTCCTGCCCCACATGAACTCCCCCCACCCTCACAATCGCGGCAATATCCGCCCGGTCGTTCACCATAAACCGCGCGCCCTTACCCACAGTCGCAAGCCGCTCAACAAGCGCGGCCGAAGTTTCCTGAATTTTCCGCGCAGACCCGCGCTTATCGCGGTATTGAAACAGTTCCACCCCCGCGCCCACTAAGCGCTCAGCGATTTCAAGAATGGAATATTTAGAAGGGCCTACAAATTCGGGGCTGGCATCCAGGATGGCGTAAAGGGCCGGAAACAAACCGCCTCCGCGTTCGATTATTTCGCTTTCGCTTCTAATGCCGGCAGGCGCTCCAAAAAGTGGGTATCAAATTTCCCCGCCACAAAATTCGGGTCCGCCAAAATTCGTTTGTGCAACGGAATCGTCGTCTTCACTCCCTCCACCACAAATCCGTCGAGCGCCCGCTGCATCCGCACAATCGCTTCAGCGCGGTCGTGTCCGTACGAAATAAGTTTCGCAATCAACGAATCGTAATACGGAGGTATCACGGCATCCGCGTAACACGCCGTATCCACGCGAATTCCCGGGCCTCCCGGAACACGAAACGCGGTCACCCGCCCCGCCGAAGGCGTAAAGGTCTCCGGGTCCTCCGCATTAATCCGGCACTCAATCGCATGCCCTCGAAACTCCACCGCAGGCAGCACCGAGGAAAGTTTTTCCCCCGCCGCCACCCGTATCTGCGATTTCACCAAATCAATTCCAGTCACCATCTCGGTCACTGGATGTTCCACCTGAATCCGCGCATTCATCTCGATGAAATAAAGGTTCCCCGAATCCTCGCGCAAAAATTCCATGGTGCCCGCGCTCGAATACCCAATTTTTTTTAAGGCGTCCACTACTTGCTTCCCGATCCGTTGCCGCGTACTTGCATCCACCGCTACCGACGGCGATTCCTCCAGCACTTTCTGGTGACGTCTTTGCAGCGAACACTCTCGTTCCCCCAAATGCACCACATTCCCATGCTTATCGCCCAGTACCTGAAACTCAATGTGCCGCGGCCGCTCGATCAATTTCTCCATGTAAACGTTCGGACTTCCAAACGCCTGCTCCGCCTCCGTCCGCGCGGTCCGAAACGCCGGAATCAATTCCTTCGCCGACCGCACAATCCTCATCCCGCGTCCGCCGCCGCCCTCCGCCGCTTTGATCATCACGGGATAACCAATGTCGCGCGCAATTTCTTTGGCGGAATCCTCATCCGGCACCACACCCGCGCTCCCCGGAATCACCGGAATCCCTGCCGCAGCCATGGCTTCCTTGGCTTTATCTTTTTCGCCCATCAAGCGGATCGCATCCGGCGTGGGCCCGATAAACGTAATGTGCGACGCTTCGCACACCTCCGCGAAATTCGCATTCTCTGACAGGAATCCGTACCCCGGATGAATCGCATCCACATTGGCGATTTCCGCTGCGCTGATTACCTGAGGAATGTTGAGGTAGCTTTCGCTGCTTCGCGGAGGCCCAATGCAAATGGCTTCGTCCGCAAACCGCACGTGTAACGCATTGCGGTCCGCCTCCGAATACACCGCCACTGTTCGGACGTTAAGTTCCCGACACGCGGAAAGGATGCGCAGCGCAATTTCGCCGCGATTTGCAATTAGAATTTTTCGGAACATTTCGCCTGGGGGTGAGCTATTTCTTCCGGTGTGCGCGGATTCCGAAAAGCGCTTCGCCATATTCCACCGGTTGGCCATTTTCCACAAAAATCCGCACTACTTCTCCCGCCACATCGGACTCGATTTCGTTCATCAGCTTCATCGCTTCGATGATACACAATGCCTGGCCCTCCTCCACGCGAGAGCCTAGCTTCACAAACGGTTCGCCAGCCACGGACGGAGCCGCATAAAACGTCCCCACAATCGGAGATTTCACCACGTGAACATCCTCCGACGCCGCTCGTCCGCTTTCCGCCGATTCAGATTGAGCCCCGCCGGTAGAAGATCCGCTGGCAGTCGACCCACTGCCGGACGCTCCGCCCGCTGCCGCCGCTCCCGCATGGCTTGCCGCCACTGCCGGAACCGCCGCTACCACAATCTCCGGAGCCGAGACCGCGCGGCTGAAGCCCATCGGCTGTGAGAATGGCTTCCTCAGCCGTATCCGGAATCCGGCGCGCTCGTACTCGAACTCCTCCAGCCCATGTTTGGCCATGAACTCGAGAAGCCGCTCTACTTCTCGGAGATCCACGCCACCTGTGTGCGAACTACTCTGGGTCTGCGCAGTCGATTTTTTCGCCATTTAGAGTTCTAAGAATTCCCTGGATGCGCTGGTCAAATCCTCAGCGCCATTTGAAGTAACTACCACGTCGTCCTCGATCCGTATGCCGCCAAGCCCCTCCAGGTAAACACCGGGCTCGATGGTTATTACCATGCCCTCTTCGAGCTTTGTTTTTTCGCCTCTGGCCAGCCGGGGCCTCTCGTGTACTTCGATTCCCAGCCCATGCCCTGCACTATGCGTGAAGTATTCTGCCAGCCCGTGGCGCTTTAGCGAGAGTCTAGCCGCCGCATCCACCTCTCCAGCCTTCACCCCGGGAGCGACAGCCTTCCTGGCAGCTTGCTGGGCTTCTAGTACGGCGTCGTACAACTGCCTTACTTTATCTGGCGCCCGCCCCAGAAACACTGTCCGAGTCAGGTCACTGCAATAACCGCGCAGTATAGCACCGTGGTCTAGGACGACCAATTCGTTTTTCCCGAGCAGCTTACCGCTCGGTCGCGCATGGGCCCAAGCCGAACGCGCGCCTGAAGCCACAATCGTCTCAAACGAAGGTCCGCTCCCGCCTTTTAGCTTAATGGCGTACTCAATCTCGGCCGCCACTTGCAGCTCGCTAAGCCCCACCTTGATTTTGGACATCGTCTCCGCAAATACCTCGCTGATCAACGTTGCCGCTTCTCGCATCGTGACGAGTTCTGAGGTGTCCTTAATCGCCCGCAGGCTTTCTACCGCGTCCCCTCCGCTCACCCAGCGCGCTCCGCTGCCAGTGAGCTTCTCCAGAGTGGCCTTCTGCGCCACCGTCACCTGGCTGGGCGCGTAAGCTACGTGCAGCCGCCCTCTGCGCTTCTTTAATGCCTCCGCAGCCGCCCGTAGCAGTCCATGCTTGGCGATATGGACCTTCGCCCCGGTAACCTGTTCCTGCGCTTGAAATGTGTACCGGCTGTCCGTGAACAGCGTTGACCTCGTCGGCTCAACCAGCAGGATCGCGGCGCTGCCCGTAAAACCACACAAATATTGAATGTTCGGCAGGTGAGTTACTAGAAAGGCGTCAGCTCGCAGGTTGGAAAAGGAAAGCCGGAGCCGATCGATTCGGCTCCGGCCCGAATTCACTTGCACCGGTTTGGATTTCACTTTCCCCTGATACTCCGCATGTCGATTCCCGCCGTTATTAGCTCGGCAGAATTCTCGGAGTCAGGAAGAACAATAGCTCCAGGGACGACGTGTTCACAAGAGTGTGCTTAAACAAATTGCCCACCACCGGAATGCTCCCGAACAGCGGCACCTGGTCGACGGTGCGCTGCTGTGAGGATACGATAATTCCACCGATAACCACCGTCGCGCCGTCGCTCACCAGTACCTTGGTGTTCGCCTGTTGCGTGTCGATAGCCGGTATGCCTTGTACGCGGGGAATCGCCGTGTCGATTTGATCGTTGGTTACCGTCACGTCCATGTAGATCGTGCCTTCGGCGGTGATTTGCGGGGTCACGTCAAGTTCCAGCACCGCGTCTACGAACTGCACGGAAACCGTGTTGTTCACGATGGTCTGGACTGGAATCTTCGTACCTTGTTTCACGATAGCTTTCTGGTTGTTCTGCGTGATGACCTTCGGCTTCGAGATCAACTTGCCCACGCCGCGCTCCTCCGCCGCGCTGATAATGTAGTCCAGCGCGAAGTTAGAGGACGAGAAAGCGTAGCTCAGTGCGCTCGTTGGCGTCGTGGCGCCCAGGTTTGTGATTAAAGGCATCGAACCGCTGGTTGTGTTCGCTCCTGTATTTCCCACGATGATGGGAGGCAGCGGAGTCGGCGAATTCCGGACGATCGGGCTGGTGCCCACCGTGCTCGCACCGCCGAGAATGCTTTGCCCGCCGCCCAAGGATACTGCCGCCGCAAACTGCGTGCCGATGTCGCGCGTAAATGAACGGTTGGCCGCCACCACTCTCGCTTCGATCTCCACTTGTTGCGATTTCCGGTCGAGTTGGCGCAGAAGGTTGTCCATCACCGGCAGAACGCTGGGGATGTCCCGGATAATCAGCGTGTTCGACCGTGCGTCTGCCAGAACGTCGCCTCTCGAAGAGAGGAATTTCTTCAGCGTTGGAACCAGGTCCTCGGCTTTGGCGTAGCTTAGCTGACGAGTGGTCGTGACCACGTCGGCGGCTTCCGCTTGCGCCTTGGCTAATTCACGGTTCTGGTCAGCCTCCTTCTTCAACGTGTCCTTGGTAGCGATGCGTAACACGTTTCCGTCAAGCTGCTTGTCCAAACCGTTGTTCTTCAAGACGATGTCCAGCGCCTGATCCCACGGTACATCGTCCAGAACGATCGTGAGGCTGCCCTTTACGCTGGGATCCACCACGATATTCAGTCCGCTGATCTCGTGTATCAGGCGGAAAAAGTCGCGCAAATCAACGTCTTTCAAGTTTACCGAAATCGGCTCACCCGAGTACTTGCCGGAAGGCGGAGGAGTCTGAGCTTGCACAGTGGCATTCGTGATTGGAACAGGCTGGCTCGAAGCGGGCGCGGATGCCGGAGCGTCAGCCGCATTCGGATTAGAAACGCTGGCTGCACCCTCCGTCGCAACTTGCTTGGCCGCTAATCCGACCTGTTGATCCTGCGGTTGCGGTATCGCTGCAGCCGGAGTCGCTAACGCCACGCTAGGCTGCGTTAGAGCCGGAGGTAGAATGATGACCGGAGCCGAAACTTGCCTGGGTTCGCTAGCCGCAGAGATTGCCGGGGCCGGCTTTGGTGACGCGATCTTGGTCGTGGTCAGGTCCGCAGGCTGTGTTTGCGGAGTGGATTTCACCGCGCCCTTTGCCGGCTTCGGTGAAAACTCAATCGTAATTCCCGAATCAGAGCTTGTGATGTTGTACGGCGTGGCCTGCCGCAAATCGATTACGATGCGCGATACTTCCGGTGAAAATTGCGCCAGCCGGATCTCGCGGACCGGGTCCAGATTGCTCGCGATATGCTTCTCGGAAGTTTTCAGGTGCGCTCCCGAAAAATCCAGGACTAGTCTGTCCGGATTCTGCAATCGCATTGCGTGATAATTCAACTTGCCCGTTCCCACCACATTCACGTCGGTCAGCTCGCCGTTCTGCGAGAGATTCACTTGGCGTATGGCCTCCATCGTCGAGCTGGAGAGTTTGGCTTCCGGCGATTTAGCGGCAATCGGCACGATCGCAGGCGCAGGTCCTGTCACTACCGCAGACTTGCCCGCCGCGTCGTCTGTGCGGCCGACCAGTAAGGTCAGCTCTTGCGAATCCTTTCGCTCGAGTCGTGGCTCAACGCCCTGGCTCAGCAGAATCTCGACCCGCACCACCGGCTTAGCGCCGGACGTGTAGGTCATCATTCGATAGCTCTTCACCAGGTCGGAGGCCACCACGCGCGCTCCGGCCGGATCGGCGGAAGACACTCCGCTCAAGTCCAGCACGTACAAACTTTCGCTCGGACGATAGGTGGTGTATTCGAACGGCCCGTTCGCCCGTGCTTCCAGCGTGACGTTGCCGTTCTTTACCACCGCCTTCACATGCACCACCGGCCCATCGCTGGCCTGTAGTGCTCCGCTCATCAGCATCAAGGCTGCTGCAACCAGCGCAGTCGCCCCCATCGCCCTCCGCATAATCCTCATTGCTGCTCTCCTGCGCTCGGGTAGATTCGCTTGGTAACCAATCTCTCGACCGGTTTCCCGAATGCATCTTTGGAATTTTCTTTAAACGTCACTCCATCTAATCCAATCTTTTCCACGTCGCCGTCATACAAACGGTCCCCTTCCCGAAGGAAATAGGTCCGTTGATCTGGATTGGTCACGACCGCCAGCATTCCGTTAGCTGCTTTCACCGTACCGTCCACGTGCACCGTCGCTATCACCAGCCCGGCTTTTCCCGGAGGCAGCGGCGGCCCGTTCGGTTTCTTGTCGTTTACCAGGGGTGCGAAGGGATCTCGCTTGCCCATCACCGCGTCGGTCTTTGCGTCAGGCTTTGCAGCTTCCTGCGGCGCTGCGTCTGTCGCCGCCGGCGCAGCAGCAGCCTTTTTCTTGTGACCCGACTTGTGCGCGGGAGCCGGACTCTGTTCCGAGTTTTTGGTTGGACTCTGTCCCCACGCCGCCGGCATCAGGCAAAGCGACATCGCCAGGGTTGCCATCAGATTCGCAGTTGTCTTCACTAGTGTCATCGTGATCGCCTACCGTTTTACCGGTGCGGACGTCGGCGTTGTAGCCGCCGGCGCGTCTGCCGCTTTCGTAAAGAACGTTGTAATCGTGAATGTTCCCGTCACCGAAGCTCCCGGATTCAATCGGAAGTTGGGTGCGCCGCTCTTAGTGCCGATCCCTTCCAGCTTTAGGTCGCCCACGTTGATAATTCGCGATAGCCGCCCCAGCCTGGCAAAGAAATCCAGCACCGAAAAATACGGCCCGTCAGCCTGCACTTCGAACGGCAGCTCGAAGTAATAGGTCTTTGCCGCCACTGGATTCGCTTTCAACCGGCGCAGCGAAACTCCTGAACTGGTTGCCGCCGCCTGAATCATCAGCATGAACTGGTCCACTTGTTTCTCTTCCGGAACGATTGTTTGCAACGTTGCAAGCTGTTTTTGCAGCGCATCCATCTGCGATTGCAATTCTGCTCGCCGTTGCTTGTAAACTCGCAAATTCGCAACTTCCTGCTCCAGCGGTTTCTCTTGTTTCTGCGCGTCTTGCAATTGCGCACGCACTGACGCTAAGGGCAATCCCGGAATGTAAAATCCAGCCGCGATGATCACTACCGTCAATCCCAGGTAGAACAGCGCTTGTAGCGGCCAGGGCCAATCTTTGAAAGAAGTTGCCATTGCTAGCTCCTCCCTGGGGCCGCGGGCTGCGGAGGAGGCGCGGATGCCGGCTTTGCTTGCGGTTGCGCTTCAGGATTGGAGGATTGCGCCACAGTCGCCGTCATCGTGAAGTTGTACGTTTGCACCGTCTTCACGACGTCATCTTCTTTCGCCTCTTGAATTTCAACTTTGTCGAAGTATCCCGAACGTCTCAGTTGGGTAATAAAGTTCGCCACTGCGTTAATGGAACCCGCTTCGCCCGAGATTTTCAGGTTGTCACCCGAGCGCTCGAGCGACGTCAGCCACAGCGCATCCACCCTCACCACCGTGTTCGCCACCATTTGCAGTAATTCCTGACCGCCCGTGCGGTTCTTCTGCAAGGTTTCAATCACGTTGATGCGTTGCTCCAGCACGGACTTCTGCGTTTCGAAGCGGTCCACGTCCTGCTTCACCTGCTGCAAACTCTGTTTTTCCGCGCGTAACGCCGCAATCCGCGCGTTCGTCGAATCCAGCTCTTTCTTCTGCTGGAAATACGTCACCGACAGCACCACCGCAGCCAGTCCCAGCGCCACCAGCAGGAAGATAATCTGCATCGTCGCTTCCAGCGGTACCGCCTGTTTGGTGGCCTTCGGGCGAGCCTGGCCAAGTAAATTGATCCGAATCATGGCGTGTCAAAGCTCCTCAGCGCCAACCCCACTGCGATTGCCAGGCGCGGCGCCAACTCGCGTATCTGGCTTTCATCATGACGCCCTGAATTGATTGCAATCTTGCGAAATGGATCTAGCTCCTCGACCGGCATCGCAAACTCTTCCTTCAGCAAGTCGAGCAGCCCTGGAACACGTGAAGTCCCTCCCGCCACGTAAATCCTGCGGATGTTTTCTCCGCTCGCCGTGGCGCGGAAAAAGTCGAAGGTCTTCTGTATCTCCAAAATCAAAATGTCAGACACCGATCGCAGAATCGCCGTGCGCTGCTCTTCGCTAACTCCCGCCAGCGTTCCGCCCATCTTCAATTTCTCGGCATCCTCGAAACTCAAATCCAGTTCCTTCTGCAACGCGTCGGTGTACTGATTGCCACCCACTGAAACGTCGCGCGTAAACAGCGGCGTCCACCCGCGCACGATGTTGATGTTCATCACGCTCGCGCCGATATTCAGCAGCGCCACCACTTGCGAAGGGTCCGGCTCGTAGTTCACTTCAAAACAGTTCTGCAGCGCGAACGCGTCGATGTCCACCACCACAGGAGTCTTCCCCGCCTGCGCCAACACGTTCGTGTGATTCAGAATCTTGTCTTTCTTCACCGCTACCAGCAGAACGTCCATCTGGTTCTCGGTAGCTTCCAGCAGCTGATGGCTCAGGTTCACGTCCGCAATATCAAACGGAATATGCTGGCTGGCTTCGGCTTGCACTCGGTCGTACAGCTCTTCTTCGGTCATCAGCGGCATGCTTACCCGCTTGACGATCACCGAATGCCCCGATACCGACGTCGCCACGTCCTTCGCCTTGATCTTCTGGTTGTCGAATATCGAGATAATCTTCTCGGCTACCGAAGGTGCGTCCATGATGGCGCCGTCTACCACCGTATCCTGCGCCAACGTCTCTATCCCGTAACTCACCAGCTCGTAGCCTGCCTTCGACTTCTTCAGCTCGACTGCCTTCACGGAACTCGAGCCGATATCCAGGCCGATTAATGATTTCGTTTTCCCCAGATTAAACATCGCGCGGCCCCTCGCTCCTCACTCCGTCCCGCTTCGCAGGTCGGACCCGCCTTCTCTCTAGCCTTCTATTTTCTTTCGGAATCTATTCGTTCTTTGCTCGCTACCCGTTAGTACTGCTACGCCCGGTACCGTGCGCTTTTACTGTTTATTGCATCCACCTCGGCGAGTGTCAATCAACATTGTCGTCGCGTGTGCTATTGGTAAAAACCCGGTCAGGGGGACAGGCAGGCGAAAACGTACAGGTCAAAAGTACAGGTAAGTGCTTGAAACCCTTATGGAGAAAGGCGAAACGCGAGGCTCCGGCGAAGGGGTTGCCGCATGCCTGTGTCGCTCTGGTCTAGTTCTTCTTTGGCTCCATGTGGTCTTTTATTTTCTGCCAAATTTTGTCAACTTGCCGTTTTGTGCCTTCCGTGCGCCGTTCAGTGGGTCGGAGCGTCCGTCTGCAAGAAGGCGATAGCGCGACAGCGCCTTCCTTTCGCGGCGCCGTGGCCGCGAGTGGTCGATCTCATTGGTTTCTGCCCGGCATTCTGAGCTTTATTTGCTTCCAGATTTTGTCAACTTGCCGTTTTGTGCCTTCATCCATCTTTATCTCATCCGGCCAGCGCCCCGCGTACCCTTCTTCCTTCCACTTGCGCGTGGCATCCACTCCCATCTTCGAGCCGTAATCCTGCCGACGCGCCGCGTGGTCCAGCGTGTCCACCGGCCCCATCACAAACTGTATGTCCCGCTCTGGATCGATTGCGCACAGCGCCTTCCACACCACTTCGCGCGAGTCCTGCACATTCACATCGTGGTCCACCACCACTACTACCTTCGTGAACATGGCCTGCCCCAGCGACCATATCGCGTTCATGATCTTGCGCGCCTGCCCCGCATAGCTCTTCCGTATCGACACAATCATCAAGTTCTGAAAAATCCCTTCCGCCGGCATCGCCACGTCCACAATCTCCGGATACTGCATCTTCATCACCGGCATAAAAATCCGTTCGATCGCATGGCCCATGAAATAGTCTTCCTGCGGAGGCGGCCCCACAATCGTCGTCAGATACAGAGGCTCCTCGCGATGGGTGATGCAATCGATGTGGAAAACGGGGAACTCTCCCTCCAGCGAATAAAATCCCGTGTGATCGCCAAACGGCCCTTCCGTCCGCATCTCGCCCAAATTCACATGCCCTTCCAACACCATCTCCGCGTTCGCCGGAACTTCCAGGTCCACCGTCTTGCACTGCACCAGCTCCACCGGATCTCTGCGCATGAATCCTGAAAACAAGAATTCGTCCATGTCCGGAGGCACCGGCAAGATTCCCGCCAGCGCCGTGGCCGGGTCCGCTCCAATCGCCACCGCCACTTCAATCTTCCCTTTCGGATTTTTTGCCCGCGCGTTGCGGAAATGTTCCGCGCCATGCTTCTGCGTCTGCCAATGCATCCCAGTCGTGCGCCCGTCGTACACTTGCATGCGATAACAGCCCACGTTGCGCTTGCCCGTCTCGGGATTTTTCGTGATCACCATCGGCCACGTGATGTAACGTCCGCCATCCTGCGGCCAGCATTTCAGTATCGGGAAATAATCGAGCGAAAAGTTCTCCGTGCGGACTACTTCCTGGCACGCGCCGTTGCGCACGGACTTCGGAAAAAACGACCCAATCTCCGCGAGCTTCGGCAGCATCTTCACTTTTTCCAAAATTCCCTGCGGCGACTTCACATCCAGAAAGGAATGCACTCGCTCGGCCACTTCATCAAGCGTATCCACTTCCAGGGCCATACACATGCGCCGCTCGCTCCCCAAAAGATTCGTCACCGCCGGAATCTTCGACCCTTTCGCCCGCTCGAACAGCAGCGCCGGCCCGCCCACCTTCACCACCCGGTCAGTAATCTCCGTAATCTCCAGGACCGGATCCACCTCCGCCGAAATTTTTTCTAACTGGTCCTTTTTCTCCAGCGCCCTGACAAATTCCCTCAAATCCCTATAAGCCACTTCCCCTCCTGCGTCTGTCGCTCTTGCGCGTTCGCTGCGCGACGGTACGCGCTGTCGCGAGCCGCTAACTCTAGCATGGAGTCTCGGGTCCGAAGAACTACTAGAATGCCGCGAGGAGCGTTGCTGGACTCGGCGCGAAAACCTGCGAAACATGCTGCTGCACGCTAAACCTCTGTAGGTGGTTTGGCCCCGGGTAGAATTTTTCCTCTCCTTTGTTTTTCAGGTAGTTACGTCGCATTCTACATTTTGCGCAGAGGCGGGTAGAAGTTGCACTTTAGCTACGAACTTCTAGCTGTCTAGAGTTCGGACGGAATAATGTTGGAATGGTCTTTTTCTGACCTCCCGTGTGACGGCGATTGTGGCTTCCTTCGTCACGGCAAATTGCCGAACCGCGGCGAGAAAACCGAGCCGTCAAAGCGTGTCGATAGCGCGCACTTCAAAGGAAACCAACAGCGTGACGGTCGCGGCCATACAAACTGGAGACAAGAAGTAAGTAACTGGAATGTACAGGTCGCTCGCGCCGGAGCCCGCGCTCCCAATTGTCAGTCTCGCGCGGCTCCGGCGGCCTAGGCGACGTCGAACCTTCGCTTGTTCCTGACTGTTTTCTTCTTTACAGACGGACCTCAGCGAAAAAACAAAATACAGCGTGGCATTAAAAAATTATTGTTCGCGGAGGAGTTTTGCTGGGTCGATGTGCAAGGCGCGCCGCACCGGCCCGGCGACGGACAAGATACCGGTGATCATCATCGTCGCGATGACCGCGGCGAGCACGAACGGGTCGTGCGCGGACGCACCGTACACAACGTAGGAGAGCAGGCGGCTGGCGGCCAAGCCCAGAACGATGCCGACGAGCGCGCCGCTGCCGAGCAGGACGAGCATGCGCCCTAGCGCGGTGGAAAGTATTTGCTTGGCTTGGGCGCCGAGCGCAACGCGAATGCCGAGCTCGCGGAGGCGTTTGCTGACGGTGTAGGACGCCAGGCCGAATGTGCCAGTGATGGAAAGAAGCAGTCCGAAGGCGCCGAAGATGCCGAGAGCCACGGTGGCGGCCTGGGCCGGAAGGATCTGTAGAGAAAGCTGGCCGCTCCACGCACCGGAGTCTTCGAAAGGCACGGCGGGATCGAGATCGTGTACCAGTTGGCGGGATGCGGCGGCCACCGTAAATGCGTCGGCCTGGCTGCGGATGACCAAAGCGGTGCCGGTGTCGGGCCGCTGCGCGATGGGCAGGAACGCGGCGGGCTGCAGCTGCTCGTTGACGAACAAATATTTTCCGTCAGCCACGATTCCAACGACTTGCACCAAGTCTCCCAATTGATTTTTGAAATATTGTCCGACGGCGTGTTCGGTGTGGAACATCTGGCGCGCGAATTCCCGGTTGACGACGGCGACGGCCGGGGCCTTGGCGGAGTCAGTGAAGTTGACGTCGCGGCCTTCCAGCAGGGGGGTGCCAGCAGCGTTGAAATAGCCCGGGGATACGCAGAAAAATGGCGCGACGAAGGCTTCGTTGGTGCGACGAAGGTCGGTGACCTCACGAGAGAAGAAGACTTCGGTGGAGGCGTCCATGCCGAGGGGCGTGGTGTTGGCATAGCCCACCGCTTCGACGCCGGGAAGCTGCGCGGCGCGTTCGAGAAGCTGACGCTGGAAATGTTCAGCGGAGTCCTTCGAATAGCCGGCCAGGCTGAGATCGAACTTCGTGACTACGGCGTTCTGCGGTTTAAAACCGATGTCAGCGTTGAGCGATTTGTGCAGTCCCCGGAGTGCGACGAAGGCGGCGGTGACGGTGATGCAGCACAAAGCGATCTGTGCGGCCAGCAAAACGTCGCGCAGGGCCCAGCGGCGTCCAGCGCTGGATTGACCGCTGCCACCTTTGATAACGTCATTGGGGTCGGCTTTGAAGATTTGGCGCAAAGGCATGATGCCGAAAATTGTGCCGGCAAAGATAGCGATGACGAACGAAGCCAGGAGCAGCGAAGGTTGAGGCTGCACAGCAAAAACAACTGGTGCGCGCCCACGCCAGTTGGACAAGTTTGTGAGCGCGATCCACGCAAACTCGCAGGCGCATGCGCTCGCAAGGATGGAAATCACAAACGCCTCGCTAATGATCTGGCGAAGAATGCGCCAGCGACTCGATCCGATGGCGAGGCGAATGGCGATTTCTTTGGCGCGGTCGGCCGTGCGCGCTGCAAACAGGCTGCCAAGATTGGCGCAGGCGGCGAGCAACACGATGCCGGCCAGTGCCATAACCGCGATGAGGAAGGCGCGTACCGGCGCACCCATAAAATCCCCCATCAGGCCTGGTTGCGCCAGCTTGACCGATAGAGTTTGTTCTTCTTTCGGATTTTGGCGGATGACGCGAGCGACGATCGTCTTCAGGTCGCCGTTCGCTTGCGCCAGCGTGACACCGTCCTTGAGACGCACGACGGAGAGGACATATCCGTCTTTTCGAGATTCCAGCCAATCGATGCCTTCCAACTCCGCCTCATTTTGCATCGGGACGAAAATGTCCGGTTGGAGAAACTTTTCCGTTCCGTAGAATCCGCGCGGAGTGACGCCGACGATTGTGTAGGTGTGTTTGTTGACGCGAACGTTCTTGCCCACGATGTCGGGATCGGCATTGAAAAGGCTATTCCAGGCGGGCCAGGAAAGTACCGCGACTTCAGATGCGCCGGGATGATCGTCGTCGGCCGGTTCAAGAAGGCGTCCGAGCAAAGGCCGGATGCCGAAAACTTCAAAGTACTGGCCGCTAACTTCGTATCCCCAGATATTGCGCGTGGTGCCGTTGGCCTCCAGGCCAAAATTACGAACTGCATCGGCGGCGACGGCGGCAAAAACGGAATTCATGTCGCGTACATCGCGGACTTCGGGGTAGGCAAAAAATATTCCGCGATCTTTGTTGGTGGGCTCGAGAGTCATCACGCGTTCCGGATGAGGGACGTCGAGCGAGCGCAGGACTAAAGCTTGCAAAACGCCGAAAACGATGACGTTGGCGGCGATGCCGAGCGCCAGAGTGAAGATTGCGGTGAGCGCGAAGCCGGGATTTTTGCGCAGCGTGCGCAGAGCGAAGCGAACATCCTGGACTAGTTGTTCAAGCCAGACGGAAATCCAGACTTCGCGGGTTTCTTCTTTGACGCGTGTGACGTTGCCGAACTTTTTCACGGCGGCGTAGTGCGCGTCTTCCGGGGACATACCGCGCGCAATGTTGTCTTGTGTCTCCGCTTCGATGTGCTCGCGGATATCCTGGTCGAGATTCTCTAAAATGTGTTTGCGGCGGCTCACGATTCGCCCTCTTGCTCGGCGGGCCGGAGAATTCGCGCGATGGCGCCGGCTAACTTGTCCCACTTGCCGGTTTCGACTGCGAGTTGGCGACGGCCTTTGGCGGTTAACTTGTAAAATTTGGCGCGGCGATTATTTTCCGAGGTGCCTTCTTCGACGGAAATCCAACCGCGTTTGATGAGTCGATGAAGCGCGGGGTACAGCGAGCCTTGTTCGACTTGCAGCACCTCGTCGGAGTTGAATTCGATGGCTTTGGCGATGGCGTGGCCGTGCACCGGGCCTCGCAGCAGTGTGCGAAGAATCAGGAGGTCTAGAGTTCCCTGCAAGAGTTCGATGCGTTCGCGTTGCTCTTTAGTAGACATGCTAGGTGAAGGTACATCGCTTCCAGTAGAATGTCAAGGTGAGAGTTTTCCTGTGTCAGTAGCACATGATATGTCCGGTTGAGATAGCAAGTGATATGTCCGCTTTTCGGGCGGTGGTAGGGGACCATGCAAGGCATGAACTCCTACACACAAGCCGCCATGGAGCGGGCGATGAAAGTACAGGAAGTGATGTTGCAGGCGATGGCGAAGAAGATCAGCTGGTGGCAAGCGGCCGAGATTCTGGGCATCAGCGACCGGCATATGCGGCGCTGGCGGGAGCGGTATGAGGAGTTCGGATTCCGCGGGTTGTTTGACCGCAGGCGAGGAAAACCTTCGCCCAAGCGCGTGGCGGTCGGGACCGTGGAGCGGGTGCTGCAGCTGTACCGGGAGCGTTATTTCGATCTGAATGTGCAGCACTTTCACGAGAAGCTGGGGGCCGAGCATCAGATTCGGCTCAGCTACAGCTGGGTGAAAGGGATTCTGCAAGGGGCGGGGATGGTGGCCCGTGGGCGCAAGCGCGGAACGCACCGCAAACGACGACCGCGACGACCCCTGCCGGGGATGCTGTTGCACATCGACGGCAGCCGGCACCGTTGGTTGGGAGACGAGCGCTGGCACGATCTGATCGTGATTTTGGATGATGCCACCAGTGAGATTTACTACGCGAAGCTGGTAGAGGACGAGCGCCGGGGATTGTTCTGCGCCTTGTATAGCGACCGGGGCAGCCATTTTTGGCTGACGCCGAAGGCGGGCCAGAAGGTAGACCAGGCGCGTGTGACGCAGGTAGGACGAGCGCTGCGCGAGCTGGGAGTGCGCCTGAT
>DATNLR010000115.1:0-25824 GCA_035602755.1 Binatus sp. (SeqCode) | reverse complement strand
GAGATGGCCAAACACAAGGACTTCACCGTAGCTACGGATGTGCAGGTCTACTTCTGCGATCCGCAGAGTCCCTGGCAGCGCGGCTCGAACGAAAACACCAATCTGCTGTTACGACAATACTTTCCTCGAGGCACCGACCTGTCTGGCTATTCGCAAGCGGATCTGGACAAAGTGGCGCTGCGCTTAAACCAGCGTCCAAGAAAAACTTTAGGATTTCAAACTCCTGCGAGTAGACTTCAAGAAAGTGTTGCGTCGACCGTCTGAGCCGACACGGATAATCGGAGAAGTGAAGTGAGACTTTATTTGTCCGGCTTGTGCGTTATCAGGACTTAGTGCAAAGACCCGTCTTCCAGGTTACTTCATTTTCGTTTTGCCCCGCCTCTTCCGCCAGATTTCTTCGCTGGAAGAAGCCTGCTTCAGCGACATCGTGCGTTTTGCCATTCGGAACAATTTGATCGAGCCGTAGTGGGCGGTTAACAGTCAACAGTTGACAGTAACCCCCCCCCGGGCTGCCTTCGCTGCGCCACGTTGTCGTCCCGCCTGCCCTGAGGCGCAACCGAAGGGAGAACGCAGGGTTGCCCGCCGGAGGCGGGACTCAGAATGAGAAATACCTGACAGTTGCGGTTGAAGTTTGGTTTTTGTTCAACGCCAAGAGGTAAAGATACGCCCCTGCGCCGCCGCCGTTGATTACCGTTCCGAGAGTGATTGCATTTCCCCCAGTGTCAACGTCTCTGGGGTTGCAAGGATTCGGGCCGAGCTCGCTGTTGTAGCCATATCCGTAGCTGATGGCGAGCGTGCTGGCTGGAGCGGGCGCGCCGACATTCTGGAGCATCAAACCATAGGGTGTACTAGAGGTGCTGTAACTCGCGAAATTCGGAATGTAGCCCCATGCGCTATCTTCGCTTCCGTCATAGTTCTCGCTGTAGTTATCGGAGCTGGCAGCTTCATCGGGAAGGAAGCCGGCAAAGCGCACTAGAACTACGACCTTGGACTCGCCAGAAGTGTTCTTCAGCGCCATCACAATTTTAGCTGCTGGACTCGCGCCTGAGACCTTGCTGATCGTCTGGGTCAGAAGCCAGGCGCCGTCACTGGTGCTCCGCTCGATCTTAACTTCCGTCGTGTTTGACGTAACTTTGACCGGTGTGTCCCAGTTCCCGCTGTCGTTGTAGTTGTAGTCCCAATACGCCGAGCCGGTAGTTTCGTCACAGATGCCGTAGCCCTCATACGAACCATCCTGGTCAAGCATTTCGACGCCTGAGGGGCTCTCGAATCCTGCGAGCGTACCGTTTACGGTCACACAGTAGTTCATATGAGTCGCTCCGCTCCCGCTGGTGAATGTGTAGGTGCACGCTTCGGTCGCGTCGGGGGTGACCGCCTTCTGGTGTGCTGATTGCGATTTCTTGGCGGAGGATGCATCGGCGCTGGCTGGTTTCGGTGGGCGAAGCTTATTGATGATCTGAGCCAAGTCTTGAGCGGGAGTGGATGCAGCGAACGGGAGCGTGCAGGCGGCGAGAGACACAAGCCAAAGGCCCTTAGAATAAAGTTTCACGGTCTTTCTCTTTTTTGAGTAGAACCTAAGGGGGACTTGCGTTGACCGGAGGGATTGCCTGACGGCTTACGTAGCCGAAATGCCCATTCCTCTGGGTACGTGCGGGGATTCTGCCATCTCGTCCGCGGAAGGTCAATATCGTAGGAAGGCGTCAACGTCAGCGCGCCGGTGTCGACCGTTCCGCTGCCGACGCGACGCCACATGGTTACAATTTGCAGGCGGTAGCCGTGACTTACACTTACGACTCGGGCACAAATCAGAAAGGATTCCGGACTGGCATGACGGATGCTTCTACACCTAATGCATATCGCGCAAGCATTCCAAAATGGCGATTTCGACACTCCCATGTTCGTGCACGATACGGTGCCGCCAGGACTGCTGGAAATGAAGAAACTGCGGCAGAAGATTCGCTATTCCTTTGAGGAGAATCCGAACGGCGGGCGCGTTGCTATCTCGTCCACGGATATAGAGGCTCTGCCCACCATCCACAGCTTCTTGCAGTTTCAAATTGAAGAACACAAGGCTGGGGACCCGATGGAAATTCGCTAATCGGTTCATCTCGCACTCGGGAAAGGCTGAAAGCGGTGGCTACGCCTGGATCTTCTTGCGCGCCAAGCCGAGCAAAGAAAGCAACCCGCTGCCTATCAGCATCAAGCTACTGGGTTCAGGAGTCGAGATGACCAGAGTGCCTAGCGGACCAGTCGAAGTGCCATTGTTCAGGTAGTAAGTGCCTGGCGTAAACGTTGGGAATTCCTCCGTACCGCTATAGAGTTGTGCGCCAAAAGTATCTGAATCGACGCCCTCGAACCCCCCGTATGCCTCAGAAGAAAAGAAGCGAATGTCTCCCGGGGCCTGGGCCACGCCGTTCTCAGTAAACGTCACATCTAAAATAAAATAATCGCCGGTGACGAAGTCGCCCGCCCCGATCGTCGGCGAAGCCGGCAACTGCCAGACGAAGGTGTTGCCAGCGAATGTGTACGTGAAGGTGTCGTCACCACCATCCGCCTGTGCTCGACTTGCCGAGACCAGCCCCAAAATAGCGATCAATAGGCCACCA
This sequence comes from Binatus sp. (SeqCode), assembly GCA_035602755.1. Classification (GTDB taxonomy): domain Bacteria; phylum Acidobacteriota; class Terriglobia; order Acidiferrales; family UBA7541; genus Palsa-295. Next base: position 23,218 of record DATNLR010000115.1, on the reverse strand, counting down.
ATAATCAGGCGACGCATGGTAGTCTTCCTCCCTAGTCTTGGGGCTTACCTACTACCCCTAAATTTGACACACCTTCTGTGCCCCTTCGCAGCACGTCCACGGCCAGAGCCCGGCCCGGGCCGACTACCGAGTGTAAGGTAATGCCCATGAATAATTTACAGGAAATTCGGGGTTCCCGCCCACACTGCTCGTGACAATAAATTGCACACTATTGCCGTTAGTTTGCCAATGATGGTGGGTTGTCGGTCAGGACCCCCGGGTTATGCGTTGGAGAGCGACACCGCAAAAGGCCGCGCCAAGTATTAGGATTTTCTCACGCTCTGGAAAGACGCCGATCCCGACATCCCCATCCGGAAAGAAGCCAAAGCAGATTACGCGAAGCTGAAATAATCCAAAGGGAACTTGGCGGAGCAGGCTCTGCCCGGCCCATCATGGTGTCAGTGGACGATTAGTCGGATAACCGGGCATTTAAAGTAATACTCTACTTGTACGGTAAGTGCGTTAATCAGGACTCGTGGTATCCGAGCGGATAACTTCCGTATAGCCGACAACCCGGGAGCTATCTCGGACGGCGACTATGACGAACACATCGATTCGTTACATCGTCCTGCGCCAAGCGGCAGGTGTCGTGAAACCAGAAGTGTGGCATCGGGCGGTCGGCGAGCCGGTTGCGCGGCCGCAGAAATTCCGCGGTGAAACCATGACTCGCCCGGCGTTCAATCCAGCAGATCCGGGCGGAGGGGATGTTCAGGCGGAGTTTTTCCGTTTCCAGCGAAGTCCCAGGATGCCGCCGATACCTAGGCTGAGCATCCAAATCGCCGCCGGTTCGGGTACCGCGGTGAAGGTTACGTTATCTAACAGGGGAGTTTCCAAGTTGTTGCTGGTGACAGTGACGACCAAGCTGTTGATATCCAACCCCGCCAAATTGAGTGCGTCGAAGGTCGTCGGGGTCTCGAACGCGGAGGGAACGTCGAAGGAATCAGCAGCCACCAGCGTGGCCCCCCGATAACCATCCACCGTGACAGCGGTTAGCGTCCCACCGAAGCCAGGATTATCGAGATCGAGACTCACAAAGGTGAACGTGCCGCCGTCTGTAAACGTAAACGTGGCCGCAGTGTCTGGAGACCCGGCTCCCGCCGAATTGCCAGGAAATCCATACGTGTTGCCCCATATATAGCCGTTGACGGAGCTCACGGAGAACCCGTTATCGGTGCCGTTGGAGAACGGGCCGGTCGAAAAGCCGTCAAATTGAAACTTTGTGTCCGCTTGGACGCTAGGCGCGCCCCCAGCAATCAAAAGCAGTACCACTGGGATGATCCATAGAGCCTTTCGCATCTTCCAAGCCCCCCTTCGCCGTGCCCAAGGTAAAGTTAGTTACACTCCCACCGGGTGTTTCTTACCTGCACGACCACTGCCGTTCTCGACATGCGAGAATGATATGGCTTGCCAACACCAGCCGCTGCGCAGTATGCAAATAATTGCAGAAGTTGAGAGCCGTGTTTCCCGATTTGGGCATTTTGCGCATATGGATGAGAAGCGGTTTTCCCAAGAGCCAAGTGGGCTTACTGGTCGAGGCAGGCCCTCCATCAGGAATGAGTCGGCGTCCTGGTTTTGCGTATTTCGAAGCTCAACAGCCCGGCCCACCGATACCCCTGTCTACGCTTCGAGCGACATTTCGGGCCAACTAATGGAACGGTTAAACCACTAGTCTCTACCACTGTATTTTTGTGCCAAATTGAACAGATATGGACCAGGCCCGCAGCCCAAACTGATGTGTCGATCCTGAATCCGAGGACACCTATTCACTGGGGGCTTCAAATGTTTGGGTATGGACTGCTAGGAACTTTGTTGATTATCTGTTCGATCGTTTGGCTAGTGCGAAGAGCGTGAGAGCATGAGTGCGCTATGGAAATGGGAAAAACCGTATCTGAGAGCATTTATGGAGACAGATCCTTCAAATCTGCCTCGTCGTATTGCTCATGCAGAAGAAGCAATTTCCTTGCGTATGACCGAGCTGCGCTCAAGTTCGAACGGAGAATTGGAGTCTCAGGCAATCGAGAGCGCGAAAAGCGGTCTATTGATTCTCAAGAACGAGATCAATTCTTACAACCGAATAAACTCAATATTTAGACTTCCAATTTGCAATTCGTGAGGGAGTTCTAACAGCTTCAAAAGTTCATCGTCTATCGTGAAGGAGGAGGATACGAAAATGACTGATTCAATAACAGATTTTAAGTGTGATCAGTGCGGCGCCTTTTACAATTCTGAGCATGAACTCGACGAGCATCAAAAGGCTGCTCATCATGAGGAAATCTCTGGCCGCCAACCAAAGATAGCTTATTAAACAGTTCGTTTCCCCCTATCAAAAAACGAAGGGCTTTCTCCAGGCATTCAACTGAAAGGGTATTCGGCACGTACGTCTTGTGCCCTAACAGTTAATTAAAAAATATTCAACTGTGCTGTTTTGTACAGTGGCAGACGACGGTCTTGTCCATTCTGCTTACCCGTTGCGGCATTGCCGACTTGGGAGAGGGTAAGACTTTCGTTATCTGAAGCCGAGTTCCATGCGACTCGGCAGTTTTCCACATTGCAACACGCTTACCGGTGGCTGCAATTTAATGAACGGAGTCGACCAACGTGATTACAAACGGAATTAAAAAACAAAGGTCCGCATATTCTGCCTGGTTTGGTAAATCGGTGGTTTTGCTTATTGCAATCGGTCAATGCCACGTCCCCATGCCTTGTTGCATCATCGGCGAATCCTTCTCCGACCTGCACGTACGCATCGAGCCCGGATTGGAGATGGACCTCCGGAAGGAATTGATTCTAGCTGTCGAAGAACCCGTGGTCGGCCTGGACAAGTGGGTAAATTAAGAAGGTCGGTTAGATCGCTGGCAATTGCTCGGCGCGCGATTAGCGACGTATAATTCGTCGATGCTTCGTCGTATGGTGTGGCTCAACCAAGATCAATTTCGAGGTTGGGCTTGCTCCGCTTGCGCCTGGAAATTCAATCCTTCAGATCCACTCGTTGGCTCATCAATTGATGAAATGAAGCGACGATATGAGTCGCAACGCGATAGAGAATTTATATCCCACATCTGCGCTGAGTACCCTAGACAGGAAAGAATCAAGGATGCTTAAACGACGATATTGGTTTCGCGTTTTGAAGAATTGGCGGAAGACGGATTGAGCTTTATTATTTTTACTCCGGTTCCGAAGAATGTCTGTCGGTCTTGTTCAAACGAATCCTTTTCCTTTTGAACTTACCTGTTTCATTTTAGTTTCTCGATTCACCGTTTCCCCTTAATGTAGCGGAGAACCATTCCAGGTAAGCGCGTTAATGAGGAGTTGAATCGGATAAGGCGATGAGGGTCTCAGTGAATATTTGCGCCGCGACACGATAGGCAAGATGTCTTTCTCAAAGAGTGAACCCGAAACGCACTTCGAGGCAATCTCTTGCGAATCGCTAATTAGCTAGCCCTTCTCGAAGGGCGGCCTCAATCAGCTTTTCGGCCTTCTCGGCCACAACCGGACAGCTGAAATAATAGCCTTGTCCCTCATTGCAGCCGTGGAGTTGAAGGAAATTGAGTTGGGCGCGAGTTTCCACCCCTTCTGCAATTACCCGCTGGTTCAGGCTCTTGCCGATATTGATCATAGCGCTGACGATGGTTGCGTCCCCCGGGTCCGCCGTGATCTCTTGCACAAAAGATTGATGCAGCTTCAGCGCGTCCACCGGAAAACGCCGAAGATAGGTAAAGCTGGAATAACCTGTGCCAAAGTCGTCGATTGCCAGTCGTACACCCATAGCTTTCAGGGCGCCCAGTGTGCGCACTGTAGACTCCGCGTCCTGCATCAGCACGCTCTCGGTCAGTTCCAGCTCTAGATTCGCGGGCTCCAGTCCCGTAGCAATCAACACGGCACGAACTCCTGAGATAAAATCCTTGTCCGCGAACTCGGATGCAGAGACATTCACAGCTACAGGCACAATCCCGAGACCCGCATCGTTCCATGCTCGGGCCTGCCTGCATGCTTCCAGTAGCACCCACCGACCTATATGTAAAATCAATCCGCACTCCTCCGCGATGGGCACGAACTGCCCCGGAGACAGTATTCCTCGCTGCGGATGTGCCCACCGTATCAGCGCCTCCACCCCAGTGATCTGTTTTGTCTGAAGATCGAATTTAGGCTGGTAGTGCAGCAAAAACTCATTCCGTCCTAGCGCGTAGCGCAAGTCCGCCTCTAGCAATTGCCGGTCTGCAAGTCGTGCCTGCATGTCCCGCCGGAAGAACTGGAAGTTATTCCGGCCGGTTTGTTTGGCTTCATACATCGCCGTGTCTGCTTTATTCATCAAGCTTTCCGCGTCTGGCCCATCGCTGGGATAGGTGCTCACCCCAACGCTCACGTTTACATCGAGACTCTTACCGTCGATAACATGTGGCAGCGCCAATGCCCTGAGGATTTTTCTCGCGCTGAAGGCTGCGTCTTCCCCATGCTCGACTTGGGAGAGGAGTACAACGAACTCGTCCCCACCGAGCCGGCTTACCGTATCCGTCCGCCGGACACAAGTCACTAATCGCGCGGCAACTGACTGCAGCAGTTTATCGCCCACCCCGTGGCCCAGGGAGTCATTGATCTTTTTAAAGTGATCTAAATCGACAAACATCACCGCGAGTTGCTTGCCCTGGCGCACCGCCAGTGAAATCGCTTGTGTCAGCCGATCGTTAAAGAGCATCCGGTTTGGCAAATCAGTCAGGGAATCGTGCTGCGCTAAGCGCGACATTTCCAGTGATCTGGCCCGCGCCACACTCACGTCGTGGAACGCCACAACCGCGCCAGTCACACTGCCATCCCGATCGTGGATAGGCGTTACTGTATTTTCAATTCCAATCTCGACCCCGTCCCGCCGAACTAAAATGCAGTTTACGCAGTTCGCCGTCACCCTCGCGGTCTTATCTTCCTGCATTACGATTTCCACTTCATTGCGCACCGCCGCGCCGCTAACGACATCGACGATTCGGAGCACGTCTACAACCGGACAGCCCAGTGCCTGCTCCCGAAGCCACCCGGTCATGTTTTCCGCGATGCGATTTAGATACACAATGTTGCCCCGCCTGTCCGTGCGCAGCACCGCCTCGCCAATGGAATCGAGAGTCACATGGGCGACTTCATTTTCCAATAGCATTGCGTTAGCCGCACGACGATCCATCATCGAGCGCACCGCTCGCCTTAGCCGGTACCCATCGACTTGGTTTTTGACTAGGTAGTCGTGGGCTCCGCGCTGTATCGCTTGCCGCGCCATTTCTTCCCCATCGGTGCCGCTTAGGATCAAAATTGGCACGCTCGGCGCCGCCTGAAAAAGCTTATCGAAGGTCTCGATACCGTTGCTATCGGGCAATGTTAGGTCAAGCACGACTGCGCCGACTCCGCCGTTGCGCAATCGCTCGATCCCACTCGAGAGTTCAGGAACCCACTCCACATCGAATCGTTCATCAGTCGCCGAACCCAATTCGTTTAAAATTCTCGCCGCATCATCTGCCTCAGACTCGATGAGCAGGACACACTCGTCCCCGTGCTTGGTATTCGCTTGTTTTGCAGTTCTGAACCCTAGACTTGGCATCTTGCTTAATCCACCGAGAATGTGTTACTGGACCTTGGCCTTTTCGGCAGCATCTGCGGCCATGAAGCGCAGCATCTGCTCCTTCAATTGCGCGTCCACCTCGTCCGCGATCGTCACAACGTCGGGAAGAAGCGCGCTGAATTCCAAATGATTCACATTTTTGTGCAGCGTCGTAAAAATGCTGACCTGCAGTAGACGAGACTCCTCTACTGCCATCGCGACTGTGTACCCTTGCTTACGGCGCAAATCCCCATGGTCGGCCGCTGCCTTTGAAATCGGGGCTTTCGTACCCGCGTCCAGGCGCAAGCGCCTGATGACATCGTGCAGAAGATGAGGAAGGTGGCCCGTCCGCTCTTCAAAGGTCAGCGGGATACTCGTTAAGTCCGGCTCCTGTTCGACTCTGGCAATCCAGTCGTCAATCAGAGTCGGGAGTTCACGTTCGAGGATGTCCGCCACGCTGGCAATAGAGGCAGTATGGCCGCTCCCGTTGGACGGCACCGATGATTTAGCAGGTTTGATCATTACATTCTCCCTCGCTCATTATTATGGTTCATCAAACTGGTTGACTGAGGCGGTAGCAATCTCGGCTATGCCACTCTGTCAATGGTATTGTTACGGAGTCCGCTGACCACTTTTGTCATCAACACACTCTGCAAAACTGTCCTGAATGATACATTCTGCAATCGATTAGAGTTCTCGATGTAGTAAAAGTAACTGCGGTATTCCTCTAATTTCCCGATCTACTGGGGCGGAACTGCTGTTCATTCGCAATGTTGAGCAGAGCTTCAATTGATAAGCGACGATAGGTTCCGGGAACCGTGGTCTATGGAACCGACTGTATGGATTGAACGTGAATCGTTTTCGTTGCGCCGTCGTAGGTACCAATGATTGCCACTTTTTGGCCAGCGTAATCGCTCGGTTTTTCCTGGTCGTCTAGTTGGTAGGTCGTCCTGTTTGAGGCGTAAAGAACGAAATGCCCGCCGGCTTTGACACATCCCAGAGTGCAATCCTTCGCAGATTTGAATCCCTCTTTTTGTGACATCGCATCGTGGGAACCTTGCGCGGCGCATTCGTTGTCCATAATTTCGCCGGTGAAGGACATGGGTGTGTTGTTCGGCTGCTGCCCAGCGGCACGAAATGAACTCATCGCGAGGAGGAACACCGTGACCATCAAAAGGGGAAACTTTTTCATAGATCTGCCTAGCATCGCAATTTTTCCATGTCTGAATCGTAATGCTTCGACATCGGAGAATCTGTTCGCTTTTGCACAGTGGACAATCGAGCGGATTACCGGACAAGCTCCAAGCTATTCCCGTCTCAGATTAGCGCAATGACGTTTTCGTCTGGCAACGTAGCTCGACCGAAAGCGCGTTCCAAATCATTGCGGAGAGCGAACGACGTACTCTCGTTTGGCAACTTACCGATAATTTTTCCGTCGCTGTCGTAGACTTCGACGAGCACCTTACCTTCGTTTACTATGACCGCCAACGACGTAGACCCTCTCGGCAATTCCTTCCGGTATCGCATACCGATGTCTTGAAGCAATGCGGATAGCCGGGTGTACTCTTGTTGCTGTTCGGGTGTGGGCATGATTTCCTTATAGCACACTCCTCGATTCACGCCCGTTCGCGTCTCAAATCACGCCGCTGTCCCTAAAATCCCCTCGAATGTTCGGCTAAATTCTGATTAGTTGGACAAGTGGAATCCATTTGTTCCGTTAGCACCGCGAATTCAGAGTTTAACCGCCTGGAACCCGCAAACATGTTTTTGTATGGCAGGCGATGTGTGCACGGTACAGCGAGGCATGTGAATATGTCAGGCTCGAACCCTGAGCGAGTCCATTTTATCGAGAACTCGCTATTGGGGCGAACTAGCCGCGGCAGGAGCAGCATCGAGTTTGGTCAGTTCACTAGTAAAAAGCGGGTTTTCTGGAAATTCCGCGACGAGCTCCTTAAGTTGTACGCGGGCCAATTCTGGCTGCTTTTCGCGTAGGGCCGCCAGCGCCAGTAAAATCTTCGCAAACGGCCGCAAATAATGCCCACGATCGGCGGCGATCTGAAGTTGTTGTATTCCTGCTTTCTTGTCGCCGTGGATTCCCGCGAAGCTGAGGAAAAACTTCTTGGTTCCCGGAAGACTCCCGATAAAGTAATTTGCCATCCCTAAGCCAAGGTAGGCATCGGCAGCGTCTGGCGCGACCACCAGCAGCTTCTTGGCATACACATCGGCTTCGCGAATTTTTTTAAGGCTGTCGAGCTGACGCTTGTCGATCAGGCTGGCATAGTTCGCCTCCATACCCAGGCTTAGGGTCATGGCAAACAGGGCATTCCGGTCGTCCGCGTTTGTTTTCAATCGCAACTGCGCTAGCTCCTTAGCCTGCTTGTCCGCGGCGAAAAATCCTGCACGCAGCTCGGTATTTGGTTTGAGAGGAGTCTTGCCAAGAAAACGCTTGTCGTCCAGGAAAAACTCGGAAGTCAGGACGCCCTGCCGATAGCATTCTTCAAACAAATAGGCCGCCGCTTCCGATGCACTCCCCAGAGGGTCTTCCGGATGAGATTTTTGCCAGGCCTCGAACTGCTTGTGAGCTTCGTCAAGCTTCAGTTCGTAGAGAAAATGAAAGCCGGCGTCGAGTTCCGGCACGTTCAAGGGCTCTGTCGGGGCCTGCTCGGAGGTTGGCAGCGCCGGTCGAACATCAAAGACCGCTATCATCAGCACGCTGAATAGAAGCGAACAAACAAGGGAACGCAGTAGCGACAACCGTTCGGTGCTACTCGCGGATGGACGCGTCAGTCTCATGCGAGGCAGAGAGGAAGATCGCATTGTACAACCTCTTGCGATCCGGATTCGAATTGTCGGGATTGTGTACCGAATTGAACAGATACGGCCACGTCCACGGTTCAAAGTTATGTAACGATCCTGAATCTGAGGATCCCCTCGCTGGAGGCCAAAATGTTCGGGTACGGGATAGTGGGAACCTTATTAATTATCTGTTTGATCGTGTGGCTGGTGCGAAGAGCGTAACAAGGCTTAAATCTCGTGGTGTCTCGTTTCCCCACATAGAGTTTAGAGGACTAATCTATGAGCTGTGAAGAATGCCAACGACCGCGCGACTTACAAACAAGAGCGCACTAGTGATAGAGCGCCAGAATTCGAAACAGGGGGAAGGAGAACACCGAATGAGTCCGGTGACTGAACTGAAGACGAGTCCAGATGCAGTCTCTGAATCAGCCAGTGCTAATGGTGGAGCACTCGCTACAAGGGCCTCGGCAAAAACGACAAGAACTGGAGCGGTTTTCGGCGCCACGCCGGGGATGCCCGGAATCTTCAAGTCAAACTTCGACTACCAACTCGTCAGAGGTATGCTCGCCGGGGCTTATGGCGAGGGCGGCGCATTCGGTGAGTTGTACTCCACAGCGCGGCGAGTCGTGGACAGAGACATAGAGAGCTGGACTGCCGAATGGAGCGGCACCGCGGAGAGGGTCGAGGCCATAGCCGAAGACTGCCTGAGCGGCTGTCATTTCGTCAGTGCGCGCGAGGCATTTCTCCGGGCGTCGCTGTATTGGCGAACAGGCCTCTTCTTCCTTGATAACAGCGACCCGCGACAGCTCGCGATGTACAAGCGTCACCGCGCTTGCTTCAGGCAAGCAGCTGCGATGTTCGATCCACAGATCGAACCTGTCAGCATTCCCTACGAGAACGGGAAGGAGTTACCCGGGTATTTTATGCGCGCGGATGTAACCGGTCGCCCGCGTGCGACTGTGATGATCCTCGGAGGCGGAGATACGACTTGCGAGGAACTGTATGACTTTGGCGGCGGTGCGGCGGCGGTGCGCCGCGGCTACAACGCGTTTTTGTGGGAGGGTCCCGGTCAAGTCGGCGCGTACGCCATAGATCGAGAATTGACGTATCGCCCGGACTGGGAAGTCCCGACGCGCTATGCCGTGGATTACGTTCTATCCCGCGGCGACGTTGACGCCACCAGGCTGGCGCTCTCCGGGCACAGCATGGGCGGATACTTCGCCCCACGTGCTGTAGCCTACGAGAAGCGCATTACCGCCGTGGTTGCGAACTCGCTAGCACCGGATTTCAAGCCTGTTCTCTTGACTATGATGGGCCTAGACCCAAGCAAGGCATATGGCGAGGACATCGAGGACAAAATTGACCTCTCCGAACCAATGAAGAGGTTCATGGCGACGAACGTCAAAGAGCGATGCGGGTTCGCAGGGAAGTCGCTCGCCGCCCTATTTGACAACCTCGGGAGTTACACGTTGGCCGGGCTTGAGAGGAAGATCACATGCCCGTTGCTGAGTATAGCCGGCGAGGCCGAGGGACCGCTCATGATCGGTCTAGGACACGCGTTCTACGAGAAGCTGACCTGCCCGAAGACGGAACGCGTAGTTCGCGCGCTGGAAGGCGGCGAGGCTCACTGCACAATCAATAACCCGAGCCTAAAACACCAGATCGAATTCGACTGGTTGGACGAGGTCTTCAAATAGAAGCGGGACCACTAGTGTAATTCGCGAGTAATTCGCGAGTACATAGCGTACTTTCTGCAGGAAAAGGAAGAGCTTGTCGGCATTGTAGCGGAAGAAGAGCGCCAGAATTCAAAACGTTTTAAGGAGGCAACATGGCGAAGACAGGTACTGAGAATGAAATCGCAGGGACAGTTCACGAAGTGAAGGGCAAGATTAAAGAAAAGATCGGTGAGCTGACGAACAACCGTACATTAGAAGTGGAAGGCGTCGGCGAACAAATTATCGGGGAAGTCCAAAAGAAAATAGGCCAGGAGGAAAAAGTCATCGAAAAACGGTTTAGGAGTCAATCAGGAACTGGAGGCAAGTCATGAACCTATCACAGATAAGTACGACACAAATGGCTATAGGTATCGCTGTCGCCGTATTGGTGGTCGCGGGCATCGCCATTTGGCTGTTTGTTCGTAAGCGCCATACCAACCGAACAGAAAGACTCCGCACTCAGTTCGGCAGTGCGGAATATACCCGTGCCGTAAAAGAAGGCGGGAGCCAGAACAGAGCAGAAAAAGTCCTCGACGAGCGCGCAGAACGAGTGGAGCGATTGCACATCCGACCGCTCGCCGCAGCGGATCGGGCACGGTTTGTCGAGTCCTGGAGCCGGGTTCAGGGGCGGTTCGTTGACGGCCCCGGGGGTGCAGTGGCGGACGCCGATTTGCTGCTGGGCGATGTTATGTCCACACGCGGCTATCCGGTAAGCGATTTTGAACAGCGTGCGGCAGATATCTCCGTCGATCATCCCTCGGTTCTCGAAAATTATCGTGCGGCCCACCAAAGCGCACTTCGTCAAACGCGCGGGCAAGCCACCACCGAAGACTTGCGTCAGGCTATGATTCATTACCGGACGCTTTTTGAGGAGTTGGTCAGCGAGCCAGAAGTGGCCCGTGCAACGGGCGCGTGAACTGGAGTGGCAAGCCATAGAAGATGCTATGAACGGGAGAGGGTACTTGGAATGGTTTTCCGCTGAATTAAGGGGACACAGTGAATCGAGAAACTGAAACGAAACAGATGAGTTCCGAGGAAGAAGATTCATTTGAGCAAGCCCGTCAGACATTCTTCGGAACTGAAGAGAAAATAATAAAGCCCAACCTGCCTTCCGCCAATACTTCGAAACGCGAAACAACTATCTTAGTTTAAGAATCTCCGGGGTATTCCGCGCAGATGTGGGACTTGAATTCTCTGTCGCGTTGTGCCTCAAATCGTCGCTTCATTTCCTCAATTGATGCGCCAACGAGAGGATCTGAAGGGTTGAACCTCCCACAAAGCAAGTTCACACCCAACGCGAAATCTCTCAGCAAAAGGAACGTCCGTCGCTAAATGAGAAAACACGTTTCGCTTAACAACCTGAGAGGGTGTTCACGGTTTCTGAACAATGGAGCGATGAAGGTGCCGGTGAGCGTTTTGTGCGCTAACAGTTAATAAAAAGATCTTCGGCTGTGCTGTTTTGCACAGTGGCAGACGATTCCTTTCCCCATTCTGGTTACCCGCAACGGTGCTGCGGACTTGGCCGAGCGGAAGACTTGCGTTATCTGAATTCAAGTCTCGTGTAACTCGGCAGTCTTCTGGCAGCGCGACACGCTCAGCGGCGAAGAACGTACATCAGAACGAGGCGAAAAGGGGCGCAAATGATGGAATACGAGATTAGCAAGATGTGGGCTCGAAGCTCCACGATGGTCTTGTTCCTGGGCATTTTCCTATGTGGCTGCGGACGAGAACAAACCGTCAGCCCCGTCCCTTTGGTACTTTCCACCAACCCCGCGAATGGCGCCATGGCTGTTCCGGTCGCCCAAGTGATTACCGCGACTTTTAACCAGTCGATGAATCCTTCGACGATTAATTCATCGACCTTCTTGGTAACCGCACCTGGCGGCGCTGCGGTAGTTGGCACGGTCACGTACTCCGGAACAACCGCGACATTCACGCCAACGGCGCTTCTATCTCCAAGCACGTTGTATACGGCAACTATCACGACTGGAGTTCAAACTCCTGTAGGAAACAGCTTGGCTAGTAATTATCCATGGATGTTCACAACCGGAACGATCCCCTCAGTAACTTCGACCGATCCTTCGAACGGCGCAATTAATGTGCCCATAAACCAAAAGATTACCGCAACCTTCAGTGAAGCCATGAACTCCACAACAATCATGGCTGCCGGAACGTTCACGTTGGCAGTGACGGCAGGCGGAGCTGCTGTTCCGGGAACTGTGACCTACGTGACCGCGACGAATACCGCGACGTTCGCGCCCACCACGAATTTGCTGCCGAGCACTCAGTACACCGCAACCATCAGTACGGCGGCCCAAAGCGCAGCAGCAGGCAACGGTCTCGCCGCTAACTATGTGTGGAGTTTTACAACTGGGCTGACAGCTGACACTACAGCGCCCACCGTTATTTCCACCATTCCTGCTTCAGGGGCAATTGCCATTCCAACGAACCAAACAACAAGCGCGACGTTCAGCACGGTAATGGACTCTGCAACGATTACCGCAACCGGAACGTTCACGTTAGCGGTAGCCGGAGTGGGCGGCGCTGCTGTTCCAGGAACCGTCGGTTACGCCGGATCAACAGCAACCTTCACGCCGTCAAGCGCATTAACACCAAGCACAGAATTCACCGCCACCATTACAACCGCAGCTGAGGACCTTTCCGGAAACGCGCTGGCTGCCACTTATGTGTGGAGTTTTACAACTGGCACGGGACCGGACACTACCTCACCAACGATCACTCTTACCAGCCCAGCCAGTGCCGCGATGAATGTACCGTTGAACGCCGCCGTGAGCGCCACGTTCAGCGAGCCGATGAGCCCCGTAACAATCACGGCGTCAGGTACTTTTACTTTGGCGGTAGCTGGAACTGGCGGAGCCGCAGTCACTGGAAATGTCACATACGATTCCGCCAATCAAATTGCCACTTTTACACCGTCAGCAAACCTCACTGCGGCTACTCAATATACGGCCACGATTACAAACGCAGCCACAGACCTCGCTGGAAATCCGCTCGTGGCGGGGACTGCACCGAATCCGTGGACCTTTACCACCGGCACTTCCGTTGGCCCAATTGGACCTAGTCTCGGAGCAGCCTCGACGTTTGGTGCTTTTGGAGGGGGCGCCGGTATCACAAACCAGGGAATCAACACGGTAATAAATGGAGACATCGGCACGACTGGCGCTTCCACTCTGGTAACCGGATTCCATGATGCCGGGCCGGGATGCACGTACACCGAAACCCCACTCAACATGGGAATGGTGAACGGAAATATATACACCGCTCCTCCGCCTCCGACTGTCGCGTGCCCTTCTGAAGGCACTGCTGCTACGTTCGCAATCGCGACACAAGCCGCGAGTGACGCTCTCGCCGCATTTAACAATCTTTCGCCTGCTTCGCGTCCCGGAGGCACGGATCCGGGTGCAGGCCAACTCGGTGGACTAACCTTGCCGCCCGGCATATACAAAGCTGCTGCTGGGTCATTCATGATTACTGGATCGGACCTCACCTTGGATGGCCAAGGAGACGAGAACGCTCTTTGGGTGTTCCAGACGGCGAGCACGCTCACGGTGGGCGCTCCTGGCGCGCCGCGCAACATCATCTTGATCAACGGAGCACAGGCCAGCAACGTCTTCTGGCAAGTGGGTAGTGCAGCAACCATCAACGCCGCGGGTGGCGGCACCATGGTGGGCACCATCATCGCTTCCGCTGGAGTCACTTTCTCGACTGCCGGCAATGCAACGATCACAACTCTCAATGGCCGAGCGTTAGGGCTAAATGCTTCGGTAACCGTGGTCAACACCGTGATCACTGTACCGGCACCATAAGAGAGCCGGTTGGAACGAAAGCGAGTACCGGTCCTGAAAGATGGTAACGAGACCGTTGGACCGGCTCGCAATACGTAGCCGCGATTTAGGAGGCAACAATGAGATCAGCAGCGAGATTTATCGCCGGGGTCGCGGGTATTCTTTTGATCGTTCCAGCCCTGTTCGGGGACGATACAGCAAAGCCGAAAGCAAATGCCCAGAAAGATGAGCCTGTTGCTTCCATTGCGTCGCCCGCGACCGCTGAGGTTACAGATAACTCCGGCACGCTGCCCACTCTCTTTTCCGCAAACGGGCAATCAGAGTCCCAACCTGTGGACGCCAAGCATAGGTGGGACGAATCGGAAAACTCCTATCCCAAGGTAGAGTGGTTCTTGGGATATTCCTTCTGGCGGGCCACGCCTACGTCGTCCAGCAACCGCATGGGCTACTTACATGGCGGAAGCACTTCGGTAGCCTACAACTTCAACCGCTATCTGGGACTCGTCGCCGATTTTGGGGGCTACGACAACAGTAAGCTGACTCTAATTGGTCCAACGGGGAGCCAAACCTTTGATTCGAATGGCAGCGCTTACTCCTTCGCCTTCGGTCCACGGATTTCCTATCGCAGATATGAAAGATTCACTCCATTTGTCCAGGCATTATTTGGTGGCGCCCACGCAAGTTCTGTGAAAATTTCAGGGTGCACCGGAAGCCCAATTTGCACACCTCTTGGCTCCGACACTGGGTTCGCCACTTTCTTAGGCACTGGCTTCGACATCAAAATCAGCCGCCACATCGCTCTCCGTTTGTTGGAAGCCGACTTCCTGCTGACTCATTTTAGAGATCCTTTTTCCAACAACGGTCAGGACCGCGGGTGGCAGGATAACGTTCGACTTTCCACTGGAATCGTCTTTCGCTTCGGCGGCAGCCCACCGGCACCTCCACCAGCACCACTCGTGGCCTCCTGTTCAGCAGACAAGAGCATGGTCTATGCCGAATCGCTCGATACTGTCAGCGTGCGCGTAGACGTCAGCAACGCGGGCAACAGTTCGCTCATCTATTCGTGGAACGCAAGCGATGGCGCCGTGGATGGCACTGGACCTGTGGTCCGATGGAACTCTTCGCACGCGACACCAGGGGTCTATACGGTCAAAGTTCGCGCTGATAACGGGCGCGGCGGCACAGCGGCATGCTCGGTGGATATTCGTGTGGAAGCCAGGCCAATTCGCCCACCCACACTGAGTTGCTCTGCGGACCGCAGCCCCATCGTTCAGGGAGACAGCACCGGCATCACCGCCGATGCGAACGATCCTGACAACCGTCAGTTAACTTACAGCTATAGCACTTCAGGTGGCCGGATCGTTGGAAACGGGCCAAAAGTTCGCTTCGATTCCAACGGCTCAGCGCCGGGTAACTATACTGTGAAATGCAGCGTCGCGAATGATCGCGGCGGAACGGCAGACGCTTCCACCAATGTGGAAGTGCAGGCGCCCCCTCCACCACCTGAGGTTGCTGAATTGGAAGCACGGCTTTCGCTACACAGCATTTATTTTCAAACCGCCCGCCCAACGGAAAAAAATCCCGGCGGCGGCCTGGTGGAGAGCCAACAGGAAGTTCTCGCTGCTCTCGCTACGGACTTCAGCCGCTATCTAACCTTCAGGCCCGACGCGCACTTGATTCTGGGCGGCCACGCCGACATTCGTGGATCCGAGGAGTACAACAAGCTCCTCACCGAACGGAGAGTGGAAGGGACCAAGAGCTTCCTGGTCGAACACGGCGTCCCTGCCGGCAGCATAGATGTTCAGTCGTTTGGAAAAGATGACAACCTAACTGCCGAGGAGGTGAAGCAGCAGATGCAGGATAATCCTGAACTCACTCCGGACGAGCATCAACGAGCCTTGGCCAATTTGCAAATCATTGTCCTAGCCAACAATCGCCGCGTGGACGTTTCACTCAGCACCACAGGCCAACAGTCCGTTCGCCGTTACCCGTTTAATGCGAAAGATGCTATGACGCTCATCAGCCCGAGCGTTCACGGCAGACCGCCTGCAATCAAGAGCACTCCACAAAAACCATAGACCGTGAGCCCTAACCGGCACAGAGCGCTAGGCTGTGCCGGGCCCGCTTTTGAAAACGAGGCAGCGACGCCACGCTCCTTTCAAAACCACTTTATTTTAGAGATGAGGTCGGCTCTGATTGTTCGTGTAGAGAAGTTTTCTGCAATGAACACATCCCGGCACAATCACGCCTTTACCACCTTCGGCAATTGATAGAGGCTCCGTGCAGAAAGTGTCCCAGTGATGTTTCATGAGCTCGTGTTGGGCAGCTTCCAACAACTCCGACTTGGTGTCCGCATCCATTGGAAAAGTAAGATACATCTTCGCTCCATGTTCGCCTAGTAGTTTCCAGCCGTGAGATAATTATTTATTATGCCAATCCTGAAAATCGAACGCGCCAGCGTGGTGATTACACCGGAAGGCAAAGAACTACACCTGCTCACATGCGTCGTGTGCAACGTGCAATTCTACGGAAGTCCAAAGCAACAACGATGCGACGCTTGCGGCAAAGCTAAATTGCAATCTCAGAAGCCCGGTCGGCGACGGTCCAAGCGGGCTATTGCGTAGAGTGCTAGTCTGGCAAGTGACGTCTGAACGCAAATGCTACGCATGCACTAAATGTTCGTGGACTTACCCAAACCCCAACAATCTCACAGAGGGCGAACACAACGCGGGTCAGGTTCAGAGGCGATTCGATGAGCATATTTGCAATCGTCAACTTCCACTAAAGAAATTTAAGTGGAGTTAATCGTCTTTGCGGATTTCATGGCGCGAGGCTTTTTTTGTTTTCTTGCTTCTGAAAGTGTCCGCTCAGCTTCGCGGCTTTCAATTAAATACAGAGACGTGGTGTTTCGGCGACGGCTGCCTTTCAGTGCCATGTTTGAAGAGTGCCACGAACCGCAAGCTTTTGCAGTCCGCTAGAGTACATTCGAGGTAGCTTGTAATAATCACATCGTCATACAGGGAGAAGTGATCTGACGTGGTTCATTAGTTCCGCCAAATTTGTTTTGGACACAATGCGGTCAATGTTGAGCTGATCACGCAGCAAACTGTCTGAATGCTGAGTAAACAAAATTATCGGAACATGGGGCATTAACTTCTTCAATTCTTTGGCTGCGGCTAAACCGCTCAGAACTGGCATGGAGAAATCCAGGATGATAAGCTCCGGGCGATGGCTTAATGCTAGATCAATCGCTTCCTGACCGTTAGTGGCTTCCGCGCAGAGGTCGTACTCTTCTTCGGCCTCGAAAATCCGACACAGCATCTTACGAATGATTGGATTATCGTCAGCTACGAGAACACTTCTGGCCATTAAACGCACCCCGCGAAAATTGGCTGGACGAAATGAACTAGGCCATATAACTCTTTTAACAAGAATGTTCATACATCACGATACTGTTTTCGCTGTAGGACATGAAATCTTCGGCGGTACGGTAGCGAACACAAATCCAAAGTGCTAAAATGGGAGTCGCCCAGAATTATCACAAGCGTGAGGACGGATATGCCGGACTCTTTTCCCTGGAAAGAGCCATATCTTGCTGCCCTACAAGAATCTGATAAAGAGAAATTGGTTCATCTGGTCCACGCTGCTGAGAGTGCGATATTCCTACGCGCTCAAGAATTATCAGACAATCCCCGCCACTGTGAAGAACGAATGGAGTTAAAAGCGTGTTGCAAGGGTTTGCTGTCGATTCAAATTAATAAACTGGGTTGGCCCTCATCCCTACCGAGTAGCGAAGAGCAATAATCCTAATTAGAGAATGTTAATCATAAGCGCGATATTATAATCGCCGCGTGGCATCTCCTATTTATCTCGGAACATCGGCTTTCACTGCGGCAGGTTGGGAAAAAGCATTCTATCCTGCCGGTATGAAACCTCCGGAATACCTCAGCTATTACGCCCGAAAGTTTCACACCGTCGAAATCGATTCGACTTTCTACCGCACGCCTTCCGTTTTCACTGTAGAAGGCTGGCGAAACAAAACGCCGGAAAATTTCATCATCGCGGCAAAGCTCCCTCACGTGATCACTCATGAGAAATGCTTGCTGGAGTGCAACGAAGAGTTTGGAGAATTTATCGAAACGATGAGTATATTGGGCAACCGACTAGGCCCGCTTCTATTGCAATTCCCCTATTTTAATACCGATATATTCCAGTCCGGCGTGCAATTTCTGTCGCGACTGAAAGCATTTTTCCAAAAGTTGCCCCCGAATAAAAAGTTTGCTGTCGAGATTAGAAATAAGCGATGGATTAAGCCTCAATTTCTGGATCTACTCCGCGAGCATAACGGCGCCTTCGTTCTGCAAGATCAAGAGTGGATGCCGCGACCGGCTGACATATTCCAAAATCACAATCCTATAACCGCAGATTTCACTTACATCCGTTGGTTGGGAGACCGGAAGGAAATTGAAAAGCTTACCAAGGTTTGGGACAAAACAATCGTTGGTTGATGGGACAATTGATTAGTGCACTTTACGCCGAGTTCATCGCGACCCTCGGGATAGTCAGGAGGCTACAGGGTGGCTCGCTTCGCTCCGCAGCCGTGTTTTACATCACGGGATTCGTGTTTCTCTTACTTTGGTTTCCTCGCCGACCCCTCTTTGCTAGGCGAGTCAAATAAGGCAAACGTCAAACTTGTCCGTTATCCGACTACACGTCCACTTGGAACGGGAAGCGTCCCGCTTCCTTTTCGGCCTCGCGCCGCTTCCAATCGTGTTAACTTTCCCTGAGGGATCCTACGACTCGCATTTCTTTATAGGAGCGTGTATGAATAGAGCGGCATGCGTCCTGTTTCTGCTCCTCGGCTTTGCGTTTCCATCCCGGCCGCGATCTCCAGCCGGATTGAGCGCCACATATCCGGTGGTTACTTCGTACGAAGTCCGTCCAGGCGTTCTGATGATTCCTCGATACACGGCCGACGGCCAAGTATGCGAAATGTCATTTGCAAGGCAACATACGACGAGAAGTGGTGTGTATCTAGATTCAGTTATCTCCGATAAGTTGGCCATCGACATTTCTGACGAGTTGGTGCCGCCTGCGGCGCGTGGCCATGAGTTACACGACGCGCCTGACCGTCTGGAACAGTTGTGACTGTTGGCAGCACCGATATAACGCTCTGCAACTACGAAAATATCCAAATCACGTTTGCGACGCTCACCGGACAACGCCCCGGTGTCGTTGCTGTAGTCATTTCCTGGAAGAACAGGACGTGCAGCAACGAGGGCAACGTGCTGCCCCTCGAAAAGTATCCGCATTGATAATCTGGCCGCAACAAATACTTGAGATTGCGCAAAGTCTTGCGGCTGACTTATCGGGAGTTAGCAGGCGTGTAGTATAAGTAGGCGATGCGTATGGTCCAAAAAGTTGCGTGGCAAGAGCAAGCTGTGTGGATGCGTTTCGCTTCGATGTTCAAACACGAATGGACGATTGACGACTATCCAGTTCGTGTTTGGTTTAAGCAGCCGATTGAGCCAACGACTCCATCCCGGCGGAAATCGATTCCGTGGTTTGCCGATGTAGCGAATTGGCCCGCGATATCGGGCAGCGGAAATACTCGACAAGAAGCACTTGAAGAGGTTCGTAAGAGTTTCAATCGATTTGTGGCCACGAAGCGGCGCCTCCCGCGACCGGGTACAGAGGTTCCGATTGAGTTTGCTGCTTCTCATCGTGTGAGCCAGCACTCGGCATTGGATTCCTGTAGCAGCCGTTTACGCTCCCAGCTGAGTATTCCTCCTACGACCGCATTGCTGCTTCGAGCACTCGCCGTTTTTATGCCGAATGCGGTACTCCACTCGGCGTCCAAGACCGGTCGTTTCGCTTCTTCCGTCGCTAACTTCACGACTTTTTGGTCCTCCGGATGGTTTGTTCGTAAGCCGAAGTTTTTTCTAGGTCCTCGGGAGTGTAGCCAAGCAATTTCTCGTAAGAAGGGCTGTTGTAAAGACGCTCTCCGTTAACGGTCACTACTGCGATCATATCGGCTGCATTTCCCCCAATCACACTGAACAGCTCTTCTTGCACCAAGGTTCATACGAAAGCGATGAATCTGCAGTTGCTAGTAGACGACGGACACAAGAAGATGATTAACATCCCTACCAGTGCATGCATTCCGAAATGAATGTTAAACACATCCCCAAGTTCACGCGCAGGGACGAATATCGTAAAGGAGAGAGAAACGATTCCTAGCGTAAGTATCAAAGTGACTAGCACGCTCGAAAAAGAAAGCCACCATTGCCTCCTCTCCGCCCGCCGCAACCCGACCCTCAGCGACTGAGTGTTTCCTGGACGACTAGGTTTGGGTACTTTCATAGGCAATGTGTCCAAAAAATACGGTGTAGATGTTTGTGGCCCAGACTACCGTTTTGCCGATTACCATCCGAGAACGGGAAACATGCACCGCGCCGGCGGTACTTGTTCACGATTTTGGATTTCTTCCTGAAACTCGTGCATATATTTCGTAATATACCAATGATGGTGGAGCCTTCTGTGTCGCCAAACCGTGATTGGGCCTTTTCCGATCGAGAACGGTTTGTCGTAGAAGACCGTGCCGCTTCCACATACTCCACTGATGACAGTCCCACTTACGTCGAGACTTCCTGGTGGCAGTGCGTTGCCGTTGGCATCCTTATCGGTTGCAAAGACGGCTAAGACATTGCCGAGATCGTCAGCCACCGCGACGGCCACGACGTCGCCGACTACAATCCCGCTAATGCCATTGCCATAGTCCGCGTAATTTATTGCTTCAGGATCGGCTGAAGTGAGCGATAGCGCGGAAGTTTGGGCGGCGCAGAGATCTCCCGGCGCCATTAGAAGCGTGGCGGCGACCGAGAAATCCGGATTGGCTTGAATAGCTAACGAATCTGGTCCGGAGACTGCTGCACGATGATAACCACGGCTAGTGCTGCTAAAGGTTCCGAAATACACTGCTGACGGATCGGGCATGGCATATATGGTGAAGCCGCCGGACTCCGTTTCATTTGCGCAATC
Source organism: Binatus sp. (SeqCode) (assembly GCA_035602755.1). GTDB lineage: Bacteria > Acidobacteriota > Terriglobia > Acidiferrales > UBA7541 > Palsa-295. The sequence continues at coordinate 2,243 of DATNLR010000115.1, read as the reverse complement.
TCCGTTATCCGGGCCTAGACAGTAATTACCACTTGCCGGGCTGCTGGAGTTGGCGAGGCAAGGGTTGATTCCGTTCCCTGTATCGCCGCTCAGGAAAAAATTGTAGTAGGTATTGTCTTCATTCAGGACGGAAATCGCTGTGAAAGCCGTTGGTGTCGCGGCGACACAGGGATTTGTTATCACAATCTGGCTTATCACGTCGGGGTCATCTAGCGAGTTCGTTGCGAATATGTCGTTAGGATTTCCCAGCGTTGCCGGTTGCTGGTTTAACGTATCGAATGCGATTTCAAGTTGTTGCGGGCAGGGGGCGTCGACCGAGCATTGTTGGGTGGCGTTCGGATTATTACTGGTTGCGAATCCGGCGCTCGGTGCATCGCCGATGGATTCGATGATGAACTGTTGATTTACAGGGCTGACAATCGTGTTGGTGTCCATCGTCACAGCACCCGAAAGCGCAAACACCCGTCCGAGAGCCTGGGTCCCCGCGGTTACCGTGACGCTGGAGGCGGCGATGAAGGTTCCTGCGAGAGCGGTGCCGGTGCCAAGAGTAGCGGAGCTGCCGACCTGCCAAAACACGTTACCGCCCGTCGCGCCATTTGCCAGGACGACCGAGGCAGCAGTGGCTGACGTAAACGTGCTCCCCATCTGAAAGATGTAAACACCACTGCCGCTGAGCGTGAGGGTTCCGGTCAGCTGTGCCGAAGAAGCAAAGCAATACACGCCAGGCGCCAGCGTGACTGCTCCAGGACTGGTGCCGAGAGTCAGCCCGCTCAAGTTAGTGCCGCAAGGTTCCGCTACCAGATCACTGTAAGCAGTGCTCGCATCGGCGTGAGCTGCGGTGGCGGCCGCGTCGCCCGGGTGGAGTGCGCCCCCGAGCACTATTCCCGGAGGAAAACCGGTTATAGATGTACCCGGACTCACGCCCACATCTCCGGTGATGACGGTTGGACCGGAGTTTGTCACTGTTGCGGCTCCCAAGACCGCGAAACTTTTCGCAGAACCGAGAGGTGGAGCGGACTGCGCCCATACCAAGTTGCCCATACTCGCCATGCAAGTAACTAACAGTAGTCGTTTCATGAAGAAGGTCCTTTCGGTGGGTTACTCTTCATTTTCGCTGTCAGTGTCAGGAGCTGATGTTCAGAACAGCACGCCTTATTTTTTTTATTAACTCTTAAGGCACGTCACATTCGTTGCTAGAGTGTTAGCTTTTCGTACTTGAAGATGAGGGAAAGACCATTAAGATACGTTTGCAAGTGCACGCCTCAGTATCGAGCCGATCAACTAGATATAGATTTCCTGCTCACCTCGGTTGAGGGAGTTGAAGTCTCCGGAACGCCGACCGTCGGCCCGTTCCAGTGACTGGAAACGGATGGACAGGCCCAGGCGCTGCGCTTGAAGTATGCGCCGGTCGTCAGCCAGGTGTTGCCGGGAAGGAAGGCCGCCACGTTCTTTCAGTTGGACCGCCGGGCTGAACATGATCGTCGACCTACAATTGTTTTCGCAGATTCCGTTGGCGCATGTGAAGGAGTAGCCGGGAAGGCAAAAACGCTTTAGTGGTTCCTCCGCCAAACTGTCTGTCAAGAAAGGCGGGCTATGAGCCGAAACGCTGGGTGCTGTCCGCTGATCGAAAGTAATTTTGTATCCGCTGGTGTGTGATGTAGACTCGCGCACATCTGTAGGACTGAGCTGCGGGTCGCCGAGGCGTTATAGCTTGGTGAGCTTTGGCAATTAAAACATAGGCGCCCAGGTGAGAGTAGCGTGTAGGTCCCAACGCAGGCAAGACTTGGAGGGTCTCAAATGGCGAAGAAAGTAAAAACGAAGAAGCGTCCTAAACCGCGTAAGGCGATTAAGCGTGTTAAGCGCGGCATTCCAGAACCAAACATTGACGCGGTTAGTGATTACTTGTCCGAAACGAGCTAACTTCAGAAGGACGCATGCATACGCGTGCGTGCAAACGGCAGGACGCCAGCCGGTTCGATGGAATCGGAGCCACATCTCATTCTTGTCTCTAACGTAAACAACAGCATGCGAGGGCACCCAAGCGGGCCGCGCGGCACACAGCTATTTGTGGTCAACTCCTGGTAAGTCGTGCCGGCTCAGACGGTCGACGCAACACTCTGTAATCGGTTGATCCGATAGCACTTCTCGTTGAGAACCGGCCGCAGTCGATCCAAACCTAAACAGGGCAGTGTTTTGTTTGAATTGAACGATTTTAGCTCTTGTATCTTCTACAAGTTGGCGTC
>DATNLR010000112.1:0-5831 GCA_035602755.1 Binatus sp. (SeqCode) | reverse complement strand
GCCCCCAGCCTGGGCGCGTTGATTTTTTTTCGCGTGTTGCAGGGAGTCGGCGGAGGAGGACTGGCTCCGGTGGAGCAGGCCATACTCGTAGATACTTTCCCAGCCGCTAAACGGGCCGCAGCCTTCGCTCTCTACAGCATGGCAATTGTGACCGCGCCGGCGATCGGGCCGCCGTTGGGCGGTTGGATCACGGACCATTGGAGCTGGCGATGGGTCTTCTTCATCAACATTCCAATAGGCATCATCTCGTTGATCCTAACCAGCCGCGTGGTGTCTGATCCGCCGGCGTTCAAACGCGAGGTGGAGGCAGCGCGCAAGGACGGAAAGTTGAAGATTGATGGATGGGGAATTTTCTCGGTGGCCATGGCCTTCGCCTGCCTGGAGGTCGTTCTGGATCGCGGCCAGACTGAAGATTGGTTCGAAAGCCATTTCATCGTAATTTTCTTCACCATCGCGATGGTGGCTCTTCTGTTTGCCATTGTGTGGGAGTGGCACCATCCGGATCCGGTGGTGGAGATTCGACTGTTGGCCGACAGAAATTTCGCGCTAGCCAATATTTTCTACTTTATGTTCGGATTTACGCTTTATGGATCCACCGTACTTATTCCTCAGATGATGCAGCGGCTCTACGGCTATTCGGCGACGGATGCCGGGCTGGTCCTTGGACCCGGCGCGTTTGTAATCGTACTTCTCGCGCCCGTGGTGGTAAGAATTCTTCCGAAACTTGGGGTGAAACGTCTGATCGGTTTTGGATTTTTTGTTTTCGGCATGGCCATGTGGCTTTTCGCCAGCTATACATTGACCACCGATTACCGTCATGAAGCTTTGGCGCGAGCGCTGCAAGGGCTGGGAATCGCCACGCTGTTCGTGCCTGTGAGCCAGCTTGCGTATTCCAATTTGCCAATCAACAAGAACAACAAGGCTTCCAGCCTTACCAATCTCTTCCGCAATCAAGGCGGAAGTTTTGGGATAGCTTTCGTCACTACGGTACTGGCGCGCCGAACGCAGTTTCATCAGAGCGTGTTGGTGGCGCACGCAAGTCTCTTTGACCAGCACTACAGGCAGTTCCTCGCCAAACTCACCAGTTATTTCGCCACGCACGGTTTCTCACATGCGGATGCGGCTGTACACGCTCAGGCGGAAGCTTTTAATCTGCTTCAAAGGCAAGCGTCATTTCTCGCCTTCAACGATTGCTTTACAGCGCTTGGGTGGTTTGTGCTGATGGGAGTTCCGCTGGTCTTTTTGATTAGGAAATTCAAGTTGGGAGGGGGCCCGGGCGGGCATTGAGCTCTAGGCAACTTGTCGGGGAGCCTAACTAGCTGTGATGTATGGTGCCTGGCGGGAAGTCCGAATTAATCCACCTGTTTGTGGGTACCATCGGAGGCGGGCCTACGCGAGCAAAGCCGCGGAGCCGTTTTCGCATTTGCTTCGCTGTCGAAGAGAATGCTCCCTCCGGGCTGGGTCTACTGGCCGTAGGTAAGGAATTCGCCCGGTCGGAAAGTCAGGCTGGCCTGGATTTGTTCATCGAGCGCAGCGCTATGCCGCCGAGGACAAGTACAGCCGCGATGATCGCCAGCCACAGCAGAGCTGGATGGCGCTCCGACCAAGGCCGATCATCGGGGCGCCCGGAATAGGCAGCATTCGGCTCTTCGGCGCCTAGCTGGACCTGATTGGCGCTAGCTTCTTTCTGAAATAGCTTTGTGTAATCGTAAACCGGCGCTCCGAGTTTTTCGTCCCCATAATAGAGGCTGAGCTTGGATCCCGGATCGGAATCAAAATAGATCCGGCGCTGGTATTGCTGGAGACGCACGCCCGTGATCTTCAACGGCAAGTCATCTCCATTGTGGATAATAGCTTTTAGAGTTCCCGGGCCAGTTCCTCGAATATCGAGCCATGGCTGCTCGACATCGATCCGTTGCCCATTTCGCTGCATGTGAATGCGGCTGATCTCGCCTGCGCCGGACCACAGTCCTTTGTCATCCTGGATTTCCACCTCCCGCCGGAAGTTTTGCTGCTCCGGATCAACGGAAAGAAGAACTCGTTCCACCGGGATATTCGCTGGAACGGCAAACGTCAAAACCGTATCCTTGCCTTGTTGCGCTTGGCTTGGCTGGCTGCTGAGGTCTCGCCACACGGCCTTTTGCGCCAGAGTCATCCCCGCGGTCCCGCTCTCAATGTCCGAGGGTTTCACGGCGCTGTCCAGGGTGACGCGCAGGTATTTGTAAGCCGTCACAGGAATCTGAAGCGTGCTGTTGTGGCCAAGCTTTTCGTCCGACAGATCATAAAGAGTCGTGGTGCCGAGGACGGTCCATTGCATTCCGTGGAGTTCATCGCACCCTTCCACGCGGGCATGAGCGACAAAGTTTTTCGTCCGCAGCTTCAATTCAACGCGGTCGTAACGGGGGATGTCTGACATATCCAGAAGGAATTGCGTTTTCCCCGCGAGCGTGCCCGGTTGTATCACAGCTACGTTTTTCTGCTCGATCTGCGATCCGCCTCGCTCAATCGTCAATGTGTACGGAGTTTCTCTCTCTGGTGAATAAATCCGCAGGTCGCTCAAATCCGGGCGGGCATGCCGCCAGAGAGTCTCGTCCACCGCAACATAGTGTTGGCCGCTGGAACGCGTTGCCTCTAACTCTCGTTCGTACTTGAAATAGGAAATGGAAGGAGTCGCTATCAAAAGAACGACTAGCAGCCTCAGAGTTGCCCTCATCGTCAAATCCTTTAAGCGGATTTCTCCGAGGCATCCGAAGAAAGCTTCAGCCAGTCGCGTTGATAGATGAACGAAATCCCGAGCAAAACCGCGCCGAGAGCAATGAAACTGACAATCCTGTAACTGCCGCCAAGCTGGGACACGTCGTACATGAATACCTTGCCGATGGTGAATGCAATCAGAATCAGAGCCTGCCAGCGGACAAATGCCGAGCGCTTTCGAAACCCTATCGTCATCAGAGCCGCGCCGTAAACCAGCCAAATTGCGGAATAGCTGAAATCGCGAGCGATCGCTAACTGATTTTGATGATAAAAAAGATGATGATTACCGCTGATCGCCATGCGCCGGGCGAAATAATCCGAGACCTCCAGGGTAAGCGCTATCAAGGCCAACAAATTCACACCAATCGCGGCAATATAGATAAGCGGCATTTCCTTTTCCGAAGCATAGCGCTTCCCGAAGCCAACTATTCCGCCGAGAACAGCTATCGCAACCAAATACGTGAAAAATCGCAGATTGAACACCAACGTTTCTGTGTGGAAGTGGTCAAAGAATAGCAACCGGAAAATTCCCAAGATCAAGGCAGCGGACGCCATGTAGCGTAAGAAGTTGGTGTGCGTCTTGACACTAATCCACAGAAGCACTGCGGATTCAATGAGCCATGCAATCGTGATCCATTGGGCTTCCAGCTTCAAGGGAATGGCGATTGTGATGAACGCGATAGCGATGGCCACGTGTAACAAGTGGATGAACGTCGTATCTTGATTTGGAAAACGGCTTTTGAACGAGCCGGCGATGGCCAGGTAAAGAGCCGCCAGCACCAGGGCAAACCAGGTGAGGGTGACGGTCTCACCTTCATACATCTGATAGAGTGCCAGGAAAAATACTGCAGCGTTCAGCAATGGAAGCAGCGTCAGCGTGACGGAGGGTCCGGTAAATCTTTTGGACAGTTCGTAAGGAGATGCCAGCGGAATCGCGGCAAAGATGGCAGCAAACAATGCTGCAAAACAAACTGTCAGAATCCGCTGATCTTTGGAATAGTAATCCCCGAACCAGCCGACATAGAGAATGATCGTACCCAGAAAACTTCCCCAAAGTAGGCGGCGCCAAGGCTTTACGACGGCCATCGCCAAAATCGCAACGTCTAGCAAGGCGACGTATGAAAACAGCACGACCTCGTGGTTTTGTCCCGTAGAAAGCAGGATCGGAGTAGCGAATCCGCCCGCCAAAGCAAAACTGGCCAGCAATTCCGCATCCTGGCTCAAAGCCAGCACAATGGTGGCCAGGGTTACGATTGCCATCGCTGCAAATGCGGCTGCCGAAGGAATCAAGTGGTAAACCTGAAACGCTCCCCATAAGGATAAATAGAGCGTGCCAATGCCGGCCGCTTTCAGCGAATAAGAGAACGCGGCGTGGCCGCGGTTGCGAAAGCGTTCACTCCATACAATCAGTCCAATCCCGGCTAGAAGACCGATCGCAACGCGCCCGGCTGGGCCGATCCAGTTGTTCTCAAACGCATACTTCAGAAAATAGGAAACGCCGAAAAGCACAGCCACGATGCCGATTCGATTCAGCCAAAATTGCCCAATCTGTTTTTCGAGGCCCGGGTCCTTCCTCGGGAAGGCTGATAGCAGATTCGGCTGCGATTGTGTCACTGGTTGCTGCGCCGAAGGAGGTTGAACCATTGTTCCGGAAGGAGCGGAAGCAGACTTTTGCGGCTGCGACCGGGGGACTGGCTCTGGCTGCGAATCCGAAGGGACGCCACTTATTTTCTCTAGCTTATAAACCCGCGCAGTTAATGCGGCAACCTGCTTTGTCAGGGCGTCTATCTCATCTTGGGGGCCGCTCATCGGCGTACACTAACCGATCGGTTAACTTCGAGCAAGCCAGTTGGCCAAAACAGGTTCGGCGACATCGTCTGCAACTTAGGCTCGGCACGCAGGGAGCCGGCGGTTGTACTAGCGCCGAGCCAGACGCACAGTTCTGAGGGCGATCTGAACTGTGGACTAAATTTGATGGAGACTCGCTCTTACTGCAGGAATTTACGCATTGCCCGGATCACTGTGGCGGGTTGTTCGCGCACGACCCAGTGGCTTCCCTCCGGCACGCGCTCGATCTTTAAAACTTTCACGTACTGCTCGAGCCCGTCCAGATTCCCTTGCAAGAGCGCGGTATCTTTCAGACCCCAGATCACCAAAGTAGGCACAGTGATGATCGGATTCTTTGGAATTGAGAAAGGGGGCGCATCAGCTTTTTCTCCACCGACAGGTGACTTGAGGCGCGCGGCGCGATAGTAATTTAATCCGCCGGTCAATCCCCTATTCCAGGCCTCCAAGTATTTCTTGCGGTCTTCACCGTTCGCCGAGCTTCCGAGGACGATCTGCTGAAGCACGGCAAAATCATCCTGGCTGAGTGTTGCCTCCGCCGCAGGCGACGTGAAAAGGTTGAAGTACGCCGAAGCCTTCTGCTGGTCGGGATTGTTCGCCAGTTCCCGCGCGAAAACCACCGGGTGCGGCGCATTGATGATCACCAGTTTCTCCAGCATTTCCGGATGCGCGGCCGCAAACGCCCAGGCAATCACGCCGCCCCAATCGTGGCCAACCAGCACAAATTTCTTGGCGCCCAACTTCTCCGCCAGAGCTCGGATATCTTCGACGAGAATCGGAACTTGGTACGCGTCTACCGCCTCCGGCATCGACGAAAGGTTGTAGCCGCGCATGTCCACTGCGACCGCATGGTGGTCCTTGGCAAATTCAGGCAGCAGGTCTTTCCAGGCGTACCAAAATTCGGGAAACCCATGCAGAAACAGAATCAATGGCCCTTTGCCCTGCTCCATGTAATGCAACCGGACTCCGTTCACCTCGGCATACGCGTCCTGCGCAGCCGCTGCCGCGGTACCGTGGCCTGGTTGCATTTGTCCTCCGTGTGGGCGCTTAGCGTCAGAATCAGAATCAAAATGGGCAAACGGTAAGACGTCCCACGCGCTCTCCAGTTGAACTCGGCGCCTAAATCAGACTAGACGCCCAGGATACTAGCACAGGAAAATTCCAGAGTGACTGCTGACAACGAAGAGATCGATGAGCAGCTTCACTCCGACTGCAGAAAGTTTTGGAACCTC
>DATNLR010000106.1:0-149587 GCA_035602755.1 Binatus sp. (SeqCode) | reverse complement strand
CGCGACGCGCTTGTTGGAAGAACATTTTCGGGTAGTTGCACTGGAAGGGTTTGGACTGCAGGGGCATCCGCGGGCTACGGCGGCAGCGGGAGCGATTGTGCATTACTTGCGCGAAATGTCGGCGATCAGCGCTCGCAAGCCCGAAGACGTGGTGGCCATTCCTTCGCTGCGTCCGGCGGGTGCCGGGCTAGAGCATCTAGATCGACTGGCCTATTACGAGCAGCAAGACGCGATGATTTTGGATACCGTGACGATACGGAATCTTGAACTGGTGGAACCCGCGGCGGATGACGATGCTTCCGCGACACTTTTGAAAGCGATCGATCAGACGTGCACGGGGATGGGGGCGCGTCTGCTGCGGAGATGGATTCTTCGGCCGGAGATTTCGCTGACGGAGATCGACGACCGGCTTGATGCGGTCAGTGAGCTGAAATCGCGGACTGTGGTGCGGGAGGAATTACATAAGGAGCTTGAGGGAATTCTTGACCTTGAGCGGCTAACTAGCCGAGTGACGCTGGGATCGGCAACGCCCCGTGATTTACTGGCCCTTCGGCAGTCACTGGATAAAGTTCCAGCATTGCGGCGTTTGATCGCGGCGACAAACGACGATTCGACCAACGGACAACCGGCCGCGGCGGCAGGCGGACGTTTATTGGCGCTCTGCGAGCAATTGGATGAGATGGCGAATGTCCGCGAGGTGATTGCTCTCGGAATCGCTGACGACCCGCCTGCCCTCCCCAGTGATCCAGGAGTGATTCGGCGCGGATTTAATGCCGAGCTTGACGAATTCCGCGAAGTTACGACGCGCGGCAGACAAATTATCGCGTCGATGGAAGAGCGCGAGCGGAAGCGCACGGGAATTGCGTCGCTAAAAATACGTTACAACCAGGTATTTGGTTTTTACATTGAGATTTCGAAAGCGAACTTACATTTGGCGCCTGCGGACTACGATCGGAAGCAAACGCTAGTTAATGCTGAGCGGTTTACCTCTACCGAACTGAAGGAGCACGAGCAGAAGGTGCTTTCGGCGGAAGATCGCATGCTGGAAATTGAGCGGCGCTTATACAGCAAGATTCGCGAAGCTATCGCGCGGGAAGCGACTCGGCTGCGCGGGACGGCAAACGCCGTCGCGCAACTTGACGTACTTGTGAATCTGGCGCGTATCGCTGCCATGCGAAACTACACGCGTCCTGAATTTACGGAACCTGAAGTGCCTCGCGAACGCGTGCGCGATGCCGGGATTCACGTTGCACGAAAGCAGAAGGATGAAACTCCGCGTGGAATTCTAATGATTGTCGCGGGGCGGCATCCGGTGATCGAAAGATTACTGGAAGAGCGCGGTGAAAGATTCGTGCCGAACGATTTGTATCTGGACGACGAAAAACAATTTCTGTTAGTGATTACCGGGCCGAATATGGGCGGGAAATCGACTTACCTTCGACAAGTGGCATTGATTTCCGTTTTGGCGCAGATTGGATCGTTTGTGCCGGCGGCGCAGGCGAAACTGCCGCTGCTGGATCGGATTTTTACTCGCATTGGGGCGTCCGACAATTTGTCGCGCGGGCGATCGACATTTCTGGTGGAAATGAGCGAGGTGGCTGCGATTCTTAGCACGGCTACCGCGGCGAGTCTGGTGCTGCTGGATGAAGTGGGCCGCGGGACGTCAACGTTTGACGGGCTATCGATTGCATGGGCGGTGGTGGAAGCGCTGCATTCGGGGGCGCGTCCCCGGACGTTATTTGCAACGCACTATCACGAATTGACCGAGCTGGAACAATTGCTGCCGGGCGTGCAGAACGTGCATGTTTCGGTGCAAGAATCGGGCAGCGAAATTGTTTTCTTGCGGCGCGTGGAACCCGGGAGCGCGAACAAGAGCTACGGAATCGAAGTGGCGCGGCTGGCGGGCTTGCCCAGGGGCGTGATATCAAGAGCCCGGGAGATTTTGCGCCGACACGAACAAAAAGAAGAGAAATTGACCGAGGAACTTTCTCCCGGAGCGGCGGGCGGCGAAGCGGGGCGGCGAGCGCATCAAACAAGTTTCACGGCGCTCGATGAATCGGTGCTGGAAGCTTTGCGCGGCGCGGATTTGAACAAGCTTACTCCGCTGGAAGCGATGGTTCTGTTGGCTGCATTGCAAAAACAGCTTTCCTAGGAAGGCGCGACAATCGATGCTGGTGTTGGGGATGATGTCGGGGACCTCCGCTGACGGAATCGACGTGGCTCTTGCACGCATTTCCGGGCAGCCGCCCAAGCTATCTATAAAACTCGAAGGGCACCATCATCTTCCCTACGCTTCCCTGGTGCGCAAGGCCATTTTGCGGGTGGCGGCGGGCGAATCATACGGCGTAGCGGAAATCAGCCAGTTGAATTTTGCGTTGGGCGAAGAATTTGCGTTGGCCGCTATAGCTGCGTGCAAGGCTTGGCGAGTGCCCCTGCGGAGAATTTCGTTGATTGGTTCGCACGGGCAGACCATTTATCACCAAGGGGTTGCCTCTTCGTTTCTCGGGCATTCCAGGATTTCGTCTACTTTGCAGATCGCGGAGCCGAGCGTGATTGCGGAGCGAACCGGAGTGACAACCATCGCAGATTTTCGTCCGGCGGATATGGCGGCCGGAGGACAGGGAGCACCGCTGGTCCCCTTCGTCGATTATGTATTGTATCGGCACCCGAAGCGGAATCGCGTGGCTCTAAATATTGGCGGAATTGCGAACGTGACGGTGATTCCAGCGGGGGTGAAGCCAAAGGACGTTTTTGCGTTCGACACCGGGCCGGGCAACATGATCGTGGACGCGTTGGTAGAGAAGTTCACGCATGGCCGCGCAGGTTACGATAAAGATTCGGAAATGGCATTGCGTGGGTCGATGCTCCCGAAACTGCTGAACGAAATGATGGAGCATCCTTATCTTCATAAAGAACCTCCGAAAACGGCCGGGCGCGAACAATTCGGGCGCGCGTACGCCGAGAAGATTTTCGCCTGGGGCAAAAACAGTCGAGCCAAGCCGGCAGATGTCGTGCGGACCGCGACAATCTTCACTTCCCTTTCAATCGCAAACGCATTTCAGAAATTCATTCTGCCGCGAGCGCAGGTGGACGAGTTGATTGTCTCTGGCGGAGGTGCGCGGAATACGCTGATGATGGTTTACCTGGCAGCAATTCTCCCTGGATTTTCGATCGTTTCATCCGATCATTTCGGTGTCCAGCCCGAAGCCAAGGAAGCTTTGGCGTTTGCGGTGCTGGCCTACGAAAGTTTTTATGGGCGGTCGAACAATTTGCCCTTCGCTACCGGCGCTCGTCATCACGCGATCCTGGGAAAGCTGGTTCATGGGCGCGCGCGATAAACTGCGCCGTTGCCTGGCTGTTCTGGCATTCCTGGCGCTACTGATTCCGGCTGGCTGCTCATATTTTCAGCCGGAATCGGATCCGAATACTTTGGTTTTTCTGATGGAGGCCGCGCCTACCAATCTGGATCCGCGGATTGGCGCGGATGCCTACTCGGCGCACCTCGACGGACTGATTTTTTCGAGCTTAGTGGCGCACGACGGGCGCATGAATGTCATTCCCGACCTGGCCGAGCGTTGGGAAACACCGGATCCGCGCACCTATGTGTTCCATCTGCGCCCAGGCGTGAAATTCCACGATGGACGCGAACTTACTTCTGCGGATGTGAAGTTTACCTTCGACACGATTATTTCCGGCGCGGTGAAGACTCCCAAGAGGGGCTCGTTTCGACTGGTTACTTCCACGGAGGCGCCAGACGCGTATACCTTCGTGTTCCATTTGCGCGAACCATACGCATCGTTTCTTTTTGGGCTGTCGCGGCCGGCGGTGGGAATCGTCCCGCGAGATTCGCCTGCTGGGGTATCGCAACATCCCATCGGAAGCGGGCCGTTTCGCTTCGTAAGCCAAATAAGAGACGAAGAAATTATTCTGGAGCGCAATCCTGATTACTTTGGAGTCATGCCGAAAATAGAACGCATTCGTTTTCGCATCGTGCCGGACGCGATCGTTCGCGCGCTGGAATTGCGAAAAGGCTCGGCGGACGTGGAAATCAACTCTCTGACGCCGGACATGTCGGCCACGCTGGCGAGGGAACGCGGACTGGCGGTGGACGAGCAGCCTGGCACTCCCGTCACTTACCTGGCATTCAATTTTGAGGATCCGATTCTTGCGCACCGAGAGGTGCGACAGGCGCTGGCTTACGCGACGGATCGCGCGACATTAGTAAAGTATCTGCTGCGCGGGCAGGCGCGGCTGGCTAGCAGCCTGCTGCCGCCCAATCATTGGGCCTACGATGCGGAGGTCACGCAATATGGCTACGATCCCGGGCGTGCTGAAAAACTGTTGGAGGCTGCGGGCTTTCCGCGCGGGGCCGATGGCGTGCGATTTCATCTGGCGTTGAAGACTTCGACCGACGAGTCCGTTCGGCTGACCAGCGCGGCGATTGCGGACCAATGGAAGCGCGTGGGAGTTGCGCTAGACTTAAGACCGCTTGAATTTGCCACTTTCTTTTCGGACATTTCGCGCGGGAGTTTTCAGCTTTATACACTGCGTTGGGTGGGAGCGAACAACGATCCGGACATCTTCGAATATGTTTTTAGTTCGAAAAAGATTCCGCCGGATGGGGCCAATCGAGGACGCTATCGCAATCCCGCTCTCGATGCCCTGCTGGACAGCGCGCGTACGGAGATGGATCAGGAAAAGCGAAAGGCGATTTTATGGCAGGTTCAGAAGATGGTAGCGGAGGACGAACCGTACATCAACTTGTGGTATCCGGATAATGTTTGTGCGCATCGAGACAGACTTACGGACGTGGTGATCCCGCCGGGTGGGGACTACGAGTTTCTGGATAGCGCTAGACTGAAATGACGTTTTACTCAGACGAACCACTTTCGAGAGCTTTCGCAATTTCTTCTTCCGGCAGCGCGCCTTCACGAGCCAGCGTCCAGTCATTGCCATCGATGCGCACGATCGTGGATGCCAGCGTGGCACCGGTATCGCCAGCGTCGAGAATCAAGGGGAGACGGTGGCCGAGCTGTTTCACAATTTGCGCTGCGTTGGTGCAGGAAGGAAAGCCGGAAAGATTCGCGCTAGTGCCGGTGATAGGACCGCCGACAGCGTCGATGATAGCAGTGGGGATCGGAGAATTGGCCCAGCGCAGAGCGACACGTCCGCTGTTTCCGGTAACTTTTAGCGGGAGGCGATGCGTGGCTTCCACAACAAGCGTCAACGCTCCGGGCCAAAATTTGTGCGCCAGGATTAGAAAGACGTCGGGCACCTCGCGAATCAGCGAGACGGCTTGCTCGATCGAACTCACCAGGATGGGGAGAGCTTTTGTTTCGGGCCGGCCTTTCGCTTGGAACACGCCTTCAATGGCGGCGAGATTGAACGGATCGGCGGAGAGGCCGTAGAAAGTGTCGGTGGGGATGCCGATTACTTCGCCGCGTTTGATAAAGCCGGCGGCGTAGTCCACCACGCTGGTTTCCGGGATCTTGGAAGATATTTTAAGAACTTCGACGGGCAATGTTCACTCGCGGCGTTGTGCCATGATGCTTTGGGAAACTACCACAGGGATGGGCGTGCAGGCAAGACGGCAGGTGTTCTCGGCATCAGGTTTCAAATGCGGCGCTGTCGCCCGGATTCGGAGATGCCGGGCGGGTTTACGCCAGAGCAGGCGTTTGTTACGCTTGTTGCATGGCGCAACAATTTCGTTCTGACAAGAGCGCGCATGGCCAGCGAGAAAGTTCAGGCCATGCTTCGAGCGCAAGCGCCACGACAAGCGCGGCGGGGGCTGCTCCGTCAGCAATCATCAGCAGCCGCGACAACAAATGGTTGAAGAAATTCCGAGCGGCGTTGCGCGGCGCGGGGCCTAAACCAGGGGAGGCCATCGCCGCGGAAGGGCCGAAATTGGTGGAAGAAGGTGTGCGCGCGGGGCTCGAAACGGAAGCTTTATTGGTGAGCGAAGCGGGCGAGCGCCAATTGGAGCGGATTTTGCGCGCGGCTAGTGAGAGCGAGTCTGGCATTCCGCGATCGCGAATTTTCAAGACCACCGACAAATTGTTTGAGGGCCTCGCAGGAACGGAAGCGCCACAAGGCGTGGCCGCTCTATTTCTCGCCCTCGAATGGAGTTTCGAGGACCTGCTGCGCGGCCGAGCGGATCGCCAGGGAGCGTATCGCGGCGATGCACCGCTGGTGATCGTTCTGGCTGGAGTGCAGGATCCTGGGAACGTGGGAACGATTGTGCGATCGGCGGAGGCGTTTGGTGCCTCGGGAGTTGTTGCGACGCGCGGAACGGCCGATCCGTGGTCACCGAAAGCGCTGCGGGCGTCTGCGGGGTCGGCGCTGCGTTTGCCGCTGCTGCGAGGTATGGCCGGGCCGGTTCTGCTGGCGCAATTGCGCATGGCGGGAGTGAAGGTTGTAGCGGCGGGAAGCAAGCCCGGGGAGGCGCTGGCGGCGGAAGGCGCAAATACAGATGCAGCTTTGGCGGATATGCGAGGTCCGTGTGGGATTTTTATCGGCAATGAAGGAGCGGGCTTGCCCAGTGAAGTGGGACACGCTGCCGACGAATGGATTTCGATTGCCATGAGCGACGATGTGGAATCGCTGAATGCCGGAGTCGCCGCCTCCATCATTTTGTTCGAGGCCGCCCGGCAACGGCGAGGGGCGTAAATCCGTATGGGACTTTTTAAAACGATCGAACCGGAGCCCGAAGCCGAATCGCAGGCAGGGCGTCCGCTTGCCGATCGCATGCGTCCTCGCACGCTGGATGAATTTATCGGGCAAGAAGAGCTCCTGGCTCCGGGAAAGCCTCTGCGAACGCAGATTGAACGCGACGATCTGAGTTCGATGCTGCTGTGGGGGCCGCCGGGATGTGGCAAGACAACGCTCGCGCGAATTATTGCAAAGAGCACGCGGTCGGACTTTATTCCCTTCAGCGCGGTGCTGGCGGGAATAAAAGAAATCAAGGAAGTGATGGCAAAGGCTGAGAGCGCGCGGCGCTACGGGGCGCGCACGATTGTTTTTGTGGACGAGGTGCATCGCTTCAACCGCGCGCAACAGGACGCTTTTCTTCCGCATGTGGAGGCTGGGAACATTTTGCTGATTGGCGCAACCACGGAGAATCCTTCGTTTGAAGTGATCGCTCCGCTGCTATCGCGGATGCGCGTTTATGTGATGAAGGCGCTGTCGAAGGACCAGATTGTCGAGCTTTTGCGGCGAGCGCTGCGGGACCCGGTTCGAGGGTTGGGTAAGGAAAAAGTGGAGGCGCCGGAAGATGTATTGGATCGGATCGCGATTTTGGCAAATGGAGATGCGCGTTCGGCGTACAACACACTAGAAGCGCTCGGGATGGGCACTCCACCGGATGCCGAGAACCGGCGCGTTTTGTCGCAGGCGCGTTTGGAAGATGTGCTGCAGAAAAAGTTTCTGCTTTACGACAAATCGGGCGAAGAACATTTTAACCTGATTTCGGCGCTCCATAAGTCGGTGCGCAATTCAGACGCGGACGCTTCGCTTTACTGGCTGGCGCGAATGCTGGAATCGGGCGAAGATCCGTTGTACCTTGCGCGACGACTTGTGCGCCTGGCCAGCGAAGATATAGGCCTGGCGGAACCGCATGCGGTGCAGGTGACCTTAGCGGCGATGCAGGCGTTTGAATTCCTGGGGCCTCCGGAGGGCCATCTCGCTCTTGCGCAGGCCGCTGTGTATCTGGCCCTGGCGCCGAAGTCGAATGCGGTGTACACGGCTTACGGCCAGGTACAAGAGGATTTGCAGAAAACGATAGCCGAACCTGTGCCATTGCACTTGCGAAATGCGGTTACCGGATTGATGAAACATGTCGGATACGGAAGGGGCTATCAGTACGCTCACAACTCGGAAGAAAAAGTAACGGATATGACTTGCCTGCCGGAAAGCCTGGCCGATCGTGTGTATTATCATCCGACCGATCAGGGATTCGAAGCGCGGATCCAGCAGAGGATGGAAGAAATCCGGCGGATAAAGGCGAAACGCTCCGCTGAAAAGGACCCCGGATGAGCGAGCGACGGCGGCATGGTGTGATTCACTTCCCTGCTAATTCACGTTTCCTATTCATTTTGCTCGTGCTTGGTCTATTGATTCCGCTGCTTTCTTATGCGCAAGGCAAGGCGCTCGTTAGGATTGACGAAGATGTTCAAGCATTTGCGATTGGGCCGGATAATCGGATCGTCTATGCCGTACAGCACATGCGCAAGTTCAAAAAAGCTCGAGTCGAACGCGACGACTTGTGGATTTCTTCTGCGGAGGGAAAGCAGAAGAAAGTCGGCGACGGAGAAAAAATCTTTGCGGATATGTTGCTGAACTACCAGGTGCAGTCGTTTGCGTGGTCACCGGACGGACATCGCATCGCGGTGATGATGCAAACCGCGGAAATGGTGGCGCCGAAAGGAACCAGGGATCAGCAGCTGGACGAAGAAGAAACACAAGCGCCACGCGGAATGGTGGCAGTTTATCTGATGGATGACGAGGGGCATCAAATCCCAATTCAAGGGATGAAGGACGGGCTGCTCAACGATGGGTACAACGCAACCTGGCTTGCGGACGGGAAAACGCTGGTCTATGTCACGAAGACAGGTGCAGATTTTAGCGAGTTGAATACGCTGATTCCGTCACAAGGAAAGAGCAAGCCGCTTTTCCAAGGGCATACCTTCGCGGCGCTGGCATGGGATACCAAAAACAATCAGGCATTCGCGATTGAGGAAAGCACGCGAGTGCTGACCTCACCGATGCTGGTCCGGCTGAATCTGGCCACAGAAACGCGAACGCCGGTGGTGCCGGTGGACGAATATGTGGGCGATTTTGCGGTATCAACGTCGGGAAAGAGGGCCGGATATTTTCGTGACGGAGATACGCTTGAAGTGCGAGACCTAGTGAATCCCACTGCGCGGCCGGTGCAGGTGAAAGTGGCCATTGGCGTGTTCCAATGGGGGCGTGACGACCGGCGCGTTTTGCTGAAGCGCGGAGACCCGCTTAAATCCGGCAATCTAACCTGGGTTGGAGTGTATGACGGACAATTCGAGCCGGTTCTGCACGATCTGGTATTTCACGATTTCGCGCTTTCTCCCAACGGCGAGTTGGTAGCGGTGACGGAACCGGGAAAGCGAAGTTTGTTACTCTATAGTTTGCATTAGGTGTGTTTGGTTTAGCGTTGAACGGCGCGTGACCTTCGGACCCGCTCCTTCAACATACATTTGTTCATGACCACCAGCAACCCCGCATGCCTGGCACGTTCGGCCGCCTTCGCGTTTTCAATTCCTTCCTGCATCCACACGCAGCGGGCCTCTATCTGAATGGCAGCTTCCACTATTTCAGGAATAAATGTTGGGCGCCGAAAGATCTCCACAACATCTATGGAAACTGGGATGTCTTGTAATCGCGCATAGCTTTTTTCGCCGAGGACGGTGTTCTCGTGAGGATTTACGGGGATGATTTTGTAGCCGACCGCTTGCAGGTATTCAGCCACATGGAAGCTGGCGCGCATGCGATTGCTGGAGAGTCCGACGATCGCAACCGTTTTACTGGAATTCAATATGTGCGTGATGAGGTCTGATTCGGACATCCGAGCGAACTCAGCATGCTCAGCCGGGTTAGCAGCGGAAGGGACTTTGTCCGCCGGATCAGCCATTTAAATGGCCGAGGTGTTTGAATCGAGCGGTGAGTGGGCCTGGGCTGCGGACTTGTGCACGCCAGCTTTTTGTACTTCTGCAAGTGCCTGTAGGAACTTCAGATTCTCCTCGTGCGTTCCCACAGTCACACGAATCGCTGACGGAAAACCCATCCAACGCATGGGCCTGACAATCACACCGTGCTGAAGGAGCGCCTCTACCAGAGGCTCGGTGTCAGTTCCAAATACCACCAGGAGAAAATTCGTCACAGAAGGAACGAACTTGATTCCAAGTCTTGTAAGGCCTGCTGTTAACAGCGCGAGACCTGCGCGGTTAGATTCCACGGACCGCCGGACGTGCTCTGTGTCGTCTAAAGCGGCCAAGGCGGCCGCTTGCGCGATGCTAGAGGTGTTAAAAGGGCCGCGAATCTTGTTCATCTCAGCGAGAAGAGCTGCCGGACCGATGCCGTAGCCAATGCGAAGTCCCGCCAGGCCGTAAACTTTCGAAAAAGTGCGTAGGACTAAGAGATTGCGGCCACTGCGGACGATCTCGATCGAGCGAGAATAGTTGGAGTCGTCAACGTAATCGCAATAGGCCTCGTCGAGCACGACCAGAATACTTTCAGGGATGCGCGAGAGAAAGGCATCGAGGTGATCGGCGCTGAACATGGTCCCGGTAGGATTATTTGGATTGGCCAGAAAAATTAGCTTGGTCTCTTCGGGTTTTTCCCGGGCGATCGCTTCCAAGTCGAAATGATATTCGCGCATGGGGACGTCGAAATAACGCGCTCCTGTTGCGCGAATTGCGATGTGATAAAGCGGGAAAGAACCGTAAGAGGTGACGCCGCAATCGCCAGGAACTAATGCGATGCGTCCGGAAAGATCGATGAGTTCGGTGGAACCGCCGCCCAGAATTATATGGTCCGCTGAAATCGCATGCTTTTTTGAAAGGGCTTCTCGGAGATAAAAACCGCTGCCATCGGGGTAGCGGTTGGAATTGGCAAGCGCTTTTTGTGCGGCATCTATCGCGCGGGGCGAGGGGCCGAGCGGATTTTCATTGGACGCCAGCTTGATGGCCTGCATGTTCAATTCGCGTTCAACCTCCTCAATGGGTCTTCCGGGCACGTAGGGCGCTAGCTCACTAATGTAAGCCGGAACAAGATCGTTAATAAAATTGTTCATGCCTCGGCGCGCCTCAATGGTTTTTCTTCGGCCGCGATGGAGGTGCCAGCCTCGAACGATCGCGATGATGACGACGATCCAGCGTAGCTCGCGTCGGCCGCGTGGAACCCGCGGGATTGGAGGCGGATCGATTCTCGCGCGGGGAGTAATGGGGGGGGCCTTGGCGCGACGGAACGACCACCGAAGAAGTTCCTGCGCCCACGGCGTTTCCCCGATGCTGCCCGGCGAGGGCCGGCCTTTGCGATTTGCGGCCTGGTTTTGGCTTGGGAGTGAATGGTCGGCGCTTGATGCGTGGGCGTCTCGCTATTGCAATGGCTTCAGAACTTGGCTGAACTAGACGCAAGAGCGTGGCCACTTCGGCATCGGACAGAGCGCGATGGCGTCCTGGTGCGAGTGATTCGAGCGCGAGATTTCCGATCGCGACGCGTTTCACTTTTTCAACTGCGTGGCCGTTCTGGAAAAGGCGAGTGCGCAAGGCGTCGTTGCGCGCTTCCGAAAGTGTAACTTCATACCATGGAGCATCTTTCCCTTTCAGGCGAACGATGTGCGCGCCAGTCGCACGAGACAAGCTTTCGATTTCTTCGAAGGTGAGCAGAGTTTTCAGTTTCAGATTGTAGGTTTGTTTCAGGTGACGGGCCTTGAGCATCAAGTTTGCGAGATCGCCGTCATTGGTCAAGAAAAGCAGGCCCATAGCGTGATATTCTAGCCGGCCCACCGGAAAAACACGCTGCGTTACGCCGTGGAGCAAATCGCTGAGAGCGCGACGACCTTCCGGATCGCTCATGGTCGAAACTATTTCCGGCGGTTTATTCAGCAGAAGATAAATGCGCTCTTTTTCGGGGCGCAGCAGCCTTCCGTTTACCTTGATGTGATCGCGCGATTCGTCAGCTTTGGAGCCCATCTCGGTGACGGTATGTCCATTGACGGTAACCATTCCCGAGGAAATCAGTTCTTCCGCATGCCTTCGAGAGGCCACTCCGGCGCGCGCAATAATTTTCTGGAGTCTTTCCAGCATAGAGTTAGGCGCAAAATCGAACTTACAGATTAGCACGGAACCGAGCATTCAAAGCCGAAGCCGGCGAGTAGAACTTGGATACTTTGGAAAGCTAATTCCCGGGTTCTGAGGAGCCTTTGCCGCCCGATGCGGTCGCGGCTCGCACGCTGTCGGATTCGCTTGAAATGCTTTCGGAATTAGCGGCCTTGTCGTGGTGCGGCTCCGCGGAGGCAGCGGCGAGGTCGGCTTCGATGGCATGGTCCGCAACGCTGCCGGGGGCTTCCGTTCCCGCGCCCGCTTCGACGGATGCGGCGGGCGCTAGGGAGGAATCTTCGGGCTCGGTCGGTGCGATTCCGGTGTCGTCGCCAAGCGCGGCTTGCGCCAGGGCTTCGAATTCTTTCAGGCTGGGGAGCTCCTCCAAATCGAAAAGGCCGAAGCGCATAAGAAATTGTTTCGAAGTGCGATACAAAATCGGCCGGCCAATCACTTCTTTGCGGCCCGCGGTGGTGATCAATCGCTTTTCTAGAAGCGTCTTGATGACACCACCGACGTTTACGCCGCGAATCTCGTTAATTTCAGGAATTGTGGCCGGCTGTTTGTAAGCAATAACCGCAAGAGTTTCGAGCGCGGGCATGGTCAGGCGCAGCGGGGGCTGCAGGCTCTTGATAAATTTGCGCACGACGTCGTGATGCTGCGCTTTGGTGTAAATCTTCCAGCCACCAGCAACTTTGCGGACTTCAATTCCGCGATCGTCGGTCTGATAGTTGGCGACCAGAAGATCGAGGGCCGCGCGGGCTTCCGCTTTTTCCACACCCAAGGCTTTCGCGATTTGATCGAGCGTGGCGGGCTCGTCTGCTGCGTAAATAATGGCTTCCAGTGCGGCTTGAATTTCTTGTGGCGTCATCGTCAGAGATATTGCTCCTCAATTTGTGACATGGCATCGGGTCCGGCAAAAACGGCGTCGAACATTTTGTGCTTGCGCAAACGAATATCGGAGAAAAGTTCTGACTGTACGAGCAGGACCGCTTGCATGCGAACCATTTCCAGAACGGCCAGCAGGGCGACGATCATGGCGTTGCGCGTCTCGCAGGTTTCGAAGAAATCGATGAGGGATATGGGATCGTCGTTCGACGCCAAACGCTGGCGCAGGCGGTCCATCATTTGCGCGATGGTCACGGTTTCGTGATGCAGCTCGAACTTCTGGAGGCCTTTTTTGCGTTCAAGGATTTGCTGGAAAGTTTTTACCAGATCAACGAGGGAGACGACCAGCTCGCCTTGGACTTCGTCGCCGGCGTACAACGTGCGGTCGGGATGGGACCAGACGTGATCTTCCACTTGCTGCTTTTGGTAGAGCAGCTGGGCGGCGTTCTTGAATTTTTCATGCTCGAGAAGGCGGTGCACAAGCTCGTCGCGCGGATCCTGCTCTTCTGGACCGGCCAGCGGATCGGGGGGCAGCAGCATTTTCGACTTGATGTGAATCAGCGAAGCGGCCATGTAAATAAAATCGGCGGACACGTCAATATCGAGTTTCTCGAGCTGGTGAAGGTAATCGAGATACTGCTCGGTAACTTTTGCGATGGGAATATTGTGGATATCCATCTCCTGCTTGCGAATTAAATCGAGCAGAAGATCGAGCGGGCCTTCGTAGACCGGAAGATTAATGCGATAGGGTGACGCCATTCCACCTTCCTCGATCAAAAGTCAACAGAAAGAGCAGATGCCTGGCTACGCTCGGGATGGCAACTTGTGTCCACCGCTTGCAAGGTGAACAATATCGCAAAAGCCAAGGCGCTCGAACCTTTGAACACCACCGCAAACAAGAGCTATGTTTTCGCCGCTTTACGAGCATGGTCCCATTTGAAAATGGCGTTGCGCACACGCTGCATGGTTCGCTTGGCGGCCTTGCGCGCCTGGTCTGAACCGGCATCGAGGATATCCCAAACTTGCTGCGGATGCGCTTCAAATTCTTTGCGCCGTGTCTGAATGGGCTCGATCCATTTGATCAGATTGTCGGCCATGGCGTTCTTGCATTCCACGCAGCCGATGCCTGCGGTGCGGCAGCCCTGATCAGACCAGGCGATCACATCGGGTCGGGAAAATAATTTGTGATAGGCGAACACGGGACAGACTTCCGGGCGACCCGGATCCGTGCGGCGGACGCGCTGCGGGTCAGTTACCATATGCTTTAGGATTTTCGTTCGAATCTCGGCGGGCGGATCACTTAGCCAGATCGCGTTGCCATAACTTTTAGCCATACGGCGGCCGTCGAGACCGGGGAGGCGCGGCGTTTCCGCAGCCAGGTAGGCGGGCTCCCGGAGGACCGCTTGCATCCGAAAATACTTCTCATTCGGTTCCCCGATTTCCTGGAGAAAATTCTCGAAACCGATTTGAGCAGCCCACCACTTAAATATCCATGGATTTCTCGCGAGGGTCTCTTCCGCGGGCAATGCTGCGTCTTGCAGCGTGGGCGGAAATGTAATCCTCTTTCCCATATCGCGCAATTGCTCTACATGTTTACCGTCGAAAAGACACGGATCTGCCTCAAACCCAAAATGCGTATTGAAGCGGCGGACGATTTCGCGAGTGAGTTCTACGTGAGGGGCTTGGTCTTCGCCGACAGGCACAAGCAATTCTTGATTCGGTTCGCCGTACATAACGATGTCGGCGGATTGCAGCAACGGATAGCCCAGGAATCCGTAAGTACCGAGGTCGCGATCTTTGAGATTTTCGATTTGTTCTTTGTAAGTTGGGACGCGTTCGAGCCAGCTGAGCGGCGTGATCATGGAGAGCAGGACGTGCAGCTCGGCGTGCTCGAGAACTTGCGATTGGATGAACAGAGTGGACTTCGCGGGGTCCAGACCGACGGCCAGCCAATCGGTGGCGACTTGTACAGTGTTTTCCGCGACCGAAGATGTATCTTCGTAATGCGTGGTGAGCGCATGCCAGTCCGCCACGAAGAAAAAACATTCGTATTCTTCCTGAAGTTTCAGCCAATTTGATAGGGCGCCGAAGTAGTGGCCGATGTGCAGACGGCCGGTGGGGCGCATGCCGCTGAGGACTCGTTTGAGCTTAGCCAACCTGGCGAACTCCTGCGGCCTGAGACTGCGCGCCGGCGGGCGCGCTGCGCAATAAATCGCGCGCGATCACGATGCGCTGCATTTCGCTGGTGCCTTCGTAAATTGTGAGCACGCGAGCATCGCGGTAATAGCGCTCGACGTCTGTCTCGCGCGAATAACCGACGCTGCCATGCACTTGAACGGCGCGATAGGCGACGCGATTTGCCATTTCGCTGGAGTACAATTTCGCGCGCGAGGCGGATGAACCGCAGCGGCGAGAGCCAGGTTCGCGGGATTCTTTGTCGCGCATAAATGCGGCGTAGTGCGTCAGGGCGCGGGCGGCTTCGATTTCAGTCTGCATATCCGCGAGCATCCATTGGATGGCTTGATATTCGGCGATGGGTTTTCCGAAAGTGCGACGCTGTTTGGCATAACGGGCGGCGGCTTCCATGGCACCCTGTGCCAAGCCAAGCGCTTGCGCGGCGATGCCGACTCGGCCGCCATCGAGCGATTCGAGCGCGATCTTTAGGCCTTGGCCTTCTTCGCCGAGGCGATTTTCAATGGGGACACGGCAATTATGAAAAACGATTTCGGCCGAACGCGAAAGGTGCAGGCCCATTTTTTCTTCGTAACGGCTGACGCGGAAGCCGGAGAATGTCGGTTGGACTAAGAACGCTGTCACGCCGCGAGCGCCTGCCTCCGGGTCGGTCTTGGCGAAAACTAAGTACACTCCCGACACGCCACCGTTGGTGACCCAGGCCTTGGTCCCGTTCAAAACGTAATGGTCGCCTTCGCGTGTTGCGCGGGTTTGTATGCCAGCGGCGTCGGAGCCCGCTTGCGGCTCGGTAAGGCAGAATGCGCCGAGGATTTCGCCGCGAGAAAGAGGCCTGAGGTATTGTTTCTTTTGGGTCGCGTTGCCGAATTTCCAAACCGGGACACCGACTACGGAATTGGTGACGCTGAGCGCCACGGCGGTCGAGGCACACACGCGCGCGACTTCCTCGAGCATCAGTGCGTAGCTGATGGTATCGGTTCCCGCGCCGCCCCATTCTTCGGGCACCAGCATGCCGCAGCAGCCCAGTTCGCCAAGCTTGCGGAGTTGCTCGGCCGGAAATTTCCCCTCGCGCTCGTACTGGCGCAAAATGGGGCGCATTTCCGCTTCCATGAACCGGCGGACGGTGTCGCGGATTAAGAGTTGGTCGCTACTGAGTGAGAAATCCATCGAAAAGTTTACGCTGCGATGCTAGCACAACCGCGCGGCACATCGAAATGCTGCAGGCGAATCATAGGGAGCTCGGAAACAAGCAAATCGGACCGTTTATTGCGGAGCCGGGGTTTGCGATTCTACAGGTTTTAGCGTCGTGGATACCTTTGATTTATGGCCGGCCTTGACCGTCACCTTGTCTTCCTGGGGGACACAACCGTCCGCGGTGATGGTGACCTTATAGGCGCCCGCTGGCAGGTTTGCCACCGTGAATTGGCCGTTCACGTCGGTTGCCACGCTGGAGGCGACCCCGGTCTTCATATTTGAAAGGCTCACGCGCGCTCCGGCTAACGGTCCACCGTGCTTTTCGGAAACTTTGCCGGTGATCGAACCGCTTAGAGCCGTTGCGGTTGAGGTTGAACCGCTGGCGGCCTGCGCGTGGGATTTGAGCGGAAAAATACAGATCAAGATAAGAAGCAACAACAGTATTCCAGAGCGTTGTAAGCGATTCGGGGTCGCGCGAAAAGCCGCGGATGGATGTAAGAATGACATGTAAGGGAAGCTCCTATAGTTTTAATAGTTCGCGAAGGCGTCTTGTTTGTGCGCGCGATACGGGAATCTCGCTGGCGCGCTTGTCGTTCATTTTCAGCATGAAGCTGGATTTAAACCACGGCACGACTTCCTTGATGTGATTGATATTCACCAAATACGAGCGGTGGGGACGCCAGAAGCGGTCGGAGTCGAGAGAGGCGCTGAGCTCTTCAATGGTGCGATAGTTCGAGACGCCTTCGAAGTCGCGAGCGAAAATCGTGATAGTTCCGTCCTGGATGGCGGCGTAAATCATGTCCTGCGCGTCCACCAAGAACATGCGGGCTTGCGATTTCACCAGCAGCTTTACCGGCTGAGGGGCCTTTTGCGGAGAGGCAGAAAGTTGGCCGACCAGATTTTCCAAGCGCTCGACGGGCGAGGTGTGCGCTTCCACCATTTTCTTGGCGCGTTGAATGGCTTTGGCGATGCGGGCCTTGTCGAAAGGCTTCAGGACGTAATCTACCGCGCTTACTTCAAAGGCTTGGATAGCGTAATTATCGTAAGCGGTGGCGAAAACGATTTGTGGGATGCGCAGCTTGCGTTCAACCAGCTTTTTCAGGACGCCGAAACCGTCCAGGCCGGGCATTTGTACGTCCAAGAAAACCAAGTCGGGATCGTGCTCCTTGATGAGCGCGACGGCTTCCAGGCCGTTTTTTCCTTGTGCGATGATGTTGATTTCGGGGAAACCCTTTAGCAGGAAGGCGAGTTCGTCGCGCGCGGGGCGCTCGTCGTCAACAATGACTGTGTTGAGGGGCATGGATTCGATGGGTAGTATATGCAACCGTGACTGGGGCGGCAAGGAAGGCCGCGGGTGGTGTGAAAAATCGCGGTGCGAATGCTGCAGGACCCTACAAGTGCCGCGCGGAAGGCCGTGGCGCTACACTTAAACTTTGGGGGCGAGCGCGCTTTGTAGTATGGCGATGGCGCCTCTTGCTCACAGGAGATTACGTGGATAAGAAAAAGACTTGGGCTAAGATTTTGAGCAGCAAAGTGATGTTCAAGGGGCGCGTGTTTGGCGTCCGGCGAGAAGAGCTTGTTGAGCCTGGAGGCCTGCGGGCTACTCGCGAGATTGTTACGCATCCAGGTTCAGTCGTCGTGCTGCCGGTCTTTCCGGACCAGCGCATTCTGATGATTCGCCAGTATCGGCACTCCGTACGCCAATATCTTTGGGAACTTGTAGCGGGGAGTAAAGACGCGGGGGAGAGTTTTGAAGAGGGAGCGCGCCGAGAGCTGTTGGAGGAAACCGGGTACACGGCAAAGCGCATGCGTAAAATGCTAGATCTGTTCCCGAGCCCAGGTTTTTTGACGGAGAACATGGTGCTTTTCCTGGCCCAGGGGTTGAAGTTGGGGAAAGCGCAGCCTGAAGCGGACGAGAAAATCGAAATGCGGATATTTACTCTGCGCCAAATCGAATCCTGGATAGGCGCAGGAAAAATCCGGGACGCCAAATCGGTGGCGGGAATTTTGTATTACGCTCATTGCCTGCGGCGCGGAAGACACCCGAAGTAATTCGTCCTCACAAAGACCAAGTCCGCGGCCAGTATCGCGTGATCTCTCTGGAATTTAAGACCTGTTCTTTGGGACAGTTCCCTGCCAGGAACGCAAACCACCTTGATTCCTTAGCGGTTTACTTTCGCCTGCTAAGCTTGATTAGGCGGAGGTGTGCTATGGCTGATCCGGCACTTTATAAAAAGGTTTACGAGATTTTGAAGTGGTCGAGCGTCGCGGCGCTGGCACTAACACTAATTTTGATTCTGCATACCTCGCGGGCTCCGAATATTCCCTACAATGCGAACGCGGCAGCGAGCGCCGAACAAAAATTTGAGGCCGCTGATAAGGCCAACGCCGCCGGGCAGCCCAGTCAGGTACAGTTAGATCGCAGCGAACTAAATTCTTATTTGGCGCAGAATCTTCAGTTCGAAGGCAGGCCCGCGACCGTGCAAGCGCCCCCACAGGCCGCCAGCATGGATAATGTTCCAACCGTCGGCAGCGCCGTGCCGCCAGACGATCCCGCGGGAGCGTTTCCCGGCGGTGAGCAAGCCACCCTGGAACAAGTGCAATCGACAGTGAAGGACGTCAAGGTGGATATGGACGGTGACCTGGTGAAGGCCTACGTTATTTTTGATTATCACGGAAAAGATTTGTCGCTGGAACTCGATGGGCATCTGAGCGCAGACAGCGGCTATATAAAATTTGAACCGGTGGCGGGAAAACTTGGCTCGCTGCCGTTGCCGCAATCGACTCTTCAGGCGGCGGTGGACAAGATGATGGCTTCTCCTGAAAATCGAGAGAAGCTAAAATTGCCGGCGGATATCAGCGACATTCAGATTCAGAATGGGCAAGCAGTGGTGAAGTACAAATAGCCCTCGAATTCTACCGGCAAATCAATTCGGCTGGTTCCGTTCGTTAATGGCCTTCATGGTCGCTTGAGCCTGCTGCGCAATTTGGGGCGACATTCCATCAACACCACGCGCAAAGTGCGCCACTTCCGGCAAATCATCGGTAGCGCCTATCAAATAAAGCGCTCGCAGAGCTTCCCAAACCGCACTCTCGCTCGGCAATAAGGAAAGAATAGGCTGCCCTATGGTTACGCTTGAATCGTTTGCGACTAGCCAGCGATCCAGGGTGCCGGGAACGATTGAGCGCACTTCCTTTTTGCCCGCAGGAGATTCGACGTGTGCCACCATGGTCCCGGTATTGATGACATCTCCCGGCTTCAGGCGGGCGAGCAGCTTCCCATCGAACGGCGAGTTCATCTCCGATGGTTTAAGCATGGCGACAATTTGCGCGTGTCCGGAGTCGTCTTTGAAGCGCACGAGCGAAAGGGCAGCGTTGCGCTGAACCATCACGTTAGCATCGTTGAGAAGTTTCTTGAGTGTCTGATGAAATTCGTCGGAGGAATTGTCCTGGCCCATTACCCAGGCGTCGGTAATGCGTATCTCGTTTACCGGATCGGCCGCGAGTTGGACGATTTGCGGATACCACTTGCGAACGGAGGGATCACCGGCTTCAATTCGCAATTCGAGTTGCGTCAGAGCGTGTTGAATATCGCGGGGATGCGCCTGGTCGATTAGCGCTTTCGATATCTGGGTGTCGTTAAGAGGACGGCCAAACCAGGTGGCGTTCCAAAATAAAAACGGCATCAGCACGAACAGAAAAGCGAGCGCCACGATTCCAAGAGCCCAACGGCCACCAAAGGAAGTTTGAGGTTTTGCGGTTTCTGCCATTCGCCATTAGTTTACAGGAACGCGCGCAGCAGGGGCCAGGCGATCCTGGATGCGGCCGAAGCTGCAATGGGCGTGTAACCGCTGGTTGCTAACGCTTAGCTCTCCGCCGGCTTGGGTGGCTCTGCGGGCGTGGGTTTCGCGGTGGGCTTGGGCGCTGCGGCGGGCGGCGGGGGCGGTGGAGGCTGCAATGCAGCGGGCGGGTGCGACGGCTGCAGCGGAGGAGCGGCGGCTGGTGACGCAGCGGGAACTGCGCTCGCCCCCTTCAGAGCGGCTGGCGTTGCGGCCGCGGCGCTTGGTGCTGCCGCTTTTTGGGCCGCTGTCTCAGGCGCTTTGGTTGCGGCCTGCCGGAAGAAGGGGAGCAATCCTGCTTGATGCACCATCATCAGTATCATGAGGCTGAATATGCCGCCCATCATCAGGCAGATGGCCAGCATCATGATGCCGTCTATACCGCTGGTTAGCAGGCCGCTGGCGAGGTCCCAAATGATGCCGATAACCGCCAGGACAACGAAGAGGCCGCAGATGACGCTGAGTTCGATCCAGTTTGCTTTGGGATTGGTGGGTTCAATTCCCATGGTTGACGAGGTCATCGAGTGAATTTATCGAAAATCATCCAGCCCAGCAGAAGCGGAATGTGAATTACCGTCGCATGCATCAACCACTTGGCGCGGACGTTCGTGCGCGAGCGATTGGCCCAGAGCGAGACTTGCAACAAAATCATTCCCAGCACGAGAGCACCGAAGAAATACGGAATTCCAACCATTCCGACCACGGAAGGCAGCAGGCTTACCGGAACCAAGACCGCGGACATGCTAACGATCAAGCGGAATGTGGCGTCGCCTTTAGGATCCACCACCGGCAACATCTGGATTCCAGCACGCGCGTAATCCTCGCGGTACATCCAGGCGATGGCCATGAAATGCGGAAACTGCCACACGAATAAGATGGCGAATAGGATCCAGCCACCCTCGGAAAGCGAGCCGCGCGCGGCGGCCCAGCCGATCAGAGGCGGCAACGCTCCAGGGATGGCTCCCACGGCCGTAGCAAGCGTTGTGCGCGTCTTCAGCGGCGTGTAAAGGCCGAGATAGGAAAGGCTCGTGGCTAAAGCAACCATGGCCGCGAGAAGATTAGCGGCCAACACCAGCCATGCGGTGCCGAGAACGATTGTGATCGCGCCGAAAATCAAAACCTCGGCGGGTTTCAAGGTGCCGGTGGGTAGCGGGCGCGCGGCAGTGCGGCGCATTACCGCATCCATGTCGCGTTCGACGTACTGATTTAGAGCCGCTGTGCCTCCGGCGACCAGCAGGGTGCCGATAAGCGTGTGAGCGAGCCTAGCCCAATCCATCGGGCCGGTGGAACCGAGATAGAAACCAGCCACCGTCGTTATCACCACTAGAAAAGTGACGTCAGGCTTGGTGAGCACGACGTAAGCCCAGGGCTTTTCGAAAGCGGTGATGGCGACGGCGCGTGTGTTGTTCATCAAACGTTGTCCATCGTTCAGGCCCGTGAGCTCTCCGGCCGCCTTCCGCCGGCGCGCGTGGTCTCCATGGCCGACCTTAACGCAACCGGCGCATTAGGCCGAATCAGCCGATAGCAAGATAACGTCAGAACCACGCTGGATGCAAGCGTTAGAGCGCCGACGAGCACGTGCGCAACCGTGATGATTACGTAGGACATCGACGGCTGTACGGAGTGCATGGCTTGCACCACGGCCCAATACGCTGCAATCCCCAGCAGAACCTGGGTGCCTAGAAAAGCTTGGAGCAGAATTCCCCACCGGCGAAGCTCGCGAATCTGGCCGAAGCGTTTGCGGACCGAGCGGCAAGTCCAGATGACCAGGAAGGTGACGATTAGGAATCCAATAAGGTGCGGCAAGATTCCGAAAGCTCCGTGACGGAATCCGGCACCTAGAATCAGTTGCACGAAGACTGCAGCACTGGTGATGGCAGCTAAAGGACGCAAGCGAGGGGAGCCCCGATCGTCGAGAGATTCTGAAGCGTTCTGCCACCAAGCACTGGTGATTAGCGCAAGGCTCACCACGGTAACGAAAAAGATTTGTGCCAGAGTGGCGTGCATGGTGGCCGTCACTGCGGGATGGCCTTCTAGCACGCGTAGGGCGCCGAGTAGAGCCAGGGCGATGACCAGCAGGAGCGCAGTCCAGCCGAGTTTGCGCGCGGTTTTAGTGCCCCGGCGAGCGAGCCAAACCGCCAGGATCACGGTTAGGATGGTTACCGTTGCGGCGAAAACGCGGTGAGCAAACTCATAACGAATGCCTCCTACGAGCGGAGGAATGATTCGGCCATAGGCCAGCGGCCAGTCGGGCACGGAGTCGGCGGCGTCGTTGCTGGTCACCAACGCGCCTGCCATCAGCAGCAGGACGGTGACGGATGCCGTAGCTACGGCGAAGCGGTGGACGCCTTGAAGTTTTTCAGCTTCGGACATTAGGAAAGCGCTTCCCTACCAACCAGAACAATCCATCCGACGTTTTTGAAATTCTTGTACCAAGACCAGGACAACGGAAGCGAGTTGAAAGCCCACTTCCGTTGCCGAGTCTAAGGCTGACCTATTGCCACAACCGCGCGAACTAGTCTCCGGATGCAGCGGCGGTCTTAAACGTGAAATTGAGCGGCTTCGATTCTTTTGCGCCAATCGTCACGGTCTGATCGGACGTGCCGTACTTTTCGTGCCAGGCTTCGATGGTGTACGTTCCGGGCGGCAAGTCCTTCAGTTCAAACTTTCCATCCTTCGGAGTGACGGCGTAATAGGGATTCTTGAAAACGAAAATGTAGCTCTTCATCCATGGATGCACATTGCACTTCACCGGGATAGCGTCTTCGGCGCGGCCAAAAGTTTCGTCGATGGGAGTAGCGCCAGGCGGCTGCGACTTGTTCCACTCGCGGTTATCCTTCGGCATGGGATGAATGTTGTGAGTAGTTTGGTCATCGTTCTTGACCTCGAAGGTCTGGCCGGCCATCAAGGCAATGATGTGAGGGTCGTACATGCAGCCTTTCTGGTTTAGCACGACAGGCTCTTTGGGTGTGTCGAACGAGTAGTCACTCAATCCTTCTTTCACGTAGACGACCACGTTCGCCAGGTCGCCTTTGTCATCCACCACCACTTCCGGTGGCACCACCGGGCTGGGATGCTCTTTCTGGCAATACGGCTCGGCGCTCATGTTGATCGGCTTGGCCGGCACGGGCTTGCCGTCCAGAGTCACGGTTCCGGAAACGGAGCCGACGGTGGAGGTGTCCACAACTTTCTTGGCGCTCGTTTCTGCCACGGGTTTCTCGTTCGTCTCATTATTCTGCTTGCCCCCGCATCCTACGATGGCAATTGCCAAAACTGCTGCGAATGCCAGATTAAAAAACTTGGTCTTCATTTGGAACAATTCCTCCTTAGTAAAACGAGATTATTCTAACAATTCCGTAGCTTTATACGGCGCGAATTTTTTGCGCAACCGGCCAGCCGGAAGTTCTGCTACTTTCCCGCAGGCGTTCCTGTTCCACTGCCTAGGCCGGATGATTTGGTGCCCCCGCTCGTTGGCGCGGGCGATTTCCCGGCCAGCGCGGCTTGTTCCTGCGGCGTCAGTGTGAACATGTAACGGACGAGCAAATCTGCTTGATCGCCCGTGTAATGCTGCACCGACGGCGGAAGCGGACCGGAAAACACCCAGTGGTCCCCGTCCAGATGGAACAATCCCGAAGGCATGGCGGTGCCGGGAATGATTTTCGCGGGATCGATAATCCAGCGCTCGGTCCAAGCCGGTTGCAGACGATCGCGGGCCAACAGGAAATTTGGCGCGATGGCATTTTTGTCGTGCGCTTCATTGCCGGTCATATGGCATTTCAAGCAAGGCGCGGCCGGGCTGGTGAATAGAGCGCGGGCCATGGCGCGTTCGTTATCGTCCAAAGGCTGCACCTTCGGCGGAATGAATGGATCGGGCTGCGAAGACATAGCCTGGAAAAAGAGCACGAGTTTGCGAATTTCGTCGTTGGAGAGATAGAAGGTGGGCATGCGCACTTGCAAATACTGGCGCACGCCGTTGCGGTTCGTATCGCTGGTGCTCAGCGAGGGGTTGGCAAGGAACTGCTTGAGCCATTCCGGATTCACGCGCGCGCCTTCGGTGGTTAGCACCGGAGGCAGATTGGCTTTGTTCTCACCCTGATAGAACGGCAAGGTCTGCATTACGGATTTCTGCCCTACATCGATCTGATGGCAGCCGATGCAGTTGTACTTGGTGACCACCCACCAACCCTCTTGAATGTAACGGCGGCGGTCAGCAGGTCGGTACATATATTCCGGCGGCAAAGTAGGATCGGTGCTTCCCAGCAGCATGCTAACCAGAGCTTCTACGTCACCACCGCCATAAAGATTCGGCTTGGGCATGCGCAAGGCGTCCATCGGGTTGGCATGATATTTCCCCTGATCGTAAATCCCAGGGTTCTGAAGTTTTTGTTCGAAGAAACCTTTCGCGTCGTACCAGGGGCCACGCGGGGACTCCTTGCCGTTCGGGAGCACGCCTCGCTTCGCGTCTTCAGTCCACAGGGCAAAATCAAGACGCTCGATGGGCTTGCTGCCTTCGTTGGTGAGCTCGGTGCCGATGCGGCCTTCGTCTTCAAGTCCGCTAAGCTCGTGACATCCGGCGCAGCCGTAATGCCGCGCGAGGTCCTTACCTTTCGCGGCGAGCTGCGGATCATCCATGTAATCGGCCGAAGCGTACGACGCATCTGGATGTTTCTGGGCCATCAAATAACTAGCGATGTCGCGGGCGTCGTCCATCGACAGACGGAGACTCGGCATTACCGTCGGCTGCTGAACTACTAGCTCGTGGCCGTCATTCGGGCAGCGTGAGTGATCCAGATCAAAAACGTACGGGAGATTGTGCTTGGCGTAATCTTCCGGGCCCAGATCCTTCTTTTCGTAAGGGCAATATGGACGCGTACGCTCGCGCGGGTCGTGGACCCAGCGAACCACGTAATCGTAATTTTCTTTTTCGCCGACACGACCTAGGTTCGCGGCGAATGTTCCCCCGACCGCGGAAGATCCTTCCCCTATGGAGTGGCAGGCCAGGCAGCCGCGCTGTTCGAAAAGTTCTTTGCCATGTGCGGCATTGCCCGGCGCTTGGTGGTCGAGCGGGGGACCGCTAAGGCCGGCTTGCCAGATAAAAGCTGCGAGGGCTTGAATCTCGTCTTGCGAGAGACGAAATTGCGGCATCTTGGTGGTCGGCCGAAATTCGGTGGTGTGACCGATCCAGTACGGAATCCATTCTTTGCGTAGTTTCTGACGCGCCTCTTTTAGGTCGGGACCCACTTTCTTGATTTCCTGCAAGAGATTATGGCTCTGCTGCTCGAGAGATTGTGTTCGAGCATCCATACGGCTGATTTCGACGGTGAGGTTGGTGGCCTCGCTGTTGAGCTTGTCGGCTGTCGCGTTATCGGGGGCCGCGTCAGCTTGCTTCTGCAAACGCGGGATGGTCAGCAGATCATCTGTCTTAGCTTTATCGAGCTGCAAAATCTGCTGGCGCGCATTGACGAGCTGCTCGTCTTGATTGTCAAAACCCTGGAAGCGGTGGCATCCGATGCAACCACGCTGGCGATAAAGTTGTTTTCCTTCGTTGAGCACGGGCGCGTGCTCGGTGACCATGTCCGCGGAATGGCACTGCTGGCATCCGGCGTTGTAATTTTCCGGATAATACAGGGGCCACAGCCAGTGTTCGTAACGTCCGTGTCCGCGGCGAACAGAATCGATCGCCCGACCATTTCCGCCGTGGCACGGTGAGCATCCGAATTTCTCGAGCGGATGCAACGCCATTAGTTCCTGGTCGGGGTGACTGGAGAAAGGCGCATCGTTACTTTTCGCCATTCCGAGGTCGGCTTTCGTGAGAGTGACCTGCGAGGGGACATACTTTGGATCGGTGCCGACGTGGCACGACTCGCAGCGATCGACCAGCCCAGCGCCGCCCAAATTGTTGATGGAAGCGCCCGAGGGGTTCACGTTCACTTGAATGATGCGCGCGTCGAAATCTTCCATCGACTTGCGCAGGCCGTCGAGCGAAGTGGAACTCAAACCGGGCAAGTGGTCCGAAACGTAAAGGGTTAATTCGGTCTGCGCGTCCTTCGCTGGCTTGTCAACTTCTCCGCGCTGGGCCACGAGCGCTGCGCGCTGAGCCATGATGCTGGTAAATGTGTCGTTCAACTGATCGGCCGTGAAGACCTTATTCTTCTCCACCTGGCCATTCCCGATCGGCCAGTCCACTTTCCACGTGGAGTTGCGTCCTTCCTGCAATTCTTTCAGGCGCTTGGCCTTTTCGTTCTTGTCGCGGGCCGGAATAATTTCGTATTCATAGACAAGATGGCCGATTTTTCCGCGTTCGTCTTTAAAGGCATCGCCGATGGCCGTTCGTTGTTCGTCCAGCAGATCGATCTGCTTGGCGATTTCGTCATCCTGAGCTTTTGCGGCTTGTTGAGAGCTGGCGAGCTTGGCGGCGAGAGTTTTGTACTCGGAGGAGGAATAAAGGTCCGCTTCTTCTTTTTTCTTTCGCTGGATGTCTTTGCCGAGGTAATCGGAATAGGCCTTGGCGAAACGGGTTTGATAACGCCGCCAGGGCTGCAGTCCATAAAACTCAACGTAAAAAGACCAGGCCACGGTGAGGATTAGCAGGAGCGAAGCGATCAAAAGCGGGAAGGTAAACGATCGATTCTTGATCGGATCGTCCGGCGCTGTGTCAGGTGAACGATCAGGCACCCTTATTCCTCCGTTTTCTTTCTGCGGCGTTGGCGGCCGCGTCCCAGGACCTTAAATGCTGAACCATGGCGTTACCCAGATATACTTAATGGTGAAAACCAATCGCAGCAGAATCTTAATTGGCAGTGAAACCATGAAAATTAAAAACGTGTACATGGTCACAAGCTGCAGCAAGCTCATGCGCTTGTAAATCTTCTTGCTGAATTCAGTGCGCAGGCACAGCCAGTGAACCAGGAATGCTGCCAGGATGAAAAACAACACCAGCGGGAAAATTCCGAAAATCGCGCGCGCCCAAATCGCCGCTTGATCCTTGGTGGTGTGGAAAATGGGGGCCAGCCACGAGCCATCGATCCCCACAACCTGGTCGAGATTTCGGTTCACCGCGTAATCCACACGTTCAGCGTCCCACGTTTGTCCCGGCCAAAACCACATCCAGCCGGGGCCGCGGATAAACGTGCCAATGACGATCATCAAGACCCAAAGGCCGATGAAACCGACCAGAAAGGTCCAAATGGAAAATTTTCGCTGCTGGTAGGTGTAGTAGCCGTTCCCCAGCGGATTCGCGTCGATGTACGGAATGACCATCAGGCCGACAATAATCAAGGTCGGCATCACTACACCGGCGATCCAAGGGTCGAAGTAAACCAGCATTTCCTGCAGGCCCAAGAAATACCAAGGAGCCTTGGCCGGATTCATGGTCACGTTCGGGTTGGCTGGTTCTTCGAGCGGTGCGTTCAGAGTCAACGACCACGCCATGAGTAACACCGTCACCAGGATGGCTACCAAAAATTCCATGCGCATCAAATAGGGCCAGGTGTGGACTTCCTTTTCCCACTTCGGATCCCACTCTTGCGTCTTGCGATATTTGGTTTTGGCGGCTTGCGCGTCGGATTCTAAAATTGCGATGAGCCTATCGTTGGCCACGGCCTGGCGCAAGGCGTACCACATATAAAAAGGGGCCAGGAACAACAGCGCCACGATGGGCACGTTGTCTGGCGCGGATGCGATTTCCCAAATTTGGCGAAAGTCAAAAGGCATCGATTCGTTCTATCCTTTAGAAACTTTCCCGCTAAAATTTAGATCTAACCCATGCCACTCGGCCGTAAGATTACCGGCCGCGGACTTCTCTCTTCCTTGATTTCCGATTCCAGCATCACCGGCGCGGGACCTGATATTCCCCCGTCTTTTCGCACGCGCCAGAAATGGACGCCTAAAAATATTGCGACAATCAACGGGATTGCGATGCAATGCCAAATGTAGGCGCGCAGCAAGGCATTGGCGTCCACGATAGAACCGCCGAGCAAGGCGAAGCGCACGTCGTTATACGGCGTCATGCCCATTTGCGCCCCGAAAGGCCCTTCGTTTCCTAACAGCGGAGTGGCGCGCGCCATGTTGGTTCCCACGGTGACCGCCCAGAAACCCAACTGATCGTCCGGCAACAAGTATCCGGTAAAGCTCAGCAACATGGTGAGCACCATCAGCAGAACGCCAACGCACCAGTTGAATTCGCGCGGGCGCTTATAGGAGCCGGTCATGAAGACGCGGAACATATGCAGCCAGACCGCGATGATCATCAAGTGCGCGGCCCAGCGGTGCATGTTGCGGAGCAATTTGCCGAAGGGGACGTCGTTTTCCAAGTACAGGATGTCACGGAAGGCCTGAACTTTTGTGGGGTGGTAATAAAACATTAAGAGCACGCCGGTGAAAGTGAGCACGATGAACAGGTAGAAAGTGATTCCGCCCATGCCCCAGGTGAAATTGTACTTGGTGGCGTCGCGATTCACTTTGGCTGGGTGCAGGTGGAAGAAAACGTTGGAAAGAACGCTGAGAGCGCGGTTGCGCGGCTCATCGTCGTGCTTGACGCGGAAAATCGAGCGGTAAAGCTGAGTCTTTTCCGGCTCTTTTAGCTCGGCGACCTGCTGCTTGGCCTTTTCCTCCAGCGTTTGGCGGAGCGCGGCAGCAGAATCCTTGGCTTTCTCGAGGGCGCCGGTCTTCTTACCGTCGCCGTTTTCTTCGGGCATCCGCCTGACCCCTTGTCCTGCTCAAGTCTTGGCGACCAAATTCCTCGCCGGGTGCAGCCCACGCCTAAACGTTCAAAAAAGCTCCTGGATCGTTGAAATGATTCACGCCTGCACGCGGATCGTCCACAAACAAGCGGCTGGTATCCACTGTAATTTTTCCGGTGGGATCGAGCTGCACGAAAGAACGGTCCATGGGGCGCGGCGCCGGTCCTTCGAAGTTCACGCCTTCACTGTCGTAACCGCTGCCATGGCAGGGGCACTTAAATTTATTTTCCGCCGGCTTCCATTCCGGAGTGCAGCCAAGGTGCGTGCAGCGAGCGAAAATAACGAAAAGACGGTCCGGCTCCCGCACGACCCAAACACGGTTGGTCATCAGGAAGCGCTGGTCGATGCCTAGCGCGAAGTCGGAAGGAAATCCGATGTCGAAAACGGTATTGGGTTCGTATAACGCGCGAGGAAAGAAAAACCGCAGGAACATCAGGAAGTTAACCCCGAGATAGCCCCAAATACACGCCCAAATGACGCGACGGCGGGTTGTATTCACCGCTTTTTCGGTCGATTTCGCGTCCAGCGCAGCAGATGCATTTGCCGCCGGCGCCTTAGAAGGCGCGCTGGTCGTTTCCCCGGACTTCCCGTCAGACATATCTGGCATCGGCCCGTTTAATTACGGTCATCAAATCCTAAAAAATATAAAGGCAATACGAAGTCGGAGCAAGAACATTGGTTTATATGCCGTGGGAATCTCTGTGTCAAGTGGTTACGAACGTTTCGGTGACAAATATTTCCGGCTTTTCTTCTTGCGAACGGCCGCTCATACGGTGAGCGTGTGCGGCTGGTGGCGCTAAGATACTACCGAGGAGACGCCGTTTCGTTTTCCGACCGCACGAAGAACCAGATCCGCCAGCGCGCGGATCAAAAGCGGCGAATCATTCAGCGCCGGCATCATGTGAAACTCCGTGATGCCCAGTGATTCAGCGTGTTCTCTGGCCTCGATATTAATTTCGTGGAGAGTTTCAATATGTTCGGTTAGAAACGAAATGGGAATCACCAGCACTCTCTTGATGCCGCTGCGCGCCAGTTTATCGACGGTATCCGCAAGCGAAGGTTGAATCCATTTCTGCGGTCCAACCTTGCTTTGAAAACACAGTCCATGCGGATTGGGCCACGCGCCAAGCTCCATTACCAGCTGCACCGTTTCTTGAATTTGTTTGGGGTAAGGATCGCCCTTTTCCACCAGGGTGAGCGGCAGGCTATGGGCACTGAAAAGAAGATGCACTTCATCGGGGTGCGGCAATTGCTGCAATACGCCATTCACGCGGTCAACGATGGCCGCAACGTAGTCCGGATGATCGTAAAAGTGGTCAACAAGATGCACGGGCACCGGCGTTTTGTAGAGACGATTCCATTCCTTCAAACTGCTGCCCGTGGTGGCCAAGGAAAAGTGCGGGTAGAGCGGAAGAAGCACAAGCTCGTCGTGCGGCGTGCCCTGCAAGGTGGCCAGCGCTTCTGGCGTGTCGGGATGCCAGTAGCGCATGGCCACGATTGTTCGCGCCTGAATATGAGGACGCAGCTCCAACTGAAGTGCAATTGCCTGCTGCTCGGTTAACCGGCGAATGGGAGAGCCTCCGCCGATTTCGGCATAATGTTGGCGAACGATTTTCGAACGGGTGGTGGAAATAAGCTTCGCCAGCGGTTTGCGCGCAAGGAATGCGCCGGGGAAATTGATGATGTCGGGATCACAAAATAATCTATAGAGAAACGGCTCAACCGCGGCTTGATTATCAGGTCCGCCCAGCTGGAACAAGATGATGGCGATCTTCTTCGACCCGTCCATAACGCACCTCTAACAAAATTACCTTCCACGCATTTGCTGTTTCAAACTTTCGATATCCTGCCGCAAGCTCGACAAACGCCGGGCAATGGATACTTCATACACGAAAAAAACGGCCCACACTACCATCCAGGCGGCAAACAAATTTTCGAAATTCTTCATGGCCTCTCCTTAGCAATAGATGACGGCTCAAGATTCAGGGTTTCATACTCCATGCGAAGTTCTTCAAACTCCTGGCGCAATTGCTCGAGCCTGTAACGGTCGATCAGGACCAGCAGCATCACTCCCATGACGGCAAGCACACAAAGCAGTAGAACTTTACCGATTACGGGGTCCAGACCGGAGCCGGAAGCACCCAGAATCACGGGCTGCGGGTGTTGGGTGCGCCACAAACGATTGGAAACGTAGACTAGCGGCGCGTCGAGGAAAGCGAAAATGCCGAAGACCGCTGACAGGGTTGCCTTCTTTTCAGGATCGTCGAGCAGGCCGCGCAGTAATAAATAGGCAATATAGAGCAGCCAGAGGATGAACGTGGTGGTCAGACGCGCGTCCCAGGTCCACCATATTCCCCACACTGGCTTGGCCCACAGCGGCCCCGTTGCAAGGCCAATGGTGCAGCAGACAACACCAAGCTCTACAGCCGACACGCCCCAGGAGTCCCACTTAGATTTGCGCGTCGCCAAATACGCGATATTCGCGATAAACGCAAGGGATAGTGCGGTGAACATCGCCATCCAGCTTGGCACATGAAAATAAAAGATGCGTTGGATGAGGTGCATGGTTCTTTCGTCGGGGGCCATGAAAAGGGCCGCATATCCAGCGAAGAAAATCAGGCCGGCGACGAGAATCGTGGCTGCGTAGCGAACTTTCATCGAACGCGTCTCATTATTCCTCGATTAAATAATCGCACAGAAGCCAGGACGCCGTCAGGAATACGATATCAAATCCGGCAAGTAAAGCGACCCAAGTGCGGTCAAGCGCGGGCTGTTCCACCAGCAAAGAGGCGGTAGCTTCGACCGCGGCGATGAGCAAGGGAGTCAGGATCGGTAGCAAAAGAAGCGGGAGGAGCACTTCACGCAGGCGCGCGTGGGACGAAATCGCAGAGAAGACCGTTCCCGTCACGGTCAGGCCGATCGTTCCTAACACCAGCACCAGGATTAACGGGACCATCACGCCGGATAGCGACACGTTGTACAAAACCGAAAAAACCGGGACCAGCACGACTTCCACCAGCGACATAAAAATAAAATTCGCGAGCATCTTTGCGGAGAGAATCGCGAACGGCGATATCGGCGCCATGCGTAGCGCATCCATGGTGTCGTTGAGGCGTTCTCTGGCGAACGACGGGTTCAGCATGAGCGAACCGGCGAACAGAAATGAAATCCAAAGAAGGCCGGGACCGTAACGCCGCGATTCGGCCGCGGTGGGGTCAAAGGCAAAACTGAACAGGACCACAATTACCAGCGCAAATACGATCGTAGCGCTCAAAAGTTCGCGCGTGCGGAACTCCGAACGGAGTTCTTTGGCTAGCAGGATCGCAGCGGAGCGGGCGGTGCTCATTCAGGCGTCCGCTCGCAATGCCGCAAGCAATGGCCGCGGGTCACCCTGCTCCCCGCTGTCGTCTTGTACGGTACCGGCCGCCAGCACTATCGCGCGTGTGGCCAAGTCCAGAGACTCGTTTCGAGCGTGTGTGCTCATTATGACCGTGCAACCTTCTTTGCGCAGTCGTTCCAGAGTGCCGCTGAACCATGCGAGGCCTTGGCGGTCCAGTCCGGCGGCAGGCTCATCAAGCAAAAGAAGCCCCGGGGCGTGCAGGAGAGCGCGAGCAATTGCCAACCGTTGGCGCATACCGCGTGAAAAGGTTCGCACCAGGCTTCCGGCGCGCGAACCCAGCCCACCGCTCTCTAGTGCGTTCCTGACACGGACAGAAACATCGTCCAGCCCGTAAAGTTGGGCGAACAGGGTGAGATTTTCGGCGGCGGTTAATTCGTCGTAAAGCAACGTGCTGTGCCCGACCAGGCCAAGCTGTCTTTTTGTTTCGAAGGCATCGAACGGCGGGTGAGGATACGTAGCATTCCTATATTCAACTTTGCCGCGCGTGGGAGCGGCAAGCAAGGCAGCGATGCGCAGTAAAGTTGTCTTCCCTGCCCCGTTGGGACCCAAGAGCGCCACAAATTCCCCGGAATGAATTTGAAGCGAGATGGCACGCAAGGCAAAGAAAGATCCGAAACGTTTTTCGATACCAGTGAAGGAAATTCCAAGACAGGACGTGGCAGAACGAGAAGTGGAGCGGGTCGCGGGCAAGGCGTTCCGCTCAGCCTCTCACTAAATCGCGCAGCACTTTTTCCAACTGTTGGCGCTCCCGCTCGTAATCGCTCTCTGGTATGGTTCCGGCTTGGCGGCGCAATTCAAGGCGGAAGAGGCTGTCCTTTAATTCATCGAGGCTTCCACGAACTTCGCGATTTACCTGGGCCACCGTTTCAGCGCTGACGGGCGCGGAAGGGTGCTTTGAAACCGCTGGGAAGGCGGCCTTCGTTGACCCTGCTCGAACGGCCGGCGCCTCGCCATTCGTTGGCAGGATTACTTGTGGACGTCGCCACAAGTAAACGAAACCGAGCGCGAAAATTGACGCAAAGCCGCCGACCAGAATCCATTTCAGGCTATCAAGACGGGCTGGAACGGTGGTCGCTGCGGAAGTGGTGGCTTCGGCGCCGGAAGCCTCTAAGCGCGAATTCACTGAGGCGTTGGCCGAACCATCGGGCGGACCGGACGCGCCGCCTTCACTGGCTCCCTGATTCGCAGCGGGAATCGGCGCCGTGCCGGAAACTCTTATCGCTATCGGCGCGTCTGCCGCGACCGCCGTTCGAGTGTAAACATTAAACCCCTGGTCTTGACCTGCGGCGGTAATTCCGTCACCGGAGATCTGCACCGTCGGAGGCGCTGCGATAATTAAACGCTCGGTCGCATAGGGGGATGTGTTCTTGAGCGTTATCTGATTGCCCGGATACGGCACTTTGTAAGAGATTCGCACGCCGCTCTCGCCGGGACGAAATGGAAACGCGATGGCCAACTTATTTTTCCCCTTATCCAGGGTGCCTTGAACTACCGGCATTCCCGCAGAGCCCCATGCGGAAGCTTGATTGAAATCTGCGCCCTCGGGGATTGAGAAATTGAAGGAGCCATCGGCGCGATAGAACGCAACAGGAGGCTGCGTCTTGTTCTCGATGGCGTATTCTTCGCCGACCATCAGATCGGCTCCGTTTGGTTGCACAATAATCGCG
Source organism: Binatus sp. (SeqCode) (assembly GCA_035602755.1). GTDB lineage: Bacteria > Acidobacteriota > Terriglobia > Acidiferrales > UBA7541 > Palsa-295. Next base: position 115,822 of record DATNLR010000106.1, on the reverse strand, counting down.
TGATTGCTGACCGCGAATGCTGTTGGCTTATCTGTAGGATCAAAAACCTGCACGTCCGCGGTACTCTTTCCCGGCGGGACCGGCTCGTGATAATTCACTCCGCGATAGACCACGCGTATGAGCATTGGCGCGCCTGCGCCGAGGCCGGCATTCTCGAACGAATAGTGTCCGCTTACATCGGTCTTTGTGTTTGCTACCGGCTGCATTCCGCCTTGCAATTGAATCAGAATAACTTCTGCGCCAGAGGCGGGCTTGCCAGTGGTGCCATTGGTTACCGTGCCGGAGACCGAACCGGCCGCAGCGAGCGGAGCTAAGGCGGCCGACATTGCGAGTCCCCACAGGAAAATTGTAACCAGACGTATGATTCCAAACTTAAAAAGCTGACGATTCATGAACGCGGCACCTTTGACGTTGCGGCTTGGCGAGTGGCCGGAGTGGGAGTTCCACCAGTTAGCTGGTCCATATCGGCTAACACGCGAGCCGCTTCCACCTCGAGCAATTGCTTGGTTTCTTCGTAGTCCGATTCCGAAAATTTCCCGGCCCGGTATTCAAAACGCAGGTCACGAAGATTTTCGTAGATCGCATCACGGCGCTCGAGTAACTGGTCGAGTTTCGTACGATGAGGAGCTGAATCGGAAGCCTCTGGCTGCACCATGAAAATAAAAACAACCGTAGCAGCGGCGAGCAAAGCGCAGGCCACGGCGATATCGATGTTACTCATGGTCTTCTTTTCCAGCTTCGCGCTGAGCGCGTGAGAGAAATTCGGAGGAAACGCCGGGCCCGGACGCCGTCGCGAGGGTGGCCCTTTTCCGCCAGCGTCGCACAAGAAACCAGACCAGAATCAACGCAAAGATCGGCATAACCACAGGAGTAATCCAAGCCGCCAAGTTAAACCCTTTCGCGGGCGGCACGATCAGAACGGTCGGTCCATATTCCTGAACGAAGGCCTGCAGGGTGAGGTCGTCGGATTCGTTGCGGTTCACGCGCTCGTTGATTTCTTTCTGCATTCCCTTGGCGGTGTCACAGGGACCTGAAAATGAGCCGCCGGTGTGATTGCAACCGGTGGCGGAATCCTCGCAGCCGCCGCACATGCATTTCACTCGTCTGCCCAATTCTTTTCCGCGCTCGGTCTGCTGCGCATACACAGCAGAGCTAACTAGGAAAGGCGCTTGCATCGCAACGGAGAGAGCGGCGAATGCGATGAGTAGCGAGTTCAAGCCGGAGGAACGAAACCTTGCTGGACGACGCCTAATCACTAGCGTCACCTCTTTGCGCAATCGCAGCGATTGGCGACGTGCTCACCGAGACTCGCTCGCCCCAAGACTGTTCACTCACTGGACGCAGGACCAAGGCCGTGCGCCGATTCGGCAGCATCGCTAGCCCGGTGCCGAGAACTACTACAATGCCGCCAAACCAAATCCATTTCACAAGCGGATTAAGATAGGCGTGGATCACCGGCTGGCCATTTTCAGGACTGCGCCCGGCATACACAATATAAAGATCGCGGAGCGGAGAACTCTGAACGGCGACCATTGTTTCCGTTACCTGGCTGGCGAGAAAAAACCGCCGCTCAGGGTAAAGCATCATTTCGGACTTGCCGTTGCGGAATACTTCTAGCGTGGCGCGCTCGGAATCGTAATTTGCATTCGCTACGCGGTCGAAATTCTGGCAAAGAATCGAGTAGGGACCGATGTTGAGCGTTTGCCCAATGGCCATTTCCTTCTGGACGTCTTTGTTGAACGGCACGCCCGCGATGCCAATGAAGATCAGCACCATTCCAAAATGCACCACATACCCGCCGTAGCGGCGAGTATTGCGCATGGTCAGTTCGCCGACTGCGGAAATCAGGTTCGAACCGTCCCGCGCGGCGATGACTCGGGCACCGCGAAAAAACTCGGACAGAATGGTCAGCGTTACAAACACGCCGAGAATCAGGCAAAGGAGCGAGTAGATGTCGCGGAAGCCGAAGATCCATGCGACTACTCCGGCCAGGAGCCCACCAAGCAGAGGCCACGCGAAATTTCGCTTCAAAGCATCCAAGGAAGTTTTCCGCCACGCCAGTAAAGGCCCCACGCCGGTCAACAATAAAAGAAACAGCGCGATGGGAATATTCACCTTGTTAAAAAACGGAGGCCCCACGCTGATTTTGCTTCCCACCACCCATTCGGAAAGAACCGGGAAAAGTGTTCCCCACAACACTGCGAAGCACGCGGCCAATAAAATCAAATTGTTAAACAGGAAGCTCGATTCGCGGGACACCAGCGAGTCCAGTTGATTGTCGCTGCGCAGGTAGTCGCGATTTTTCCAGTAGGACGCGAAACATACGACGAACACTAAGAGAAGAAATCCTACGAACCAGTCCCCTATCGAAGACTGCGCGAACGCGTGCACCGAGCTGACAATACCGGAGCGCGTGAGCATGGTCCCGAGAATGCACAGCATGAAGGTGGTGAAGACGAGCCAGATGTTCCACACCTTCATCATGCCGCGTTTTTCCTGCATCATCACGGAATGCAAAAACGCCGTGCCGGTAATCCAAGGCAGCAGCGAAGCATTTTCGACCGGGTCCCAAGCCCAATATCCGCCCCAACCGAGCACGGCATAGGCCCAATGCGCGCCGAGCAAAATCCCAACGCTTTGGAAGCACCATGCAATCATGGTCCAGCGCCGCGTGACGTGGATCCATTTCTCACCGGGGTATCGGCCGAGAAGCGCTGCTAGTGCAAAAGCAAACGGAACCGTAAATCCGGTGTAGCCGAGGTAGAGCATCGGCGGATGAATCACCATCTCCGGATATTGCAGCAACGGATTCAGGCCGTGTCCATCGGAGAGCGCCGAAAGCCTCATCACTCCCGATGGGTCTGCGCCGGCCAGAACGGCAAAAGGGCTCGCTACAAAATTATTCAGTGTGAGGAAAAATGTTTGCACACCGGCCAGCACCACGCCCACGTATGGCATCAGCTCCGGATGCTTGTTGCGATTAACGAGCAGCGCGAAAAATGCATAGGTGGAGAGCAGCCAGGTCCACAAAAGCAGCGAACCTTCCTGGCCGGCCCAAAGAGCGGCGAACTTGTAATAGAAAGGCAAAGCGCGATTGCTGTGCGCCGCCACATAGGCCATGGAAAAATTATCGCTGAAGAAATAGTACTCCAGGCAGCCGACGGCGATGGTGACCAGGATAAAAACTGCCAATCCAGCATTGCGCGCGCTTTTCGTGAGCAGAGTCTTGCGCGTTAGGATGCCCGCCAGGCCGGCGCCTATCGCATACACGGCAGCCAGCAAGGCAAGCAGAAGTGCAAAAGATCCCAAGATGTCCAATGAAATCTCCCGCTGACCAATTCCCCGCTAGGACAAAACTAATTCGCTGTGGAGCGCCCCGCTGGCGCATTCGACGTCTGCGCTGGCTGCGGCCCGCTGGCTGTTTGTCCGGGTGTAGCCTCGTACTTCGATGCGCACTTGGCCTGCACCTGTTCGGCTACGAAGCGATTGTCCGGCCGCAATTTGCCTTCGACTAATGCCTGCGCCCCGTCTTTGAAAGTATCCGGAAGAGGGTCGCGCCCCACATAACTGACCGCGAGATCCTGGCCCTGCTCGGTGAGCACAAAATCGACGCCGCCTGGCACATGGGAAATACTTCCGTTGCGCACATTGCCGGAAACGCGCATACGCTGATGTAGCGTCGATGCGCTAAGCCCGGACAGCTCAGAAATCGTGTGGTAATAAGTCTTACTCTGCGTAAATCCAACGTAGGCCAGAGACACGAGCGTGGCGACGATAATGGCCGAGCCCACAAGGAATTTAGAGCGGACTTTCATTTTCCTTCTCCTGGCCCACACCCATCCGGATAAACGGCAACAACAGCGGGATTCTAGCACAATGGTAGGGCCGGCTCGAGATGTCTTAAATCGCCTAAATATGCGGTTTCAGGGCGGTGAAGCACCGGCTAAAGCGTCTGCTTCCGCACCGATAGCGTCCCAGGCACGCTGAATGTGCGGCAGTTCTGTCTTGGTTTGGGCTACGCAAAAGCGGATGGCGTACTTGCCGTTCAGCCGGGTATGCGACAAGTAAAGCTTGCCGCTGTGATTCAGCCGCCGCAAGAGCTCTTGGTTCGCTTCGTCAGATGCCTTCAACCGAAAACAGATCAAGTTCAGTGCCGCTGGCGCCATTATTTCGAAGCGCGAATCGGCCTGAACCCAGCGCAAAAATGTTTGCGCCAACTCAACCTGGCGTCGGACCAGCGACTGCAAGCCCTGCACCCCGTAATGTTGTATGACGAACCACAGTTTCAACGCTCGGAACCGGCGGCCCAACGGCACCTGCCAGTTTCGATACTCGAAGACTGCATCCGATCCGGTTGCCTGATTCCGCAAGTACTCCGGCAGAACATCGAGACTTCGCGTCAGCGTTTCGCGGTCGGCTACGTAAAAACAACTGCAGTCGAAATTGGTGAACATCCACTTGTGCGCATCAAAGCAATAGCTGTCAGCCAGTTCTAAGCCCTGTTGGATGTGCCGAAATTCGGGACAGAGCGCGGCGGTTCCGGCCATTGCTGCGTCGACGTGCAGCCACAGATTGTGTTTCTTGCAGATCCGTCCGATAGATTCCAAGGGATCGCATGCCAGGGAGGAAGTCGTTCCAACCGTGGCACACACAATAAACGGAACCTTGCCGACGCGCTTATCTTCTTCGATTACTTTTTCGAGCAATTCCGGACGCATAGCGAAGTTCGCATCCACATCGATCAAACGTACATTACGTCTTCCGATCCCGGCAATCTTTATATCCTTTTCGATTGAGGAGTGGGCTTGGGTAGAGGTGTAGGCTACCAATTCTTCGCGACAGCCATCTTCGTTGCTGCGAAAACCCGTGGCGCGCTCTCGCGCGGCCAGAACAGCGCAAAGCGACGAACTCGAAGCCGAATCCTGAATCACGCCGCCGCCTTTTCCGCTTGAAAGAAACGACTCCGGTAGGCCAAGCATTTTGGCCAGCCAGTCAAGAATCAGCGTTTCGACCTCCGTGCATGCGGGACTGGTAGCCCAAAGCATTCCCTGCACTCCCAATGCAGAGGAAAGTAGATCGCCGAGAACGGAAGGCTCGGAAGTATTGGCCGGAAAGTAGGCAAAGAAATTCGGAGATTGCCAATGTGTGATTCCGGGCATGATCTTTTCATTCACGCCGGCGAGAATCATGTCGAAATTGCCTCCATACTGCGGCGGGTCGGGCGGCAGCGACCTGCGGATTTGGCCGGGGACAACTTGCGACAAGACGGGATAGCGTTCGATTTGGTCATAGTAATCCGCAATCCAATCGATTAGGCGCTTGCCAGCGTCACGGAACTGTTGCGAGGTCATGTGCGGGGAGCGTTCCACGAGGTCTCCTTAATCACAGCCAGCAGTCTAAATAGCTGCAAAATAAGCCCGCCATTATAGCAGCCTGTTGCATGGGGGGGCCTCCAGTGGCGGGGACGCCTAGCAGGAAGCCCGCTTAGATCGAGTGAGGCAGAACAGCGGAGAGTTCGTCGCTCAACGAAGGAGCGCGTCCGGTTGCACTTACCTCAGACAATGCGATGGGCGACGAAAAAGGTTCTCCATGATTCAGCAGTAGCCGGTCCCGCAGTTCGCTGCGCTCGAACAGCGGGACGATATGCACCAAGGAGGGTGAAAGCAAGGCGACATATTTTGGCTTATACGATTTTTCAATTCGCCGGATCAAAACGGGTCCGGCGCGTTGTAGGGCATCGGCAAGGTCAACGGTAGGCTCCATGGGACATTCCACCGCGCAAGCAAGATAAAATCCACGATGTTGGAATTCAGCGAGAGCGGCTTCTTCGGCCATTTCGGAAGCCGGCGCAAAACCAGAGCATTTCACAATCTCGTCAAAATAGTGCCGCGAATTTTTCGAACGTTCCTCGCGATTGCTAGCGGGGCGATAAAAATAATCTTCCGTGCGGGAAGCTGGAGCGGCATCAATCAAAAGCAGCTGTATATGAATGGGGCGGAATCGCGTGGCGAGTTCCAATCGCTCGATGCGACGACGGATGTGGGCGTCGTCGGCAGGCATTCGGCATCCATCGCAAACGGGCATTGCGCTCCTCGATGATGAAATCCGATTACCAAGGATGGCACGGCCAGCGATTTTGTGCAAACGCGGCTCTTCAGGGCGCCTAAGAGATGCGCTGTAGTGCTAGTGGCTTTCTTCGTCGCGAGGGGCGGCGGGAATCGCGGGAGGTCCAGACAACGATTCTGAACTCGGCGCTGTTTTTCCCAGTTTTGCGCGCAGGCACCCCACTAGTTCAGGGGCCAGGTTGGAAATGGCCATGCCTTCGGAAACCAGGAACTTGCAGCTCAAGATCGGTCGAGCTTGGTCGTCGTCAGACAGCTGGCAATCTACGCGGCAATATTGGCAGTCCTGGTTCCAACAAAAGCGGCCATACGGAATCGTTTCAGGGCTTATGAATTGGAAGGCGCGCAGGAGTGAATTGCGCTCGGGCACCAGAAACGTTTTTCCAAGGATGCTGATCTCTACAAGCTTTTCGTACGGTCGAAAGACGTCCGACATGAGAGGTGTCCCCGTATTTGCCACCGGCTGCTCCCTACCCCGTTAATTTTGTTGTGGAACGAAGCTAAATCACGGGGACGCGCGGAGCAATGGAAACGGGCTGGGGCGTGCTCAATACTCCAATGGCAAGTCTATTATGCTCCTTTCGGAGGCGAACGATTCACGCGGCGTGAGCGGAGTTTCCTGACAGAACCTACCGATGAGGGACAAAGACTACCAGGGTGTAAGCCCCTAACGCGATGCCCAGAGGCCCGTCGATCAAAGCGAAGAAACTCGCTACCAGCGCTATCCTGCGGCTGGAACCGGCGCGCCCTAGTAACGCCCGTGCGGCGAGAAGCGCAAATATCCCTGCGACGATATTCAGCAACATCGCGAATACTAGAAACAGGTGAAAAAACGACATGAGCGCGAATGGGTTGGGTACGCGCGTAACGAGCGCGCCCCACATTAGCGTGAGGGTCGCGCGGTAGATCAGAATGAAGACGGCCCCGGCAAATCGGAGGATGGCGTAGAGCAACCAGAGTATGCCGAGCGTGCGGTATGTTCGGTCAGCTTCGATCGCTGCTGGCATTCTATGCGTCCAGTATTCGCGGAGATAGATTCGTCATAATCGTTAGAGAACTTCGTTCATTGGAAGGTTACGGCGCGAACAGGCTACTTCGGGCTTAGGCGAAAAACTGGCCCATGTGCCGGAACTTCTGATAGCGCTGCTCGACCAGGCGCTCGGGAGTCAGTTGAGACAATTCGTTTAACGAACGCGCCAACACTGGCTCGAGCAACCCAGCGGCTGCCTGATGGTCGTTATGCGCGCCGCCATCCGGCTCGGGAACTATTTCATCGATCAGCTTCATCTCCAGCAGGTCGGGAGCAGTAATTTTCAACGCTTCCGCGGCAACTTCGGCCTTGCTCGGATCGCGCCACATGATGGACGCGCATCCCTCCGGCGAGATGACGGAATAAACCGAATTTTCGAGCATATAAACGCGATCGCCGACTGCGATGGCCAGCGCTCCGCCCGAACCGCCTTCCCCTGTGATTGTGACTATGATGGGGACCGGCAAACGCGACATCTCCCGCAAATTAAATGCGATGGCTTCCGCCTGGCCGCGCTCCTCGGCGTCCACGCCCGGGTAGGCGCCTTGCGTATCCACAAAAATTAAAATCGGACGGCGGAATTTTGCCGCAAGTTCCATGGCGCGCATAGCTTTTCGATACCCTTCCGGTTTGGCTTGCCCGAAGTTGCGAGCGAGGCGTTGTTTGGTGTCACGGCCTTTTTGATTTCCGACGATCATCACAGGCTTGCCGTGAAACGTGGCCATTCCCGTGATCAGCGCGGGATCGTCTGAAAAATTACGGTCGCCATGAATTTCGCTGAAATTTTCAAACAGAATTCGGATGTAATCATCGGTGTAAGGGCGTTGCGGATGTCGAGCTAGCTGCAATCGCTGCCAAGCTCCGAGATGCGTGTAAAAATCGCGCTTCAATTCTTCAACCTCACGTCGAATGCGCTCGATTTCCACTGTCGTCTCGCCGGTTGGAGCGGAGAGCCTGCTCAGTTCTGCCACGTCGCGCTCGAGAGCGTCGATTTCCGACTGGCGTTCGCGGGCCACCGCATTCCTGTTTGTGACCGCGGCGGCGTTTAGTTTATCTCGAGGCTCCGGAGGTTTGGGCGAGGGAAATTGCTCGGCCTGGGCCTGGAGTTTGCGCGATTTCGCTAACTCGCGCCTGCGTCGCAGCCGTTCCCGAGCTTCCCGGCGCTTGCTCATTGCACCACCGCGACCGAGTCCGTGCCACAGATTTCGCGCACGCGCTGCAACAGTTCGCGATCGGCTTGTACGGCACTCCCCGTTTCCATGGTGGCTTCCGTGCCGTCGGAGTTCACCAAGTCGAACTCCACGCGGCAACGTCCCGGCCTGCTTGAAAAAAGCTCCTTCAATGATTCGAGCGCGCTGGGATCGACAGAACCTAGATCGACGCGAACACGCAGCAAACTGGGAGCGCGGTCTGTGATCTGGTCGAGAAGACGCGCGTCGGAAACAATCAGCCGCGTGCCAACATCTTCGATCGCTACGCGTCCTTTAGCGAGCAAAGGAGTATTGGTCTTCAGAATCATCTCCAGTTTCTGATAGGCCTCCGGAAAGACGAGCCCTTCGATCACGCCGGTGCGGTCTTGTAAAGTCAAAATGACCCAGCGCGCGCCGCGTCGGGAACGCATGGGCCGCGATTGCACTATGATACCGGCCACGACCACATCTTCGCCGTTACGGCGGGTTTCCATGGTGGAAAGTTCAATCGCGTTCAGGTCCTTCAATCGTCCAGCATATCGATCCATCGGATGGCCGGAGATGTAAAATCCTAGCGTCGCATATTCGCCGGCGAGAAGTTGTTCTTCGTTCCATTCGCTAGCTTCAGGCAACGAACTCTCATTCCAGGATTCAGAGACATGATGAGCAGACCCGACGCCAGGCATGAAAAGTCCTCCTTGCCCGACAGCCTTCGCCTGCACACTTTTTTGGCCGCGGGTGATCGCTTGGTCAATGGCTGCGAAAAGCTGGCCACGAGAGGCTCCCAAACAATCGAGCGCGCCTGCCTTTACCAAACTTTCGAGCACACGTTTGTTCAAGCATCGGGGCTCGATGGCCTCACAAAAACTGAAGAGACTTTGAAAACGGACACCGTCTTTTCGAGCTTCGCAAATGGCTTTAGCGGTGTTCTCACCGACGTTCTTAATCGCCGCCAATCCGAATCGAATGTCATCACCGACGGGTGTGAAGTACAGTCCACTCTGCTGGACGCAAGGCGGCAAAACTCGAATGCCCAGACCGCGAGCCTCATTGATGTATTTCACAACTTTCTCGGTATTCCCTGCTTCCGAGCTGAGCATCGCAGCCATGAACTCAACCGGAAAATGAACTTTCAGATAAGCCGTCTGATAAGCCAGCAGAGCATAGGCGCAGGCGTGAGCTTTTGGGAAACCGTAGCGCGCGAATTCTTCCATTAGGTCAAAGAGTTTTTCCGCTTTCTTCGCCGGAACTTTCCGCGCGGCACAACCGGCCAGGAATTTTTCGCGCTGCGCCGCCATCACTTCCACTTTTTTCTTGCCCATGGCGCTTCGCAAAATGTCCGCTTCGCCAAGGGTAAAGCCGGCGATGCGGTTGGCAATCTTCATCACCTGCTCTTGAAAAACAATTACTCCCCAGGTTTCCGAAAGGATTTCCTCCAGTTCCGGGAGATCATAGGTCACTTTTTTCTTGCCATGCTTGCGCGCGAGGAATTCATCGATCATCCCGCCCTGAATCGGGCCGGGGCGATAGAGCGCATTCAGCGCAGTGAGATCCTCGATACGCGTGGGCTGATAGCGTTTGAGAATGTCGCGCATGCCGTGCGACTCAAACTGGAATATTCCGCTGGTATCCCCACGAGCGAACAACGCGTAGGTTTCTGCGTCATCCAGTGGAAGGGTGGTCAAATCGAAGTCCACACCGCGATTCTGCTTGATCATGGAAACGGCGTCTTCCAGAATCGTCAGAGTGGTCAGGCCCAGAAAATCCATCTTCAAGAGCCCGATGCGCCCCAGGGCATTCATGTCGTACTGCGTCGTAATTTCATCTTTGCTGGACTTGTAGAGCGGAACAATTTCGGTGAGCGGCTGCGGCGAAATCACCACGCCAGCCGCGTGGGTAGAAGCGTGGCGCGCCAAACCTTCCAGACGCAGCGCAACTTCGATCAGCTCTTTTACCTTTTCATCTTTTCGGGCGGCTTCTAACTGCGGTGATTGCTTGAGCGCTTCTTCGAGCGAAATATTCAGGGTCAGCGGGATAAATTTGGCCAGGCGATCTACGTCACCATAGGCCATATCCAGTGCGCGGCCGGCATCTTTCAGCACCGCCTTGGCCGCCATCGTTCCAAAGGTAATAATCTGCGCTACGTTTTCGGAGCCGTATTTTTGGCGCACGTAATCGATCACTTCGCCGCGACGGCGCATGCAGAAATCAATATCAATATCCGGCATGGAAATACGCTCGGGGTTTAAAAAGCGCTCAAACAGCAAATCGTACTGCAGGGGATCAACGTCCGTGATGTGCAGCGAATAACTGACTAGGCTTCCAGCGGCCGACCCTCGTCCCGGCCCGACCGGCACACCCTGCGCGCGGGCGTAATGAATAAAATCCCAGACGATCAGGAAGTAGCTGGAAAAACGCATCTTCTTGATCATTTCAATTTCGTCGGTAAGCCGCTTCTCGTATTCCGAAAGCGAATGCCGCAGCCGGTTTTCTTTCACTAGCCGATCGATTTGGGGGGCCCGCGACTGAAAACCTTCGCGAACCGTTCTTTCGAAATACGAATCCGCGGTGTCCCCTTCGGGCACTTTGAATTCCGGGAAGGGATTGTTCACACGCTGGATCTTGACGTTGCAGCGTTCGGCAATAGCCACCGTGCGCGCGACCGCATCAGGCAATTCGCGAAAAACCTGAGCCATTTCCTCGGCGGTCTTGAAATAAAACTGATCCGTCGCAAACTTCATGCGCTGGGCGTCACTCATGGTCTTGCCAGTCTGAATGCACATCAAAACTTCTTGCGCGTGCGAATCGGACTGAGTGAGGTAGTGGCAATCGTTGGTGGCCACCAGCGGAATGCCACTCTCTTTGGAGAGCCTGACCAACTCGCGGTTTACGCGTATATCCTGTTCGAGCCCCTGGTCCTGAACTTCGAGGAAGAAATTGCCTTTGCCGAAAATGTCGCGAAGGCGGTACGCGCTCGTCTTGGCCTGTTCGTATTTGTCCGCCAGCAGCGCATCAGCTACTTCGCCGCGAAGGCACGCGGAAAGCGCGATGAGACCTTTGCTGTGTTTCGCGAGAAGTTCGTGATCGACGCGCGGCTTGTAATAAAATCCATCCAGATAGCCGGTCGAAACCAACTTCATCAAATTTCGATAGCCTTCCTCATTTTCGCAAAGCAGAACCAGATGATTGGAGCGCTCCGCTTCCGTCCCGCGGTTCTTGTGATTATCCGGCGCGACATACATCTCGCAACCAATGATCGGCTTTACACCGTGCGTAGTAGCTTCGTGGTAGAAATTTGCCGCTGCGAACAGGTTGCCGTGGTCGGTCACGGCTACGGCCGGCATACCGCGGCGCGCGGCTTCCGCTGTTAGTTCACCGATTTCGCAGGCGCCATCGAGAAGAGAGTAGTCCGTGTGTAAATGAAGATGAACAAAGTTTGAAGAATTCATGCGTGAACTATTCTAAACCAGTTAACAGATTCGAGCATCGCCATTTGAGCGGTTAACAAATTGTCTTCTGAAAACGGGATTGGGGACTTACTCTTTCTCAACGTCGTCCCGATTTTTTTGTTGAGCGCGACTTTGCCTTGCCGCTTCCAAGCGACCGCTTCTTCCCCGCTGACGCTTTCGATTCACTTTCAGCCTCGGCATGTTTTGCGCGGGCCCTGGCGCCAATCGCGGCGGAGGCCGACTGCGATTGTTTGGCAGCCTCCGGTGCGCTCTTGGCTGAGCTCGCCGATGCTGCAGCCGCGGCCGGCGCGGGCTTAGACTTATCGTGCTCTTTGGTTTCGCCAGCAGCAGATTTCCGTTCGCCCTTCTCTCCCTTGCGCTTCTTTTCCGGTTTCTCGACTTTCTTGGGTTCATCCTTGATTCCCGCAAGGTTTCGAAGGATTTTTGTGCGCTCTTCGGGCAACTTCCCTTTCCCACGCAACTGCATCTCGAACAATTGCTCGATCACTTTGTCAAACTTGGGGCCGCGTGCAACGCCCAGCGCGTCGAGTTCTGCCATGGGAAGTGATTGCCGCAAGGGACGCCATTTCTGGACGTAACTGCGAAACTTTGATACCGCTTTCGGGTGGGGCATTTCTGTTTCGATAAAAGCCATCATTTCAGCCGGCAGCGACGCGATGTAGAAGTACGCGTCCTTCGGAGCATTGGTCTTCCTGCCTTTCAATATCTTGACGACTTTCTGCGCCTCGGGTACGAGATTCGCAATCGCCTCAATCTCACTCGATCGAAAGTCCATGTTGCGCATTGCCGACGCCGCTTCCCGTGACTTCAAACGTCCGAGCGTGTAGTACAGCACGGGATATTGGAGACGTGGACGCAGCCCCGCGGAGTAAAGATTCGTGCGTACCTTCCCCAGTTTGTTCAAGCTGTCGTAATCTGGTTTGCGCTTCTGGAGACTGGGATGAATCAGGGCAAGCAGGCCGTGCTTTTCCCACTCCTTTAGCGTCGCGACAGGGTTATCCTCGCGAGCCAATGCGCGCAATTCATGTCCCACGTCTTCTGTCTGAATATTTTTCTGCATGTCGCGCTGCATGGCCAGATCAAACCATTCCTGAGTGCGCGGCTCCATTTTGAATCCCATGCGCGCGCAGTAACGCAGGATGCGCATTAAACGAATGGGCTGATTCGTGAATCCATGAATGGATAACGAACGAATTTCCTGTTTCTCAAGGTCGGCAAGTCCATTCATCGGATCGAGCAATAGCCCGCGCGATTGCGTGTTCAACGAAATAGCGATGGCATTCACTCCGAAATCCCGCCGGCGAAGATCTTCCATCACGCTGGAGAAGCGATACTCCGGCTTGGCACCCGGCCGCTCATAAACATCTTCTCGCGCAGCGCATATCGATCCGTCCACATCGCCGGCGAAAATTAACTCGTAGTGCCGCAGCTTTTCGGTTTCCCAAACGATGCGCGCACCGCCTTTTTCCAGTTCTTTCACCATCCGCAGCGGATTCCCTTCCACGGTAAAATCCAAATCGCGGATGGGCATGCCGGAAATCAAGTCGCGAACGGCGCCCCCGGTGAGATAAATATTCACGTCCTGCGACCGCGACAGTTCTTGCACGCGCTCGAGTACAGCGCGCTGCTCGGGCGACAAGCGACTTTCCAGCAAATACATGTAATCGGGCATGAGTTCCTATGCCTCCTAAGGGCAAGCCAATGATTCAGGCGCGCGGATGATGCGCCTTGTAAACTTTCTTCAATCGCTCTTCGACCACGTGGGTATAAATCTGCGTGGTAGAAATATCCGAATGGCCCAACATCAATTGCACGGAGCGAAGATCGCCGCCCCGATCGAGAAGATGCGTGGCAAAGCTATGCCGCAGCATGTGGGGCTTCAGCGACTTTCGAAGTTCCGCCTTGCGTCCATACAACGCCAACAATTTCCAAAAGCCTATGCGATCCAATTTGTTGGCGTTGCGATTCACGAACAGATATTTTGAGCTCCGCTCTGCGAGAATTTCCGGCCGCGCCTTTTTCAAGTATTCCCGAATGACCGCTAGCGCTCTGCGCCCAACCGGTACCAGGCGTTCCTTGTTTCCTTTTCCAATACAACGCAACGATCCTGCTTCCGCGTGCAAGTCATCTACGCCGAGGCCGCAGAGTTCTGAAACGCGCAGGCCAGCCGAATACAGCAGTTCGATCATCGCTTTGTCGCGCAAGCCAATCGCCGTGGACACATCGGGCTGCGCGAGTAGCCGCTCAACTTCTTCCACGCTTAGAAATTCCGGCAAACTTTGCCGGAATTTTGGCGACTCCACGCTAATCGCTGGATCCTCCTGGATCAATTCATCCGTTAAAAGGAAGCGGAAGAATTGGCGTATGGAAACGAGATGACGCGCCACCGACCGCGCATCGAGTTTTTGGCTGTAGAGAGTGCCAAGAAAATCAACGATATCACCCCGTTTTACTTGCCTGGGCTTCCGCAATCCCTTTTGGGCAGCGTATTCAACGAATTTAGAAAGATCTCGGCGATAGGCGTCGATGGTATTCTGCGAGAGGGCCTTTTCGACGCGCAGATAGTTTAAGAACGATCGAATCTCAGGTTCCAACGCTTCGCTTTCCTTTTCTCTTGGACTTCAGAAAATCAAATTCAGACTTCCATTCCTGCGGCGGAAACAGCTCCGGGCTCCGCACGACGCAACATTAGAAATAGTTCGGGCAATTCTTCACATCGCAAAATCCAAGCCAAGCCAAAGTAAATCGCGACTGATCCCACGATCAGGGCCGCCAGGAGCCCGGCCTGCGACATAACGTGCTCTATGTTTGCAAAGCCGGAAAACCGAAGTGCCGCGAAACAGGCGCCGGCCATCACCGCGGCGCAGATAGCCATCTTCGCAATCGATGCCACCATCGCACGCGCGCCCAGAGCTCCGTAGCGTCCGCGGAAAATATAAAACAGAAGCGCGAAATTAAAATACGCGGCAAGCGAACTGGCCAACGCCGGGCTTGCGTTCCACAAATAGCGCGAGAAAGCGAAGAGCAAAATAACGTTGAGCGCGATGTGCAAGCCGAGCGAGTAAACGCCCACGCGCGTCGGGGTCATGGTGTCGCGCGTTGAATAATACATGGGCGTAATCAACTTGATAGCAGCGAACGCCGGCAGCCCCAGCGAGTAATACAGCAGCGCATGCGCGGTGAGCGCGGTTGACTCCGCCATGAACTTGCCATGTTGGAACAAAACTTTGGTGATCGGCACGCGTAGCAGAATCAAGCCCACGGCTGCCGGGATGGTGATGAAAGATACCACGCGGACCGCAAACTCAAAGGTTCGCTTCATTTCGTCAAATTTTCCATCCGCGACCTGGTGAGCCATAGTCGGAAAAATAGCAGTCGATAACGCGATTGCATACGCGCCTAAAACCAGTTCCATCACACGATCCGCGATGTACAGAGATGTCACGCTGCCCGTCGGCATCCTTCGGGACGTTGCAAAAATAGTGTCCACGAAGAAATTCACCTGAAACACGCCCATGCCGAAGAAAACCGGCGCCATTAATTTTCCCACCTTGCGCACGCCGGGGTCCTGAAACGAAACATGCGGGCGAAAGCGCATGCCCCGTTTGCGCAGCGCCGGGATTTGCATCGCCAGTTGCAACGCCGATCCCAACAATATTCCGATGGCCAAGGCCAGTGCCGGCGTGCGATATGCTTCCGGAGCTAGGCGAAGGATCGGCTTGTAAACAATCCCGAGCGAAAAAACAATAAAGACTAAATTAAACAGCACCGAGGTGGATGCGGGAAGTCCGAACACATGAAAGCTGTTTAGAATCGCCGCCGCCAACGCCGCCAGGCCCATAAAAAAAATGCATGGGAAGATGATGCGATTCAAAAAAATCGCCAAATCCCAATGAAGACTACTGGCACCTAGCAAAGTAAAAATGCCCACCACTTGCTTTGAGAACACGCACCCCAGCACAGCGACGAGGGCCAAAATCACCGCCGTATCCCAAAAGATCCTTTGTGCAAATTCCCAAGCTTCGGCCCGCGGTTTGCCCCGAAGGTAGCCGGTGAAAACCGGGATAAATGACGCTCCCAGCGCTCCCTCCCCGGTCATTCTGCGTATCATATTAGGAATGCGGAAAGCCAGGATGAAGGCGTCAGCCGCGGGCGTTGTACCTAGTAGCAAGGCCACCCGTTGATCCCGTAAGTAGCCGAAAATACGGCTGATAACGGTAACTAGAGCTATCAGGGAGGCAGATTTTAGAATCTGTCCTTTAACGGTCAATCGGCGGTTGCTCCGTCGCTAACCCTTTAAACACCAACGACTTGACAAAAAATCATGTAAGGATAACATAACCTGGGTGAGCATAGCAATAAAATGCCCCCTCAACAGCGTTTTCATGCCAGCGCTGGCGTTACACTGAAGAAAAGCATGCCGCGTGCGAAAAGCCTAGCCACCGCTTCTACTCATAAGAAAGTTATCGTGCTGCTCCTCGACAGCAGGTCCGTTAAAGGCTACCTGAATCCGGGTACCTTGGGGCCGGCAGAAAAGATTGACCTGCTGACCGCTGACGGAGAGCATCGAGCAATCGAGCTAGCGGACGTTAAGTCGATTCACTTTGTGCGTGAGTTCGTCGACGCGCCTGCGCCTGAACGCAAAACTTTCTTAAGCCGCCCTAAACTCGACGGGCTTTGGGTACGTCTGCAGTTTCGCGATGGGGATGTAATGGAAGGCATTATCGCCAACGACTTGCTTGACCTGTTGGACAAAGGCGTTCAACTTACCCCGCCGGATCTACACGGCAACACGCTGCGTATCTTCATTCCTCGCTCTGCGTTGGCGGAAGTGAAAGTCCTGGGCGTGGTGGGCGTCGCCCGCCGTGCGCCAGCCGATGCCCGGGCCGCTGCGTCTCAATCCAAGCTCTTCACTGAGTAACGACCGAAGCCGCTTGCGATCGCCGCTTAGCAGCGGACGCTCGTCTTGTTATACATTGGCTGTGGGCAACGAGCTTAGGAGGAGAATCCAATCATGAAACTTGGTGATATCGCCCGAAAGCTGGGCTGCGAACTTAGCGGTGACTCGGATATCGAGATCACCGGTGTCGCGGGAATTGAGGATGCCGAAGCGGGCCAGTTAACGTTTCTCGCCAATAGCAAATACCGCCCTTTGCTTGCGACTACGGGAGCCTCCGCGATCATTGTGGCCAAAGAAAATTCCGGCGCGGGTCATGCCGCCACATTGCTTTCGGGGAACCCACAACTGGATTTCGCAAAAGCAATCGAACTGTTCCACGCCGCCCCTGCCTATGCGCCCGGCGTTCACCCGACTGCTGTGATTGCGAAATCGGCGAAGATTGGAGCGGGAGCTCACATCGGGCCTTACTGTTTTATCGACGAAGACGTCCAGATCGGGTCCAACGCAGTGCTGCACAGCCTCGTCAGCGTTTATCGCGGCACACAAATCGGCGATGATTTCTTCGCCCATTCCCACGTGACGGTGCGCGAAGGCTCGCGCGTCGGAAATCGCGTCCTTTTGCAAAACGGTGTTGTGATTGGAAGCGACGGCTATGGGTTCGCGCGACAAACCGACGGCCACTGGTACAAAATCCGCCAATCCGGTGTAACGGTGATCGGAGACGATGTGGAGATTCAAGCCAATAGTGTAATTGACCGCGCGACCATCGGTGAAACACACATCGGTCGCGGCACAAAAATCGACAACCTGGTGCAAGTGGGGCATGCATGCAAAGTTGGCCAAGATACCCTACTTTGCGGCCAGGTTGGACTCGCGGGCACGACGCGCGTCGGAAGTGGGTGCATTCTGGCAGGCCAGGTCGGCGTCGCCGGTCATCTCACGATCGGTGACGGTTCTACGCTGACGGCGCAGAGCGGGGTCCCCAATGATGTGCCGGCTGGTGTAGTTTATTCCGGTTACCCGGCTATGGACAATTTGGCTTGGCGCAAATCGGTGACAGTATTTAGCCGGTTGCCGGAGCTTCAGAAGGAAGTGCGTGAATTGCGCGAAGCTGTCTCAAAATTAACGGAGCAGCGCTAATTGGCGGAATTGCCATCGGCCTCGCGGTCGTTTACCTCCTCGGTAAGCTTACTCGGCGACCTTGTCGCCTGCCTCTTTTCGCGGCTTTTGTTCCTCCGGCAACCCCGCAGCGACAAGTTCTTCTACACGCGCAAGCAAGTTCGCACGCTGTTCCAAAGTGTAGGCCGAGGCGTCCACAGCAGGTCCAAAACGTATCGCGACTTCTCCCGGACGCACGGCCCATTCTCCCGGACGCATTAAATCCTGTGCTCCGACGATCGATACTGGCACTACCGGAACCTTGGCGCGTACCGCCATCAGGAAAGTTCCCTTCTTGAACGGCTGCATGCGCCCGTCACGGCTGCGCGTTCCTTCCGGATACACGGCAAACGATAAACCTTCTTTCAGATATTGCAGCGCGGTCTCTACGCTGGCCGCGGCCGCTTCCCTGTTTTCGCGCTGCACCGGAACGAAGTGGGCCATACGCATTGCTTTCGAAAGGATGGGGACGCGAAACAATTCGCTTTTAACCAACAATCCAACGCGCCGCGGAATCATGGGAACGAACGCCAGCGGGTCCACATTTGAAACATGGTTCGCCGCAAAAATACAGACACCCGCGGGGATATTTTCCGTGCCTTCGACCCGCACGTGAACACCCGCGAGTCGCACCGATGACGCGACGACTTTCATGGTGGCTCGATACATAAAATCCGCGCTGCCTGTCAACAAGCTCCACAGAATTAGCCACGGCATCACCAGAAGAATTCCAAGCGCGAGGTAAACGACAGCCAGGGTTGTGCGAATCATGAATCTTGCTTAATTTACAGTGCCGCGAAGCCAGCCTTCCCGGATACGTTTCTGCCTGTCAGAAACGTGAACGAGTTCGGAAATCAAATATTTCTTCGTTTCATTCGATCCGAGAGCGAAGGAAATATCCAACTCTTTGCCGTCTCTGTGTATGCGCAACTTTACGATTTCTCCCGGCGAATGCTGACGCACCCACTGCGGAAAAAATGCCGGCACCGCCTCGCCGTTGAGCTCTAGTAGGACGTCACCGACCAAAAGCCCCGCCGCTTCCGCGGCGCTGCCGGGGACGATCTGCGACACCACCGCAGTGGCGCCTCCACCTCGCCCGCCCACGGTCCAGAAACCAAGGTCCGCCATGCTATGCGTTTCAACTCTTAGTTCTAAACCGGCAGCGCCTAGAAATTTGTCGTACGGTATCGGGTCCACGCCGGAGATATATCCGCGAAAGAAGTCTTGCAAACTCCTACCGGCAACTTCTTCAGCCACCGCTCGAACGCCTTCTGTGTCCTCATAATATTTCCCCTGCTTCGCATAGATCTCGTTCATGCGCGTCATCACACTGTCGAGAGATTTGCGTCCTTCGGTGGCATCGCGAATCAAAAGGTCCAGCATTTCTCCGACGATCTGGCCTTTGTTGTAGTAAGAAATGCTCCGCTCCGGCTGCCTATAATCGTCGTACTTTTCAAGCCAGGCATCCAGGCTGGATTCTTCCACACTCTGCCACAGGTGCGCGGGGCGCGAATCCAGTTCGCTAATTTGCGCAGCTAAATCCGCATAGAACCTTTCTTTTGGCCAAATTCCCGAGCGCTCCAGGGTGTAACTGGCATAGGTATTGGTCACACCTTCGGCAAACCAAAGCGCCCGCGTGTATTGTTCCTTTGTGAAATCCACGGGCTCAAGCGTCTGCGGACGTATGCGTTTTACGTTCCAGGCGTGGAAAAATTCGTGCGCCGCTATGGTGATGGCCCCTTCGACCGAGGAAGCTCCAATCGCGGTGCAGTTGGCGTGCTCCATGCCGCCACCGCCGGCTTCGGCATAGGGCCCCAGGTGAAAAAAGAAGGTGTACTCTTGAAACGGCGCTTCGCCCATCAATTTCATTTCATACGAAGTAATGTGCCGCAGATAATTCTCCAACCGGTCGCGACGCCACTCTTTCGCATCCACTACCACGCGAAAGTGCGCCCCGCCTTCATCGAATCCGAAGTCTTCAAATTTCCCAATTTCGGCCGGGGCGTCCACCAGAGTGTCGTACTTCGTGCCCGCAAACGAATTGGGCGACTTTCCGGCTGGCAATTCCGCAATGGCTCGCCAGCCAGCCGGCAGATCTTCAAATTCGACAGTAGTGTCTTCGCCGCGCCGGTCCGGGATGTACATCAAAACTTCTGCAAAGTTCACGAAGGCGTGCTTGCTGTTCAACTGCGAATTAAAGGGTCCCGCATCGTCCCATAGGATCGAATACTGGACCTGTATGGACCTAAGCGGACCGGCGCCTGCGCCATCGTCGCCAATCTCCCAGGTCTGCTTATCCAGCTTGCGAATTTGTAATTTATCCCCGACATTGCCGGGATCACTCAACGGATTGGCTTGCACATCGCGCACCCGATATGAAAAATCGCGCACCTGGTAGAGCGCGTTCCATGCCGGGATCGCCACTTTAATCCCAGGAGCTGGCTGCGGAATGGTCATGGTCACTTTAAAGCAGTGCTGCTCAGGATTCTTCAACGAGATTTTGTACTCGATCGTTCCGAAAGCGGGGCACGCGCTGAGAAGGAAGATAGAAACGCAGCAACAAGATAAGCCCCCAACGAAACTCTTTTTCATCGCCGGGTTCCCGCGAGCGATTCCAGTCTTGCAAGGACCTTGCCGGAAAGGCCATCGAAGCTTCCGTTCGACATCACCATCACCACATCTCCGGATTTCGCATTTTCCGCCAAGTAGTCAGCAATTTCGTCAGCGCACTCAAATGCCTTAGCCGGGCGCCCGCGCTCGAGCAACGAATCCGCGATCTGCTCGGGAGATAATCGCTCATCATCTTCCAGAAGTTGCGCGCGGTTCACTGGCCCGATTAACACCGCATCGGCAACCATCAGCGCTTCTGGAAGCACATCCTGAAATATTTTGCGGCGCATGGTGTTGGAACGCGGTTCGATCGCAGCCCAAATCTTTTGTCCCGGCCAACGTGTGCGGGTGGCCTCCAGCGTCAGCTTGATGGCAGTTGGATGGTGCGCGAAATCCTCCACAACCAGTACGCCACGTGCTTGGCCTTTGATTTCCATGCGCTTGCGGACGCCTTGGAATGTGGCGAGGGCCCCTTCGATGGCCTCGCACTCGACCCCGCGTCCGTACGCCAGAGCTGTTGCTGCCAGAGCGTCCAGCACATTATGTCGGCCAGCCAGGGGCATTCGTATACGCGTCACTTCACTTCCGCGAAAAACCACACGAAATTCCGTGGCCGAATCTTGCCACAAGAGGTCGCCCGCCTGCCAATCACAACCGGCCGTAAGTCCAAATGTTTCCACCGGACAAAACGCTTTCTCGCTGACGCCTCGGAGCTCCGCGCTCTCGCCCCACATCAACAGACGTCCACGCCGAGGAACCAGATTCACCAAACGACGGAATTGCAAGGCGATCGCAGCTAGATCCGAAAAGATGTCCGCGTGATCGTACTCCAGCGAAGTAAGAATCAATTCGTCTGGATGGTAGTGCAGAAATTTGGGTCCGCGATCAAAGAAAGCCGTCTCGTACTCGTCGCCTTCGATGATGAACTCTTGCCCGCCGCCAAGTCCGTAGCTTTTGTCGTTGAAATTCGGGACCACGCCACCCACCAGAAAATCCGGCCGACGGCCGGCCACATGAAAAATCCAGGCAAGCATCGCGGTGGTGGTGGTTTTACCGTGCGTTCCAGCCACCACAATAGAGGTATGCCCGGGAATGAAATATTGCTCCAGAAGCTGCGGCATCGAGCAATACGGAATTTTTTCGTCCAGAACATACTCGATCTCAGGATTTCCTCTGGCCACGATATTGCCGACCACTGCCAAGTCCGGCGCCGGCTGTAAATTCTCCTCACGAAATCCTTCGTTCCATCGAATGCCCAGTGAGTCCAGCAAGGTGGATGCAGGCGGATACACATTCACGTCAGAGCCTGAAACGCGAAATCCGCTCTCTTTCAACATTCCCGCCACCGGTGCCATCGCTGAACCAGCGATGCCCAGTACGTGCACATGTTCGGGTCTCTGGCCTACCATCTGCACCTCTCTAAGCGTTGCGTTCTTCATCCGCTGCATGCCGGTTCCAGCGTTTCGAGCCTTGCGCCTTTGCCGTCCGCATCATTGGCAAAAAGTCGCGCGCGAACGCCTAACGGCAGAGTCAACATGGGCCGCCTGGTGTGCCCGATAGCCGCGCCCCACACGACAGGAAATCCAAAGAAATTCAGTATGCGCTGCGCGACGTCTTTGACGCTTTCTGTTCCAGCGGGCCCTTCGCATTCTGGAAATTCTCCGAGGACCACGGCGGAAACTCCGCGAAATTTCCCTGCTTGTTTAAGATGCATCAGCGCGCGGTCCACTTGCCACGGCTTCATGCCTCGATCCTCAAGAACAAGAATGGATCCGTGCGTATCGAGTTCCCAAGCGGTGCCCAAAGTCGTTTCAATCAGAGTAAGACAGCCGCCGAGCAGCGTGCCGTCGACTTTTCCGGGAACCAATGTTTCCGTACCCTGCAAGTCGATTACCCACCCATGTCGCGTTTCGGAAATGGCATTCGTGAAACTTTCACGATCGTATCCTTCGGGAGCACCTTCTCCCTTGTCGAATCCGGAAGCGACCATAGGCCCATAAAAAGTAACCCAGCGGAATTTCTGCCACAGAAAAATTTGCAGCGACGTGAGATCGCTATAACCCTGTAAAATTTTCGGCGCAGCAAGCGCCACGCTCAGCCCATCGAGCAAATAATTCGAACCGTAGCCACCGCGGGTGCAGAAAATTGCGCGCGAATCAGTCTCTGTAAGCGCTTCTTTTAACGCCGCCACGCGCTCGGCCGCCTGACCCGCAAAAAAACCATCGCGTGCCAGAGTGCTGGCTTCGTCGAATTTTATCTTGTAACCCAATCGCGCAAGTTCGCGAGCGCCTGCTTCGAGCCGATTGCCATCCACCGGACTCGCCAGGGAAATGATGCGAACAACATTCTCTGCTTCAAGCGCGGGAGGCTTAAGTGTCTGCGGCATGGGCGCAAACGAGAATAAGGAATTTCCGAGAGCTAGTCCAGCCGACAAGCGCGTCAGGTTTACATCCCAGCAGCGCTATTGCATGCCTTAGAAGGTAGTCAGGATGAGCACTACGTCCCCGTATCCGCTGGTAGGAGCTGTGGGGACAGGCGAAGTGGAAGAAAAAGCCGCTACGCGGCCGTTTGAAATGATGGGCACAGGCGAAAATTGATCCACGCTTAACCCCGCGGTGTGCGAGGCCTTCGCTGGAGTTGCCACCGCGACGGTGCGAGCGGTGCAAGAGCTGGTCGCGCCGAAGCAGCTGTCGCGCACAAAAAGATATTTTTCCACAGAGTAGCGGCGCTGCGCGCTCATCGAAATTCCGGAAATGAAGCTGATATAGCGTCCTGAGGAGCTGATCCACGGCGCGAATGCATCGGAATTCGTAGAAACACCGGCCGATTCAGGGCCGACCAAAGTCGTGGCGGGAGTGCATCCATCAGACGCCGTTGCGCCTAAACAGGTGTCGCGCAGAAAAACATTCGTCTTTGATTTCGCCGGCTCGCCTACGAGATTGGACGCGCTGGACTGAAAGACAACGAAACGGCCATCACCGTTCACGAGCGGTGCTGCGCTTTGACCGTCAGCAGGCTGGCCCGCAGAAGATACTGAGATTTCTACAGTCGATGAGATGCAAGACGCTGGAACACTCACTCCCGCACAAGTATCGTGGAGCAGAACCTGAGAGGGCCCTGACCATGAATTCGTTCCGAAAACCACAAACGCGACATATCGCCCGTCGGCGGAAATTGACGGATTTTCACCCTCCGATCCGTTGGCGGCATACTTAGCTTCGATCCCAATCTCTTCGGTTCTTGCGACGCAAGACTTCGCGGCGGTCGGTCCGGAACAGGTGTCGCGCACGAAAATTTGAGATCCCGCGCCTGTTTGCTCGGCAACGAGATTTGCAGCTGAGGAAGCGAAGGCGATGAAGCGGCCGTCGGCGCTGAGGGAGGCCCATCCGCTATCCCCACCGCTAGGTAGTGCCCCGGAGGCATCTAGCGATACCGGCTCGGTATGCTTTCTACACCCAGAGGGCGCGTTCGCTCCGTTACAAAGGTCGCGAACAAAAAGATTCTTAGTGCGAGCGGAGGATTCCGAAGAGTTGTTCAAGCCCAAGACCAGATTGGTGGCCTTAGATTCGAAGACGACGAATCTGCCATCCGCGCTCATGGCCACCCGCTTGTCTGCGGCTGCGTTGGGCCCGCTTCCATCAGGCGCGAGATCAACAGCATCGCTCTTAGCGGTACAGCCGGTAGCTCCCATACAAGTGTCTCGGACAAAAATATTTCCATGCGCGCCGTGCGCCACTATATTTCTTGCCGTGGAGAAGAACGCGACGTATCGCCCATCGGTGCTTACCGCCGGCGCCGCACTCGTTCCGTCAGCGGCACCACTCGACGCACTCACGGAGGCCACCTTGGGGAAAGCGGAACTGCTCGTCGTGTAGTTGAAATCCACGGAAGGTGAATACAGCTGCGTGTCGCCGGGGGTCGTGTTGTAAACGCTTATACTTGCGAATCCAGGAGAAGCGACATTAGATCCCGGCACGCTCGCTGTTAATTGAGTCGAATTTACGAACGTAGTCGTCAGCGGCGCGCCGTTCCAGGCCACAGTTGAACCCGCTATTTGCGTCACACCGTTTACAACCACGGGCGCCTCGTATCCCGAACCGTTCACGGTGAGAACGAAATTGCCACTACCGGGAGAAACGCTCGTTGGCGATAGACTCGCGATGAAAGGTGTGCCGTTCTGGACCGGATTAATTACAAACGTGGCCGCAAGCGAGGGACCGCCGGGTTCCGGATTCGATACCGTAACCGAGCCGATGCCAGCAGTAGCAACGTCGGACGCCATAATGGTGACGGCGAGTTGCTCCGTGGTGTTGTTCAGAACGCTGGTGCGCATGGAGCCGTTCCAGAAGACTTGCGACTGCGGGCTGCTGATAAAGCCCGTACCGGAGATAAATAAAGTGAACGTCTGGCTGCCCGCTGTGATGCTGGAGGGAAATAGGCCCGTGATAACCGGCGTAGGATAGACAATCGCTGTGGTGCCCGTGCTCGAGCAGCTTCCGAGCGGCAGGGCGCATCCTAGGAGTGCCAGCAAAGCAGTCCACCGCAAACGCATCAGTTACGTCCTCCTATAATTTGCACGGAACCCTGCGGCCGCTCATGGTGACAAACTTGTCGAGCGGAACGGGAAAACCGAAACGCCTGAAAATATAACAAAGGCCTAGAATTGATAGCACCCCTTTGCGCAGTCCGTCAACTCGGATTCAATTTTACCGGCATTGGTTGGCCGTCAAACCATGTGTCGTGCCGTGTGCCTACGGGACATCGGAAGAATGTGTCCCTCAAACGGGCCGCACATCGCAGCGAACTTTCAACGTCGCTAGCTTTTCCATCAGATCGCGTTCTTGCGGATAGGTCACGTCTGCGTCGAACTCCACAACGATCCCTTCATCACTGCGATGATTGTGCCAGCGCTGGGCCCGAATCCCGGACTGTTCAACGATCTGATGCGCTCGCGGGAGCACGGTGGGATCCTCGGTGGTCAATCGGAAAGTCACAAGACGCATGTGCAGCCCGAAGCGCTCTTCCGCGGCACTGAGAAATACAAGCGCAACCAGAAGAATTAGCGTCGAGAAAATGGCCGTCATCAACATGCCGGCGCCAACCGCCATGCCCACACTGGCCATTACGAAAATTGTCGCTGCGCTGGTGATTCCCACCACGCCTCCGCGGCCGCGAATCACCACGCCGGCCCCAATAAATCCGATTCCCGGAATAATTTGCGCCGCAATGCGCGTGTGATCGCCGCCCACGCTTCCCGCCATTTCGTAGGAAATAATCGTAAACAGGGCGGCGCCAAAACAAATCAGCATGTTGGTGCGCAGGCCAGCCGGCTTGTGGCGCAATTCCCGCTCAAGCCCGACCAATCCTCCGAGCACGCCTGCGAGCAATAGCCGGGCAACGATGTAAGAATTCAAATCATGCAGCATAAATCCACTCGACTAAAGCTTGAACGTTGTAAGTTTCAGAAAGCGACGCGCGCGTGCGGTTATGTCGCGGCGCGTCAGATTTCTGAGGCGCTCAACACCGAAACGTTCAACGGCAAAGCTTCCGAGCACGGAGCCGTAAACCATCGCGCGACGAAGCGTTTGGTCATTCATTCGCCCTTGGCCCGCCAAGTAGCCCATGAAACCACCCGCAAAACTGTCTCCAGCACCGGTAGGATCGTGCACCTCTTCCAACGGAAATCCTGGTATCGAAAACAGAAAGTTATTGTGCACCATCAAAGCGCCATGTTCGCCGCGTTTGATCACCAGCGTCCGCGGGCCCATTTTAAAAACGTGTTTAGCTGCCCGCATTAAATTGTGTTCGCCGGTTAGCTGGCGCGTTTCATCATCATTAATCATCAAAATCTGGGTATGTTTAAGAGTTTCGCGTAATTCGGCAGGCGTGCGCTCGATCCAATAATTCATGGTGTCGAGCCCGACCACTTTCGGTTTGCACTTCATTTGCTTCAAAACGGACCGTTGCAGCGTCGGATCGATGTTCCCGAGAAAAATAAATGACGAATCGCAATAGGCGCCCGGTAAGGTGGGCCTGAAATTTGCAAACACGTTTAAATCAGTCACCAGCGTCGTGCGCTGGTTCATATTCTCGCTGTAACGGCCGGACCAGAAAAACGTCTTCCCCGTTGCGTGTTCCAGACCTTGCAGGTCGATTTTCCGACCGTGAAAGACAGCCTGGTCTTTAGCAGTGAAATCATCTCCCACAATAGCTACCACGCGAACAGGCGCGAAATAGCTTGCAGCCAGCGCGAAATAACTCGCGGCCCCTCCCAAAGTGCGTTCCACCTTGCCACGCGGTGTTTCCAGCGCGTCGAAAGCGACCGAACCAACCACCAGTAGTGACATGCATTCTCCGTTTAGGAAATGTATTTGCCGATGATGGGTGCGAGCCTTTTTTTCGCGGCGGCAGAAATAGCGTTCCGGTCGGTAAGAATCGCGTGCGCCAGCGCCTGTCCGCACTTGCAGTTTCGTGCCTCCGGCAGTTCGCGCACTACTTCGCGCAACACGCGCTGCACGTTGGAAGTATTGCGATTTAAATTCTGAATAACTTCGTCCAAAGTAACGGCGTCGTGATTTGGATGCCAACAATCGTAATCCGTAACCATCGCGATCGTTGCGTAACAAATCTCCGCTTCACGGGCCAGCTTGGCCTCCGTCAAATTGGTCATCCCAATCACGTCGAAGCGAAGCTGCCGGTAGGTATGCGATTCGGCCAAGGTGGAAAATTGCGGCCCTTCCATGCAAACGTAGGTTCCGGAGCGATGCGCTTTCACGCCGGCCGCGTCGCACGCATCAGCAATGTGCGCCGCCAAAATCGTGCAGGTAGGTCTGTCGAATCCGACGTGCGCCACAACTCCACCGCCAAAAAACGTTGCGACACGCAGGCGTGTGCGATCAAAGAATTGGTCGGGGATCACGAAATCGAGCGGCGGCAAATCATCGCGAAGCGAACCGACCGCGCTAACGGACAGAATTCGCTCCACTCCGAGCATCTTTAGCGCGCAAATATTAGCGCGATAATTGATCTCGCTCGGCGTTAACCGGTGACCGCGTCCATGTCGCGCCAGGAAGGCCACCCGGCGTCCTTGCAGGGCACCCGTCACGATTGCGTCCGAGGGATCGCCAAAGGGCGTCTTTACCCGAATCTCGCGGGTATCGGTAAGTCCTGGCATGGAGTAGAGACCGCTTCCCCCCAGAATCCCAATGCGCGTCTCTTCCTTCCCGCTTTTGTTCTTTTTCTTTTTAGGTCTTCTCGCCATTTTCACCTTTCGTTCGTCTTGCTAATCGATCGTCACCGGTTCGGCTTCCCATTTTCCGTCGCGCTCACGCAAATACGCCGCCGGCATATTCGTATCGTGAGCGAAAAGTGCAATCCATCCTTCTTTGATCGCCTCCGGAATCCATTTCTTTTTGTTTTCGAGCGTAGTCACCGGATACAAGTCGAATCCCATGATCCACGGAAGCGCCAGGTGAGCCGTAGTTGGCACAAGATCCGCGAAGAAAAACGCAGTTTGACCGCCGCCGCTGAGCTTCACGCACTGCATGTTCGCGGTGTGTCCGGGGACCCGAATCAATTCCACTCCTGGGGCGATCGCACGGTCATCTACAAGAAGGGACCATTTCCCGGCCGCCTCGAGCGGAACATAATTTTCGAGCATGTAGCTTGCGCGATCTCGCTCGTTCGGATTCTTGGCGTGCTCGTATTCACCGCGCTGAACCACATACCGCGCGTGCGGAAAAGCAGTGACAACTTTATCTTTTTCCACGCGCGTGTTTCCGCCGCAATGATCGAAGTGCAGATGTGTGTTGATCACGATATCGATTTCGTGGGGATGCACGCCGTAATCGCGCAGCCTTTCGGTCAAATGCGGACCATCCAGCGCATAAATATCGCGCTGCTTTTCCTCCCATTTCTCACCGGCACCGGTCTCTACCAAAATCGTTTTGCCACCGGCGCGCACCAGCAGACAATTCATGGCCAACTTGATTCGGTTCCTGCCATCCGCAGGAATTTTCTTTTCCCACATGGGTTTGGGGATGACGCCAAACATTGCGCCACCATCCAGCCCTAAATGTCCGTCCACTAAAACGTGAAATTCCAGTTGCCCAAGTTTCAAGATTTATCTCCGAGCCCCGCGCGCGCTAAAATCTCATTCACCGCGCCGTAAGGATCCATTTTTCGTTCCGCCACCTGCGAAGCAATTCTATCCAACTCGCGTTCCCCAAGCTGATCGCCGACTACGCGCTCCATCAATCGCGCCTCCAGAAGTTGGAGAATCCATTCTTTCCAGTGCGACACTTCCCGCGCCTTGCGGTCGTGAGTTTGCTCGAAATGCGCTTTGAAGAGTGCAATCTGTCGCGCCAGTTCGTGCACCCCTCTGTTTTCTGTGGCGACCGTGCGCACGACTGGCGGCTTCCATCCCTCGCGTTCAGGCACCAGCTGAAGGATGGCTCGCAATTGCTGTTCGTAACGGTCCGCGCCTTCCCGATCGGATTTGTTCAGCACAAAAATATCGCCAATTTCCATCAAGCCGGCCTTCAAGCTTTGCACATCGTCGCCCATTCCAGGCATGAGCACCACGATCGTACAGTCCGCGAGCCGCACGATTTCGATTTCGCCCTGCCCCACGCCCACCGTCTCGATCAAAATCATTTGCTTGCCGGCCGCGTCCATCAAAAGCGCGGTGTCTCTGGTCGCTTGGGCCAATCCCCCCAGAAAACCTCTGGTAGCCATCGAACGGATAAATATGCCCGAGTCGGTTGCGTGCCCTTGCATCCGCACGCGGTCACCCAAAATTGCTCCGCCGGTGAAAGGACTGGAGGGATCAACGGCAATGATCCCCACTGTCTTTTTCTCTCCGCGATAATGGCTCGCCAAGCGATCCACAAGAGTGCTTTTGCCCGTGCCAGGTGCGCCCGTGATTCCCACACGATAGGCGTGACCGGTATGAGGAAAAAGCTGACGAAGTATTTCCTCCGCCTCCTGCGCTCTATTCTCAATCGCAGACACCGCCCGCGATATCGCACGCACATCTCCGGCGCGAACTTGCTCGGCCCAATTGTCGACAGAAACGGTCATTTCACGGAGACGATCACTTCAAGAATTGATACCGCAGAGTACGGGCGGTGAAATTAGCAGAGGTGGCCTTAGCAGTCATCAAGTTTTAACCGTTTCCCAAAATCTGCCGCGCGATTACCAGCCTTTGGATTTCGCTGGTGCCTTCGCCGATGGTGCACAACTTCACGTCGCGATAGAATTTTTCCGCCGGGTAATCCTTGATGAAACCGTAGCCGCCGTGAATCTGCACGGCTTCGTTCGCCACCCGCACAGCCACCTCTCCGGCATAGAGTTTCGCCATGCTCGACTCGCGCGTAAACCGCGCATCGTAATTTCCCGCGGCCATTGCTTGGTCCGCAAGCCAGGCAGCTCGATAAGTGAGCAGCCGCGCTGCTTCGATCTCCATGGCCATATCCGCGAGCTTGAACTGAATCGCTTGAAATTCGGCAATGGCCTTGCCGAATTGTTTGCGTTGCTTGGCATAACGCACAGAGGCTTCGTAGGCACCCTGCGCCATTCCCAGCCCGAGCGAAGCGATCGAGATGCGGCCGCCGTCAAGAATTTGCAGGCTGTTTACAAAGCCCTCACCTTCCTGGCCCAGTAGATTTCCCGCCGGCACTTTGCAATCACTAAAAACCACTTCACTGGTATCGCTGGCACGCAGACCAAGCTTGTTTTCTTTTTTTCCAGCGTGGAAGCCAGGAGTGCCCTTCTCGATGAGGAAGGCTGAGATCCCGTGACTTTTCTTCGCGGGGTCCGATACCGCCATGGCAACGCACACATCTGCGTAATGGCCGTTTGTAGTAAATGTCTTTGCGCCGTTGATCAGCCATCCGCCATCTTTCTTCACCGCGGACGTGCGCGTCCCCCCGGCATCCGAGCCGGCTTCCGGCTCCGTAAGCGACCAACAGCCCAGCTTCTTGCCCTGCGCCAACGGCACCACGTATTTCTTTTTCTGCTCTTCGGTTCCAAACTTATAAATGTGATTGGTGCATAGCGAAGTATGCGCGGCCACAATAATTCCGACAGAACCGTCCACTCGCGACAATTCTTCAATAATGATGGCGTACTCGATATAACCCATTCCCGCGCCGCCATACTTTTCGGGGAAAATCACGCCCAGCAAGCCCATCTCTGCCAGCTTGGGAATAATCTCGGTGGGAAAGTGGGAGACCTCGTCCCACTCCATCACATGAGGGAGGATTTCACCTTCAGCAAATGCTCGAACCGTTCGCCGAAGCTGCTGCTGTTCGTCGGTTAGCGAAAATTCCACATCACCTCGCACAAGACGGCGCATTTCATAGCAGGACGCATGTCATTTATACCATAGGAGTTTGCACGCCGATAAGCGCCCGGCCGGCAGCGCTCCTCGCGGAAGGCTGCGGAAATCCTCAAGCGTCGCGCTGCCCGATTTACCAATCGACTTTGTGGCCCTTGTTCTGCTCGTCTAGCCACTGCTTCAAGGGCGCGTAGTATTCCAGAATCGCGGTCGCATCCATTTGCTTCTCGCCGGTTAATACTTCCAAAGCTTCCGGCCACGGACGGCTCTGTCCCATCGCCAGCATTTTGTTCAGCCGCGCGCCCGCTTCTTTATTGTTATAAATCGAGCAGCGATGTAGCGGTCCCTTATAACCCGACTCGCGGCACAATGCGCGGTGAAATTGGTATTGGAGAATTGCGGCAAGGAAATAACGCGCGTACGGAACGTTCGCGGCCACGTGATACTTCGCGCCCGGATCGAAATCCTCCTCGCTGCGTGGCGAAGGCGGCGCGATGCCTTGGTACTTCTCGCGGAGCTCCCACCAGGCTTTATTGTAGTTTTCCGGCGTCACTTGGCCAGAAAACACTTCCCAGCGCCATTTATCAATCAGCAGGCCAAAGGGCAGGAACGCGACTTTGTCCAAAGCACGTTTCATGAGCAATCCAATGTCAGAAGAGGCCTGCGGAACATTCTCCAGCAGACCGATCTGCTTCAGGTATTCCGGCGTGACGGACAGCGCTATGGTGTCGCCAATTGCCTCGTGGAAGCCGTCGTTCGCGCTGTTGCGAAATAGCGGGGGCTGCGTATCGTAGGCGCGCTGATAAAAGTTGTGGCCCAGCTCGTGGTGAATGGTCGTGAAATCGTCCGCCTTTTGCTCGATGCACATCTTGATGCGCAGGTCTTCCAGGTAATCAATGTCCCAGGCGCTGGCGTGGCAAACTACATCGCGATCGCGTGGCTTGGTAAACATCGAGCGTTCCCAAAATGTTTGCGGAAGCGCGGCGAAGCCCAAGGACATGAAGAAGCGTTCACCGTAGTGCACCATTCCCACCGGTTCGATTTGCTTGGCTTTCAAAATCTCTGTTAGATCGTAGCCCGGATCGGCGTTTGCGGGCGTCACCAGCGGATAAATATTGGTCCAATCCTGCGACCACATATTTCCCAGCAACTGCGCGGGAATCGGACGGTCTTCGCTGACCACACCTGGACCATATTTCTTTTGGAGATTCCAGCGCACGTAGGCGTGCAGCGAAACATAGAGCGGTCGGACCTGCTGCCAAAGACGGTCGAGTTCGGCGGCAAACGCATCCGGCGCCATATCGTAATTCGATCGCCACATCGCTCCGACATCCGCGAACCCTGTTTCGCGCGCGCCTTTATTCGCCAATTCAACCATTCGCGCATAACGTTTGCGCATCGGCGGCGCGATGGCATGCCAGGCTTCCCAAGCACGTTCAAGTTCTTTGGGATCGCGGCTCGTGGCCATCAAGTTTTCTATATCGTTCAAGGAAACGCATTTTCCCTGCGAACCATCGGGGCACCACTTCCCTTTTCCGTAATCGCTTTGCAACGACGCATTGAGCTGCGAAAGCTCGGTGCTTTCAGCCGTGTCGCGCGGTGCCGGAATGTCCACTGAAAATTTTATTAATTTCAGTTTGCGCGCTACGTCTTCAGGAAGTTGCAAACCCTCGTAACGGCGGGCCTGCGCAGCAAGTTCGGCAGTGGCCGCCTTCACGGATTGGTCCGCCTCTGCGGCCATCTCCTCGGTGTCTGGAGTAATAAACGTCTCTTGCACCCAGGCCGCGCGTTGTGCCGCCACCCAGAGCGGCAGCAGACGGTTTTCCGCGCCCTCGACAAATTGGCGGGCCTCTTGCGCGGTGGGCGCCGCTGATTTCATTTGCGCGGGCTTCGTTGCTGCCGCGCTCTTAGGATTTGCAGTATCAATCGTCATTATGTTGTTATTTCTCCTCGCTGCTGCTAGACCAGATGCGATGATCAGGCAAAATATTCCTCCCGTTGTTGCCGTCCGCCGGGCATGCTTTTGAGAAATCATCGCTATGGTCGCTCCGGTCCAGCCGATTTACGCAAAGAAACCCCGATCAAGCCCCATCAGTGATGTGCTGCTGCAGGCGCGCTTGCGCGCAGGCTCAGAACATCGTTCATGGCCGCCAACGCTCTTGCGATCCCAGCGCGCGGCACATCGCAATGTGTGACCATGCGAATGGAGTATTTATCTGTGGGGCCGCAGAGAATTTTCTTCTTGCCAAGTTCAGCAGAAATGTCCGCAGCTGTTTGTCCTGTTCCGCGCAGGTCAAAAATCACGATATTAGTGACGACTTTCTTCGGATCCAGCGAGATCCCTTTTATGTTGGCCAGTCCGTTCGCCAGGAACTTCGCGTTTTCGTGATCGACGTACAAATTCTTGGGCGACTCTTGCAAGGCAATGAGTCCGGCCGCAGCCAGGACGCCAGCCTGGCGCATCCCGCCACCCAGCAGCTTGCGCGCGATATGCGCTTTCTGAATAAACTCCTTTGCTCCAACCAGCATGGAACCCACGGGCGCGCCCAAACCCTTGGACAAGCAGAACATAACCGAGTCACAACTCCTCGTAAGAGCTGCCACGCTTTTCCCCAGCGCAACGGCGGCATTGAAAATTCGCGCCCCATCCAGATGCACTTTGAGCCCCGCCGCATGCGCCCGCTGGCATACCTCCTCGGTCACAGCGGGCGGATACACCGTACCGCCATGCATGTTGTGAGTATTCTCCAGCGCGACCAGTGCGGTCTGAGAGTAATAGTAGGTTTTCGGACGGATCAGCGGCTCAATCAAGTCCCAGGTAAGAATTCCATCCGGCGCAGGAGTCGTACGCGGCATGCATCCGGCAACCGCGGACATCGAGGCCAGCTCATACTGATTCACGTGCGCGCGCTGCTCGCATATTACTTCCATGCCAGATTGCGTCCACGTTTTGATCGCGATCAGGTTTCCC
Organism: Binatus sp. (SeqCode); assembly: GCA_035602755.1. Classification (GTDB taxonomy): domain Bacteria; phylum Acidobacteriota; class Terriglobia; order Acidiferrales; family UBA7541; genus Palsa-295. The sequence goes on along the minus strand of DATNLR010000106.1, from coordinate 82,032 downwards.
ATCGAACCGCTGGGGACAAACAATGCTGCTTCGCGTTGGAAAATTTCGGCGGCGCGTTCCTGCAAGCGATTAACGGTCGGGTCCTCGCCGTAAACATCGTCGCCGACTTCGGCTTCCGCCATGGCGCGACGCATAGCAGCGGAGGGTCGCGTCACCGTATCGCTGCGAAGATCTACAAAATCCGCTGTACTTTTGTTTTCTTGCGAAGCTGTGTACACCGGAGCTCCTTATCCCAGCAATTCCACAAAAACATCATTGGAAATAGACAAACGGTCAGGCGCGAGCCGCAACTGCCCACCATTCAATTGCAAAAATCCTTGTTCAGCCAGCGGAGCGATGCGATTCCGTAGGTTTACGTCATACTCACGCTCGATCCGCTCCAGGTCAACTCCCTCAAGCTGACGCAGGCCGAGAAACAATTCCTCTTCCAACGCTTGCGCCGCTGTCACCATTTCAATCTGTTCGCGCGGCGAAATTCCCTGCTCGATGCAGGTCACGTATCGGGTTGAATCGTGCACGTTGGACCAACGCTTCTGGCCGTCAAACGAATGCGCCCCGGCGCCGAAACCTAGATAAGGTTTCCGTTGCCAGTACTTCGAATTGTGCCGTGAGCGCATTCCCGGTAGCGCCCAGTTTGAAATTTCGTAATGCTCATATCCCGATTGCGCCAGACGCGCGCACGCCGAGTCGTAAAAATCTGCGATCGAATCGTCGGCGGGAATCTCGGTCGCGCTGTAGCGCTTGCCGCCTGCCAAAGATTCCGCACCCAGTCTGCTTCCCTCATCAATTTCAAGCATGTAAATCGATAAATGGTTCGGCCGCATTTGTAAAATTTGCCCGACTGACTCTTCCCACGTTTCGGCGGTTTGATGTGGCAATCCTGCAATCAGGTCCAGGCTGATATTTTGAAACCCGGCCTCGCGCAAAATCGTGTTGGCCGAAAAAATATCCGCACGCCGATGCATGCGCCCAGCCGCCCGCAATTCAGTGTCGTTGAACGATTGCGCCCCTAGACTAATCCTGTTAAATTCCGCGTCGGCCCACGCGCGCGCTTTTTCCGGCGTGACGGTTTCCGGGTCCGCTTCCAGCGTAGCCTCCAACGATTTGGCGGAAAAGTTGCGATAAAGCGTATCGAGGATTTTTCCTAGAAGCGTTGCGTCAAGCAGACTCGGGGTCCCGCCTCCAAAGTAAACCGTATCGACGGTCAGCGGACGCGTCGAAGGGACCGGGCCAATCTCACCCGGGAACCCGGAACCGTCCGCACGACCGTATCGTGATCGGTGACCTTCCATGTCGCGGCAAACCGCTTCGGCATAAGGCAGATAGCGGTCGCGCGACACCACACCCGTGTGAAAATTACAGTAGGTACACTTGGTCTGGCAGAACGGCACTTGGATGTATATACCCTGCGTCATCGCTCGCTATCGATTGTACATCACCTCGATTGAACCACGGTCTGGCACGATCTCTAGGCGAAAATCAATCCGCGACCTTGGGGACGGTTGCGCTAGGCCTGCGAAACGATTTTGACGCGAAGTTCACGGCTCCGCGGGCCATCGAACTCTGCAAAGAAAACAACCTGCCAACTCCCCAGCATCAATTTCCCGTCTTCGATCCACAGGGTTTGGGAGCGCGAGGTTAGGGCGGTCTTGATGTGGGAGTCGGAATTTCCTTCGTCGTGTTTGGAATTGGCGACCTTGGGAACCAGCCGGTCGAAGGCTGCTTCAATTTCGCGGGCTACCGCTGGATCGTAGCCTTCATTGATCAGTACCCCCGCTGTGGTATGAGGGACATACAGATAGCAGAGGCCATTTTGGCAATTTGACTCGTTCACCGCTGCGCGGAGTTGTTCGGTTACATCCTGGAGTTCGGTTCGCCGCGTAGTTTTCATCTTCAGCGTGAAGGTCTGAGAGCCTTTGAGGTGCTTGGAGTTTTTCATGAATTTCGCCTCACTACATTTTACCTTTGAACTCATAACCTCCGGAAAAATAAGGCGCTGGTATGCCATTTGCAGGTTGATTCCCCGATACAGTAAACTTCTCGACTCGATTCAGCACAGGGGGCTTTCATGCTGGTGGTGATGCAATCTCAGGCGACCGAGGAGCAGATCCGCGCGGTCTGCGATCGTATCGAGTCGTTGGGATATAAGGCCCACCCCATTCCCGGCGCGGGGCGTACGGCGATTGGAATCACGGGAAATACCGGCACCGTGGACATCGCCTCAGTGGAGACGATGGCTGGAGTCATTGAATGTATTCCGGTAAGCAAACCCTACAAGCTGGTTAGCCGAGACGTAAAACTGGAGGACACGGTCGTACGAATTCCCACTCATCTGGGCGATGTAGTGTTCGGGGGAACGCAAGTGGCCATGGTCGCGGGTCCTTGCGCGGTGGAAAGTCGCGAGCAAACTCTTACCATCGCCGGGCACGTAAGCGCCTCCGGTGCGCGGTTGTTCCGAGGCGGCGCTTACAAGCCTCGCACTTCCCCCTATAGCTTTCAGGGTCTTGGCGAACCCGGACTGAAAATTCTGGCGCAAGTGAGGGAAGAATACGGGCTCGGCATCGTCACCGAAGCGATCGATAACGAATCGCTCGACCTGGTCGAAAAATATGCGGACGTGATTCAGATCGGCGCGCGCAACATGCAAAATTTTTCATTATTGAAACGCGCCGGGCGTTCGCAAAAGCCCGTGCTGCTGAAGCGCGGAATGTCCGCCACGCTGGACGAATTCCTGATGGCGGCGGAGTACTTAATGTCGGAAGGCAATTACAACGTAATCCTATGCGAGCGCGGTGTGCGCACTTTTTCCGACTACACGCGAAACACACTCGACCTGAGCATCGTTCCCGCGGTGCAACGACGTAGCCATTTGCCGATCGTAGTGGATCCGTCGCATGGGACGGGCCGACGCAATAAAGTTTTGCCGCTTTCCCGCGCTGCTGTGGCGGCAGGAGCCAATGGAATTCTGGTGGAAGTTCATCACGATCCGGACCATGCCCTTTCCGATGGACCTCAGTCCATACTGCCCGACGAGCTGAACCAGTTGATCCACGAAGTCCGCCAGATCGCCGAAGTTTTGGGACGCACCATCAATTGAGCACGCAGCGATTTTTTGTCCGTTAACGGGCCTCTCCACATATACTTCCGCGATTGAGATGAAATTACGCATCCATGCTCGCTTTATCTTTCTTCTGCTCCTTCTCGGTGGTCTGGCTTTCCGCGAAGTTGCGCTGGAATTACGACCCTCTTTCCTGAGGCCGGGACTCCATCTTTTCGCCTACGTCGGTAACACCGCTGATGGCACGCTGACCGCTGTCGATCTGGTGAAATTGTCTACGGTATCGACGATCCCGGTGGGCCCAGGACCCAGCGGCCTGCGCGCACATCCTACACGCGACGAAATTTGGGGATTGAGCTCGGCGGGCGGGTATGTTTGGGTGCTGGACACAAAATCAAACCGCATTGTGGCGAAAATTCTTGTCGGCTCTGAACCCTACGCGCTGGATTTTTCCCGCGATGGTCGCCGTGCTTACATCGCCGCCTCGGGCTCCGACACGATCCTTGCGATTGACTGCGCTACGAAGCAGGTTGTGGCACGCGCAAGCGCCGGACGCAGGCCGTGGATTGCCCGTGCGGCTCCTTCGGGGAAAATCGTAGTCGTCTCAAACCGGGATGATTCGTCCATTTCTATTCTGGACGCGACAACCCTAGCTTCACTCGCCGTGGTTCCAGTAGCGAAGCAGCCGGAACAGTTGGCTATACTTCCCGATAGCTCCAAAGTATTTGTGACCTCAGGTACCACCAATCAAATCTCCGTCGTGGATTTGAAACAGAATGTGCTGCTCGCGAATCTCTCGCTGGGCGGGATGCCAGGCGATCTAATTCTGAAACCCGATGGCGGAGAGCTTTACATCCCGTCAGCCGATGCGCACGGTCTGTTGATCGTCAACACGCTAACGAATGAGGTTGGCGATTTCATGCTGCTGGGGATGTCGCCTGCGTCCGGTACATTTTCTAATCACGATCAGGAGCTATACATTTCAGACTCAGCATCGGGACACGTAATTCCGATCGCTGTGGATGTCCGTCAAGCGGGTCGTCCTATCCCCGTGGGCCAAAATCCTCGCACCTGTCTGCTCACGCCGGGAGGCGACATTCTTTTGGTAGTTGATGTTGCGTCCAACGATTTGGCGGTGATTCGCGCGAAAACTTCGGCGTTAATCACGCTGATTCCCGTGGGTGGTCGGCCACGTGACCTGGCAATTAAAGTTTTCTAGTCGCACTGCCACCATCAGAGTCAAGGCCGCGGCCCGCCTTGCTCCACTGAAGTTGCGGTCACCGTAAGAGAATAAGTGACGGCCTGCGTGCCAGTGGATCCATTTCCGCGCCACATTGCCGACGCGCAAAGGCAAATATGGATCGCCTCAGGAGCGCCTGCGTAACATAAATCATTCTGGCGGAGAGCAAGCTTGCAAACGCATCGAACGATTGATTCGCCAACCGCGACCCGAGACCGCCAACTCCGCCATGATTAAATTTAGCCAGCGACAAACAAAATCAGCGTTGCCATAAGGATCAGGAACCATTGCCATGCCGGCGAAGCGGGGCTTCCGCCGGTGCTAAGACGGCACAGGTTCTAAGCCGATCCCGTGGGACTCCAGGCAAAATTCTCTTCACCTAAATGCAGCTCGAGCATGCCGTCGATCGGCAGCACATCAATGGGGAGCCCGCCTTCCCATAATGCAACGCTTAGTAGCAGCGATTTGCGATTCTTGAGGTCAAACAGTTCGCGCGCCAGGCTCACTTCGATGATTTTGTCGTAGGCCGCCGCTACGACCGATTCCGGCCGCAACAAACAGGCTCCTCCCTGTTCCAGAATGCAGCCTGCGAATTTGCCTTTGGTCACGCGCACGGTAAGGCGGGTTTCGCGCGAATCCCACAGGGTTAACCGGAATTGAAAATCGGGAATATCGGCGATCGCTTCGGTAGGATCAACACGTAGGTAGAAATGCTCGGGCCCGAATCCGTAACGCAATTGGCCTAGGACGCAACTGCGTCCGTGCATGCTGCCGCTCCGTTGGTCGCTGACGTAAAATCCGGCGCCGAGCCATTCGAAGTAGCTACTCTCGCGACCGTCCACTTTGACCTGCAAGAAGGTTTGCGGGGATTCACGGCGCGCGCGTTCCGGCGCACGTTTGATTGGATGTAGCAGCGCGTCGGGAACATGTTCACCGAGCGCGATGTAAACTTCCTTGAGATGCTGGCGATATAGCTCGTCGAATTCCGCATCGTTGGCGGAAGCATGTTCCGGGCCATACCACCAGCACCAATCGCTGCCTTCTGCGGCCAGCAACGCTTCGTAGGCGCGCTTCGCGGAGTCCGCGGATAACCTAGAGCTGGCAGGCGCGACGGCATTGTTTGAAGCTCCGCGCTGCACGATCTTTTCGTACGTATCGCGTGCGTCGCGCAGCAAATCCCAAGCTCGAACGTCTTCCGGGTGGCCGATCCACACGTCGAAATTCGCATTAATCCAGGAAGCCGGGAAAATTCCGTCGAGTTTCGGAGCCTCGGGGCGCGCTTTCGCCGCTTCGCTCATGGTTAACGCATGGATCTCGGGATCGTCCTGCACGTGGCGGTAAAATTGCCGCAGAAAATCTCGGCCGTTCTGGGCGTAAAATTCCCACGCATTTTCTCCGTCCAGAATAATGCTGACTGTGGCCTGGCTGCCCGCGGGCTGGCGATCGCCAATCGCACGGATTCTGCGATGTAAGTCTTCAGCCGCGGCTGTCGCTCCCATGCGGCTGTACACAAAGCCAACCAGGTCGGACACGTAATGATCCCTGAAGAACCCCGTGAGACTTTTTCCGCCGCGCTGCAGATTCCACGGTGAATATAGATCCGGACCGTTTTGCGGGTAGCCGGAAGCGTCGCGCCAGAAGCCAATGTTTCGCGTCCGGCCGAGCACACCTTCGTCCGTGGCGAACCATTTGAAGCCCAGTTCCATGGCAATTTCGAGCGCTTGATCGGAAACCGATCCTTCCGAGGGCCATAATCCCACCGGCGGTTTTCCAAAGACGCGCTCGTGATATTGCCGTGAGCGCAGCAACTGCTCACGCGCGTCTTCCGGATGCCGAAATGCCGGATGCGGCAGCGGCGACTGCGGATTCGATACCCGCGCGATATCTGTATCACAAAGCAGAGGAAGGATCGGATGGTAATAGGGCGTGGTAGAAATTTCGATCTGACCTCGCTCTGCGGCGAGCCGGTACTCAGGCAACACAGCGCCGAGCAGTTCCAGTTGCTTGTCTCGCAGAGCGGCCTTGTCCTTTTCCGTATAATTCGCGCCTTTACGCGACAATTCGGTTACTACCGGATCTTTCGCGATGTACTCCTCGTCCATCCAGGCCAGTTGCGACAGCACTTGCAAATCGCACCAATCACGCACATCGAACCGCGCAACGCAGGATTCTACGCCGGCTGTTCTAACTTGTGCTTGCAGCTCGGCAAATCGAGGCCAACGCCGCACGAAGTTTTCATTCACTTGAAATGCGCGCTCGAGTATTTCGCGTTTCTGCTGAGGTTCAAGCGACTCCGCTGGCGCAAATGCCAGCTCGAACCACGGCTCATGAAAATTCCCACTGGCGTATTCCTCAATTTGCGCAGCGAGTAGCGGAACGAAATTGAATGTCACGTGTACGCCGGGAAATTCTCCCAGAATTTTCACCATGCCCCAGTAATCTTTGAGTGCATGCAAACGTGTCCAGGGAAGCATGTATCGCCCGCTGAACGGTTCGCGATACTGCGGTTGGTGCATGTGCCAAAGTATGGCCAGATTAACGCGGCTCAAAGGAGCGGGCCTTCCGTTTGCATCGATCCCTCGATAGATTGGTGGCGCAAATCAAAACAACTTCCCGCGTCTGCGCTCCATTCTCTTACCATGCTAGAATGACCGCGCGCAAATATGCGCCTGCTTGATAAATATATTGGCCGCGAAGTAGCCTCGCATTCGATCCTTGGCCTCGCTGTCTTCACTTTCGTTTTCTTCGTGCCGCAGCTTGTACGCCTCATGGATTTAGTCGTTCGCCACTCTGGTGGCATCGGAACGGTCGCTCTTTTGTTTCTCTGTTCGCTCGCGCCGGTGCTTGCGTTCACGATCCCCATGGCTGTGCTGGTCGGTGTTCTTATCGGACTTGGCCGGCTTTCTGCCGATAGCGAGATCGTCGCAATTCATGCTTCCGGTATCAGCATGCGCCGGCTGCTTCTTCCTATCGGATTCGTGGCAGCAAGCTGCGGACTCCTAACTCTGGTGCTTACGTTCTGGATAATTCCCTTATCCTGGCGCACACTGGGCAAACTTGAACAAAGAGTTCTTTCTTCCCAAGTGCCTTTTGCCGTGCAGCCGCGTGTGTTCGACGAGCGCTTTCCGCACTTCGTATTATACGTTCAAGATGTGGAGGCCGCGGCCACCCGCTGGCGCGGCGTTTTCCTGGCCTCGTCGGCTCAAGCAAGTGCCACATCAAATATAACCCTGGCACAGGACGCGCAAGTAGTGGCTGGACCGGAACGGGACCAGATCGAGCTTCATCTCGGGTCAGGCAGCACGCACGATTACGATCCTCACGAACCGGACCATTATAGTGTCACGACCTTCGGCAAAAGCGACATTCCCATCGATATTTCTACTGCTACCAGCAGCACCAAGACCACCGCGTTTACCGATGCTGAAAAATCCGTGTCTGCGCTCCTGGCAGATACCGGCCCGAACTGGCGCGACGCACGCGTCGAATTTCATCGGCGCATCGCTTTCCCGGCAGCTTGCTTGATTTTCGCGCTCTTGGGCGTTCCGGTGGGAGTGCGGCCACGCCGCGGCGGGAGAGCCGCCGGACTGGTTCTCACCTTGGTCCTGATTGGCGGCTATTATTTTCTTTTCGTTACCGGCGCGCACATGGCGCAACAAGGATCGCTTGCTCCCTGGGCCGGCATTTGGGAAGCGAATATCGTGGCCGCAATCGTAGGATTTATCTTCTTGCGGCGAATTGAAAACATTCGCAAGCCGAACCGTGTCACTGGCGCGTTGGAATCCATTTTTTCGCGGCAGCGCAAGTCACAGCGCCTGGAATCGGATGCCGCGCCAATCCGCGTATCCAATGGTCCGATCTCGAACGGCTCAGCGATTCTCGTTGCTCCCGCACTCAAAGTGCGTCAAGAAACAGGCGCCGGCGCTTCGGTAGGCTTCCCGATGCTGATGGACATGTACTTGCTGCGTCAATTTTTTTACTACTTCGTTGTACTGCTTGCGGGTTTCGTGCTGATCTTCGATGCGTTCACGCTTTTCGATTTACTGGGTGATATTTCAAAGAATCACATTCCGGCATTAATGGTCCTGAATTATTTTCGATACCTCGTGCCACTCATGGTGTATCAGCTTTCGCCGCTGGCATCGCTGGTGGCCACCTTGGTGACACTCGCTGTTCTGGCGAAAAATAATGAAGTAATAGCTTTCAAGGCCAGTGGCGTGAGTCTCTACCGCATTGTCCTTCCGCTCACGTTGGCAGGCTGCATCATCGCGGCGGGAATGTTTCTTCTGGACGACACCTTTCTCCCCTATGCAAATCAGCGGCAGGACGCTCTTCGCAACGAAATTAAGGGACGTCCGGCACAAACCTATTTTCAGCCCACTCACCAGTGGATATTCGGGGAGAATGACAAAATTTTTAATTACGAACTTTTTGATTGGGAGCGCCAGCTTTTCGGCGGGCTGAGCATCTTCGAGCTCGATTCCAATACTTTTCAAATGCGCCGCCGCGTTTTTGCAACGCGCGCCACTTGGGAAGCCAGCGAGAATGCCTGGATCCTTACGGGGGGCTGGATCCGCGACTTCCATGGCAACAAAGTCACGCGCTATACGCCATTTAAGGTCAACTCGCTTCCCGAACTAACCGAAACACCCAGCTATTTCCGCAGGGAGGTTCGCCAGTCGGCGCAGATGAATTGGCGGCAATTAGGACAGTACATCGCAAGTCTTCGCCAAGCGGGCTTCGACACCTCGCGGCTGTCTGTTCAGTGGCAGAAGAAGTTCGCTTTTCCACTCATCGCTGCGATTATCGTCTTTCTGGGCGCGCCCTTTGCATTCCTGGTCGGGACTCGCGGCGCAGTAGGAGGGTTAGCCGTCGCCGTCTGCATCGGAATTATCTATTGGGCGACCGCGGCCTTGTTCGAAGCGATGGGATCGGTCGGACAGTTGCCGCCGCTGCTTGCTGGCTGGGCGCCAGATGCGATCTTCGGTTTCCTCGCGATCTACTTCTTCTTGAAAATGCCGACTTAGGCTTTTAAAGTGTTAGTTGAATGTGGAATTGTGAAAAAAAGTCGGTATCGAAACCCGATTCTTTAAGTTTCTTGCTTCCTTTCGTCGCACGAGGCGGAAAAGGTTTGAAGCCCCACTAGAATTGTCGGCCATCCCACAGTGGAAGTATTTCTCCAGCTCACCGTGGCTTAAACTCTAGCTGTGCGCGGCCCGCGCAGAATTCGCACTGGAAATAAAATGATCGCGCCAACAAGTTCAAGCACTCCTTCCACCGCAATCCCCACGATTCTAAATGGCAAGAGAATTAACCAGACAATTGGGTAGATGACCAAGGCCAGCAACGCCAACGGCCAGCATAGGACCAGCAGAATGCACCAGAGTAGAAACCGCACCATCGCACCTCCTAACTTTTATCTGTGCTCTCGAGCTGTTAGATGCTACGCATCCGCTAATGATTTCGTTCCGCGACGGCAACCGTGATGGCACCGCAAATCCGTCATGTCGAGCTACTTGGGAGCCACGCTTTGGCCGCTAGCCCCTAGGCGCTAGCGATTTGATTTTTTGAATCACCAGATCGATTCCCACCTCGTTATATCCGCCCTCCGGAATAATAACGTCGGCGTAGCGCTTTGAAGGCTCGACGAATTCCAAGTGCATAGGCCGCACGGTCGCCATATATTGCTCAACGACCATATCCATAGTACGTCCTCTTTCGCGGATATCTCGCACCAAACGCCGAATAAATCTTAGATCGGCGTCGGTATCCACAAAGATTTTAATGTCCATCAAACTGCGGAGAGCTTCATCGTCGAAGATTAAGATTCCTTCAACAATGATGCTTGACCGCGGCGGAATCTCCACTGTTTCGCTCAGCCGCCTATAATTGGCAAAATCATAGGTTGGGCGTTGAATGGTCTCTCCCGCACGCAACTGTTGCACGTGCTCTGCAAGCAACAGCGTGTCCATCGAATCCGGATGGTCAAAATTCAGTTTGATACGCTCTTCAAACGGCAAACCGGGAAAGTCTTTGTAGTAATTGTCTTGCTGCAAAACGATGACGTTGCTGGAAGAGAGTGCTTCTATAATCCGGCCCGTGATGGTGGTCTTTCCCGATCCCGAGCCGCCGCATATGCCAATGATGAGCGGTCTGTTTTCGAGTGCGTAAATATCGGCTCCGGCTTCCCGCTATGTCCTGCCCTGCCAAGCACTGTGCCGTGGCTCAGTTCCTGGATTTCTTTGCTTTGCCCTTTTTTCGTTCTTCAAGAACCGCCTGAGCCGCCGCCAGCCTGGCCACGCCAACGCGAAACGGAGACGCACTCACATAATCCATGCCCACGCGATGACAGAATTTCACACTCTCAGCGTCGCCGCCGTGTTCACCACATATTCCAATTTTCAAGTTCGGCCGGGTTCTTCTTCCGCGTTCGATTCCCCATCGGACGAGCAGGCCCACGCCAGGCTCATCAATCGTTTGGAATGGGTCGGAGGTGAAAATGCCCGCCTTCCGCTCGTCTACATACTCCGGAAGGAACCGTCCTGCGTCATCGCGAGAAAGACCCATGGTCGTTTGCGTCAGGTCGTTGGTCCCGAATGAAAAGAATTCCGCGACTTCGGCAATCTGGTCCGCCAGTAAAGCGGCGCGAGGAAGCTCGATCATGGTCCCGACAGTGTATTCAACTTTAACTTTAGCCTTAGCAATAATCTCATCCGCCACACGACGCGTAGCTTGATCAAGAATTTGCATCTCTTTTTTGTCCATGGTGAGAGGATGCATGATTTCAGGTATCACTTTAATCTTTTGTTTTTGACACTCGATCGCCGCTTCAATAATCGCACGAATCTGCATCTCGAGAATCTCAGGATATGTAATGCACAACCTGCAACCGCGATGACCGAGCATGGGGTTCGCTTCGTGTAATTGCTCCACGCGCCGCGCAACGGCTTCCGGGGACATCCCTATCTTTCTCGCTAGCTCGGCTTGTTTCGCTGGATCGTGCGGGACGAACTCATGAAGCGGAGGATCGAGCAACCGTATGGTGACCGGAAGACCGTCCATGGCCTTGAAGATTCCCATGAAATCTTGCCGTTGGAACGGTAGCAATTTCGCGAGCGCGCCTTTTCGCGCGTCGGATGTCTCCGCCAGAATCATTTCTTGGATGGCTTGCTGCCGCTCGCCGCTTCTTTCAGGATGTTCGAAATCCTTGAAGAACATATGCTCGGTGCGGACTAAGCCGATACCCTCCGCGCCCATTTCACGGGCTACTCGGGCGTCTTGCGGAGTGTCGGCATTAGTGCGAACTCCAAGTTTGCGCACCTTATCCGCCCACTTTAAGAGCGTATAGAACGCCTGGGGGGGGGCGGGCCGGATCAGATCAATTTGGCCACCGTACACGGTACCATCACTACCATCCAGTGTAATCCACTCGCCTTCGCGGACCGCACGGCCATTTGAACTCATCGTTTTTTTCTTCAGGTCGATGTCGAGATGTTCAGCGCCAACGATGCAGCATTTTCCCCAGCCGCGCGCGACAACGGCGGCGTGACTGGTCTTGCCTCCGGTGGCGGTCAAAATTCCTTGCGCTACATTCATGCCCCCAACGTCTTCTGGACTAGTCTCATGGCGCACAAGAATCACTTTCTCGCCGCGTGCCGCCCACGATTCGGCATCCTCGGCGGTGAAGACAGCTTTACCCACAGCCGCGCCAGGGACTGCGTTGATGCCTTGGACGACTTTGCGAGACGACAGTTCGGCGCGATTCATTCGCGGATCAATCACGGGATAGAAAAGTCGCTCGACGTCATCCGATTTAATTCTTTCAAGTGCTTCTTCAACTTTTATCAGGCCTTCGCCAACCATATCCACGGCGATTTGAAACGCGGCCGACGGAGTGCGTTTGCCGGTGCGTGTTTGCAACATATATAAGGTGCCCTTCTCTACGGTGAACTCCAGGTCCTGCATATCGCGATAATGTTTCTCGAGCGTTTGCCGCACACGTTCAAGTTGTTTGTAAACTTTTGGCATGCGCTTGGACAGTTCGCTTAAATGCATGGGCGTGCGAATTCCCGCCACTACATCTTCTCCCTGAGCATTGAGGAGAAAATCGCCAAAGAAAGTTTTCTCGCCAGTCGAGGGATCGCGTGTAAAACACACACCGGTCCCGGAATCGTCTCCCGTATTTCCGTACACCATCTGGACCACATTCACAGCGGTCCCCAGAAGACCTGTAATCTTTTCCACGCGCCGATAGGTCTGCGCTTTTTCGCCCATCCAGGACTCAAAAACCGCGCCGATGGCACCCCAAAGCTGTTCCTGCGGATTTTCTGGGAATGGCTTTCCGGTTTTTTCCTGAAAGTATCGTTTATATTCGCCGATTAATTCGCGCCAGCCCTGCGCGGAGACTTCGGTATCGTCCTTTACTCCGAGTCTTTTCTTCAACGCGCGCAAGCGGGACTCAAAATCATCTTTCGGCAGGCCAATCACCACGCTGGAATACATCTGCACGAAACGCCGGTAGGCATCGAAGGCGAAGCGCTCATTTTTTGTGGCTCGCGCTAGGCCTGCAACCGAGGCGTCATTCAATCCGAGATTCAAAATTGTTTCCATCATTCCCGGCATGGAGCGGGCGGAGCCGGAGCGGACGCTTACGAGCAAAGGATCTTGCGCATCTCCCAAATTTTTCTTGGTGAGTTTCTCAAGACGCTTCAGATTGTTTTCGACCTCCGTTCGCAAGCCTTTCGGGAACTGGCGGTGGTGCTTGAAATAATAGTCGCAAGTCTCGGTAGTGAGAGTAAATCCCGCAGGAACCGGAAGGCCGATGCGAGTCATCTCGGCCAAGCCGGCGCCTTTTCCGCCGAGCAAGTCTTTCATCTCGCCGTCGCCGTCGGCTTTTCCCGCTCCGAAGAAATAAACGTATTTCATGTTCGCCTCGAGATTTTAGTTTCCGCTATGAATCTTGACCTTCCAGTTGCACGTGACCGATCCGCGAGGAAATATTGTCGGCGCGCCAACAGCTAAGCTCTTGCTTTAATGTGGAGCAAGCTGAGTTTTGCTGGTTAACGCGCTTGTTGAGATAAGTCTTTAGCATCCTCTGACACCAATTCGGAGAAGTCCGCGATTGTCGAAAACTCCTCCAGCAAATTCCTCAACAGCGCGAGCCTGTTTTTTCGCACTCGCGCGTCTTCAACCATCACTAGAACGTTGTCAAAGAATTTATCTACTGACGGACGAAGCTCGGATATTACTTCAAGTGCTTCTCTATACTTGCCGGCTTTCTTTCGACGTGTCGCTTCCGCTCCGATCTTTTGTGCTGCCGCGTGAAGTTCCCTCTCGGCAGGTTCCCACAGGAGCTCAGGTTCTACTTCCAGCTGCACTTTATCAAGCTTACCGGCTGACTTCTCCAGTATGTTGCGAATGCGTTTGAAGGAAGCCGCCAGCGGAATAAAATTCTTCGTATTGCGAATTGCTTTTACCGCAACAATGCGCTCGGCCGCGTCCACCAGATCGTCGGCGCTGGCTGCGAACGCCGCGTTGATTTCGTCATAGGCGAATCCGCGCTTCTCTTTGAGCAGGAAGCGGGCGCGTTCCAACAGGAAATCGAGGATTTGCTTTTGCACCGCTTCTGAAGCTTCAATCTTGGGTGCGTGTTCTTTCAAGGACTTGGCTGCTGCGGAAATCGCGGCGGAAAGAGACAGCGGCAATTTTCGCTCCAGAATTATCTTTGCAACACCGAGTGCTGCCCGCCGCAAAGCAAAAGGATCGCTCGAGCCCGTTGGGATTGCACCCACAGCAAAGCATGCCACTAGAGAATCCAGCTTGTCGGCGAGAGAAACAGCGCAACCAATTAAGTTGCGTGGCAGCACATCGTCCATACCTAAAGGCTTGTAGTGATCGTAAACGGCTTGCCAGATTTCTTCAGGCTCATGCTGAGCGCGGGCATAGAGTCCGCCTACAATTCCTTGCAGCTCTGGAAATTCACGCACCATCTCCGTCACCAAGTCACATTTTGCGAGTTCGGCTGCGCGATCAGAACCTGCCACGTCCGCTTGGGAAACGCCTCCACTGAACCACTGTTCAGCGAGCCAACGCGCCAGTTCGCGCATGCGATCCACTTTGTCGCCGTAGCTGCCGAGACGTGACTCGTAAGTAACGGCTGCGAGCTTGGGCAAGTAATCTCCCAGCGGACGCTTGAGGTCGGTCTCCCAGAAAAACTGCGCATCGGAGAAACGTGCACGCAGCACGCGCTCGTGGCCGGCGCGGACGATGCCCTTCTTGTCGCCAGGCAGATTAATTACGGCGAGGAAATGCGGCGCGAGTTCCCCAGTGCGAGTTTCCAATCCGAAGTACTTCTGGTGGCCGCGCATCACGGTTATAAGAATCTCCCCCGGCAACGCCAGGAAGGAAGAATCGAATTCCCCCATGATTACGCTGGGATATTCGTTCAAGTAAGTCACGAGGTTTAGCAGATCCCGATCCTCGTGAGCGCGTAATTGCTTCCGAGCGGTCAGCGTGTGAATCTCCGCTTCAATTTTCTTGTGTCGAACCGCGGGGCGGCACAATACAAAGTTCTTCTTTAACTTTTGCTCGTAATCATCCGGCCCGCTAACTGGAATGTTTTCCTTTCCCAGAAAGCGATGCCCCTCCGTGTGATTACCTGCATGAACATTGGCAAACGAAAAAGGCACCACTCTACCTGCCAGCATCGCCACGATCCAACGAATGGGACGTATGAATCGAGGTGAGTCCGCTCTAGTCCAGTACATCGAACGCGGCCATGAAATTTCTTGAATGGCTTGAGGCAGCAATGTGGCAAGAATGTCGGCGGCCGGCCTTCCGATTACGACTTGCTTCGCTGCGAGGTATTCGCCCTTCGGCGTGTTGACCATGGAAAGTTTCGAAACAGGAATTCCCTGTTTCTCCGCAAAACTCATCGCCGCTCGCGTCGGCTCGCCGACATTATCGTAGGCAACAGATTTGGGTGGCCCAGTGACCTCACGCGTCACGTCTTCTTGACGCAAACGAATCTTGCGAACAATTGCGACTAACCTTCGCGGCGCACCGAAAGTGTCAATCGAACCTCCGGATTGTTCTTCCGTTAGCAGGCCGTGCGATACCAAATATTTCTGAAGTATTTCTTTAAGCTCTACAGCGGCTTTCGAAATCATTCCTGCGGGAATTTCTTCGCATCCAATTTCGAATAAGAGGTCGCCGGTAGCTTTCAAGGCGGGCGCTCTCAAGGCCTTCGATTGGGGACGCCTGCTCATGCGCGCCTCCCTGCTGATTCAGGCACAAGTGCGGTTCCAGACTGCTGCCGCAACCAAAGTTCAGCGACTCGAATTGCTAGCTTGCGAACGCGGCCAATCATGGCAGCGCGCTCGGTTACCGAGATTGCTCCGCGCGCGTCGAGCAGATTGAAAAGGTGGGAACATTTCAGCGTCAGATCGTAAGCCGCCAGAATCGGAAACCTGTCAAGATTCTTTGCTTCAGACTTAGGCCAGGCGTCCAGAATCCGTTTGGCTTCGGCTTCGTTCAATTCAAATTGCTTGCGGGTCGATACGGCATCCGCGTAATCGAAGCTATAAGCGGAAAACTGGCGCTCTTCGGCCAAGCGCACTTCACGATACGTTTTGTTCTTCGACCATCGCACATCGAAAACATTGTCCACACCTTGCAAGTACGCAGCGATGCGGTCCAATCCGTAAGTCAGCTCAACAGAAATGGGGTCAAGGCTGATGCCGCCGCTCTGCTGAAAATATGTGAACTGGGTAATTTCAAGTCCGTCGAGAAGAACCTGCCAGCCAACTCCCCAGGCTCCGAGTGTGGGGGCTTCCCAGTTGTCCTCTTCAAAACGAATATCGTGTTCTTTTAGATTGATTCCAACCGCGGCCAAACTGCTGAGATATAGATCCTGTACATTCTCGGGCGATGGCTTAAGTATCACTTGAAGCTGGGTGTGTTTGTACAAACGATTTGGATTCTCGCCATATCGACCGTCAGCGGGACGTCGACTCGGTTGCGCATAAACGACACGATACGGATGGGGTCCAAGTACGCGCAGAAAAGTTTCAGGGTGCATGGTGCCTGCGCCGACTTCCACATCATAGGGCTGCTGCAGAATGCAATCCTGAGCCGTCCAATAATGTTCAAGTGTTAGTAGAAGATCCTGAAAAGCTAACCCCTTGCTTCGAATGCTTCCCTGGGCTCCAGAAAATTCATCCCTTACTTTAGCAGCTTGCGTCTTCACGCCGGGGCTCCAGAAGTTCTCGAGATTTCAACTTGCGATCTATCTGCTGTTCAATTACGTCCAGAGCGATGTCAGTCAACTCTCGCGCCGCAGAGTCGGATATTTCGCCTTGCGTAAACTTGTCCAGCCTCTGTGCCAGCATCTTGCGCGCAGCTGCCAACGCGGTGGCCGGAATAATGCGTAATCCCGGTTTGCGACACTTGGCGCAAAATAGCGCCGAGGAACTCCGCGAAAAATAGGCCGGCTCGTGGAAGGTAAGCACGCTGCCGCACCGCGAGCAAGCATCCAGCGGTGGAAGCCATCCGCCGAGCTTTACTGTCCACAACGCGAAATAAGCCAGCGGCACTTCCCACTTACCCGTGCGCTTCACCGCTTGCGCAGTTAACAGCAAAAGTCGAAAATTCGCATCCGACGCCTCGCGGTCCGGTAAAACGGCTTCGGTAACCTCGCTAATAATGGCCAATCCGACGCCCGATTCGTAATCCTTGAATGCGTCAAGGAACGACTCGATCAATTCGCACTGGCTGATACGCACAAGCTCGCGCGTTTCCTTCTCGAAAAACCATATACGCACGTGCGAGAGACGTTCCAGCGTGGAGCCGAAACGGCTCTTAGTTCTGCGAGCGCCGGAAGCCACTCCGCGCACCCTTCCGATGCTGCGTGACAAAAAGCTCACCAGGCGGTCAGCCTCACCCAGCGGATAGCTTTGCAAAACAATTGCTTCGGATTCGCGTAATGGCATCAGCGTTTGCGTGCCGCAATTCAGGGCGCGCCGTTGAGTCGACGCAACGCGCTCACTGCTATTACCGCACGCAGGTGAAACAAAAATGTTTATCATAGCGACGCACGCCGCGCAATTGCTAAACATTCGCGCCGGCCGCTTCTTAACTTGAAATCTACAGCGCCTCGGCTACAGTGCTACTCTCGATGGGGCCTCGGTTACATTTAGAAATTAATATGAAGCATGCGATCGATTTCGTTTGGCCTTAATAATTTGGGCCGCCGACTCAGGAAGAGCAAATGATACCGCTTCGAGACATGACCCCGTGCCGTTCGGTACCGGTGATGACGTTAGTCCTGATCGTGATCAACCTGGTTGTGTTTCTTCACCAAGTATCGTTGCCGCCCGCGCAGGCGGAAGCATTTGTTCGAGCCTATGGATTGGTCCCGATGAAGGTACAGCTAGCGCTCGCCGGCCGACATTACAGCCTGGCTGACGCCTTGCTACCTCTGTTTACTTGTATGTTCCTGCATGGAGGCTGGCTTCACATCATCGGCAACATGTGGTTCTTGTGGATCTTTGGCGGAAATGTGGAAGATCGGCTTGGTTCGCTGGGGTATTTAGGTTTCTACCTGGTCTGCGGAATATCATCCGGCCTCCTACAGACGCTATTTTCCTGGGGCTCGCACTTGCCATCCATCGGCGCCAGTGGAGCGATTTCTGGCATACTCGGTGCTTATATCGTGTTCTTCCCTTCTTCTCGCATACTAACGCTGGTCCCGCTGTTTATCATCTGGTTCACCTGGCAAATTCCGGCACTGCTCTTCATCGGGCTTTGGTTTCTGCTGCAATTCATGAGCGGAATCGGCTCGCTTAACAATCCGCGCGCGGCCTCATTGGGAGGAGTGGCTTGGTGGGCTCACGTAGGCGGATTTCTCACTGGGATGCTGTTAGCATGGGTAATCAAGCCAGCGGAGCGGCGAGCGATTTACAATTGAGATCGTCGCCACGCCGACAGTTGCGGTAACGGTTGAACAAACGAGCGAACCCAGAAATGATTTTAAGGTTGAAGGACATTCGCAAGTGGATAAATCTGGGTGAAGATTCACTTGAACTGGAGAGAATCCCCCTTGGCGATTTCCGTGCGCGTCGACTGGCCGACAATCTAAGCAAAAGATCACCGTCGCCGGGACTCGAACCCGCCCTAAGGCAACACTTGAACTTCAATTCCCGAGGGTTGATCTTTGCTTCGATACACTCGCTCGGTAGCTTTCTGGAAATCGGCAGGCTTGGCGTCAGGGATATTTTCGAAAACTTGAGGATTCCGATCGATCAACGGAAACCATGAACTCTGTACCTGCACCATGATTCGATGCCCTCGGCGGAAAGTGTGGTTTATGTCTGGCATGGCGAAGTCCACTTTTTCAATCTTGCCGGGAATAAACGCTTCAGGTTGCTCAAAGCTCTTGCGGAATTTCCCGCGCATGGGTTCCCCACGAATTAGCTGCTCAAAGCCGGCAACCTTAATCGTTGGAGGGCCCACGTCGTTGGGTGGCGTCGCGCTCGGTGCGGCCTCATCAGGATAATCCTCGGGATACACATCGATCAGTTTCACTACCCAATCCGAATCAGAGCCGGAAGTCGACACAAAGAGTTTTGGAGATACCGGACCTACGATCGTAACGTCCTGCTCGAGTGGCGGGGTCTGATATACCAGGACGTCGGACCTGGTCGTGGCGAATCGTTGGTCCGCGACCATATATTCCTGTGGCACGGAAGTTGCCGGATAGCCGACGAAAGGCACGGGCCGGTTCGGGTCGCTGACATACTCGTCCGCCGCTCCCGTCGCATCACCGGGCTCCTCGAACGAAAGCTTTCCGTTCGCGCGAAAATATAATGTTTTGGATTCAGTATTCTTCGGTGGCCAGGTTGGATATTCCTTCCAAGTATTCGTTCCCGTTTCAAACACGTAGGCCGCAGGCAATTTCGCGTCAGCGCTACTCTTCAAGTATTGCTCGAAGAATGGAAATAGAATTTGGCTTCGGAAAAATTGCCCCGTGTTCGACGCAAAGTTTACGCTGCCAAGGTGATTCCCGTCATAACGCGCCCAGCCGCCGTGCACCCAGGGCCCCACCACGATTCCGTTATAGATATCCGGATTATTGTGCCCAATCGCGGCGTGTGTTGAAAAAGGTCCCTGCAAATCCTCCGCGTCAAACCAGCCGCCCACCGTGAGCACGGCACAATGGATGTTCTTCATGTGTGGCGCGAGGTTGCGCGCCTTCCAGTAATCGTCGTAGGTGTCATGAGCGACTTGGTCGTCCCAAAGCCAATTGGGATCTCTGAAGTAAAGAGCCTTAGCGTCTGCTAGCGTGCCCATCCTCAGGAAAAAATCGTATCCATCGGCGGTGCCAAAGTCGAAGCGCTGCGAGTTCTTTTGCGGCAAGATCGGGACGGGCTGCGGCCGAAAAAGAGTGTAAAAGCCAAAATTTGCGGCGAGCATGAACGCGCCGCCGTGATACGCATCATCACCCATGAACAGGTCGGTCATAGGCGCTTCGGGCGAAGCGGCTTTAATCGCCGGATGCGAGTCGATAATGCTGGCGGATGTGTAAAAACCCGGATAAGAAATTCCCCATATGCCAACTTTGCCATTATTGTTCGGAATGTTCTTTAGCAGCCAATCGACTGTGTCATACATGTCGCTGCTGTCGTCCACATCGTCCTTGGATTTCTTGTTGTCGATGTGCGGCCGCATCTCCACAAATGTTCCTTCCGACATATAACGTCCGCGCACATCTTGATAAACGAAAATATACCCGGCGCGTTGAAACTCGTCAGAAGGTCCCAGCGTCTTTCTGTATTGATCGACGCCGTAAGGAGCCACACTGTAGGGCGTGCGGTCGACCAGGAATGGATAGCTGCGTGATGAATCCTTCGGAACGTAAACCGAGCTGAAGAGAAGTTTCCCGTCGCGCATGGGAATCCGAAATTCAAATTTTGTGTAGTGTTCCTTTACATTAAATTCTGGAACAGTATCCGCGTGAGTGCGAGTCCAGACGCGAGGCACGAACACAAGTATCAAGATGAATATGAAGTATGGCACTGAACGCCGCATCAAGTCCGCCCCTAAAGATATTTCGATCCGCGCATCCAGACCCTACATTCTGGCGAATTCGAGGTCAAGAGGTTTCGAGCTTTTCAGTCGTATGGCCGACAGTTCTACCGGCCGTTGAGGTTTGCTGGAAGCGGGACAACCAAGAAAAATACTCTCCGCTCGTAGTTTCATGTCCCCGGCCAGCAGAAAATATGGTTAGATATTTCAGTTCAATTTCGATTGTAGGAGTTGCCATGAAAATCATCAAGCGCGGAATCATCGCTGTCCCGATGGTGTTCCTTTCGCTATGTCTCGTGCCACTAGTTGGTTCGGCACAAAATCAAAAACCGCAAGCACAAAACCAAGTGTTAGGCGAAGTGCAATTCGTGGGGCCTGACAAAGCCGAGAAAACTTCGGGCGTCTGGATCGACGGCCAGTACGTGGGCTACGTCGCGGAACTGAAAGACGACAAAAAGGTGATGCTGCTCCCCGGCACGCATGAAATTTCTTTTCGCCAAACAGGCTACTTGGACTCCACGCAGTCCTATGTTGTCGAACCCGGCAAGAAGTTGGTCATCACGGTGAAACTGGAGAAAGATCCCAAGGCCGAATACTCAACTGTGACTTCGGAAATAAAGCTCAAGGTCACGCCCGAACGCGCGGCCGTATTCGTGGACGGCTCTTTCGCAGGATACGTGAAGCAGTTCAGCGGGATGGGACGAGCGATGCTGGTGAGCCCGGGCGATCATCACATCAAAATCGCCTTAGCGGGCTACCAGGAATTCAACACCGATGTCAAGCTTTTGCCGAAGCAAAAAATCACATTGAAGACCGACCTCGTCGCCGGCAGCATTACGCAGGCTCCTCCTGCCATCAAGCAGGATTAAAGTCGCGCTTTAAGTCAGACTGGCGAGGTAAGTTCGAAACCTAGGAGTGTTCTATAAACTTACTTTAAAAAATCGCGTCGACTTGCCGACAAGTAAAGTGGAGGGTCACGTTTGATTCTTGTCGGCCCCGGATTAAAAATGGCCCAAAATAGTTCAGCCCATAGTTGACAGTTTACCGCACTCCAGCCTTCGCAACAGACTCGCTCAACCAATCTCCCACCTCGCGTGTACCCATCGAGCCACCTAACTCGGCGGGTGTCTTCCCCTCCCGCAGAGCAGCGTGGACGGCGGTCACGATTGCTTCAGCCTCGGGCTTCCAGCCCAAGTACTCGAACATCATTCCCGCGCTGAGAACTGCTCCCATGGGATTTGCAATATTCTTCCCCGCGATCGCTGGAGCAGAACCGTGCACGGGCTCGAAAAGTGAAACTTGTCCTGGATGAATATTGCCCGAGGGGGCCAGACCCAAGCCGCCTGCGAGTTGCGCGCCCAAATCGCTGGCGATGTCGCCAAACAAATTGCAAGTTACGATCACGTCGAACTGCGAAGGGTCGCGAACCATTTGCATCAGGAGATTGTCGATGTATTGGTGGCTGGACTCGATCTCCGGGTACTCCGCTTTAACTTGCTTGAACACCCGCTGCCAGAGGTCATGGCCGAACGTCATCGCGTTGGATTTATCGCTCATGCACACGCGCTTGAGATTGCGGGCCTTCGCATACTCAAAGGAGTAGCGGATGATGCGCTCCACGCCCTTGCGCGTATTCAAATCTTCTTGCACCGCGACTTCGTCGGCTGTTCCCTTCTTAAAATTCCCGCCCATTCCCACGTAAAGGCCCTCGGTATTCTCACGAAAGACCATGAAATGGATGTCTTTCTCGGTGCGATCTTTCAGCGGGGTGAAACGCTTGTCGAAGAGAACGCAGGGACGGGCGTTAACGTAGAGGTCTAACTTAAAACGCAAGCCCAGCAGAATATCGGCAGCATGGACGTTGCTCGGGACGCGCGGATCCCCCATAGCGCCGAGCAGGATAACGTCAAAATCGCGATGGAACACTTCGACCGCGTCAGACGGCAAGGTCGTGCCATCGCGGAGATAGCGGTCGGCGCCCCAGTCAAACTCGGTCAACGCAACTTCGCGTCCTCCCGCGGCAGCAGCAGATTTTAGTACTTGCACAGCCGCAGGAATTACCTCTTTGCCTATGCCATCACCGGGAATAATTGCAATACGTTTTTTGTTCGGAGAAGGTGAACTTGTTTGGATCATGGTTCGCGAAACTAACACGCGACCCAAGCGGTGTCAACGCGGGCGAATACAGCGACAAAATAAGGCAGGTAAGTAATAAAAAACGCGGACTCTGAGCCTTTTGAAAAGCCAGAGTCCGCGTGCCATTTACAACAATCAGCTCATTAAAGTTAAACTTTAGACGCTGGCGATGTCAGTCTGGCCAGCGGTCGTCATGATTCCATCCCGGATCGTTGTGCCACTTATGATCACGGCCATCCCACCACTCATGGAATGCGTTCCAGCAATGTTCTCGTTCAGAGCGCAAATCGTGCCATCGATCGCGGGCTTCCGGGCTATTCGCGCCGTGCTTGGCGACGGCAGCGTTTAGCCTGGCTTCCGCTTTCTCAATCCGCTGACGGCATTTATCTCTCTCGTCGGCATGTGCACGAGGCGCAGCAACCAGGAACAAGAATGCGCTCATCGTCGCGAACGCAACTAACGTCTGAAGCAAACGGCCATGCTTCCAAGCATTCGTTGTTTTCAAGTCGTCCTCCTGTGGGTTCGGCTGAGCCAATTCAAACTCGGGCCGGCGCGCAAAAGTTTATGGCTCAGCCCGGGGATATGGCTATACCACGATTCCTGTATTGAGCATCGTCGAATCCGAAGGATACGACAAATGGCATGATCCCTAGGCGGTGAGGAGTCGTAAGCGGGATATCATGCTTTGCTTTTTATCGGTCGCTGCTTCGGCGAACGCGTGCGCGCGCCTTTCTTGCCGTAGTGAAGCACCAGGAAAATTACCGCAACAATCGCCACTACTCCAATGATTGAAAGCACCACCGGATGTCCATGTTGATGAATAAACCTGATGATTCCACGGCCATACCGAGCTGCCAAGATCGCAAGTATGCCGTATCTTGCAAGTCGTCCCAAGGTCATCGCTAGGAGGAATTTTTTCAGCGAATATTTCGTCGCGCCGGCAGCCAGGACGAAAGGAATCATGGGCACCGGCGGCGGCAACAACGCCGGGATGGCAATAGCTCCAAATCCCCAGCGTTCAAAAGTCTTGGTCACTCGCTCCATGTTCTTGCGCGAAAGTCTCTTCTCCAGCGTTTCCTTGCCTCCCTTGCGCGCCAGCCGATAGGTTAAGAAATTCCCGAGTACGGAACCCGCCGTGGCGATTAAGGCGTAAATAAACCACCAGTCCGGCTGTTTGGTAGCCAACACAATCGTCAGTACGTCCATGCTTCCGGGCAGCGGAACGACGGAGGCATCCAGTATGCCAAGCGGAATTAGCCCAAACGCTCCGAGGTGGAAAATCCAATGAGAGACCTTCTTGGTCGCTTGAAGAGCCAAAAATACGATGATCGCGTTATTCTGCATCTCGCCCGATAGAGCTTTTTAAGTCCTATATTGGCCGTAAACAATAAGACTGCCCATACTATAGTCTGGTTACTTCTACTCCCGGAAAAGTACTATTGCCGTGGGCGACCCACCCCATTATTTTCAGTAGAGTATCAATCCTTCATTGGGCAAAGGAGGATGAATGGCGCCGTCTCTTGGGAGGCAGCGACGCAGCAAGCGTTTACCTTTATCGATTCCGGTTCGAGTGTACGGGCGCACCGTCGACGACCAGCCTTTCCGGCGCGATGCTGAGACCAGCGCCGTGAGCGTTCATGGCGGGTTGTTGTCATTGGGCGTAAAAGTGAAAACCGGCCAAACGCTTCTGCTCGTGAACAGTGTCACAGAGGAAGAACGCGAGTGTCGTGTTGTGTTTGTAGGCCGGCGTCTTTGGACTCAGAACAAGGTCGGAGTCGAATTCACGCATAGCGAAGGCGATTTCTGGCACGTTTACGGCACTCTAGTTGGACTGAAACATGTAAGGGTCGCCGACGAATCTGTCGATCGTTATACCTTCTGATCTGAATGAATCACATACAAAAAAGGACCTCCTATCGCATGGATGTGAGGCCCTTTTATTTTCCTCAGAGCATCCCGTCTAGGAATGCGAGAGTGTAGTTTGAGAGGTGGTCTCCATTCGCGGTTCAGGCTGCGCAGGCTGAGCGGGATTCGTCGCCGGCGCAGTCTGCTTGTTGTTATTCCGGTTTGAAGTGGTGCTGTTCGGGTTGCCATTCGGATTGCTATTCGGAGTTCGGGGCTGGTTCTCAAAGCCCGGCCGGTAATCGTTTGAAGACGGGGCCGGACTGGCGCTATCTGGATTCGGCTTCAGCGAGAACCGCACGCCACGCTTCGCGTTTTCATTCACTGTGCGCTGCAAATCTACCTGACTCATGTCGACGCTATTTTCGCCGCCATAGTTCACGTAGTAATGCAGTTGGCCATCCGCTAGCCAGTAATCGCTCGCCGCGAGTGTAGTGCCGTCGTTGAGATAGATCAGAACGGTCGGCGTCGTTGCCGCCACATTTCCAGTTACCGGATTCGGATTGTTATCGTAACGTCGATAATCCTGCTCAACTGGCGGCGCTTGATTCACGTCAGAATTGTTGTTCGCATCGTAATTGTAATTGTTGTTTGGATCGTCGTTATAATTGTAATTGCCGCCTGCGTTGTACGAGGGAGCGTTATCGTAACCCATGTCAGAGTTGGACGAATCGTAGTCGTAATATCCCGGCCAGTCGTAGCCTATCCCTCCCCAGTACGGGTAATAGGGATATCCCCAGCCTCCCCAACCCCACCACGGACTCCAACCCCAGCCGAAGCCGAGACCCCAACCCCAACCCCAGCCCCATCCCCAACCCCAGCCAAAGCCGCAACATCCCCAACCGCGACCCCAACCAAATCCGCGTCCCCATCCAAATCCACGACCGTTTGACCAGCTCGAGTTCCCGGCGTGGAACGTGTTCGCACCGGACGCGCCACGGCTCCCGAACGACGTAGATCCCACATGAGCGTTTAGCGGCCCACCGAGTCGCGTGCCTGAAACGACCGACGCATTGGTCCCGAATCGAGCGTTCGTCACGCCGGCGTTACCCGCGGCGCGATTGCTAAACTGAGATCTAGCAAAACTTGAATTATTCGTAGCGCTGTGAGTTCCAGCGAAACTTGAACTTCTCGAACTGGAAGTGCTGGAGTGTGAACTTTCTATGCTCGAAAGAGCATGAGAGGTAGTTACCGCAGATCCTGATCTATTGGACGCAACCATGCCGCTCGAAGAGCGGGATGTTGACATCGCAGAGTTCCCTCGGTTGGTTGCTGTCGCAGCGTTCCCTGCGTTCGTGCCGCGGTTAGTGCCAGCACCAGCAGCGCCGTAATTTCGCGCGGTTGTTGCCGAGTTTGTGCGGCCGTTAGACGTTGAACCGTAACGTGAACCGGTTGACCCCGCCGCGGACCTGCCGCCATACGCGCCCGAGTATCGCGAGCTGTAGGCCGGACCGCCGTATGACCGGCCGCCGTATGCGCCGGATCGCGCTCCGTAGGCTCCACCAGGTCTTCCCGGTCCGTAAGCTCCATAGGAACGCCCGCCAGCTCCGCCCCGATAGGCTCCGGGAGCTCCAGAACGCGCGCCACCGCCGCCAAAGCTCGGGCGCGAACCGCCGCCGCCGGAGTGTCCGCCACCGCCGAATCCACCTCCGCCGCCATGAAAACCGCCGCCGCCACCACCACCATGCCCGCCTCCGCCACGTTGGGCAAACGCAGAACTAGGGAGGCACACAAAGGCTACCGCCGCCATCGCAATTAGAATCAATTTCAAAAGAGAGGAACGTTTCATTGAGGCCCCCTTGCTAACTGCTCTGCCGCTACACCAAGGAGACGGCTGCAACACCACTGTACCGTCTTAACATATTTGATTCCCAAAGTGAATGCCTGGTTGCAGCTAGCTAAGCCTTGCATTTACTGTCGCCTTCCGCGGCGGGGGTTTGACCCAACACGCCACAAGCATCACAACACGCCGGATCGGATAAAGTTGCGGTGTCGTCGGGACTTTTCAACTGCCTGAAGGAACACGATTGACAGGAAGGTGACCACTACTTACTTGGTCCGAATCCCGTGCAGAAGACGGCTAAATTCCTGCCCGTTGTTGCTTGCCGCGGCCGAAGTGGCATATCCAACATGGAAAAGCGGAATGCTGCGTCCGTCTGCGACGAACGGAAACGGACTTTGGGCACCTATGGCCCAAAAAAAGTCGGAACGGCTTCCTTGCAGGCTCTCCGGCAGGTTGTAATGCCCTACCGCCGCTTTGCTGATCTGGCCTTGCCTTTGGGCCTCAAAACTGTAGATCGTCAGCCCTGAAATATCGGCCTGTTCCATGGGGCTCAGATAAAAGTCACGGATTACCCCGTACGCCTTCGGTCCGCTGTTGGTTTGCTCAAAGGTAACCCCCGAACTCACTTGCGCAGAATAAAAACCAGAGAGCGTCGGCGAATGCGGACAAGCATAAGTCACTTGCAACCGCGGCGGGGCGTCTTCCGATGTGGGAGTCATGGTCGCGTCGGCATAGTTCTGCAGCGCATTCTCCATGCAAGCCTGAGAAGGAGGAAAGAAGAAATAGAAAAGAAGGTCCAAGAGGCTCATCCCCGAGCCGCTCGGAGCGTGCATTTGGGCATCCAGCCAATAGGAATCGTGTCCCAGTAGAGGATTATCGGAAAGGCCTAAAAGCAGGATCGAGTTTTGTTGCTCGTTTGTAAATGTCGCGACTTGCGAGAAATGAAAGGGCGGAGCGTATGGAGCGAGCGCTCCTGGTGACGGAATCTCATCGGATTTAACCGCGTGCCAGCTCGTGGGCAACTCAATCGAAATGCTCGATGAAAGCGCATAAACCTGAGTTGCTTCCGCCACGGGCTGCTGCGCGTGCATCGGTCCCAGCACTGCCAGCAAAACAAGCGCAGCAACAGCAGCCACAATCAATCCCGAGTGAGCCGTGCCTTTCACTCTGAGAGTCTAGCATTAGAATTTCGCGGGACAAATAAAGGGTCAAACACGGGGATGTCTATAGTAACTACCGGTCAGTATCTACTGGCCCATAGAGCAGGCTTTTGTACACGAACTCTACGCCGTTCCGCGTTCCGCCAAATACACGCCTAGAAGCACCAGCGCAGTTCCCCAAAGCAAATTGCGAGTAGGGCTTTCGCTGAGAAATGCCACCGAAAGCAAAATCACTACGATCGGCTGAAAATAGCTAACCGCCGCGACACGTGATGCGCTCAGGTAGCGCAGGATCCAGTAAAAGATAGTATAAGCCGCGACGGAACTTGCCGCCGCCATATAAATCATGCCCAGCCAGCCCGGCCATCCCACGGCGCGCCAGTCGAGATGGATGCTCTGCCCGACACTCAACGGCAACAACATGATCGCGGCCGCCACGCAGTTGAACGTGTTCATCGCAATCGCGTCATACTGGCCGGCTACTTTTTTCCCAAGCACGGCGTAAATCGAGAAGCCGATGGTCCCGCCCAGCGTGATCAAATCGCCCAGCAGAAAAGGAGAGTTCCTCGGCGAGCCTTGCTCCGCCTCTAGCACAAAGACACCCGCGAAAGCCACGGCCATCCCCAGTATTTTCCCGGCCGTCAAGGCCTCGAGCTTCAGAGCGCGCGCCAGGAGAAGCACGATAATCGGGCCGATCGCGATGATCACGGCGGAATGGTTGGACGTGGTGTAATTCAGCCCCACCGTAAAAAGCCCCTGGTTTACCACGACTCCAAAGAATCCCAGGTAGGCGAACGGCCAAATATCCCGGAGGCGAAGCGTCGCGCGCTGACGTCGCGCGAAATAAATCACCAACATGATCACGGCCGCCAGTTCGATTCGAAAACACGCCAGCGAAATAGGGTCCAAATGGCGCAACGCGATTTTTCCCGCCACATAATTGAAGGACCACAACATCAACATCAGTGCGAGCATGAACGCCAGAGACCAGAAGCTCGGCCGTTTCGCAGACAATTCAGAATCCGGGCGCACGTTGGAGGAAGACGCGGCCATCTCAGGTGAAGTTGAATTCAAAGTTTTACTCGAGAACTTCCATGCGGTGGGTAAGCGATTTAATGCGATCGAGGCGCGGTGTGTAACCAATACCCGGAGCCGAGGGAACCCGTATAGTTCCCTGGCGCGTGACTTCAACTTCCGGCTCGATGATGTCTTCATCCCAATATCGGCGGCTCGCGGAGACATCTCCTGGAAGCGTGAAATTCTCTAGCGTTGACATGGCGATGTTGTGTGCGCGTCCAATACCGGATTCCAACATGCCGCCGCACCACACCGGAATCGACTTCGCCTGGCAAATATCGTGAATGCGCTTTGCAGGCGTATGCCCGCCCACGCGCCCAAGCTTGATGTTGATCATGCGGCAGGCCCCGATCTCCACTGCCGCGCGTGCGTGCTCCACATCATGTATGCACTCGTCCAGACAAATCGGCGTATCAAGTTGGCGTTGTAGTTGCGCGTGCGAGTAAATATCGTCCCAGCCCAGCGGCTGTTCAATCATGATCAGGTAAAAAGCATCGAGCTGCTTCAGTCGTGGAGCGTCCTCCAAACGGTAAGCAGAATTAGCGTCAACCATGAGGCGAATGCGCGGAAAACGTTCCCGAATGGCCCGTGCGGGCTCGATGTCCATACCCGGCTTGATTTTGATTTTTATGCGTTGATAACCAGCTGCCAGCTCCTTCTCAACTTTCGCCAGGAGATCTTGCATCGTCGGTTGGATTCCTATCGAGACGCCGCAAGAGATTTCCGAACGCACGCCGCCAAGAAGTTTTGCTAGCGGAGTATTCTTCTGTTTCGCTTCTGCATCCCAGATGGCCGCTTCGAGCCCGCCTTTGGCCATGTTGTGTCCGCGAATTTGCGCGAGCATGTCCCAAACTTCCGCCGCGCTGGCAATTTCTTGATCCTTCAGTATGGGCCACAGAAAATCGCGGATGATATGCCACGCGGTTTCGACTGTCTCATAAGAATAAAAAGGATCTTCGCCCGCGGTCGATTCGCCCCACCCTGAAACGCCGTCCACCTCGGTTTCAACCAGCAGAATACGGCGAAGCGAAGTTTCACCGAAGCTGGTCTCAAACGGCGCGATTAGCGGGAGATGAATCTCCCTTAAAGTAATCTTCTTGAGCCGCATTATTGTGACGTTTAGTCCTCGAATTCTTCCGGACGGTATTCTGGCAAACGCAATCCCCCGATTGAAGCGGCTGGCTCAAGAATGTAGTCGGTGGCATCTGCGCGCGATTCGACGCCGGTCGCGACGTATCCCTCGTGAAAATATTTTTGGAACGATTCGCGCGTCTGCTTTTGAACCTTCGCACCAGCTTCATGATCTTTCTTCTTGAGGGCGCCGATGTTGCTGGGAATCGAAACGCCCTCGGTTGTTTCGCCGAGGGGACATGGATTGTCCGCGAGAATTCCGCGCACGCGGTCCGAATCGAGCCACCATTCGGCCACCAGCCGGTCGGTCGGAAGCCCGGCATGCAGCGGGCTTTCCGTCACACCGTAACAATTCGGGATGTAACGGCGTACCACCGCACCAAGCCGGTTCAGATTAAAATGCGCATTCTTCAGTTCCAACGGGTCAAACGTCCACTCGACAAGCGGCACTCCATTTTTCAGTGCGTCCACACGTTGAAAAAGTTTTAGATGCCTTCCGACCCCGCGGTTTTGATACTCCGGCAGCACAGCCGTCATGTGCGAATGCAGAAATGGCTTAGCGCCCCGCGTACCTGCCAGAGCGAGCGTAAACCCAACCATCTTCCCGCGGTCAAAGGCCGCAAGTATTTGACCACCCGTGTGATGCGCCACAACAAAAATTGCCGAAGGCACAGTGATGTGCTCGCCCCAAGTGAGCAGCTCCATCTTTACGCACTCCTCGTACTCGGCAAGCGTTTCACAATGGCGGACTTCGATATCTTGTAACCGGGTGGCTGGATGGTTCGCCGAGGTATTCATCGCGTATTCCCGACCTTGGCTGTTTTCTTCGCCCTTGAACGCTTGCCTCTTTCGACCATCTTCGAACGATTCCACATCTCTTCCTTGCGATCGCGGGACAAGTCCGCGAACTGTTTACCTTCAGCGGATGCTGCCTCCTCCATGTGCTCAAATCGTTCCCTGAACTTACGATTCGCTTTCTTCAATGCAATCTCAGGATCGATTCCCAGAAATCGGGCGATATTTACGCCCGCGAAAAGCAGATCGCCGACTTCTTCCTCGATTCCGGCAGAGGTTTGCCGCTCCCGGTCCCTGGAATTGGTCGTATTTGCCAGGATCAGAGACTGCAGCTCGCGCTTCTCCTCCTCCAGCTTGTCTAATATTCCAGAGATATCGGGCCAGTCAAAGCCGATGCGCGATGCCCGCCGGGTAAGTTGGTAAGCCTCTAGAACCGCGGGAAACGAACGCGGTACGTCCGTCAGGATGCCAGGCGTAGTAGGGCCAGGGCTTTGTGACGTCCTGTCCTTCCCATCCTGGGCCGCAGCGCGCTCGGAGGCCTTAATCTGCTCCCAATTCTTCAGCACTTCGGAAGAAGTCGCTGCCTTCGCGTCACCGAAAACGTGCGGATGCCTTCGGACCATTTTCGTGTGAACGGACTCGATCACGTCGCTGATGGTGAAGCTTCCCGCTTCTTCGGCGAGAATAGAATGAAAAATAATCTGAAGCAGCAGATCGCCGAGTTCAGCGGAAAATTCCCGCGCATTGCCTGTTTCCATCGCGTCGAGTACCTCATAAGTCTCTTCGATCAGAAACTTACGAAGGGAGTCGTGCGTCTGCTCACGATCCCACGGACAGCCATGGGCTGCGCGCAACCGTGCCTGTAGCGCGACTAGCTTTTCGAACCATTTCCCTGCGAGTTTATCCCGGTCATTCAGGGGAATACGAAATCCGGCGTTTGCCCGGTCTTGGCCGCGTGCATTCGCTCCGAGCGTCAAATTAGGGCGCTCGCGCAGTTTGCGACGCATCTGGGATGACGGTTTTTTGCGCAGAGGCAAGAGAATCTCTCTTCCGTTTTTGATGAACAATTAATCTACAGGGAAGAACACGGAGTGACAAGCGTGGGAATTTGAATTTGTAGCGGTGGCCTTTAGGCGGGCGTATTTCTCTTGCGATTTTTTAGTTTAGCCGGCAGCCAAACTACCGATCGTGTCCCAAATGCTATTCCGCTTTCGCTAACCCATGGGCAAGCGCGTCTTCGATGAGGCTTTTCATCTGGCGCGAAGCATCCCGGAAGATCTGCTCCTCCTGACGGCCCAACTCGCCCTGTTGCTCGCCGAGTTTGCCTTGCTTCTCGCCGAGCGCTCCCTGCTTCTCTCCGATCTTTCCCTGAGCCTCGCCGGCCTTGGATTGTAGGTCGCCAAGTTTGCTCTGCAGATCGCCGATCTTTTCCTGAATGCGTCCAAGATCCTCCTCGGAGCCGGTCGCTCCCAGCGCTTTCAGCTCCGCCTCGAGTTTGCGCAAGTCTTCCGTCATATCGGGAATCTCAACGCGAACTCCCTCTTGTTCCTTCCCTAAAGCTTCCTGTTGCTCACCCAGCGCTTCTTGTTGCTTGCCGAGTTCTTCCTGTTTCTTTTCGACCGCCTGAACTTGGCTGAAAAAATCCGCCGCCCGTTTCACTGTGGCTTGATCGTGAATTACGTACGACTTGCCGTCATGCCGGAACCATAGGAAGTCTCCCGGAATTTTCTCCTGCAAGAATTCAACGAATTCGGATGGGTGGTCTGTGCCAAAGCTTTCGCTATCGCCGGAAACGCTGACGTAAGTTTTACCGGACGAAATCACAAATTGTTGACCGCCACCGTCTTCTTCCCGCACGACCATCGTGGAAGCTGAGGGCGACGATTGCAACAGCCGTCCGAGAGGCGCCAACGCCAGTACGCGGACGGGAGTCACAATTTGCATAGGGGCTAGATTCACGAGGGGCGCCACGGATACGACTGGCGCCACAGACACGACCGCGGGCACCTTAGGAACTGCCGCTACGTTGGGCACCGGCGCCACCGAAATAACAGTGGGCGTGGTCTTTGCCGTGGGCGGCGGAGATGCGGGTGCCGGCGGCGGAGCCGGCGTTTGCTCCTGGACCTCGCCATATTCGGTCGAATGGAAACTGTAGGCGCCCGGACGCAACGCTGCCGCCACATACACGACCGGAACCGCAGTCATCACCAGAAGTACAACGACGGATCTCTTTAATTGCATGGCGACACTCCCTTTCCACTCGAGAATTCGATCCAATCTCTTTTCCGCTTGTCCTGTCTTAGCCATGGCCACACCCTGCCACCAAACCCTCCCAGGAGCAGCTTCCAGATCTGAGAAAAAACCAAGGAGCGTTTCCGCGTAACGCGTGCGGTCTGCTCCGCCCGCCAGCGCCGCTTCGTCGCTAGCTTCTTCCGCCACGTCCGCGAGACAGCTAACTAGATGCCAACTCAAGGGGCTGAACCAGAATATCGAGCGATGGAGAAGCGCCAGACAATCAACCAGCGCATCCCGGCGCGCCACATGCGACATCTCATGTGCGATGACCGCATCCAGCTGGCCTGGCTCCCAATCGCGCCATACCGAAGGAAGCAAAATCGCCGGACGCACCACTCCCACAGTTACCGGGACCGAAAGAAATTCAGACTCTGCCAGACGCGGCAAGCCCTTCGTCCCCATGGTCTGGGCATTTTTCGAGACGAGCGCCAACGCCTTGGGGTCGCCAATAGCGGTCGCTCCATGGTCCAGCCTCAGACTGAGAACCAGTCCAAGCCCAAAACGAAACAAGAAGCTCAGCGTAACTATGAAATAGGTTGCCGCGAGTAGTGCGGACCATCCCGTAGCGCGAAGTAGCAATTTCAGCCAGACAAATGCAAGCCTTAGTTCTGAGCCCTTATTCAGAGAGGTCCGAGAGTTCGCGATATCGCTCGAAGCCACGATCGGACTCGCGTTAGAAATAGCGCGTTTCTCAGGATCGAGGTTATTGCTAAACGAGCGGACCTGAGGGTCGGGAGGATTTATTGCAAAATCCGCAGATTGAAGTGAATGCTTTCTGTCGGTTACTACCGCGCTTACACCGCGAGAGGGGATGTAAATTTTCTCCAAGCGCTCCGCCACTCGGGTCGGCACTTTAAATGAAATCTTAGGCAGGAAAAACCCCAAAAACGGCATGAGTAGCCCGACACAAAGGACGGCCCTCCAAACCTGAAGCCTCAACCACACAATCTTCACACGCCAAACACTCAGGCCGACCCCCGCGATGCAACCCAGAGCAAGAGAACGAGCCGCCGAATCAGTCATCAGACTCAAAAAGTTCGCTGTCGCATTAGGCATCGCGGGAAAACTCATGGCTTTACTCCCTTTCGCTGGCTTATTTTCTGAGCCAATCGCTCAAGTTGCTTGCGATCCAGAACTCGGTTGTGCACCATGCCGATGACTAACTCCTCCGCGGAACCTCCGCAAAAGCGGTCAATAATGTTCTTCACCGCGCGTACGGCCACGTTCTGCCGTAGCTCGGTAGCACGATAGATAAAAGTGCGGCCATCCACTTCATGCGTCAGGTAGCCTTTCTGCTCCAGCCGACGCAGAACCGTGCGAATCGTGGATTCCTTCATCGGCCGCTTCCAAGCCAACGCTTCGCGGCAGGCTTCGGCGGTCACCGGCCCATGCGACCAAACGTAATCCATCACGATTTGCTCCACTTCGCCGATGTTCTTGGGACGCGCGCTGTGTGTGTTCTTCATTGTAGCGTTACAACTTGTAACGTACATAAGACGGTGTGTCAACGGAAAAGTTAGCAAGGTTGAATGTTGCTTTTATAGCTAGACGGTAATAGAAGCTAGGCCAAATGCCGCGGAGCCGAAGCGACAGCACGCCGCGGAATGACGCTCTCCGCGAATCGTTCCATCTCTTCCCTCTGGGGACTGAATTGAAGCAGCAGAAGGTCCACGCCAGCTTTCTCAAATTCTCCAATGCGGTCGGCCACTTGCTGCGGCGTGCCAACCAAGCCTGACCGCAACCCGCGATTCGACACGGAATAGTCTTCCAGTGAGACGCGCTGCTCGAGCTGCGTATTCGCCAGCCAGTCCTGATAATTTTGGTACCCGGCCGCGTTCTGCTTCACGTCTGTGATGCGAGCGAGCTCGAGTTGCGTTTCCTGCTCGCTCTCTCGCACGATCGCGTAGCCTGCTACTCCAAATTTCATTCGCGGAAGCCCTTTGCGTTCGCGGCGTGCAGACAAATCACGGATCTTCCCCGCTACTTTCTCCGGCGAATCGCCGTGCATTACATACGCGTCGCACTTCTGCGAGATCAATTCCTTGGCAGTTTCAGACTCCCCGCCGGCGTAAATCGTCGGACGTGGCCGCGACACTGGCTTGGGCTCCAATACCAAATCTTGCACCGAATAATACTTGCCTGAATAAGAGAAATGATTCTGCTTCCACGCCGTGTCCACTACATCAAGCCATTCCGACGTGCGCGCGTACCGATCGTCGTGCTGATCGAATTGCACTCCATACTTTTTCGCTTCCTCGGACCACCACGACGAAACCACATTCAGCGACACTCGCCCGCCGCTGATGTGATCGATGTTCGCCGCCTGCTTAGCCAGCAGCGCAGGAAGATGGAAAGTCGGTCGCACAGCAATCATCAGCTCCAGCGTCTCGGTGACCGCAGCCAACGCCGCAGCCGTGGACCAAGCATCTAGCGCCGGAGCGTCTACACCTTTAATGTCGTTCAGATTCAGCTCTGCGATCAGCGTGAGGTCGAATCCGATTTTTTCGCTGCGCCGAGCCAGGGGCGAAACGTACTCCCAGGTCGGCTGCATCTGTTCGTCTTCCACATTGCGCAGCCATCCGCCGAAAATCGGCATCCAATAACCGTAACGCATCAGCGCCTCTCCTGAACCAAGTAATCCACCAGCCGTTCAAATGGATTGAATCCCACGATCTTCGGACCGTCCGATACAAAATTCGAGAGCGCGTTGATATCGTAGTAATAAAGCTGTCCATCACGATCGTCAATGACGTACTCTACGCCGCCCACTTCGATCTTCGTTTCGCGGAAAATTCGCTCTACATCCGCGATCACCTGCGCCGGGGGCGTGTACCCCTCCAAGCGCAAGCCCGTCTTCGGCCCTTCCACCACGCATACCGTTTTTATCTCCGCGCCATCGTTCGTCTTGCAGATGTCCATGGGGCAAAGGTCGAACGTCTCGCCGGAAGTGAATACCTTGATCCCATACAAATATTTATAGCCAATTGTTTCAACGCGCGTAATGTGTCCGCCGCGCGCTGGAATAAACTCCTGCACGATCCCGGTTGAATCGAGCCCCAGCGCGATTCCGTTCTTGGCCGCAGCTTCCAATTGCGCCGGAGTATCGAATCGAACGATTCCCACCCCGCTTCCACCAATGTTGGGCTTGACGATGACTGGAAAGCGCATCCCGCGCGCTGCCGCGGGAGCCTCGCTAGAATGGTTCATCACCGCCGAGCGGGGATAGGGCAAACCGAGCGATTGAAGCAAGGAAAGCTGCAGCGCCTTGGAAGTCTCATTGCGAAACGCCTGGCTACCATTTACCACACGCGTTCCGAGCCGTTCCAGGTGAGCCAGATAATTGATGGTGTAAAAAATCGCGTGGGCATTCCCGCGTGTCCAGGCAGAGGGACTCATGCGGTTAAAAATCAATCCGTACGGTTGATTTCCGTTGGGGAGAAGGTCGAAGTGATGTCGCGCGGCGTCCAGCCGCACATACGGCACGCCCCGCCGGTCCAGTTCCGCAAACACGGGCCCAAACCAGCGGGGGTGCTCGTAATAAATCCCTATTGGATTCACGTCCCCATGCATTTTGCCTCCACCGAAAGGGCCCCACGCGCACCGCAGCGGGCGCTTTTTATCTCCGCTAATAGACGCTCGACTATCGAATGACGGTTTGGATGCCAAGGACTCGTCTTAGTTGCTTATATTTCTTAGGCGCGGAATCCCCAGCGAGCCCCGCTCGCTTGTCGCTGGTGCTTGGCGGGTGCTAAACTTACCTAGTATTATTCCAGCAAGCCTAAGGATACCGCGTGGCAGACAGCAAACACGAAGAAACCTTTAAAGTAATAGACCGCAGACATTTCACCGAAGAAGGCGATCTGCGCCCTGAAGTCGTCGAAATGGAGCGTCGCGAAGAGGAAGCTGCGGCCAAAGAAGCGGCCGCGAAGAAAGCTGCAGCGGCCGCGAATCCTCCGGCGAAGCCGGCGGCCAGCGCCCAGCCGAATCCTACGACCAAGAGCGGAGCAAATCCCGGTGCCGGGAATGCTGCGTCGAGCGCTAAGTCAGCCATCGCCGATGCAGAAGCCGCGTATGGCAAGTCAGGGTCCGGCTTGGTCACCCCGGGCGACACGACGCCTTCAGAATCCCTGGAACGCGCCTCCGGCGAGCAGACTCATTCCTCCCGCAGCTTCCAGATGCTCGTGGATTTTCTCACGCGCAACGCCGCCGCCATGCTAGGCGGAATGGCCGACCCGCGGAGCGGGCAGCCCTTCGTTGATCTCGAAGGCGCACGAGAAGTAATCGATATGCTCGATGCTCTGCGCGAAAAAACCCGGGGGAATTTGTCGAAAGAAGACGATCAGCTCCTGCTCGAAGTTCTGGGAAGTTTGAAGCTGACGTTTATGGAGATCTCTAAAGCCGCGGCCGACGCCATGGCCAAGAAAGCCAAGGGCAAGTAATAGGTTTAGAAGATCGCGTCTTGGGTTTGTACCCAAGAAGCGCAGTAGATTTAGCACCTGCGGCGATGAATCGAAATTCACTCCTGCGCGCCATTTCGAAATGCCAGCTCTCCAGTTAACTGTCTTAGGCTCCGGCACCTCTATGGGCGTGCCCACGCTAGCCTGCCACTGCGCGGTTTGCGAATCGCCCGATCCCCGCGACAAACGCACTCGGCCTTCCATCCTGCTCTCCTATAACGGCCATAATCTCGTCATCGACACCACGCCGGACTTCCGCTTCCAAGCCATGCGCGAAAAATTGGATCGGCTGGATGCGGTGCTTTACACGCACGGCCACGCCGATCACGTCTTGGGCCTTGACGATATTCGTCCGTACAATTTGAAACAAGGCCGCGTGATCCCGCTCTACGCTTCTGAAGAAACCCAGACTACGATACGCAGGCAGTTCGCCTATATATTCGACGCGGCACCCACGGAAAGTTCCGTTCCCCGCGTGCATATGCACACCATCAAAGGTCCTTTTGAGCTCTTCGGCCTAAAGATTCTTCCGATCCCTGCGAATCACGGCCCGCTCTCCGTTCTCGGATTTCGCTTCGGCAACGCCGCATATCTCACCGATTTCAGCTCCGTGCCCGAGGAATCCAAGAAGCTTTTGCACGGGCTCGATGATTTCATTTTGGACGCTTTGCGCTACACTCCGCACCCCATGCATTCCAACGTCCAACAATCCCTTGCTCTGGTGCATGAGTTGGAACCCAAGCGAGCGTGGTTCACGCACATCTGCCACGACCTCGGTCACCAACAGGCCAATGCGAAATTGCCGAAGGGAGTTCGCTTGTCCTACGATGGCCTGAAATTCGAGGTGCAAGTTTGACGCTCGCCGATACTCCCAAACAACGCATGCGCCTTGCGCCCACCCTGCGACTGGATATGGCATACTCCGCCGAAGGCTGGATTGAGAGATTTGGCAACTCGCGCAAACGGACGGTCGTAACCATTGGCAATTTTGACGGCGTCCACCTGGGCCATCAGAAAATCCTCAGCGGAGTCACACAGCGTGCGCGCGCAAATGATCTGGAGAGCGCGGTGCTGACGTTTTACCCGCATCCTACAAGAGTGTTGCGGCCGGACGCCGCCCCCACCCTGCTCACCACGCTGGAGCAGCGTCTCGCTGCGTTCGACGCCATGGGGATCAACGCCGCCATGGTCCTGCAATTCGACGCCGAACTGGCAAAAGTCAGCGCCGAAGACTTTGCCAGAATATTTCTGGTAGATGCTTTGCGGGCGAAAACCATATTGGTTGGCGACAATTTTCGCTTCGGAAATCGCCAGGGCGGCGACGTACGGTTGCTCCAGGATATCGGCGCGCGCTCGGATTTTGAAGTCCAAATCGTGCCTCCCGTAATTGAAAATGGCGTGATCGTGTCCAGCACCGCTGTTCGACAAGCTTTGCGCGAGGGCCGCGTGGAGGATGTCGAACCCCTGCTCGGCCGCCCTTTCTCGCTCAAAGGAGAAATTCGCCCGGGCACAGGCCTCGGACGAAAACTTATCGTGCCGACTCTGAATCTCCTCACCGAGCAAGAGACTCTGCCGAGAAATGGCGTCTATGCGACCGCTACCGTGCTGGGCCCGAAAATCTATTGGTCCGTCACAAATGCTGGCATGCGACCTACCTTTGACGGTCGACAATTGGCGATTGAATCGCACCTCTTCGATTTCTCGGAACAATTGACCTCCGGCAAAATGGAAGTAATATTCCTCAAGCGCCTGCGCGATGAGCAGAAGTTCTCCGGCCCAGAAGCCTTGCGCGAACAAGTGTTAAAAGATATCGAGCAGGCGAAAAGCGTGGTGAAGAGCAGTTGAACAGTAGCGCTCGGAAGCTGGTTGATTCGACCGATAGGAAAAGAAATGGAAAATAAAGAAGTCGCCAGGATACTGCGCGAGACAGCGCAACTGCTCGAGATTGACGGGGCTATCATCGGCCGCTATCGCAGCTACGAAAAAGTAGCAAAGCTCCTTTACAGCCTGCACGAGCGCATCGAAGATATTTGCAAGGATCCCAAGAAACTTCGCGAATTGCCGGGTGTCGGCGAGAACATGGCCGAGCACATCTGTGAAATCCTGAAAACCGGCGATTATGCGCTGCGTCAAAAGCTTCTCAAGAAATATCCGGCTTCACTGCTGGATTTGCTGCGTCTGCAATCGCTAGGCCCTAAGAAAGTTTTGTTCCTATGGGAGACCTTCCAAGTCTGCACTATCGAGGGCGTCGAAAAATTGGCGCGCGAAGGCAAGCTGCAAGATTTGCCCGGCTTCGGCGAAAAGAGCGAGCAAAATATTTTAAAGGCTACCGAATCGGCGAAGCGCTCCTCCGGCCGCTTCAAAATCAGCACGGCAGAAGACGAAGCGCAAAAGTTCTCGGCCTACCTTACGAATTCCGA
The DNA here is from genome assembly GCA_035602755.1 of Binatus sp. (SeqCode). GTDB lineage: Bacteria > Acidobacteriota > Terriglobia > Acidiferrales > UBA7541 > Palsa-295. Next base: position 42,495 of record DATNLR010000106.1, on the reverse strand, counting down.
ATTGTCGGAGGCGGCCGCGGCAGTAGAGTCGGTCACCGCCGCGGGCTCCCTTCGGCGCGGTCGCGACACCATCGGCGATGTCGATCTGCTCGTAACCATGCGTCCCGGCCGCGAAAAACAAAAGGACGTCGAGGCCCTCGCTGAGCACCTCCTGAAATACCCCGGGATCGATCAAACGCTGGCGCACGGAGAAAATAAAGTAAGCGTTCTGCTTGGCAACGGTCTACAGGTGGACGTCCGCATGCTGGCCAAAGAAAATTTCGGTGCCGCGTTGCTCTATTTCACTGGCTCGAAAGCGCACAACGTCGGCCTTCGCGGCCGCGCTCTCGCTAGGGGCTGGACGCTGAACGAGTACGCGCTCACCACGGTAAAAGGCGGCAAGGTTGTCGCGGGCAAGAGCGAAGAAGAAATTTACGCCAAGCTGGGCCTGGACTACATCGAGCCCGAGCTCCGCGAAATGACCGGCGAAATCGAAGCCGCCGAAGACCACAAATTGCCTCAGTTATTAAAGCTCGCGGACATTCGCGGCGACCTGCAGATGCACACTACCGCCTCCGATGGCCGCAACTCCATCGAAGAAATGGGCCAAGCCGCCAAACAATTGGGCTATGAATACATCGCGCTCACCGACCACTCCAAAGCCGTCACCGTCGCGAATGGCATGGACGACAAGCGCACCCTGGCTCAGATCAAGAAAATTCGTGCCGCACAGGAACGCGTGCCGGGAATTCGTCTGCTCGCCGGCATTGAAGTGGACATTTTGAAAAATGGCTCACTCGATCTATCCAATGAAGTCCTCGCCCAACTTGACGTCGTCGTAGCGTCCATCCATTCTTTCATGAATCTCGACCGCCAGGCCATGACCGAGCGCATCCTTGCCGCAATCGAAAATCCCTACACTCAAATACTCGCGCATCCCACGGGCCGCCTGCTCTTGCGCCGAGAATCTTTCGCATACGACATGGAAAAAGTTCTCGACGCCGCCAAGAAAAATGGTGTGGCTGTCGAGTGCAATGCCTACCCCGACCGCCTCGATCTCAACGATGTGCACTTGCGCATGGCCCGCGAACGCGGCGTAAGAGTGGTGATCTCAACCGACGCACACAGCACCACCCACTTCCGAATGATGAAGTACGGCGTGATCACCGCCCGTCGCGGTTGGCTCGAAAAAAAACATGTACTCAACACTTTGCCCCTGAATGAATTTCTGGCGTCACTCAGGCCGAAACCTGCCGGGATGGTTCCAAAAACAGCAAAGAGCAAGTCCGCCTGATTTCGCGTCCAGTTTGAACAGACTCATGGAACATTTGGAACCCGGACTGCGTATCTCATAACCAAGCAGGAATTCAGTAACCAGGATCGAACGGAGACGCACATGAACCGAACATTTCTCCCTGGAACGGTACTCACGTTGATGACAATGGCGGCGACGGCCGCCACCCCCGCGCGCGCCGACGACTGGACCAAAAGCTACCAGATTAGCAGCCGAGCCGATCTGCGGGTCTCCACCGACGACGGCGATGTAACCATCATCGGCTCCAATCAAAAACAAATTGACGCACACGTCACCACCCAGGGCTACAAAATCGGCTCGAGCGATGTGCGCATCGAGGAAAGCCAGAATGGCGATCATGTCGTCATCAGCGTCAAAATGCCGCACTTCGGCTTCTCTTTCTTTGGTGGCCGACATAAGTCGGTAAAGGTTGAATTGCGTGTCCCGCGCGACTTGGATGTGGACGTCGAAACCAGCGACGGGAATGTGGTGGCGCAAAACCTCTCCGGCCACGTGCACTTCAGCACCGGCGACGGTGACATAACCGCCACGGAAGCTCATGGCGACATTCGCCTCCACACCGGCGACGGCCGCATCGAAGGCGCCGGATTCGATGGCGCTCTCGACGCCAACACAGGCGACGGCAATATGCGCATCGCCGGACGTTTCGATTCCCTTTCGCTCAAGACTGGCGACGGCAACATCGAAGCCCAAGTCGTCAACGGCTCAAAAGTGGTAAGCACTTGGACCATTCGCTCAGGCGATGGCCACATCAATATGCGCATCGCGACAGATTTAAATGCCAACGTCGAGGCCCGCACCGGCGATGGATCGATCACTCTGGATGTACCGAATTTCGCCGTATCCGGCTCGCTCAGCCATTCCTCGGTTCACGGAAAATTGAACGCGGGCGGCGGCACGCTTTCGGTTAGCTCCGGAGACGGCTCGATCCATCTCGAAAAACTGTAGGATTGGCGCAACGGCTCGATCGCAAAGCGGAGGCAAGAACTTTCCACTGTGTTGCGCAAGGAGAAAAGGTTGGTTCGAAGCTGACACAACGCGTCCAAGACCATTTCTGCTTAATAGTTTTAAATCATTAACATACTGGCTTACCCCGATTGGACCTTTGCGTGCCTTGCCCTACTCTGAGCGCGGTTGTTAAGGCCCAAGGTAGGTAGAAATGCTTCCGTTCATGATGATGGCAGTTCTGGCTCTTCTGGCGTTCCTGTGCATCTCGCATGTGATCCCTTCGTTCACCCGTCGCCTGCCCCGGTCGCGTCGGAATCCGCGCGCTAGTAATCCGCCCGCCGGCGCTGCCGCAAAATAATTCCAGCCCCTAAAAATCCGTTCGTGTAAGGCTCCGTGTTGATTCCGTTTGCAAAAACTCCCCCGTTGCCGCATCATAAGATGTTTTATTTCTCGCGTTTTCCGCGCCGATATCGTATCCACCTCGAAAGAGATTCGGTTTCGCATCGCGTGATTTTGTGACGCGGGAAAATTCGCATGCACTGGGGGAACTTGAATGCGCAGGCCCGTAAATATTGCTCCGCCCAAGGGACGACTGGGCGTTCTTACGCCGGGAATGGGAGCCGTAAGCACCACCTTCATGGCTGGTGTCGAACTGGTGCGCCGCGGCGAGTCCGCGCCCGTCGGCTCGCTGACCCAGCTAGGTACTATCCGCCTCGGTAAACGCACCGAAGGCCGCACGCCGAAAATCAGCGAGTTCGTTCCGCTCGCCAAACTTGACGACATTGTCTTCGGCGGCTGGGATGTTTTCCCGGACGACGCCTATCAAGCCGCATCCAAAGCCGGTGTGCTCGAGGCCAAGGACTTGTCCAAAGTCCAAAAATTCCTGAAGACCATCAAGCCCATGAAGGCCGCTTTCGATCAGCACTACGTTAAGAATCTTTCTGGTCCTAATGTCAAAAAAGCCAAAAACAAATTCGAACTTGCCGAACAGCTTCGCGAAGACATTCGCAATTTCAAAAAGAAAAGCAAAGCCAACCGCCTGGTAATGGTCTGGTGCGGCTCTACGGAAATATTTCTGAAGCCCGAGAGCGTGCACAAAGATTTGAAATCTTTCGAAAAAGGCATGCGCGCGAACGATCCCGCAATCGCGCCCTCCATGCTCTATGCCTATGCCGCGATCAGCGAAGGCGTTCCCTTCGCCAACGGTGCGCCCAATCTCACCGTGGATATCCCCGCCCTGGAAGAATATGCAAAAGCAAAAGAAGTCCCTATCGGTGGCAAAGATTTCAAAACCGGCCAAACGTTGATGAAAACGATTCTGGCCCCCGGATTTAAAGCCCGCATGCTGGGTTTGAATGGCTGGTTTTCAACCAACATTCTCGGCAATCGTGATGGCGAAGTCCTGGACGACCCCGGCTCGTTCAAGACGAAAGAAGAATCCAAACTCGGTGCGCTTGAATATATTCTGCAGCCAAATCTTTATCCGAACCTCTATGGCAAGATTCACCACAAAGTCCGCATTAATTACTATCCGCCGCGTGGCGACAACAAAGAAGGCTGGGACAACATCGATATTTTTGGATGGCTAGGCTACCCGATGCAGATCAAGGTCGATTTTCTCTGCCGCGATTCGATTCTTGCAGCGCCCATCGTGCTCGACCTCGCGCTCTTCTTCGACCTCGCCAAGCGCGCTGGCATGCGGGGCATCCAGGAATGGCTCAGCTTTTATTTCAAATCGCCGATGTGCGCCAAGGAGTTGTACCCGGAACACGACCTCTTCATTCAGTCCATGAAGCTCAAAAACACCCTGCGCTGGATGATGGGTGAAGACCTGATCACCCACCTCGGCGCCGAATATTACGACTAAACCATTGCCGGGGAGACGAAATGCGCGTGGCGTGTCGCAAAGCTCTGAATGCTTCGTTTTTTCTGTTCATTTTGATTATGATTGCGCAACCCTCTAGTTCTTCCGCCGCGAGCGGAAAGGGACCGAAATTCGAAATCGCATTCCCTCGCGAACGCAGTGCGCAGCCTCTCGACGGGCGCTTGCTGCTCTTGCTTTCCACGGATCCTTCCGAAGAGCCGCGCATGCAAATCAATATTTCGCCGAACACGCAGATGGTGTTTGGCTTCGACGTGGATGGATTGGCGCCCGACAAAGTCGCTGTTGTTGACGCGGAAGCTTACGGCTATCCCGTGCGTAGCCTGCGCGACGTGAAGCCCGGCGAATATTACGTGCAAGCTGTCCTGCATCGCTACGAAACGTTTCGTCGCAGCGATGGTCACACAGTGAAACTCCCCATGGACCGTGGCGAAGGACAACACTGGAATATTGCTCCGGGAAATCTGTATAGCAAGCCCCAGAAGGTCACGCTCAGCGCGGATACCTCGCTCAAGATCATCCTCGATCAGGAAATTCCGCCGATTCCTGCCCCTGCCGATAGCCAATACATAAAGCACGTAAAGATTCAAAGCGACCTGCTCACTAAATTCTGGGGACGCCCGATGTTTTTGGGCGCGAACATTTTGCTGCCGGAAGGATTTGACGAGCATCCCGAAGCGCACTATCCCGTGGCTGTGAACGAAGGCCACTTCCCTGCTGATTTTGAAGGCTTTCGCACCGAGCCGCCCGACCCAAATTTGAAACCCGATTACAGCGAGCGTTTTCACATCGCCGGCTACAACCGTATACAGCAGGAAGAAGCCTACAAATTCTACCAACAGTGGATTAGCCCAGGTTTCCCAAGAATCCTGGTTGTAGAAATCCAACACGCAAATCCGTATTACGACGATTCCTACGCGGTTAATTCCGCCAACCTCGGTCCCTACGGCGATGCCATCGAAACCGAGCTCATCCCCTACATCGAAAAGAAGTTCCGCGGAATCGGACAAGGCTGGGCGCGTTTCCTGTACGGCGGATCAACCGGCGGTTGGGAATCTCTGGCCGTCCAAATGTTTTATCCGGACCACTACAACGGCGCTTTCATCGCGTGTCCCGATCCTATCGATTTTCGCGCGTTCACTACGATCGACCTGTACAAAGACAAAAACGCTTTTTACATCGAAGGTCCGCACAAGAAAGTTCTTCAACCGGGCACGCGCGATTATCTCGGGCACGTGATGGCGACCACCCAGGATATAAATCACTACGAATTAGCGCTCGGTACGAAGACACGTTCCGGGGAACAATTCGATATCTGGCAAGCGGTTTACGGGCCGGTCGGCACGGACGGCTACCCTCAGCCCATCTTCGATAAAGAAAGCGGTGAAATTTATCCCGACGTAGCCGCTTACTGGCGAGAGCACTACGATCTTCGCTATATCCTGGAACGAGATTGGGGCACTCTCGGACCCAAGCTCCAGGGTAAGTTACACATTTATTGCGGTAGCGCGGATACCTACTTCCTCAATGACGCAGTTTATTTGATGGAAGACTTTCTCAAGAGCACTACGAATCCGCCGTATGACGGCGAAGTAAAATACGGCGATCGTGCGGAGCATTGCTGGAACGGAGACCCCACGCTTCCCAATTATCTTTCTCGCCTGCATTACAACACGATGTATCTGCCGAAAATCTTGGACCGCATCGCAAAGACAGCGCCACCCGGAGCGGATTTGACCAGCTGGCGTTATTGAACCTGCGTCAGTTTAATCCCCTCCCTTAATTCGGAAAATGCCGCCGACGAAGTGCACCAAGCGCATTTCGTCAAGCCATGTCGCTTTTTGTTGCGGATCGACGTGCGAAAAAGCAGGCGTAATCAACACTCCGCGTAATTCTTTCGGCGGTATCTCTTCCGCGAGCCAAGCACTTTCAGCTGCCGGAATAACATTGTCGGTCGAGCCGTGCAAAATCAAAACGGGCACTTGCAGATCCGCTATCTGCCCGTGCGGTGAAAGCGCCGCGAGCTCAGGCTCCTCCATCCCTATTACGTCCAACATTTTTGTGCGGAAGATCTCGATGCGATCGGCAAACAAATCCTCCATAGTGGGCCGCGCAGCAGGGCTTAGTTTCGCCAACCACGGTTTCGCATTCTCAGGTTCCTCCCCAAGCCAATAACGCAGCGCTTCGTGCGCAGCCGGCAAATCGTCCTGCGGAAAAAATCGCGAAAGGTGAGCGTAAACAAAAACCTGCGGCCCATAGGGATGAGCCGGCAACGCGACAACATGTCCGTCCGGATACGGCGCCTGGCCCGTCATCAAATATCGCGAGACACGAGCAAGAGCCTCATAAGCGCCAAATAAAACAAGAGCGCGTATATGTCTGGCGCAGTCCGGATTGCGAGCCGCAAGCAGGGCGAGACCTCCGCTGAAGCTCAGCGTCGTTACGATCACCGGTCCACCGCCGATACGCTGCTGCAACCATCCGGGCGCCTCACATATAGTCGTCACGGATTTTTCATCCACATGGTAATCAGCGAGCGCGCTAATCTGCGGAGTGAACACCGCCAGCCCGGCCTCCGCAGTCCCGCGAGCAAAGCTTGTCAGACGCGGTTCGTCAATGCCCAGCCGATGCATCCCATGAACCACAACCATTCCCTGCAGATCTTTGACCCCCACCGGCATATACAATTTCCCGCGAACGGGTCCGTTCGCAGTTTGCATGGTCACCTCTTTGATTGTGATTGGATTGGATAAAAGCCTAAGCAGAGGACCGGAAGCTTGCGGGCTTACAAAATGGGTCAGGATGGCGTAAGCGCGGAGATCACCGCGTATGCACCACGCTCCAAAACCCAACACAATGCAGAAAAGAACAATAAGAAACCAAAGCTTTCGGAAACCGTGGCGAGGCCGGGGAATACACACATTTTCGTCTTCCGGTTCGCGCAGAGGAATCCGAGATGCCATCAATTGAAAGCCGCGCGGAGCGTGTTACAGTCAGCCCGTCGCGTCAAGCTTCGCAAATGAAACCTCGACCGCGAGACCCGAGCGTGGGGTCTAAAACAAGTTCCAAAGGAACTGGTTGTACACTTCGTGGTGGTATTGAACTTCCGGCGCTTTCACAAAGGTTCCCAGTAGGCGTGCGCAGCGGTCCGCGGAAGCCTGTTTTAGCTCCACGTAACGATGCTTCACGTCCTCGCCCAGCAATTCCGTGGTCCATTTCGACTTACGGAAATCATCGAGGGCAGTGTAGATGTTGTCCGGCAGATAGCGCTCCGCCTGTCTCAGATTCTTGAGCTTGGCCGCTTCCCCTTCCAGACCGGTGCGGAACAGCGCGTACATCACCATGTAGGGATTTGCGTCGGGCGCCACCGAGCGAAACTCCACGCGCATACTTCTTTCGTTTCCGATCGGAATGCGTATCATTGAGCCGCGGTCCACCGCCGACGCCTTAATCTGATTCGGCGCCTCGAAGTGGGGGTCCAGGCGCCTGTAAGCGTTCACGCTCGAGTTCATGATCAAGCAGATGTCGTTGCCGTAAGTCAGCACACGGTCCACGAACATCCACCCGAGCTTGCTGAGTTTTTCTTCGCCCTTGGCATCCCAGAAAAGATTTTTCCCGCCTTTGTTAATGGAGATGTTCGTGTGCATTCCGCTTCCGTTCACTCCCACTACCGGCTTCGGCAGGAAACTCGCCGTGAAACCCATCTTGTTCGCCACCTGCCGGCAAATCAGCTTATACAGCTGAATCTGGTCTGCGGCGGCCACCACTTCTCCATAGCTGTAATTTATTTCGAATTGCGAAGGCGCAACCTCCGGGTGATCCTTCTCGTTTTGAAATCCCATCGCGCGCTGAACTTCCGCCGTGGTGTCAATGAATGTCCGCAGCGGGTCGCCCGGCAACGAATGATAGTAACCGCCCGTATTCACGTAGTCGAATTTTCCGGTTTCGTAATAACGGCGCTCGGCGTCCGCACCGTTGAACAGAAACCCTTCAATTTCATTTGCGGCGTTCAGCGTGTACCCTTCCGCTTTGTGCTGCCCGTCCGCGAATCCTTTCAGCACGCCGCGCATATCGGCGCTGTAAGGCGTCCCGTCCTTGTCGATCACGTGGCCAAAGACCAACACCTTGCCGGACCCGAAAATGTCGGCCGGCGCCCAATAGAACGCGCTCCAATCCATCGTTAGACGCAGATCGCTCTCGCGCTGCGCGGTGAAGCCGCGGATGGACGATCCATCAAACGTCAGGTTGTCCCAGCTCTTGATCAGGAATTTTTTGTCGTAGTCCAGCATATGCAGACGGCCTTCCAGATCGCTGAACAGAACGGTCACCGCCTTGATACGCTTTTCGTCCGTTAGATACTTGAGCCGCTGTTCTTGAATCTTGCCTATCGGCGCGCGATTCTTGCGCGCCTCTTTGGCCTCCAAATTCAGTTCTTCCAGTTCATCGTATGGAATCGCCAAAAAATTTCGCAGCTCGCTAGTCATGTTTCTCCTCAAAGTAAAATACACACCCGCTCTTCCGCTGGATTGCTCGCGGGCTCCGCATTAGCGCAGTAGGGTATCGCGCCGGGATTCCAAGCGTCAAATCGAAAAACGACACTTCCTTGAAAAGTTTTTCTTATCACTACAATCAAAAAATCTTGGTCCCCGCCGTACGGCTGGGAAAGAATCGAGCCGGATGCCGAGGTCTGATCTGATCTCGTTTGCTTTGGTTTTGATTTTTAGCTTTTAGGTTTTAAGTTCTCATTCCGACAGAGGCTGCCTTTAAGCCGAGGAGGAATCTGCTGTTTGCATCCGCAGGGAGCTAAACAAAATCGTAGCAAAGCTCGATCCCCAACTGGCCCTGAAGTTAGCACCACCTCTTAATGCTTAAATCGCCCAATCAACTGCGCCTCAGCCAGAATGTGCCCCTTCATAGCCGCGTCAAGCTCTTCTCTCTTGGCCTTCGGCTTTAGATTGGTCTTCGCATCTAGCGCATACAGCTTGAAAAAATAATGGTGCGCCGGCCCACCGCGCTCCGGGCACGGCCCCGTATAACCGGACTTCCCTGCTACATTCTTCCCTTGCATCGACCCATCTGGCAGCTTCTTGTTAGTTGGAACGCCCTCGGGCAGCGAACTCGTACCCGCTGGCACATCGTAAATCAGCCAATGCGTCACCGTGCCCTTCGGAGTGTCCGGGTCATCCATAATCAACGCGAATGCTTTCGTCGCCGCCGGAGCATCCCTCCAAGCCAGCGCCGGAGACAGGTTCGCGCCGTCGCAGCTGTACTTCTCCGGGATATCCGCGTCCGCCTCAATGGACGAACTTGTCAGCTTCAAAACCGGCCCGCTCTCTTTTTGCTGAGCTTCTTGCGCACCGGCCGCAAGACAAAACAACAAACAGAACATTGCCACGACAACTCCAGCCTTTTCCAAGACAATATTGAATGATGGGGTGTTCAACGTTCACCTCTAGGCCAATATGGCTGATTGACTCCGCTTGCGTCCCTCTTATAGATGCCCCGGCAAGCGTTACAATTACAGCATTCTAGTTTATTTCCAAGGTGCGCCGTATGTTTGAGACCTTCCAACGCGGAGAATATTCAATTTCCACCGATCCAACCCGTCTCGATGTCGACCGAATCCATTCCTATCTCGTCAGTGCCTACTGGTGCGAAGGAATTCCGCGCCAAACGCTCGAACGCGCCATCGCAAATTCTTTATGTTTTGGATTATTCCAGGGCCAAGATCAGGTGGGCCTCGCCCGCGTCATCACCGACTCCGCCACCTATGCCTATCTCTGCGATGTCTACGTCCTGGAAGATCATCGCGGGAAAGGATTGGGCAAGTGGCTAGTGCAATGCGTGATGGCGCATCCAGCGTTGCAAGGCCTGCGCCGCTTCAGTCTGGCAACCCGCGACGCTCACGGCCTCTACCGCCAATTCGGCTTCCGCGAACTCAGCCAGCCTGAATCAATGATGGAAATTCTGCGCCCCAACATTTATGGCGAAGCTAAGTAACTAGCGGAATCCTCTTTTCCCTATCAGTGCGCCCATATTTTCGCGGGATCGGTCTCGTACGGGTATACGTGCACCATCCAGTTGAAAACCAATGGAATCCAACGCCCGCCCGCAGCGTCGCAAGCATCCTCAGTGGCAATGGACCCCTTCAACCCGAATTCCTTCCAGTTCGCCTGACTGATTGTGCTCCCCTTCGGCGGAAAGCACAGGTTCACGTGCTCGTGCCAACGCGCCACACTCAGCGGCACGCGCTCGTTCAATTGTTCCTCGGTATATCGTTTCGGCGCTGTGTACATCGCTCCTTTCAACTCATATCCTTCACCAACTTTTTTGTACAGCAATGAAGTTGGATGCGCCGGGTTGAAAACAAATTGCGCCTCCGCAGCATAACGGTAATTTGTGAAGTGATAAATGTCTTGCGGGACTTGTGGCCCGAAAATCTTGAAGCCATCGTCCAAGGCCGTGCGGTAGTCCTTGTATTGATTCATCGCTGGCCGCAATTTTTCCAGGATTTGCTCCGCACGCTCTTCATCCCCTGGCTGCGGCTTACCCAAATCCGTCATTCGCATGTGTGGGCCCATTCCCATGTGCATGTCCGACATCTCGTCATTGGCCGCTGCCGCCTGAGAATTGGGACCGTCGTCGTGCTGCATTTCGCCCATATCCATTCCGGGCATATCCGATTTCGTCGGCGCGTTCTGGACCTGGTTTTGTTTTTGAGCTTGATTCTGCTGAGCGCCAGTCCGCGAAATGAACAGCCCCGCCAATACTGCCGTGAGCACAATCATCCAATGGATCTTTTTCATCTCTTTTCCCTCGTTGCTATCATCGCTATAAAACACTTTGGAACGAACTATTTCTCGGCCCTTTGTAACTTATTGGCAACAATGGGCCTCGCGACGTCAACGCGAAGCAGAAGTTCTTCCCTACACGAGCCGATGGAGAGACCGGATTCGCTCCTTCTTCTATCACTGGGCCTTCTTCAAGACTCAGCACGGTTGTGTTACTGTTGAGAGTCGTATATCGCTGACAATTTATACCTCACCAGCGCGCTGGATCACCCAAACGGAGTCGTGAAAAAATGAAAGCTTCTTACAACGGTGTGGCCGTCCCGCCCAACGGCAAACCGATCGAATACACCGCAGACCGCGCTTTCAATGTCCCCGATCGCCCCATCATTCCTTATATCGAAGGCGACGGCACCGGCCGCGACATTTGGAAAGCGTCCCGCAAGGTTTTCGACGCTGCCGTAGCTAAATCCTATGGCGGCAAACGCAAAATCGAGTGGCTGGAAGTTTTCGCTGGCGAAAAAGCCTTCAAGAAGTTCAATGATTGGCTCCCGGCAGACACCGTCGAGGCCCTTCGCGATTTCCGCGTCGCGATAAAAGGCCCGCTCACTACTCCCGTCGGCGGGGGAATTCGCTCACTCAACGTGACTTTGCGTCAGGTGCTCGACCTATATGCCTGCGTGCGGCCCGTGCGCTATTTCGAAGGGGTACCCTCCCCGGTTCGAAATCCCGAACGGATGAACGTCGTTATCTTTCGCGAAAATACGGAAGACGTATACGCCGGAATCGAATGGCGGTCGGGAACGCCTGCTGCAAAGCGCCTGATCGATTTCCTGAATCTCGAAATGTTGAAAGATACTCAGAAGCAAGTGCGCGCGGATTCCGGCATCGGCATTAAACCGATCTCGCCAACCGCCACGAAGCGCTTGGTGCGCGCCGCGATTCAACACGCCATGGAAGAAAAGCGCCGAGTGGTCACGTTGGTTCACAAAGGCAACATCATGAAGTTCACCGAAGGCGCATTTCGCGATTGGGGTTACGAGCTTGCCACACAGGAATTTCGCGCCCATGTCGTCACCGAGCGCGAAAGCTGGATCCTCGGCAACAAAGATCGCGACCCCCATCTAAATTCCGAGCAAATCGCCGAAATGATCGAGCCCGGATTCGAGAACGCCACAGAAGATTTCAAAGAGCGGATTACCACGGAGGTGAAGGCCACTCTCGGAACTCTGACGAATTCGCACGGCGGCGGCCAGTGGAAACAAAAAATCCTGATTAACGACCGCATCGCAGATTCTGTCTTTCAGCAAGTGCTCACGCGCGCCGACGAATACCAAGTCTTCGCCACGCCCAATTTGAATGGCGATTACCTCTCCGACGCTTGCGCCGCGCAAGTCGGTGGCCTCGGAATGGCACCCGGCGCGAATATAGGCGACGGCTGCGGTGTTTTTGAAGCGACTCACGGAACCGCGCCAAAATATGCGGACAAGGACGTTATCAATCCAAGCTCTGTGATGCTTTCTGGCGTGATGATGCTTAACTTCATGGGTTGGCGTGAACCCGCCAAGCTCATCGAAGAAGGAATCGCGCGGACTATTCAGGATAAGCGCGTAACCTACGATTTGGAACGCATGATGCCGGGAGCTACTCGGCTGAAAACTTCCGAATACGCCGCGGCCATCATCGATAACATGCAAGCTTCGTCCGTGGCAGCGGGCTAGCTTGAACTCAAGGTACAAGGAGATTTTTTGAATGCGTAACAAAGTTACCGTAGTCGGCGGCGGATTTGTCGGGTCCACCACGGCGCAGCGTATTCATGACGCTGGACTGGCCGACGTTGTCCTCACCGATATTTTGGAAGGCGCGCCCGCCGGCAAGGCTCTCGATATGGCTGAATCAGCGCCCATCTTCGGGAGTAACGCGCGCGCGATGGGAATTTCCACCGGCGGAGGCGACTACCAGGAAACCGAGAACAGCGACATCATCGTAATTACGGCTGGATTCCCACGCAAGCCGGGTATGAGCCGCGACGACTTGCTGAAAGCGAACTACGATGTCATCAAAGCGGTGGTCGAAGCAGTCGTAAAGTTCTCACCAAACGCCATTTTAATCATGGTCACCAATCCTCTGGACGCCATGGCCCAGGCCGCGCTCAGACTCAGCAAATTCCCCAAACATCGCGTCATAGGGATGGCTGGCGTCCTCGACTCTGCACGCATGAGCTCCTTCGTCGCCGCCGAACTGAACGTCTCGGTAGAAAACGTAACCTCGTTCGTCCTGGGGGGCCATGGCGACGACATGGTTCCGCTCGTTCGTTACTCCACTGTCGCTGGAATTCCTCTCCCCGCTCTTTTGCCCAAGGAAAAAATTGACGCGATCGTCAACCGAACCCGTAAAGGCGGCGCGGAAATCGTGAACCTGCTGAAGACTGGCTCAGCCTACTACGCTCCGTCTGCCGCCGTTTTTGAAATGGTGGATGCAATTCTCAAGGACAAGAAAAAAATCCTGCCCTGCGCCGCGTATCTCGAAGGTGAGTACGGAATGAAAGACTTGTTCGTGGGCGTCCCGGTAAAACTCGGCGCTAAAGGCATCGAGCAAATCATTGAAATCAAACTCGACCCCGACGAAAAAGCGGCGCTGCACAAATCTTCCGAATCCGTGCGCGAGCTATGCACCGTCCTGGGTCTTTAGCAAAAAGCGAAAACAACGATGGCCCTCTTCCCTAAAGATCGGAAAGCCGGGAAATCTCCGGCAGATGACGGCAGTAAAGCTGCCCCAAGCGATGGCGCAAGAATCTCTCATCGCGTTACAAAAGACCTCGAGCGTTCCGAGACGCTTGCCAGCATGCTGGCCCACAGTCGAGCGTCGCGCACCGTCGAAGTGGCCGACCTGCTAGCGGGCATGTATATCTACGAATGGGAAAACCTCTCGAAATTCTGGGGGCAGCAGGACCAAGTCGAAACTTTCCTTCAGCAGATTTGCCGCATCAGCCCGCAGCGCTGGCACCATTGGATAGAGTTTTACGACCAACAACGCAATACAAAAGAGCCGCGAAAAATCTGGCAATTGCCAAAAGGTCTGAAAGCAGCAAAAGGGAAAGTCGGCCAGAGGAATGGCGCCCCCTTGGTGAGATCCGCCGAGTTGCAAAATGTTCTAAAGACCGCCGAAGAACTTACGCCCGCGCGCGATTTCGTGGATGGGCGTGCCATACCGATCCTGACCTGCGAATGCGTCCTGCTAGCCATCGCGAAAAAAACAGACTCAGAAATTGGCCATCGCCTGGTAGCCACCGGATTGAATGTCACCCGCCTCGAAGAATCGGCGCGTAACCCCAAACACGCCCCCAAACATTAGCGCCTGCGAGACCTCCCCTCAGATCATCATTTTGAAATTTGGCCACAGAATCGCCAGCGGCGCGCTAGGCTTGCGGCAAACATACACATGGACGCCTTGCTCGGAAGGCATTGCAAATTGATCGGTGATCGTCGCCACGAGCTGCGCCTCGCCGAAAAGACTCGCGTAACGATCCGCGTTCTCGCCAAAAAGAATCACGCAATCCCCGGTATCATTGCGCGGTCCCCACAAATAATAATTATTGTGTCCGCTAATCGCCTTCGGCAAACCAAGCGCCGGGCCGTAGTAGTCGATCGCGCCCGCCTCGCCATAGTTCCCAGCCAGGATCGCGCAGCTTCGCTGCTCCGCCTGTGGAAGCGCGTGATAAACGCGAGCAACCGTCGCAGCCATGTTGTCCCAGCCAAACATATCCGCATAAAGTTGTGGCAACGCGACGGTAGCGTCGCGCTCCATTTTCACCGTGCGCGAGTAGGGAAGTATTTGCGAGTAGCGAACAAAACTATCCACCGGTAGCAGTGGAACACCGAACGGCAATGAGACCACTCCCGCAATCACGACGAAAGCGCAATAAGCCCATGCAATCCAGCGCCTCCGCTGTGCACCAAAAAGTAATCTCTCCAGCGCGACGCCTCCCGAGGCCATCAGAATAGGATAAATTGGCAGGGAGTAATAAGTCTTCCCGTGAAGCACGATGAAAATCGCCATCACGATTACATAAGCCCACCCGAAAAATCGAAACCGCTTCCCTTCCGCTGCGCCAAAAAACCAAATAAGCCCGGCGAGCCACACCGGTAGTTCAACTGGCTGCAGATACAAAATCTGTTCGAAAACGAATCGTAACGGTCCAACCGGATAGTTTTTATACTCCTGGCCAGCGCGCACCAACTGGATTTGCGGCCAGCCGTGTCTGGCTTCCCAAATTAAATTCGGCAAAAACAACGCCAGCGCCAGAGCACCCCCCATCCAAATCCATTTCGAATCCAGCAAACGTCTTCGTTCCGAGATTAACAAGCCAGCAACAACTGCAAATCCAAAAACTAGCATGGTGTGTTTGTTTTCCAGTCCGAGGCCAGCAACCAGGCCAAACAGAACCCACAACGCAGGAGATCCGCCCTTCGCTATACGAATCACGATCAGAGCACATAAGGTCCAAAACAAAGGCTCAAACGCGTTCATGGATAGAAAGCTGTCGAACGCCAGATAGGCCGGCGCAAACAGCATCGCCAGGGCAGCCAGAAATCGTGCGAAGAGCCCCCCTCCCAATTCAGCTGCCAGCCAGCCTGCAAGAAAAACCACAGCCGCGCCGGCCAGCGCTGGCAGCAACCGCACATCAAACATCGAATTCCCGAAGGCGTGCCGCGCGAACCACGAGATAAGCGCAATAAGCGGCGGCTGATCAACATAACCCCAGGCGAGATGCTCGCCGCAGGCCATGTAGTAGAGTTCGTCGCGGAACCAGCCGTAATGATTGATCCCCACAAACTGAATCAACAATCTCAGGAGAGAAAGAGAAGAAAGAAGTAAAACGCTCGCACGCACAGAATCACCCGGCGTCGCCCAATCGATTCCAGAGCCTCGCCCTCGCAGTGAAGTCATTGGTACGTGCGAAACGTGTTCAGCGATTATTTTGCAGGAGTCGAAATAATCGTAGACTTGATGCTGTCGAGCTTCGGGAAATTCTTGTCCAGATAAGCTTTGCCCTGATTGGTAATCTGTCCTTGATCCGGGGACTCACCGTATCCGCTGTGAATTTTTTGCACCACGTCCATGCCGCTGGTCACCTGGCCAAAAGGAGAGAAGCCCATGGAATCGAGTTGCGCGTTGTTCCCAAGATTGATAAAAAGCTGAGTAGTTCGCGTGTTTTTTCCGGCCGTCGCAAACGTTACAAATCCCGGCCGGTTGCTTTGCGAAACGGGATCATCGTTAATGTTCGCGTTGCGCCACGCTTTATTCACCGTCGGATCGGCGCCCAGCCCGAACTGCACCACGAACCCGGGAATCACGCGAAAGAAACTCGCGTCGTCGTAATAACCGGCTCTTACCAGATTATAAAAGCGGTCCGCCCCGATCGGCGCCCATTCCCGATTCACGCGCACCACAAAGTCACCCTTGGTGGTCGAGAATTTTGCCTCAAACACGTCCGGCGCTTTTTCCGTTAGATTTTCGGGGTGCAACAGATTTGGATTCGTAGTCATGGTTTTCCTATTGTTTCGGCGCGGGTGCAGTGGACTTATGTGTCGCGCTGGCAGCCGGCGCAGGAGCAGGCGAAGTGATTTTCGCCGATTGGATGCTATCGAGTTTCGGAAAATTCTTCTGAAGATACGCGTTGCCCTGATTCGTAATTTCGTCTTGATGATTCGTTGGCTGATCCGCGTAACCGCCATATAGGCCCTGCACGACATCCATGCCCGAAATTACCGTGCCGAATGGAGCAAAGCCTTGCCCACTATGATCGAGTGCTGCATTGTCGCCTAGGTTGATGAAAACCTGCGTGGAGCGCGAATTCGGACTGCCCGTTTGCGCGAACGTGATCGTTCCCGCGGCGTTCGTCTGCGCTACCGGATCGTCCTTAATTGTGGCTTCTTCCCAGGCCTTGTTGATCGCTGGGCTGCCGGTCAGTCCAAACTGCACCACGAATCCCGGAACCACGCGAAAAAACTCTACTCCTGTGAAGTATCCATGCTTCACGAGATTGTAAAAGCGGTCCGCTTCATTCGGTGCCCAGGCGCGCGTGACTTGCACCACAAAATCGCCCTTGGTTGTTGTAAATGTCGCTTCGTAAACATCCGGCGCTTTGGCCTTGAGCATGGCCGGATGCAGTAGACCCGCATCGCCATGTCCTCCGCTCGCTGTCGATTTTTGCGCAGGGGCGGCCGCCTTCATCGCCGGCCCAGCCTGATCTTGTGCGCGGAGCGAACAGGGAAGCACAGAAATGATGGCGCAAAGAAAAAATGGTCTAAATCGAGCTACACAATTCTTCACGGCTTTCCTCCCATTTTTTTCGAAGTGTTTTCAACTTCCTGCATCACGCGGAGTGTGTTCCCGCCCAGGATTTTTTGAATGTCGCTGTCGGAATAACCCTTTTCCAACAATGCATTTGTAATTTGCGGCAGGTGCGTAGCGTCTTCCATGCCGTACGGCATATCCGCCCCGTCAAAGTCGGAGCCCAGGCCCACGTGATCGGCGCCCACAAGTTTAACAGCATGGTCGATGTGATCGATTATTTTCGTCCAATAAACGCGCGGCAACTTTCCCTGCGCTACATATTCGCGAAGAATCTTGTCCGCTTCAATCAACTGGCAGGCCTCTTGATCGCCGCAGCGCTTCTTCGTTTCGGCTTCGATTGCTTTGCCTAGTTCGGGTGCCGCCCTGTCCGCGTCGCGAAATTCCTGGCTCAGAAATCCAACGTGGTAATTAATCTGAATCACGCCGCGTTTGGCCGCCAGCGCTTTGATCATATCGTCAGTCATATTGCGTGGTGCGTCATCCAGCGCGCGGCAAGATGAGTGCGAAGCAATCACCGGAGCCTGACTTGTGGCGATCGCATCGTAAAAAGTTTTGTCTGCGATATGTGAAACGTCCACTATCATTCCCACTCGATTCATTTCCACGACAACCTGTTTGCCAAAATCCGTCAGGCCGTTGTGCACAGGCTTATCCGTCGAAGAGTCGGCCCAATCGGTATTGAGCATGTGCGTCAGCGTCATATAACGAACGCCGAGCGACGCGAATTTATCCACGTTCTTCAGGTCGTCGTTGATCATGTGCCCACCCTCGACGCCCATCAGCACGGCAATCTTGTGCGCAGCAAACGCGCTGCGAACTTCAGCCGCGGTCGTGGCCAGCGCTAGATCGTTGGGGTGCAGAGTGACCTGGCGGCGTACAGCTTCAATCTGTTCCAACGCAAGTTGAACGGCCCTGGGCCCGGCAATCGATCCTGGGATGTAAATCGAGAAAAATATAGCGTCCAAGCCGCCTTCACGCATTCGCGGAATGTCGACGCTCCCGTCCGTGTGCCCGACACCGAGGTCGAAGTTTGGATCGAGCAAACGCTGCGTGGTGTCGTCGTGTGTATCAATCACGATCGAGCTGAAATGCAGGTCCCTCGCTTTTTGCGAAATGGGCTGTGATTGTGACCATACGGCGAGAAGTGGCAGAATTCCTCCGAGCACACAACAAATTGTGAAAAAGAAGAATCGGTACATTTATCTCCCTGGATTCAGTCAGAGATTTTACGATAGGTCTGTTTCAAACGGAATCACCATTCGGTGTCCTTCGTTGCGGCCGATTATTCGCCGCGCAACCACGATTTCACCGCATGCACGAGCACTTGCCCGTTGACCGCGGCCAGCGATTCCGTCAGCGGAATTCCCTTGGGACAAGCTTTCACGCAGTTTTGCGCGTTGTCGCATTCGGCGATGCCACCCGGCTCCATCAGCGCGTCCAGCCTCGCCGCCGCGTGCATCGCCCCGGTGGGATGCATATTGAACAAGCGCACCTGGCTCACGATGGCGGCGCCCACAAAGCTATCCTTGGAATTAACCTTGGGACAAACTTCCAGGCAATTTCCACACGTAATGCAGCGCGAAAGCGGATAGCCTTTTTCCTGCACCGCCGGAGCCATGCGCGGGCCTTCCCCGATGTTGTAGGTCCCGTCGATCGGAATCCAACAATGCGTCCGCTTTAAATCCTCAAACATTTTCGAGCGATCAACCACCAGGTCGCGAACCAGCGGAAATTTTGTAAGCGGCTCCAGCCGAATTGGTTTCTCGAGATCGTCCACCAAAGCGGTGCAGGCTTGCCGGGCGGTCCCATTAATCAGCATGGCACAAGCGCCGCACACTTCCTCCAAACAGTTCGCGTCATAGCTCACCGGAGTGGATTCCACACCGCCGCGAGTGAACGGCCTCTCTGCGATGTCGCGCAAACATATGATGACGTTCATGTGCGGACGATAGCGCAGCTCGTATTCTTCCCAGCGCACGGATTCGTCCGGCCGTTGCTGGCGCTTGATTCGTACCATAAATGTCTTTTCTGCCATGGTGCCTCTTAAAACGCTTTCCGTCCCTAGGTCTTTGCTGTGTACTTGCGCTCGCGCAACGGCAACAGCGAGGTATCCACTGGCTCGTAGTCGAGAATGATTTTTCCGCCGTTATACCTGGCCTTGGTGGTTTTCAGCCAATTCGCGTCATCTCGTTCTGGAAATTCCGGCTTGTAGTGCGCGCCGCGAGTCTCGTTGCGTGCCAGCGCTCCGAGCGTGATAACCCGAGCTAGTATCAACATGTTTCCAAGTTCGCGCACAAAATTCAGCGTCTGATTAGCCCACTGTGTGCGGTCCTGCAAGTTGATGCGCGTGAACCGCTCGCTCAATTCGTCGAGCTTGCTCAGAGTTTTTTCCAGGTTGGCGTTGTAGCGGATCACGGTGACGTTTTCAGTCATGATGTCGCCCATCTCGCGCCCTATGGTGATGGGATTTTCCGTTCCCTTGTGTTGATTCAGCAAAGCGTCCGTGATGTCCTGTTGCCGCACGCGTTCACGCTCGAAAATCGCAGCCGGAACGCTTTCACATCCGTTTTCAAGTCCTCGCGAATACTTCACGGCGGCGGGGCCTGCCAACATTCCGCCGTAAATACAAGAAACCAGCGAGTTCGCGCCCAGCCGGTTCGCACCGTGATATTGGTAATCGCATTCACCCGCCGCGTAAATTCCCGGGACGTTGGTGGCTTGATTCTCGTTGTCAACCCAAAGCCCGCCCATGGTGTAGTGCATGGCCGGGAAAACTTTCATGGGCTCTACGTGCGGGTCCACGCCCACAAATTTCTCGTAGATTTCGAGAATGCCTTCGAGCTTGCGGTCGAGAACTTCGCGCGGAATGTGTGTGACGTCGAGATAAACCGCCGGCTCTCCAACGAGTCCCATCTTCAGCTCGAAGACTATTTTGTGGATCGCGCGAGTAGCTACGTCGCGCGGGACCAGATTGCCGTACTTCGGATACCATTCCTCCAAAAAGTAAAAGCGCTCGCTTTCCGGAATGTCTTTTCCGCGGCGCGTATCTCCCGCCTGTTTCGGAACCCAAACGCGGCCTCCTTCGCCTCGCGCCGATTCGCTCATCAACCGGCATTTGTCTTCGCCGGGAATCGCAGTTGGATGGACCTGAATGAACTCACCGTTCGCGTAATACACACCTTGCTGAAATAGCGCGGATTGCGCAGAGCCAGTGCAGACGACAGAGTTGGTCGAGCGGCCGAACACGGCGCCGATCCCGCCGGTACAGAAAATCGCGGCGTCGCACGGAAACGTGCGAATCTCCATGGTCTTCAAATTCATCACGCAAATGCCGCGGCAAACGCCGCCGTCGTCCAGAACTACCGACAGAAATGTCCAACCCTCGAATTTCTTAACTTTATCTTCGGACTCAAAACGCCGGACCTGCTCGTCCAGCGCGTACAGTAGTTGCTGGCCGGTAGTAGCTCCTGCAAAAGCTGTGCGATGGTAAAGCGTGCCGCCGAACCGCCGGAAATCCAGCAAACCCTCCGGCGTGCGATTGAACATCACCCCCATGCGATCTAGCAAATCGATAATCGCGGGCGCCGCCTCACACATTCCCTTCACTAGCGGTTGATTGGCGAGGAAGTCGCCGCCGTAAATCGTGTCGTCAAAATGTTTCCAGGTAGAATCGCCTTCGCCCTTCAGGTTTTTCGCGGCGTTGATACCGCCCTGGGCACACACCGAATGCGAGCGTTTCACCGGAACGATCGAAAACAAATCGACCGGAACTCCGGACTCCGCCACGCGTATGGTCGCCATCAGGCCGGCCAACCCGCCGCCCACTACTATGATTTTAGGTACCGTCATTGAACGTAGCCACCGAGAGGAAACCAAGCGTAGTGAAATCCGAGTACGATAACGACGCCCGCGAGCGTGCAGGACACGCCCACCAGCGCGCCAACCCATCCAGCCGCACGTTGCGCTTTGGGAGTGATCGCAATGCCCCACTTGCAGGCAAAATTCCAAAGCCCGTTGCCAAGGTGGAACGAACACGCGACCACTCCGATGATGTACGCAGCCACATACCATGGGTTCGCCATATCCTCAGCTACTCCAGCGTAACGCGTAACGCCATGCCCAGCGAATCGCTCGGTGTAAAGGTGCCAGCCGATAAACACAAAGGCGATCAATCCGGTCCAGCGTTGCAGCACGTACATCCAGTTCGACATCCATGGGTGGCTCAGTGCGTTGGATTTCCCCTTCGACCAAATATAAAAGCCGTAAAGGCTGTGGAAGAGTATCGGAATCCAAAGCACCGCCGCTTCTACAACGATGCGCCACGGGACGGTTTGCAAATCGCCGGAAACTTGATTGTATTTTTCGACGCTGACCAGAGCGTAGCTGTTGGACCAAAGATGATCGAGTAGATAAGCTCCAATGGGAATTACGCCGCTGAGGGACTGCAGTTTGTCCAGAATATAACTTGTTTTAGATTCAGCCGTTGCGGCCGACATGCACACTCCGAAATAGTTTTGCGAACAACTAAAGTATAAGCAGCCATGGAGAAGTTTGCAAGAACGCCCAAAAGCTAAAATCGATATTTACATTCCAATTGGTTTACTCGAACGGGTCATGAATCACTGGCGGGTCTGGTTATGAATGCAACACACGGCCTATACGCGACGATTGCGCGCGAAACCCTCATGCTAGACTCGCCAAAGGCGGCCAGAATGGCTAACGAATTCATCAACGAACTGAAGAAATGGGCGAACGAAATCGTGCGCAGCAGCGCAGCCGGCAATTTTGTCGGAATGCATCGCGCCGTGGAGATGATCGCCAAGCATTTCGTGGTGCAACCTCACGAAGTAGCCATCCTTGTAGCCATGCCCGACGAACGTTTTCTGCGATTCGTCATGCCGGAAAACCTGCAGGGCATGGGCCAGATCCCGTTGACCAGTTCCAATTCGTTGGCTGTGCGCACTGTCCGCGAGCGGCGCCCCGAGATGACCAATCATTTCTCCGGCGTGCCGCACTCCTCCGTTTTTGAGGCCGTCCCGATTTCTGAGGACAAGCGCGGTGTGCCCATTCAAAAAATTATGAGCGCGCCCATTCTGCTTGATAAGAAAGTAGTCGGCGTAATTCAAATCTCGCGCAAAGGCGCTTCTCCGTCCGAGGCCGGGCCCGATTTCGTGCCCCAACAACTTCGCGAGCTCAAAAACATTTCCGATACGCTGGCCCCTTGCATTCCTCTTTGCGCCAAGGAAACTGAGCTGCAGGGCTCGTAATCCTAGCTCGGAGTGTCGCGCGCACGGCGAAACTTTCCAGAAACAACCGTGTTATATAACCTGTGGTGCAACTCATGGCTGTACTTCGCCATCTTTAGTACGAGACGAATGCGCGATTTGAGGAACTTTTAAAGCATTTCTGGTGAATTGTCTAGCAGCTACGGGAGACCAACAATGGCTATCGACTTTGCCAACCGCATGAGCCGCAACTTAACAGCCAAGCTGGCCATCAGCGCCCTGGCGCTTGGATTTTGTTTGAGCGCGATGCCGGCTTCGGCAGAGCAGGACCAACAGAATCCGTCGCAACAACAGCAAGATCAACAGCCGCCGGCGCAGCAGCCACAGGACCAACAGCAACAGGGTCAGCAACCGCCGGATCAACAACAGGATCAAATGAATCAGCAGCAGGATCAGGGCGCTCCGCCCCCAGACGAGGCTCCGCCTCCTCCGGATGATCGCGGACCGATGCCTCCGGCAGACCGTCGTCGCGACGTTCCACCGCCTCCGCCGCCTGACAATAATTACGTGGTACCCGACACGCTCACTTTACCGTCCGGCTCAGTCCTCCAGGTCCGCAACACCGGCTGGCTATCGAGTGATCGGAACAAACCGGGCGATCAAGTCATCATGACTCTGGCCCAGCCGCTTGTCGTGAACGGCTTGGTAGTCGCCAGGCGCGGTCAGACCGTGATTGGAACGGTCGAGAACGCAGAAAAGGCTGGCCGTGTAAAAGGCGTTTCCAAGCTCGGTTTGCAATTGGCGCAGTTGACCTTGGTCGATGGTCAACTCATCAATGTGAAGACGACTTTGATCAACGCAACTGGCGGCACCTCGAAGGGGCGTGATGCATTGGCTATTGCAGGCACTACCGGAATCGGTGCTGGAATCGGCGCAGCAGCCGCGGGAGGCCCGGGAGCCGCGATTGGCGCGGGAGCCGGATTCGTTGCCAGCGTGGCAGGTGTGCTGCTCACGCGCGGCCGGCCAACAATCATTCCTCCGGAATCTTTGCTGACTTTTAAACTCGAAACACCTATCACGGTATCTACAGCATATGGACAGACGGCCTTCAGGCCAGTCACTTCGACGGATTACGCTCCAAAGCCGCGGCCCAGACAAGTCGTTCGGCCTTATTATCCTTATCCCTATCCGCCGCCGTACGCGTACTACCCGTATCCTTACCCATATCCATACCGCTATTACCCGTGAGCTCTCAACAGTCAGCTCGGTTAAGGCAAAGCAATCCGCAGGGGACTCGCTAAACCGAGTCTCCTTTTTTCGTTCGGGCCATGTTTATTTGCAGCCAACGCTCCTTTATTATCCCCAAGCAATGAGCCAGAATTAGCGTTTATCGCGCCGGGCTTTGGAGCCCGGCATCTTGCCTTTAAGCAGCATAAAATTGGGTGCCTGGAAATGAAAACGTCTGGCGTAAATTCACTCCTATTTCCGTCCGTTGTCTTGCTATGCGCGTCGGCTTTCCTCCACGCTCATACAGACGACCCGGGGGTTCTACGCTTCGCGGCGCAAGCAGCACAGAAAGAACAAATCCCGCAAACCAAAACCATCACTTTGCTCGATACCACCGATTCGCACGGCCACATCCTTCCATGGGATTACTCCGAAAATCATCCCGCCGACCTCGGCCTGGCCAAGATCGCCACGCTCGTGAAGCAGGCGCGAGCCGACGCGCCCGACGCTTTGCTGCTCGATTGCGGTGACACCACCGAAGGCACGCCCTTCGCCTACTATTTCGCCCGAAAAAACACCGCCCTGCCAAATCCTGAAATCCTTGCTTTCAACGCGATGCACTACGACGCGATGGCCGTCGGCAATCACGAATTCAATTTTGGCCTGGACGAAATGTGGAAAGCCAAACGCGAATCAAACTTCCCCTGGCTCGCTGCAAATATCAAGCAGAGGTACAAAGATGGGGTGCCGTTTTTCCGCCCTTACTACATCAAGAACCTTGCTGGAATCCGCGTGGGAATTGTCGGTTTTGTGACCCCTGGAATCCCGCGCTGGGAGCTCCCGTCAAATTACAAGGGTTATGAATTCGAGCCCATTGTGGAAGCCGCGAAAACCATAATTCCGGAAGTCCGTAGGCAGGTCGATTTGCTGGTGGTTATCATGCACTCGGGGCTCGACCGGAATCCCGAAACGGGAATTGCGCCTGTGGATGCCACGACAGATGGTGAAAATGCAGCCTGGGAGCTAGCCGAGCAGGAACCTGGTATCGATGTGATTTTCTTTGGCCATACGCATCGAGAGCTCCCCGAAAAAGTGGTAAACGGCGTGCTGATGTCGCAGCCGAAGAACTGGGGCATTTCCCTCTCGCGCGCGCAAGTGAAAATGTCGCGAAACGCCGGCGGCACCTGGCAGGTGGAGTCCAAGCATTCGCAAACCATTCCGGTGACTCCTCAAGTCCAGCCCGATGCGGAAATCTCGAAACTGATGGAGCCCTATCAAGCGGAAGTGCAGAAATATTTAGACACGCCGATAGCAACGTCGGCCAAGGATTTAAGCGGCGAATACGGTCGTTATCAGGATGAGCCCTTACTCGATCTGATTCACAAAGTTCAGCTGGAAGCGGGACACGCGGACGTTTCCATGGCCACGATTTTTTATCCAGGAGTGGAATTCCCGGCTGGCCCGGTAACCGTCCGAGAAGCCTCGGCTCTTTATATTTACGAGAACAAACTTTACACGGTGGAAATGACCGGCGCCCAACTAAAGGATGCGCTCGAGCACGCGGCCAGCTTTTTCCCCGGGTGGCCCGTGCCGCAGGGCCAAAATCTGCACCTGCCGGGTTACAACGCGGATTCCGCGGAAGGCGTTTCCTACGTGATCGATCTTACTCAGCCTGTTGGCCAACGAATTCGCGATCTCACGTTTCGCGGCGCAGCACTCCCCGCTGACCACAAACTGCGCGTGGCCCTCAATAATTACCGCTATTCCGGAGGCGGCGGTTACTCGGTCTATCAAGGATTGCCGATCGTGTACCAGTCGAGCGAGGGAATTTCAGAATTGCTCGTCCATTATCTAAAACGCACGAAAACCGTGCCAGCTGCCGCAGACAACAATTGGAAAATCGAGCCCCCCGAAGCGCTGGTGGCGATTGAAAAAGCCGCCGACGAAGAGAGTAAGCGCAACGCGACCAGATAGGCTGTAACATCAGCGAAATATTTCGGCTGCTTTAGGTTTATCATTCCGCGAAAGCTCAATTAGTGATTGACTTAGCTGCGTACGCTTGTTAATTTCCGAACGCGTCAGATTTTTCCGACTCAATCGAGTGGAGGAACCGCAACCCGGCCCATGGCGTTCGTAGCGAAGAAAATTTTCCTCACCAAGGGAGTTGGAAAACATCGCGAGAGGCTTTCCAGCTTCGAACTCGCGTTACGTAACGCAGGAATTGCCGCGTGCAACATCGTCCGCGTCTCTTCGATTTTTCCTCCCTACTGCAAATTGATCTCCCGCAGTGAAGGCTTGAAGCACATAAAACCCGGCCAGGTCGCTTTCACTGTGATCAGCGAAAACCAAACGCGCGAACCGCATCGATTAATCGCTGCGGGCGTCGGCCTCGCTTTGCCAGCGGACAAATCCATGTTCGGATATTTGTCGGAGCATCATTCGTTCGGTGAGAGCGAAGAAATCGCCGGGGAATACACCGAAGAGCTTGCCGCGGAAATGCTAGCCACTACTCTAAACGTGGAATTCGACCCGGATCTTTCCTGGGACGAGAAAAAAGAAGTCTATCGCATCTCCAACAAAATCGTCCGCACCATGAACATCACGCAATCCGCCGTTGGCGATAAACGCGGACTGTGGACCACCGTGTTAGCCGCTGCCATTCTGATCGGTGAAGACGACTAATCCGCTGCTTGACTACGCTTGAGACTTTCGTTCACTGCTTGCGGTCCCTGTTGAATTCATTCGACCGGAGATTTTCATTTGGAAGTTAGCGGCAAGGTCGCGATCGTTACTGGCGCTGGAGGCGGGGGATCGGGCCGAGCTATCGCCAAGCGATTAGCTCGCCAGGGCGTTTCCGTGGTCGTGAATGACATCGACGAAGCCGGCGGGCGCGAGACGGCACGCCAAATCGAAGCTGAACGCGGAAAAGCCGCGTTCTTTCAAGCTGACGTATCCATCGAATCGCAGATTAAAGCGCTCATCGCTTTTGCCGAATCTGCTCTCGGCGGGCTCGACATCCTGGTAAATAGCGCCGGAGCCCATGTTTCGCACGGTCCTTTGGAAAACTGGTATGAAACGATGCAAGGCAACTTGATGGCCTCCGCTTTCGGCACTCTTCACGCTATCGAATCGATGCGCAAGCGCGGGGGAGGCGCGATTGTGAATTTCAGTTCCACTTCTGCGCTGGGACACGGACGAAACCATTCCCCTTGGCCTGCCTACGACATTGCCAAAGCCGGGATTATTCGTCTGACCACCACGATGGCCTGGCTTCAAGAAAAAGAAGGAATCCGCATCAATTGTATCGTCCCAGCCTGGATCGCATCCGAAGAGGTAAAGGAATTTTGGGAAGCACTCACGCCGCAGCAGCGCAAGGAACTCCGCGCGCCGGAAGTTCTTCTGACGCTCGACGAGATCGCGGACGCCGTCCTCGAGCTAATTACGAACGATAATCTGGCTGGCCGCGTAATGGTTTTGTGGAACGGCGAGCCCCGGCGGCTGATAGCGGAAGGCGACCCAGGCTACGCTAAATTTGAATAGGCCCCCTCCTAAGCTCTGGCCGGACGCGTGCGGATCCTGGGTGTGTGACTCCAGCGGAACCTGGGCCCGGTTATGAGCATAGCAGCCGCAGTCAAGACCGGCACTAATCCTGCCGAAGGCTAAACAGGCGCGCGCGCAATTGCCGAGCCAACGAGAGCGGCAGCCCAAAGCACGGCACTTGCGGCGAAATACCTTCGATTCACGCGATTCTCCTGTGGAGTATCGGTTTGGGAAACAGGGCGCGCAAGCGCGATAAACGCTTACCTTTTTCCGGCTGGCTTTTGCGGGGGCACAGGAGGCCTTGATTCGCTGCTCGATTTTCGATCGGTTTTTAGATAGCCGATGCGTTCGAGCACCGCACCTACGATTAGAGGAAGCGCGACAGTAGCATCATCCAAGACTTCAGCAAATCTGCCGCCTTCTTCCAGCGGAACAAACTTCCCCCACGAAACAGCTTCTGTATAAGTGCTCCCGGACAATCCGCCCCAATTCACCGGCTCGGGACAGATGCGCAATCCATAGTTGTAACGCTTCAACGGAATTTTTTCGTAGCCGCGCCGCGCAAGCAGCTCAGCATAAACCCCAAACTGCTGCGCCCAGTTACGTGGAACACCGCCTCCAATAGTGAAAATTCCCATGCGTTTGGTTGCCAACATAGTCGAGGCATAATGTTCGAAATCGAGATAAGGATCGAAACGCAGTGGCGGCTTCCCTTCCTCCTTGCGTTGCCGTTGATACAACGCGAAGTCTATGCCAAGCTCCGAATCGGTGAAGGCCGGAACGAAAACCGGAACGTTGTGTTCCACGCAGGATTTCAAAATGCCGCGACCTTTCGCGTGCTCCTGCAAATATTCGCCCATGCGCCGGTTCAGTTTCCAACTGCACACCGTTTCTTCCGAATCCCAGCGCTGCAGAACGTGATCGACAACCACTTCCACGGCGTCCAGATTCACTTCCGGCTCCAGCGAATCGTAAACCCGGTTGTAGCCGGCCAGGAAAAGCTCGTTGTCGTCCATTTTTGCGTCATAACGAAAATGCGAGCGTCCGGTTGCTTCCACCAGTCCGTGAGCCATCAACGCGCCCGTGGACACGATCGCTTTCACAATACCGGACTCGACCAGATCGCAAAAAACGAGGCCCATTTTCCCAACGGTAAGTGCGCCCGATAGAGTCATCACGATAAAACAATCCTTATCGCGCGCCATGGCTTCCAGCACGTCGGCGGCGTCGCCAATTTGTCGCGCGGTGTAGGCGGTTTGCCCCATAGCTCGAACCATCTCGTCAATCGTGTGAATGCGAGAGAGGTCCAGCGGAAAAATAGGAGTGAGGCGGTCTTCGATTGGGTCGTGTAATGTGCGCCCCGTGACGCCCTTTTTCTTTGCCATTCATCGCCCTCGCAGGTAATGTATGTTTCCCGAGAGAACTCGGGAGCACAAAATTGTTCGTTGCGGCCTTATTGATATTACAAATAGGGCTGGTGCAAAAGAAAAATTTCCGATTAGTTCAAGGGGCGCCCGCATTATGTCACGATACACTCCGATGCCGCCTGACAATTTCGGCGGCCTGCCGGAAGAACATTCCACCTACGAAACTTCGCGCGCCGTAATTTTCCCCGTTCCACTCGAACGCACCACCACTTATGAACGGGGAACACGTAATGGTCCAGCGGCGATTATCGCGGCAAGTCGCCACATGGAACTGTACGACGAAGAATTGCAGCTCGAGCCCTACAAGGAAATCGGCATCGCCACGCAGCCTCCCATCGACACGCAAGACGGAACTTTAAACGAAGTGATGACCGAACTTTTCACCGCGCAACTTGCGCTGCTCGATGACGGCAAATTCCCTGTCGCGTTGGGCGGCGAGCATGGATTGACGCCTCCACTGGTGTCTGCCACGGCCAGAAAATACAAAGATCTCTGCGTGTTGCACATTGGCGCGCACGCCGAGTTGCGTGATGAATACCAAGGCAATCCCGCCAGCCACGCTTGCGCCATGCGACGCGTGGTGGAAACCTGTCCCGCTGTGCAAGTGGGCGTGCGTGCTCTTTCGGACTCGGAAGCGAACGCGATTCCGCATTTGCGCACAAAAATTTATTGGGCCAAGGACATCGTGCGCGCTCCGGTGAAAACCTGGATCGCGAAAGTTTTGGAGGACCTGGGCCCGCGCGTTTACCTGACCATTAATCTTGATGGCTTCGATTCCTCCGTGGTCCCCTCCACTGTTGCGCCGGAGCCCGGTGGATTGGACTGGCACGAAGTAACGTCGCTCGTGCGCGCGGTAGCGGATCACAAGAAAATCGTTGCCATGGACGTGACCGAACTTGCACCGCGGCCCGGCTATCACGCGGCTGACTTTCTTGCGGCAAAGCTCGTTTACAAGTCCCTAGGCTATATTTTTTGCCAGTCTTAATGAGAGGAGATTCGATCATGACGAATATGGCATCGTGGATTTTCCTAACTCAGCACCCGGTAACGCAGCGCGACGTAGTCGTGTACGTGGAGACTCATTCGCTTGTGTGGTGGCTCCTAATCGGATTAATCGCGGGTTGGCTGGCCGGCACCGTCGCTCGCGGACGCGGATTCGGCTGCGTCGTTGACGTTATCCTCGGCCTCATCGGCGCCGTGATCGGCGGATGGATTTTTCAACGCCTCGGAATCGGCGTGTTTGGATTCTGGGGTAGCCTGGCTGCTGCCACTGTAGGCGCAATCGTTCTCGTCGCGATTGCCAGATTGTTTGCCGGCGGCCGCGAGGATTAGTTAGAGTCCGACACATTCACGCTCGATCCGCTTCATCGATATGCGTAGGCCTTCACCGCTTCATGCCCTCGTGTGATACGATTGCATGTTAGCTAAAGAAAAACGAGATTTCCTGCCGCGAACACTGCGCGAGAAAGCCGGAAAGACTTGAGCCAAACATCATTGTGGGCCATTCCGCTGGGCGGTTTGGGCGAGTTCGGCATGAATATGCTCGCCCTCCGCTTCGGCGACGAAATTATCGTCATCGACGCGGGATTGATGTTCCCTGAGCAGGAGCTGCTGGGCGTTGACATCGTTATTCCCGACATCACTTATCTGAAGCAAAACAAGCGCATGGTAAAGGCCATCGTGCTCACACACGCACACGAAGACCATATCGGCTCGATTCCTTACATTCTCCCTGAGCTGAACGTCCCGATTTACGGAACGCAATTCACTCTGGCCATCGTAAAGAAAAAACTGGAAGAGCACGGCCTGCTGGAATCCGCGAAGTTAACCGAAATTGCGGCAGGCGATAGCACCACCATCGGGCCATTCGCCATCGAATATTTGCACGTTACGCACAGCACGGTTGACTGCGTTGCGCTCGCCGTGCGCACTCCCGTTGGCGTGATCATACACACCGGCGATTTCAAAATCGATCCCACGCCGGTAGATGGCAAACCATTCGATCTGCACGCCTTCGCACGTTACGGACAATCGGGCGTTCTTGCGCTTTTCAGCGACAGTACAAATGTGGAGCGCCCCGGATTCACGCCCTCCGAGCGCGCCGTTATCGTTCGCCTGGAAGAACTATTCCGCGCCGCGCCTAAGAAAGTAGTTGTCTCCTGCTTCTCCAGCTCGGTGCATCGCATTCAGCAAGTGATTGACATCGCCAGAATGGTCGGACGAAAAGTGGGCTTCGTCGGTCGCAGTATGGTGGATAACGTTGAAATCGCGCACAATCTTGGGAAGTTACGCATTCCGGACGGCAGCGTCGTTCGCCCGCAAGACATCAAGACCTACGATCCGCACAGGCTTGTAGTTTTAGCCAGTGGCACGCAAGCCGAGCCGCTTTCTGCGCTTTCGCGCATCGCCGTCGACAATCATCGACTGATGAACATCACCGAGAACGATACCGTGATTTTGTCCGCGCGCATTATTCCCGGCAACGAGAAGAATATTTTCCGCATGATCGATCATCTCTTTCGCCGCCGCGTGTTGGTCTATTACGAAAGTGGCAGGTCAGCTCCGATTCACGTCTCCGGCCACGCCAGCCAGGAAGAAATGAAAATCTTGCTGCAACTCGTGAAGCCGAAATATTTCATTCCCGTGCACGGTGAATACCGGCAGCTTTTCCGTCACGCGGCACTGGCCGAACAACTGGGCGCCGTCGGTGCGGAGATTTTCTTGATTGAAAGCGGCCAACCCATCGAGTTCACCGCCGACGGCAACGCGCGCAAGCGCGAACCAGTCACGGCCGGCCGCGTCTGCGTGGATTCCGGCTCGTTGGAAGAAATCGAAGATGTGGTAATCCGAGACCGCCGCCACCTTTCCGAAGACGGCGTGGTAGTTCCCATCATCGCTATCAATAAACACACCGGAAAAATGGAGATAGCGCCTGAAATCGTCACTCGCGGTTTCCTCCCTTCCGAAGACGGCGCCGAAATTCTTTCGCAAGCGCGCGATGTGATTCTGCGGACAGTGGAACAATCCAGCCAGGAAGAAAAGACGGACTGGAGCGTAATCAAAGAAAAAATTCGCGCCGACTTGAAGCGCTTCCTCAACAAGCAGACGTCGAAGCGCCCGTTAATCCTGCCCGTGATTTTAGAAGTATAATTTTCCCTCGAGAGCTACGTTGTGAATACTCCCGCCGTAAAATTCACTCTGCGCGACTATAAGCCAGGCGATTTCGGCACCTTGTACGAGATCGATCAAGCCTGCTACGAGCCCGGCATCGCCTATTCAAAACGCGACATGCGTGGCTATCTTCAATTCCCCGGCGCTGCATGCATCCTGGCGGAAACCTCACGCGAAATTGCTGGCTTCTGCATGAGTGCGCGCCAAGGCACGAGAGGGTACATCGTGACCATCGATGTCCTCGAAAAATACCGAAAATCTGGGATCGGCTCCGCATTGCTGTGCGAAGTGGAACGGAGACTGGCCGCCAATGGCGTGCGCGAAGTAGGTCTCGAAACGGCAACTGATAACGAATCCGCAATTGCCTTCTGGAACAAGCACGGCTATCGTACCCTCGGCGTTGAAAAAGGATATTACCCCGGCGGTCGCGACGCATTTGCAATGACAAAAGTCCTAGTTCCCCTCGCGCGCGCGTCGAAAGAAGGTAGGTAAAAGGAATGTTGTTGTGGCAAGCCATAATTCTGGCAGTTGTGCAGGGCCTGACTGAGTTTTTGCCGGTCAGCAGCAGCGCTCACCTGATTTTACTTCCCTGGCTGTCCCACGGCCTCATCCCGGACCCGGGCTTGGCATTCGACGTAGCCCTGCACCTGGGAACTTTAATCGCGGTCGTTCTGTATTTCTTGCGCGAATGGGTGCAGCTAATCCTCTGTGGACTCGGCTTTCACTATCCTCAGCGCGCACCTGAACATCAGGTTATCCAGAATCGCCGTCTCTTCTGGTATTTGGTGGCCGGTACTATTCCGGGCGCATTGGTAGGATTTCTCTTCGAGCATCGCATTGAAGAATATCTGCGCGATCCGGTTCCCATCGCAATCGCCATGATCGTAATCGCTCTACTGATGTGGTACGCAGAGTATGTCGGCCGCAAAGACCGTCACATCGAGCAGACCTCGCTCGGCGACTCTCTCCTAATCGGGACCGGGCAGGCACTGGCGCTTTTTCCCGGCGTGTCACGCTCCGGAATCACGATTTCGGCGGGGTTATTTCGCGGTATGACCCGCGAAGCCGCCGCACGCTTCTCGTTTTTGCTGGCCACGCCCCTAATCGCGGGCGCCGCCGCAGTGGAAGTTCCCAAACTCATCAAAGCTCACCGTGCCGGTGCTCTGGATTTGCCGATGTCCACTTTGGCTATCAGTATCGCCGTTTCGGCGATAGTCGGCTATATTGTCATCGCCTTCTTTTTGCAGTATTTGCAAACACGCACTTTGAAGATCTTTATTTACTACCGAATCTTGTTTGGTATAGTCGTCTTGTTGCTCGCGTTTCTCCCATTGGGCTTCGCGCGATAGCGCCCGCGCCGCCCGGTTGTCACGCGTGAGCCTTCCCCATTGTTTGCGCTCGGCCTTAAAAAGGTTCGAGTTCATCCGCTCCGCAAGCGCGATCCAGCATTCCGCAGTTAGGATCGCTCACGGCGCTGATGTTCAATGCGAAATTTCAAAGGGGAGCTTGTGCGCATCCTGTCACCAACAGAAAACAAACGCTTTAATGAACTCATTGGATTTGTCGGCCTTAGTCTCGCCATTCTCATCGCGCTGAGTCTGCTCTCGTATTCTCCGCATGACATTTCTTTCAATGTCTCGGCTCCGCCGCCCGGCGCAGGCCCCGCCAGAAATTGGATCGGCCCCGTTGGCGCGCATATGTCCGATCTCTTCTTCCAATTTTGCGGCTTTAGCGCTTTTCTATTTCCAATCGGCATGTTTATCGTGGCTATGCGCTGGTTTCGCAGTCAAGTATTTGAGGCTCCCGTAGCGAAGCTCGTGGGCGCCACGATGCTTCTGCTCTCCTTTTCCGCCGAGTTAACCCTGATACACATGCCGGATGTTCGCGGCGTTCTGCCTCCGGGCGGTTTGTTGGGCACCGTTCTAGCGCAAGGTTTGCAAGCGGCGCTGAATCCAATTGGAGCGCATTTAGTTTCCGTCATACTGATCCTCACTTCTCTCTTCCTGACTACAAGCTTCTCTTTGCGGGCAGCCGCTCATTGGATGAAAAAGCCTATGACCGCCAATGGTATTGTCGGTAAATGGATGGCCAGGCTGGCCGAATGGCGTGAAGAAAGAGAATCTTCACAATTAAGAAAGCGAGTCGAGGAAATCAAGATTGCGGGCCGTCCCGCGGTTGCGCAACAGCGCGTATCGGCAAAAGAACTACCAGCGCTCGAAGATGTTCACGACGATGACGAAGACGTAGACGACGAAGCCAAGGACTCGCGCCGCGCCCCGGCAGTAATCAAGTTCCATGAGCTCGAAAAAGCCGCTCCCCCGAAGAAAACTGGCAGCGACCCCAAGATTTCTCGTGGAAAGACAATCTATAAACTTCCTTCCAGCTCGCTGCTACAAATGGCCGAACGCGGCCAAAAGATGGACGAGGGCCAGTTGAAAGAATGCGCGCGCGCCATCGAACAGAAATGCGCCGAATTCGGCGTAGCCGGCCACATCACGCAAATCAATCCCGGCCCGGTGGTGACTACGTTCGAATTGAAGCCCGAGGCTGGCATCAAATACAGCCGTATTACAGGCCTGGGCGACGACCTATGCCTAGCGCTAAAAGCCGAATCCATCTTGATCGAGCGCATCCCCGGCAAATCCACCGTTGGCATCGAGGTGCCCAACGTGCATCGCGAAACCATCGCCTTGCGTGACGTAGTGGAATCCCCGGAATTCAGCCACTCGCCTTCTAAACTCACGCTGCCCTTCGGAAAAGATTTGATTGGCCGCATACGTGCCGGCGATTTAACGCAGATGCCGCACTTACTCATCGCGGGTTCTACCGGAACGGGCAAGAGCGTCTTCATCAATTCGCTACTGATGGGCATGCTCTTCAAAGCTACGCCGGATGAATTAAAACTCGTCCTGATCGATCCAAAGCAACTTGAACTCGGTTTGTACGCCGACATTCCGCACTTGTTCACACCCGTGGTCACCGATCCAAAAGTTGCGGCCAACGTGATGCGCAACGCCACACGCGAAATGGAGCGCCGCCTGAAGCTTCTGGCGCAACGCGGCGTGCGCAACATCGAACAGTACAATCGCACTTTCGAGAAGGGCCAGTCGCTCTCGCTTTTCGACAATGTGGAAGAGGAAGAGCACAAACCGCTTCCCTATCTCGTCATAGTCATCGACGAATTGGCTGACCTCATGATGGTCGATACCAACGGTGTGGAAGAATCAATTACACGCCTGGCGCAGATGGCTCGCGCAGTTGGCATTCACTTGATTCTGGCCACCCAGCGTCCGTCGGTGGACGTAATTACCGGATTGATCAAAGCAAATTTTCCGGCGCGTATTTCTTTCCGCGTCGCCAGCAAAGTGGATTCCCGCACGATTCTCGACACCAACGGTTCTGAATCCCTGCTCGGCAAGGGCGATATGCTTTACCTCCCGGCAGGCTCGTCGAGACTTCATCGCATCCATGGCCCCTACGTGCACGAATCCGAAGTCGGTGCGGTATGCGATTTCTGGCGCGAGCAAGCCAAAGCTATTTACAACGAAGAATTACTCAAGCCGCCCAAAGATGACTCATTTGCTGGCGGCGGCTCGGGAGCCGATGGCGGGGAAGAAGTTGACGACGATCTGTACCAGGAAGCTGTGCGCGTGGTCTGCGAAATGGGCCGCGCCTCAACCTCCACATTGCAGCGGCGCCTGCGCGTAGGCTACGGACGCGCCGCCCGCCTGATCGATCTGATGGAGAAGGACGGTATCGTCGGCCCGCCCGACGGCGCAAAAGCCCGCGAAGTCCTGAAGAAGAAAGATTGGATGAAGGAATTTGACCAGTCGATGAAATAAGAGCCGAATCCAACCCTAGGCGGCACTATGTCTGATCTCGGAATCGCACACAAAACCTCAGCAACTAAATGCTAGGACAGTTTTTTCTCGCCTTGCAGGCTTTCCAGGTTCTGTTTCTGTGGTTTCACGACTGGATTCCGCTCGGCCGCCTGAACGATGTCACCGCAGTTCGCCGCCAAGACACGTTAATCCGCCTGGTGTTGGTAACCCTGATTCAAAGTGTGCCCTTCACAATTGGCCTATTCTACAGCGCGCGTTACCTCCGCCGGCCGTATCCTGGTTGGCTCGACAAATGGCTTTGGATTAGCTACGGTGTGCTTTTCGTCGGCCAAATGCGCGCATGGTGGGTTCCGTATCTTTTCAAGACCGAACCGGCGCGCGCCGAGCGCTATCGAAAAATGTTCGGGAACACCCACTCATTTCTTCCGCGGCGCAACGGCATCGTCCCCAATACCGCACATATCCTGCTTCATCTGGCGACCGCAGGCACGCTGCTTTGTCTTCTGCTGAAGGATTTCAAACAATAAATCGCTATGGGCCGCAGCAAATCATCCACGAGGCCAACAACGAAGACCGTTTTCTCTTTTCAGCGCTGCAACTTTTCCGTAGAATCTTAAGCTGCTCCCGTGCCGAGGTAGCTCATTGGTAGAGCGCGGCCCTGAAAAGGCCGGCGTAGCCAGTCCGATTCTGGCCCTCGGCACACTCCCTGTAGACGCACCCCTAGAACTTTCTTGAAGTGTGAGCCGATGCAACTCTCGCATGTCGCTGCGTTTTGGCTCCGGTTGGCCGGCAATATACTTCTTGATTTGTTCTTGCACGTTCATATGTTCTGCTTCCCAGTTGAACGCACGAGATTATACGACGTTTAATCCCTCTCCCTCTTGCAAGGGCGGGCGGCCTGACCGTTGAGGTCACTCGACCGCGAGGGCGCCCCGCAAGCCTTTGTTGCGTGGGGGCTTTTCAGAATTCCCAAAGGCTTGAAAAGTGTGGAGCGCCGAGAAGCGGGCAGAGGGGCTGGAGTACATGCACCCCAAGCCGAGTTCACATTCCGGACGTATTGTCGGCTACTCGGAACTTATCTTGGCCCGATTTGCGCGAAGTTAGTTGTCAACGCCCGAGAAGCCGGATCAACCCACGAAATCGGGCTTCTTCTCCAGTCGGGCCGGGGCGGATTTCTTGAACCAGGGATGACAGTATTGCGCCTCAAATTCCGCTATAGAGAGCGAGAGGAAGATTTCAAGCTGATTCATCCGGAGCGGCGAAGGTAAGGCGTCTGCATTCGGCATCCCGGGCGATTCAGACCCTGCATGGAGGCTCAATATGAAGTATAAGGCGATTGCAGTGATGTTTATTGGATTAGCTGTGCTGTTGATGTTCAGTTTTCCCACGATGACGTCCGCCCAAGATGACACCGACGCGATCCGCGCAATGTACACAGCTTCCGCCACCGCTCCGACCAACATAAAGGGGATTCACACCTTTCCTGCTGCACCGGCAGGATTCGATCCGGTCCAAGCAGAAGATATGGATCTTGCGCGCTACGGCTACCCGCCACGGCCCCCCTCGCAAGCTAGTCCAGAAGATTTCGCTCGCTGGGAAAGAGCCGTGAAGGCAATGAAGCACTCCCCGGATCCCAACAAGCTCAAAGAAATGCCTTTTTCCAGCATGCCGGGGATACCAGCCCACGCTCCCGCCGGAACCTCCGCAACATCTGCAGTGTCTGCAGCGCCGGGGACGGTTAACTTCGCCAATTGGAGTGGGTTCGCAAACACCAACAAGCTTACAAACTGGAACAAGGCCACTTCTTTCTACGAAGTTGTCTCGGAGTTCAATACGCCAGTTGCTCAGGAGCCGTTCGGTGCTTGCGACGGAACAACCGATGAAGAGGTGAGCTGGAACGGTATCGACGGCTTCTCGAATGGCGATGTGGTGCAAGGTGGCAGCCTCTCCGAGGCAAGATGCGTCAGCGACGTAACCACGACATCCTATTGCGACTGGATCGAGTGGTTCCCAAGCTACGGCATAACCTGCGTGATTTACCCGTCAACACCGGGTGACGACGTGTACGCGGTCACCTTGGATACCGGGGGAGGGGGTACCACTGGCACTGCTCAGACCGTGTGCGTCATCGATGAAACGCTCAATACTGGTAGCTGTTACCTTATCGATTGGTTAACGGGGCCCGGTCTCGTCGGGAGCAGCGCCGAGTACATCGTCGAGCGGCCTGGCTATAACAACGGGAGTTGCGTCATCGTTTTCGACGACACCTGCCTATTTCCGCTGGTGAACTACGTGAACGATTTCTGGGCCTACAGCGAGGCGTGGACTTTCACCGAGTACAACAATTACGTGAACAAGGGTACAAAGACGCCCAACTTTCCGGGGAGTACCGCGACCACCACATACCTAATCAACATGACAAACGATGGAGACACCCAGGTCATCTCGAGTGCGACAGCCGAGGGAGACTTTGGCATCGTCTTCTTCGATGAGGGCTGCGCGAATACTGGCGGTTGTACACCGTAACCGGGGTCATTTCTGCTTGTTTGAGGATGTAAGAAACGTCGAACGACGGGACGCCTTGCAGCGGTTGTCACGCAAAGCGCCTTTTTTTTCTCCAACTGAGACGCCCGGGATTCAGGCGATTCCAGACGAGTGGTCGGCAAATCGGAAGTTATCCAGAAACGGGGTTCGAGGAGATTGGAAACGCGAGCCACACTCCCCCGCACCACATTTCCTCGAAGCGGACTTCTGGGGAGGGAGCCCATCTTCTGCTGTTTAATTGAGTGGTGCTTTATAATGTAGCGGCATGCTCATTAGAGAAGGAGCCGAGGACGACATTGAAAGCATCGCAAATCTGCATGCCCAAAGCTGGCGCGCTTCGTACCGTGGAATTCTGTCGGACGATTACCTGGACCGCCGGGCCCGTAGGGGATCGCTCCACGATACCGCTCGTTTACCAAAATGCCTCGAATGCTCGACGGCGACCACGAGTGCTGTCTTCCCGCTCGTGGTATTAGAGAAGCTATTTTGTCTGCATTCATTCTCTTGGTAGTGCTTTTGATGGACAAGCCTCCCGCATAGAGCGAGGAAATCTTGCGAATTGCCTTTGCCTAAACCTCATCAACTTGGAGGCGAGCGCCAGCAATCAATGGACGACCGTACTGGTCGCGCTTTGTCGGGTCTTCGATGGGCATGAGCGCCACGCGAGACACAAGTTGCTGATTCCTACCGGACATACCTGCCCCCAATAAATTTTCTCGTCACCCTGTCGTCTTTTGCACGCCGTTTCCGATTTCACTAGTAGAGGCCCCGAGGATGGCCTCGGGCCGGGAAAGAAAAAACCGATTTGGAATCATTGGTAAAAGGAGAAAAAACGTGAAGAACACTTTCAGACCCCTTTCCCTATTGTCTCTCGCCGGGTTCGCGTTCCTGTTGGCTGTATCCACGCCCGCTCAAACCCCTGCTCGAGTTACAAGCATGGCCGATATTATCGACCATCGCCCACAGAAGCCATCCAGCGACGCATCGTCGGATGCCAACAAGACGCTATCACCACACCAGCAGACCGTCGTGCCCGACTCCACCGAAAAATGCAGTTACAAATTCACCAGCGGCAGCGGCGTCACGTACATGAATTACTGCATCACCGTAAACGGCAACTTCACCAATTTCGAGAGCCCCTCAGGCGTCGAAATGCTTGACCAGCACGGTTCGTGGGAAGGCTACGGCGTCTGCGACTACGAGACCAACGTCGGGTATTGGGACTATGGCTACGCCGACAGCGGGAACTGGAAGGCGCCGGTCAAGGTTACGGAAAACGCCACGGAGGTCAAGATCGAGCGAAGCACCAGTGACGGCATGTATCTTCTGACCCAGACGATCAGCAAGGTCACCGGCGAGAGTCCGGAAGCCAGGATTGTGATGGCGCTGAAGAACACTTCTGGCCAGGAGAGAGTGGCATTTCTATCGCGCTTTGCGGGCTTCCTTCCCGATAAAGGTGCTAGCGAGAGCAATCTGAATGAGAACTACGACGGAAGCCTGGATAGCGCGTGGGGTTACATTCCGGATTACGCCACCTTCAGCACCCCTAGTGGGCCGTACGGCCTGATGCTCAACAGCATCGGGGAACCCGCTCCTGCCAGCACATTCCTCTTCAACCTGGGATTTGCGTACAACAGCGAGTACGGCCCGTCTCCTTGCATCCAAACAAACCAGGACACGCAGGGAAATACCATTACCCAAGGAATGGTAATCAACAACTACGGCTCGGGGGCATATACCTACGGCTTGTCACTGAACAAAAATGAGACTTCCACAGTGACGCTCAGATATTTGCCGTTTTGAAGTTTAATCGTTTCGACTTTCGAGATTCGCTCGTAAGCGGCGCCATTTAGGCCGGGGTCAAGATGAATAAAAAAAGATCGATGAGGAGAAAAAACGTGAATAATTCAAGGATTCTTTCTCTACTGTCTCTCGCCGCGTTCGCGCTCCTGTTAGCCGTGCCTACCCAAGCTCAAAATGATGCGGCTCAGAAGATGGATCAGTACCTCAACGGGCTTCGCCCACAAAAACCATCCAGCGATGCGCCGTCCAGCGCCAATCAATCGCAATCGGGACGGCCGAACGGCTTCAAATCCGATGCGACCACTGCGTGTAGCTATCCGTTCACCAGCGGCAGCGGCGCGACGTACATGAATTACTGTGTGACTGTGAACGGTACTCTCGCCAACTTCGAGAGTCCTTCGGGCGTCGAAATGCTTGACCAGCTCGGTGCGATTGAAGGCTACGGGGTCTGTGTCATCCAGACAGGTGGGGTGTATTACGACGACAACTTCGCCGACAGCGGGAACTGGCTCGCGCCGGTCACACTCACGCAAACCGATACCGAGGTCAAGATCGAGCGGCGCCCTGCTGACGGCTCCTTCCTTCTGACCCAAACGATCAGCAAAGTCTCCGGCGCGGCTCCGGCAGCAAGGATTGTGATGACGCTGAAGAACACTTCCGGCGTGATCAGGGGCTTTTACCTAATACGCTCTGCAGAATTCGTGCCGGATCAGGCGGGCACCACTGGGATCTACAACGAGACCTATGACGCAAGCACCGATAGCGCGTGGGGTTACATTCCATATTTCGCAACCTATAGTTCGACTAGTGGGCCGTATGGTTTGGTGCTCAACAATGTTGATGAGCCCATTCCGGCAAGCACCTCCATCGTCTACTACGGCTACGATTACAACAGCCCGCTCGGTCCAAATCCTTGCCAACCGCTGGAGTTTGACATAGTGGGGGACAAGCTCACTGTAGGAACGCTAGTCAATGGCGTAGGCTCAGGGGCTGTTCTCTACGCCTTGATACTCAACAACAACCAGAGTGCCACCGTAACTCTCAGGTATATGCCATTCTAGAGTTTCGGCGGCTTGCCTGCACTGCCTTTCCTAAGCTCTATGGGAAGGCAGTGCAGTGGCCCCGCATAAAGGTAGCGGATGGGCGGGATTAGAAAGGCTTCTCGCCAACTCCCGATTCGTCGTGTCGGCTCAGACGGTCGATGCAACACCCTGTAATCGATTGATCCGATAGCACTTCTCGTCGAGAACCGGCTGACAGTCGATCCAAACCTAAACAGGGCAGTGTTTTGTTTGAATTAAACGATTTTAGCTCCTGGATCTTCTACAGGTTGGCGTAGATCTAGTGTTACATCGACCTATTGAATTCATCCGGATTACCGGACATCTTCGCACCGTATTAGATAGCTCAGTTACCCGAGCTCAGTTTGGCGTCAGATATCCTCGAAGGGCTGCGAAGTTGATGCTTGGTCCGAAAACTGGAGTTGGCGTGGACCCGGCCAGAAGCACAATTCCATTGGTGAACTGATACTCCGCAGTCACGCCGTTGTTGAGAACCTCCCAGCCGAACCCTATCAATTTTCCGCTCGGCGGCGTCCATTCCAGACCAAAGGTGGCCGTGATTGCCGACCCTGTTCCGTTAGTAGTGATCTCGACATCCGTTATGATGAAATCCATCCACTCGGCACTTTCCAGGGAGTGGACGCGTCGAAAGCGCCATTCTGCTCGGCGATCGCGCAATTGTTGACAGAGGCATTGCAAACCAACTGAATGTTTCTCGTAGGCAGCCTGTAAATGTCTTCTGAAGGTACGGGACTTGAGATCGTGTTCACTACTTCCGCCATCGTTGCGGTGACGGCATGAACGGCTTTCGGAGCCATCACGCTAAGAAGCATCGCCGCCAGCACCAGAGCGCCTACCGCCATCAATAGATTTTTCGCAAATTGCATCATGATCATGGTCCTCCTTTTCGGTTGAAGCTTACCGCTGTCGCCGCCGAGGACGAAGGGGCATTTACGTTCTTGCGCGCTTTCGACCAGTAGTATTCCTCAGTGCAATTTCAATGCGCTTCGATTGCCTTGATCAGCTTTCAGCTTGACTATTCAAACGAACTATTACAGGCTGTTGTGCAACGGACCCCGCATCTACCACGGATGTGTAAGTATGTCGGGCGCGAATTTCTCCACGGTCACGTTGCTCATTGGCGCTGCCGACCGGGGTGACCCCTCGGCTGCGGACGCTCCTTTCTCCGCGCTCTACTCTGAGCTGCACCGGCTTGCCAAACGCGAACTGGCAAGGCAAAGATTCCCCGTAACCCTCAGCGCCACCACTCTGCTGCACCAAGCCTATCTCGGTATGGCCGAACGCGAGGGCCCGTCATTCCCCGACCGCGCGCGCTTCATGGGTTATGCAGCTCGGGTGATGCGCGGGCTGATTATCGATCAT
>DATNLR010000081.1:0-2035 GCA_035602755.1 Binatus sp. (SeqCode) | reverse complement strand
AGGCGCTTCTCGGCATGCCGCTGCATAACGGCTACGGTGTGACCGAGTGTTCGCCGACCGTCGCACAGGCCAGAGTTGATGAGCCGCGAAGTGATCTCTCGGTGGGCCGCGTGCTTCCGGGAGTTGATATCGTATTGATGGGAAAAGATGGCAAGCACGTCCCCGACGGAGAAGTCGGCGAACTATGGGTGCGCGGGCCGAATGTCGCGAAAGGTTACTATCGCGCGCCCGAAGAAACCGCGGCAGCGATCAGCGCGGATGGGTGGTTCAATACGCGTGACCTGGCCCGCTTGGAGGACGGAAATCTTTTTATCGTGGGACGCACGAAAGAATTGATCGTTCGTTTTGGAGAGAATGTGTACCCAGCAGAAGTCGAGGCAGTCCTAAACGCTCATCCGTCTGTCGTGCGGTCCGCTGTGATTGGCCGTAACGTTCAAGGACTGGAAGGGGGTGAGGAGGTGGTGGCCTTCGTAGAGCTCTCGCCGGGTTCGCCAGCGACGACTGCCGAATTGACGGATTATGTCGCGCGAAACCTCGCTCCTTACAAACGGCCATCGCATTTCGTGCTGGTGGATGCCATGCCGCTGACTCCCACCGGAAAAGTCAGGAAGGAAGAGCTTACAAAGATGGCGGCATACAATCCGCAGTCGCGGTGAGCGAGATCCCGGTGATGGCTTGAGGAAGAGCCCTCGCGTTCAGTAGAAGCGAGTTCTGCAAGGTGTTTCTGATCGGCAACTGCTGCAATTGGCGGTACCCGTCCACATGATTGACGCCGCTTGGCTGTCTTTCGTCGCGGTTTGCAGCGCGCGTGGGGCCGAGCGGGCTGACGCGGTAGAGCACCTGGCGCAGGAGAACGGCAATTGTTAAAGGACCGCCGCCAAGAGGACTCGCCGTTTGCTACTCAATAGGATCCATCACATTCCA
Organism: Binatus sp. (SeqCode); assembly: GCA_035602755.1. Taxonomy (GTDB): domain Bacteria; phylum Acidobacteriota; class Terriglobia; order Acidiferrales; family UBA7541; genus Palsa-295. Next base: position 1,111 of record DATNLR010000081.1, on the reverse strand, counting down.
AATCTGATATTCCGTTTGAGAAAGTGGAACAATGGGATGACCGCACGGCAGCAGACCGCAGAAGAATGATCCGCGAAAAAGGTCTACTATGTTGCCTTCGTTCGCTCCTTGTTTCTCTACGTGAACTTTGGTTCGAGTCTTGCAGTTCTCATAGCCGCATGAAAATGTAATACAGAAACAGTTTGCGCCGCTGTGAAATAGCCCCGGGCGCGCTGTACGACAAGGAAGAACAAAGATATCCGAACATAGATATCGAGACACAAAGCCGCAAGTTGCGCATCCGAAAATCGCTGACCATTCATCAGGTGGCCAACTGGGGAGATCCGCGTCTTCGAACTGAAAGCATTTGTCTTCTGGAAGTGCCCTGCCCGAGTAAGGCAACAGAATCGGTGGGCAGTCCGGATCAGACAAATCGCGGGGACGCTTGCACCACAGAACGGGAGTCCACAACCAACCGTATTCGTCTTTCATGTGAGGGAGTCTTAGGCGATCAGTTTTTCAAACGTGAAGACTGGAGCCGCCATCATATACCGTAAAGCATGAGCTTTAACCCCGTTTTCTGATTCGAACCGAAAAAAAGCAAGCACGGGGCAGCATAGGCTCGTCGAGCCTCTCACTCGCCTCCATTTACGAGTACTTCAAACATCCGCCTAAGGTACAATGTGCAATCCCACATCGATCTGGGATGGCCGATGCGAGTCAACGCATTCTTCGTTGTGAGGCTCAGCGCGGGCGCTCTCTCTTGAAAGCTTATGGAAGTATCTATCCCAACGGAAATTCAGCCTCTGCGACAAAATCGGAGTTCGTGGATATGAGCAGAATTTGGGACCGCCTCCAGGATATCGAACGGCACCAGAACATGAGTAACTTAACGGAAGGTGTTCTGGACAACTTCGTCCCGGTGCCTGAGCGTCGGTCCTCAGAGCGCTTCTGGGCTTATGAGCCCATCTTAGTCTACGGTCATGCAGCCGCGGATAGCCCGTTTCACGAAGGAACCGAAGCGCTGCACGTGAACGCCCGCGGAGGGCTTATCACCCTAAGTACCGCGGTAAATCCCGGCCAGACCCTTTTACTGATAAACAAAGTGAATCTGAAAGAGCAAAAGTGTAGC
>DATNLR010000143.1:0-30350 GCA_035602755.1 Binatus sp. (SeqCode) | reverse complement strand
ACGCTGCGTGGATTGATTGCTGCGGGGCTCGGCATAGGGCTCCTTCCTCCCGCGCCCGCTCGATTTGCGGGCGTCGCAGAGATCAAATTGTCGCCGGCGCGCCCCATTCGACCGTTAGGCATAGGGTGGATCGCCGATCGTCACGTTCCGGCTAGTGCAGTGGAATTTCGCAAGTTCGTTGTGTCTAAATTCCACGGAGAGTAAAAATCTTTCCTGCTCACATTCGAATTGACGGATCGCCCGGCAGGAAATCCTCACCCGGAGGATTCACAACGTCAAATAAACAATTTGCGCGAACTGGTCGCCGTTAACGACGCCTTTGCCCCCTACTGGATCGAGATCGGCGAACGGCTTTTCCGCGACCGACTCCTGGACGGACTTTCCCGCGGACCTCAATTTCTCAACGCGGTCGCGCGCAGTGATGAGCCTGTCACGGAATTTCGGGAGGTCCGCCTTGTTGCCGAGCGGGCCGTGTCCCGGAACAATCTTTGGTGTCGTCGCCGGCCTGCGATAGAATTTTGTCAATGGCGGCAATCACGCCCGTGATTGTGCTGCCCGTGCCGGGGTCGATGTAGGGACACATCCCATCGCGATGCCCAGCAGCGCCGCAATCGAAAACCACGCGAGACCGTGCTGCAGCTGTTCGGCCAGCGCGACAACATTTACCGAGATCGGTCGGATTGCAGTTCGCACGCTGATCTTCTGGAACAAAAGCTCCGCCGTTCCTTAAATTTTAATTGGTCAGTTTTACCAGGCCCACGCGGCGCATGAGATCTTCGAACCGCGAATCCGAGCGCAGTGCATCAAAACGCGGATCTACCTTGAACCACATGAATCCGTACGGTCCCTTCTCAAAGCCGTCCTCAAGGTCCTTCAGCGCTTGATCTTTTTCGCCGAGGCCTACAAGCGTGGCAACTCGGTAGTCTGGCGTGCTGCCATCTTTGATCTTCTCGTTCAGCTCAGTGAGTATTTTTTCAGCCTTCGGCCTATTTCCGGAGATGGCGTAAGCATGCCCCAGATAATCCAGGTATGTGGTGGGCCGGCCATCGGAAAGTTGAAGAGCCTTTTGGAATTCGAGGATGGCTTTGGCGTAGTTCCCTTGTGCTTCGGTGGCTAAGCCCAGGACAGCGTGTGCCGCCATAAAATCCGGGTCTTCCTGCAGCGCGGCTTCGCTTTCCGCGACAGCTTGGTCGTTGTGGCGCGCAAAATACGCAACGTAGCCTGATGCCGCTGCGACGATCAATGAGAAGGGATCGAGCTCGCGGGCCTCTCGGATTTCCACCAAGGATTCAGGGCCGCGTCCCATCGCCGCGAGGTACAACGCATACCATTGGTATGCCGGCACGTAGTTTCCATCCAATTCGATAGCGCGCTGAAACTCCCGCTCCGCCGCTGCCCAGTTCCACTCCCACATGAAATAGACGTATCCGAGTGAAGCGTGTCCCTCGGCACGAGATCCATCGAGCTCCACCGCTTTTGTTGCGGCCGCCTTCGCCTTGGGGATACCCTCCGGACTAGACAGAAAGCCATAAAACACCAGGGCGTTGTAAGTGTCTGCGAGACCCGCATACGCCGGCGCATAATTCGGATTTCGCTGGACGGCTTGTTCAAAAAAGCTAATGGCCATGTTTAGACCGTCTCGGGACCTCTTGTTCCAGAAGAATCTGCCTTTAAGATACGCCCGGTATACTTCGGTATCGACCGGTGTAGCGCCAGCGAGTGTTTCCTGAACTTCAGGACTGAGTCGCACCTGAATCTCCTGCGCGACAGCCTCCGCCACTTCGCTTTGGACCTTGACGAGGTCCCCGAGCGGTCGGTCATATTCACGCGCCCACAAATGTGTTTGATCGTCGGCCCTAATCAATTGCGCCGTCACGCGCAAGCCATCGCCTGTTTTCCGGATGCTGCCTTCGAGCACGTAATTCACCCCGAGTTCGCGTGCGATCTCTTTGATCGGCTTGTGGCTTCCTTTATAAGTCATCATCGAGGTTCGTGCGATCACGCGCAATTGCTCGCGATTCAATCGGCCCAACTGAGTGATGATCTCTTCGGTGAACCCGTCGCTGACATACTCCTCTCCGGCGTCTCCGGTCAAGTTTTGGAAGGGAAGCACCGCCAGCATCGCAATTCCCATCGAAGGTTGTGGCCTGGCTCGAAAGTTTATCCAAGCAACGCACGTGGAAACGGTGACGACAATCGCCAACACGGGGACGATCACCCTCCTGAACGTTTGGCGCCGTTCTGGCACGGCGAGTCCGAGTTTGACAGGCGCGGAGGTCGGTTCCAGGTCTGAATCGGCCTTCAAACCGGCCGGCTGTGCATCGAAAACTTCCTGAACGGGGGCGATGAAGCGGTATCCACGACGCGGAACTGTCTCAATGAACCGTGGTTTCCCGGGGCGGTCGGAAAGTGTCTCGCGCAGCTTTCTGACCGCAGTATTCAGCCCGTCCTCGTATTCAACGAACGTCTGTCCGGGCCAAAGTGCCTTGTGGAGTTCCTCACGGCTTACTAACTTCCCATGCCGCGTCGCCAAAACTTCCAGCAGCCGTAACGGTTTGTCTTGGATGTGTACATTAGTGCCGTTCCTTCGTAACTCTCCTGCGCACACATCTACCTCAAAAGGGCCAAAACGCAAGATGGGCTGGGGCGGTGGTGATGCCATTTCAGTAGTCACTCAACAAATAGTAAGGGGGGACTCGGCGAAGTCTAGCACCAATAGTGAGCAGGCTTAGTGTTAATTTTCTATGCAACCCATTCCGTTTCTTGCTCCTGGCTGTTCAGCAAGAGTTCAGCAACAGTTCGGATGCCGTACATTGACCCTATCCTCGCCACTAGGGCAGACTCCCGCCCCAGCACCCCACAGGAATGGGCATTGCGGCAATGCGCCCGCAGCTCTCGTGCATCCCTCGGGTCGGTCGTAAGCGCTGCCCCTGAGTTGCGGGCTGGCGTTACCTAAAGCAAAAAGGAGAATGACGTGAAACCGAAAACCAGGACTCTTTCCGTCGTATGTCTCGCGGCGTTTGGGTCGTTGTTCGCCGTGTCCACACCGGCTCAGAGACCTCAAATTCCTACCCAGGCCCACCCGGCAAAAACAGTCGCTAGCGACGAGGCCGCGGGGAGTAAAACGCAGGAATCACACAAGAGCGACGTATCGAGTCCGGACGCAACAGATGTTTGCGCTTACAAATTCACCTCCGGGAGCGGCGCCACTTACCTGCAATTCTGTGTAACTGTGAACGGAAACATCGTCGAATTTCAAAGCCCCGAGGGCGTCGAACAAATTGACCAAGGCACGGTCGGTGAGGGCTATGGCTTCTGCGATCAGGTCCCGGAAGTCGGCTATTACGACTATGCAGCCTACGGCGCCAGTGGGAACTGGGGTCCGCCGACCAAGCTTTCGAAGACTGCAACCTCTGTCAAGATCGAGCGCACCACCAGCGACGGAGCGTTTACTCTGACCCAAACCATCACTTCCGTTGCGGGAGACAACCCTTACGCCAAAATTCTGATGTCGCTCAAGAACAATACCGACGTGACCAAGGGCATCGCCATCTATCGCTTTGCCGACTCTGATCCCGGAAACGCCGCTCAAACTGACACCAATTACTCGGAAAACGGCGACGGAACGAACCAGAGCGGATTTTCCTACGTTCCTTACAGCGATAGCACCGCTCCGCAGTACGGTCTGATGCTGCAGGCTGTCGGCGCTCCGACCCCGGCTTCTGCTGCCTTCCTTCGTGAAGGGTGGGCGAACAACGTCGGCTACGGCCCACCGGTTTGCGCTTCCGGGGATTATCAAACGTCGCCAGTCACCAACCTGGACGACTCAATAATGTATGAGTGGACCTTCAACGTAAACAAAGGCCAGACGGTCAACATGACCAGCAGGTACATCTCGTTTTGAAGTCCAGTGTCAACCGGCCTGCCCTTGAGGCGAAGCCGAAGACTCCGTTCCGGCTCTCAGCGCGACTCTGAGGGCGCAACGGGTTGCCGTGAACAAGAATAAAAAGGAGAAAGACGTGAAACTCAATTCGAGGAAACTTTCGCTAGGATATCTTGCGGCGTTCGCACTGTTTCTTGCCGTATCCACCCCCGCTCAGAGATTGCAGAGCCCCACGAAGGATCACGGGGCCAGGGCGGCCAACTCCGATGCATCAGCCGCCGCTAAAGCGAGGCCAAAAAGCGACGCGGCCAGTCCTGACGCAACTGAGACTTGCAGCTACACGTTTACCTCCGGCAGCGGCGCTACTTACCTGCAGTTTTGTGTGACCGTAAACGGCAACATCGTCGAGTTCACTAGCCCGGCGGGTATCGAACAAATTGCCCAGGGCCCTCCCTTTGAAGGTTACGGCGTCTGTGACGGAACCACAGGAGTCGGTTATTACGACTACGCGTATGCGGGCAGCGGAAACTGGGGCTCGCCGACAACAGTTTCGCACACCGCAACTGCAGTCAAGATCGAGCGGACTACCAGCGACGGACTCTGGACTCTGACCCAGACTATCACCTCGACAGCGGGTGACAACCCGTACGCAAAGATCGCTATGGCGCTCAAGAACAATTCCGACGAATCCAAGAGTGCCTCTCTGCTGCGCTATGCCAACGTCAACGCCGGTGACGCTGCTACCATCGACAATTTCGCCGAGAACTACGATGGATCGCTGGATAGCGCGTGGGGCTACACTTCGTTCGACACCACCGCTGCCGACGCTCCCTACGGATTGATGCTCCAGAATGTGGGGAATTCCGCTCCCACTACCGCAGAGTATTTTCGCGAAGGGTTTGCCATCACCGGTTTTGACGGCCCAACCCCTTGCTCGCCCTTCACGAATTACGTAGGAACGATATACAACGAGGTCGGATCGGTGGTGTATTGGTACGGTTTGGATTTCACCAAAAACCAGACCGTCACAGTCACCAGCAGGTACATGTCGTTCTGAATCTCAGCCAAGCGCAACGAAGCCGTCACGCGGGCCGCAGCGCGGCGAAAACTTGTCGGATGTAGTCGCGGAAGACGCCGTCGCACGTAATCGTAGGCGTACTTTGCCAAAAACTCTCCGAGAAGCCTGCGCCCGCGTTGCGTGCCTTTAAGAGACGATGCACACTTTTGCCTCACCAAGGGGTTTACTGTGCACATTTTCTCAGAAATGGCCACACTTGCCCCCATCTCCTCAAACCATCGCGAGGCGAACAGCCGCGGCAGAGTCCTGTTCAACCGTAGGTAGCCCCTTGTGCTAATTCAGATCGGTCGTCGTATATCGGGGATCGACAGCCGGCTATTTACGTGCGGCGTAGCGACCCTCGTCGCTCTTGGCGCCTTCAGGCTCGAAATCGCGAGCATGGTCGAGGTCGTCCATGAGCCCAGTCTGCGTTGGTCGCCAATCCAACCACTTCTGCGTGAGCGCGCTGGACGCCACCAAATCCAGCCCAGCGAATAACCCAAGCGCGCCAAAGTGCTCGCCTGCTTGCTCAGCAGACACGGACACCGTCGGCAGCTTCAGGCCCCGTCCAATCGCCTCGGCGATCTCTCTAACCGGCACGCCCTGTTCCGCCACCGCATGATACTTGGCTCCCGCAGTACCCTCCTCCAGCGCCAGCCTATACAGGCGGGCGGCATCGAGCACGTGCACCGCGGCCCAGCGGTTGCGCCCGTCACCGACATACGCCGAGACACCCTTCGCGCGGGCTATCTTGATCAGGTAAGTGACCAGGCCTTGTTTAACTCGGTCGTGGACCTGCGGGAGGCGTATAACCGATGCTCGCACCCTGCGTGCCGCTAGCGACACAGCTGTCACCTCGGACGCGCGCGGATACGAGTCGGAGGTAAGATCGGGGGCATCTTGCTCAGTCGCCGCGCGGCCCGATGCCAGGAGCGCAAGCCCGGAAGTGACGAGCAGCAGCCGGTCGGAACCTTCGAGAGCGGAACCGAGTGCCTCGATGGCACGCTTGTCGATCTCGCAGTTCTCCTTGAACTTCGAGAAGTCATGGATAAACGCGGTGTGAATCACACCATCTGAGCTGGCTGCACCGCTGCGCAGACTTTCGAGATCCGCCAAATCTCCTCGAAGCACTTCGGCCCCAGCGGCGATAAGTGATTTGGCTCCCGCATCCGAGCGAGCTAACCCAATCACCGAGTGCTTCGCATCGATAAGTTCCCGAACAACAGCTGAACCGATAAAACCAGTAGCACCTGTGACGAAAATGCGCATTTTCTCTCCTCCTTCGAATTTCGATAATTGATGGGCCCGGTCTTGCAAACTTGATTGCCACGATGAAGCGCAGCTGGGCCGCGTCTCACGCGCTCGAAACTACGTCACCACGGGAGCGGGCCGTCTTCGTTCGAGAACGTTCCCGTCGGACCATCCGGACCGAGCAGCGCAAGTCGCACTGGCTCGCGTGCGCCCTCCTCGACAGTCCGCGTGCCGGTATAGTTGTTGAGGTTCGTCTTGGTATAGCCCGGGCAGGCCGCGTTAACCTTGATCCGGGTTGACTCCAGCTCGATCGCCATGGCGAGCGTTATAGCGTTGAGAGCGGTCTTTGACGCAGGGTAAACGGGGCCGAAGATCGAGCGCCATGGGGAGGCCGGGTCCGAGTTCCTCGTCAGCGAGCCAACCCCGCTCGACACATTAACGATGCGGGCTGCCGGCGCTTCGCGCAGCAGCGGCAGCATCGCCTGCGTAACGGCGAGTACGCCGAACACGTTGGTATCCCATACCGCGCGCACTTCATCCAGGGACACGTTGCTGGGGCGGACCAACTTTGCGTACTCCTGGACGGACATGCTCGGCTGCTTAGTAGTGTTCGAGATAGCCGCGTTGTTGACGAGCACGTCAAGCCGGCCAAGCTCCTTGCGGATGCGCTCCGCCGCGGCCGTGATCGAAGCGTGATCCGTCACGTCAAGCTGCAGCGCGCGTGCGTCCGGCCCAATCTCCTTCGCCGCGGTCTCGCCGCGCTGGAGATTGCGCGACCCGACCAGCACCGTGAAGCCGTGCGCCACCAGATCCTTTGCGATCTGAAGACCGATTCCTTGATTAGCCCCGGTGACCAGAGCGACAGGTTTTTTCTGCATCGTAACCTCCTTATTCAATTCCTTCCTTCGAGCGAATACTTACGAATGGCATGATCGCGAGTGCAAATCCCGTTGCTCCCGTTACAAACGCTTTCACAGTTCCTTCTTCCTAACGCGAAAAAGATTCTCCGACCATTTCTTCGCTTTTCTTCCAAAGCGCCTCCGCCATTTGGCGATCGAGTGCATATTCGCGCACGCCTTCGCTTACGCCGCTGATCGTCACTCCCTCCGGCACAATTTCCCCTACGTGGCAGTTTTCGCAATAGCGGCCACCGATTTCCCCGGCCGGCGCGACGACACCGGCCCACACAGACGTTGCCGCTCCCTGTGGGATGGTCTTCCATGCGAACGGCCCCTTTCCCTCCGCGATGAGCTGATCGTTCATCTGTTTGATCATGCCTTCGAGGTGGCTCGGGTCCATGTGGCGGCCAAGCTCGGTCTGAATGACTCCTGGGTGCACAGCCGCGGCGCGTATACCGCGTTCGCGGTGCCTTTGGTCGAAGGCGACGGCAAAAAGAATGTTTGCGGTTTTCGACCGGCCATATGCGACGAAGGGATCGTAGGACGTGCTTTGAAAGTTCGGATCGTCGAGGTTCACGTTCGAGAAGCGGTGACCTGCCGAAGACAAGTTGATCAGTCGCCCTCCTCTGCGGATGAGCGGCGCAATTCTGTTCACCAGGACAAAGTGGCCCAAGTGATTGGTGCCGAACTGCATCTCGAATTTGTCGGTCGTATAGCTGTACGGCGTTGCCATCACGCCTGCGTTCGCGATGATCACATCGAACGGTTCGCCCTCGCGGAGCAATTGATCGGCGCACTTTCGCACGCTCCCGAGACTGGCTAAATCGAGTTCGACGAGCTCGAAGCTTCCACCGTTCGCTGCCGCGGCCTTCCGTATTTGAGCGGTCACCGCTTCGCCCTTGGCCAAGTCGCGCGCGGTGCCAATTACGTTCGCGCCATGAGCGGCGAGTGACCGAGCCGTCTCCACACCAATCCCAGCCGAAACGCCTGTCACCAGGATTCGCTTAGCGCGTAGATTGATACCGGACAGAACGTCGTCTGTGGTTGATGTAGCTCCAAATGTCTGGACCATGTTTTTTCTCCTATCGTCGGTCCGCCTGAGAAGGTGCCTATTGACAAGCGACGGCGGCTCGCATAAAACGGAGAGTGTCTCCGCACCACATAAGATAACCGGAGATAGTCTCCGGATGCAAGTATTTTTTGACCTTTTTTTTGCCATGCCCAGCAAACGGTCACAACCTGCCCAGCGAAAGCCTCGTGCCGATGCCCAGCGGAATCGCGAGCGCATTTTGGAGGTGGCCAAGCAGGCGTTCACGCGATCCGGAGCAAACGCCAGTTTGGACGATATTGCGAGTGAGGCAGGCGTCGGGCCGGGGACTTTGTATCGCCACTTCCCGACGCGCGAGGAACTCCTACAGGCGGTTTACCGGTCCGAAATGGAAAAGCTTGCCGCGGCGGAGCAGAAGTTCGCGCAAACCATGCCGCCGGTTGAGGCGTTGCGAGCGTGGCTATTGTTGTTCGTTGATGCCATCGAGACGAAGCAGCTTATCGCGCCTGCGCTGAATACCCTGATCGGAGATCCCAAGAAAGTGTTCGCAGCGTCCTACGCTCTAATGAACGAAGCGATTCATGCCCTGGTGAAGCGCGCGATGAAGAGCGGCGATATACGCAAGGATATTGAGCCTATGGATCTCCTGCGGGCTCTTGTGGGCGTCGCCTACGTCCCATCACACCCTGACTGGCAGCAAAGCGCAAAACGGCTCGTGGATATTCTCGTCACTGGTTCGCGGCCGATCCAATAAGCACATGCTGCACGCTCTCGTCTCGCGAAAGGGTTCCATGTGCACATTTCGCCCGAAGCATCGTACGGTGTACGCACTGTGCTCGAACGCATTGTTTTCGATTGATTTGTTGCGGACAAAATTTGGAAGCAAAATGGGCACAATAAGCCTCAGACACCCCTAAAACCGTGCTACGTGACATAGGTGAAGGCTAGAAGAATCAACCACATCTATCAGCCGCGGCCTAGAGTTCGCAAACGGGATATGCACGACACGACTACTGCCATCGCAACGCCCTGTAAGTACTCCGAGGATCATGTGGCCCCTCAAGGTGACGCGAAGCCCCCCGGCCATATGAATCGGAAAAACTCTTGTCCCATCAGCAGGACATTATTCTCCTGCCGCGCTCCACATCTCTTTGCGATCTTAATGGAGGGGGTATTGTCGGGATGAATCACGGAAACGATGCGTCGAAACGGCATTGTGGAGGATGCATACTCGAACACTCGGGCCGCCGCTTCACTGGCATATCCTTGGCCCCAGTAGTTTCGATCAAAGGTATATCCAAGTTCTTGCTCAAAAATGACCTTCGTATCCGAAGGCACTTGCGAGCGTTGATACCATACCCGAGGCAATTTCCCAGATGCCGTGTTCACCTCGAGTGCCATATCGCTAAGGCCACAGCGACCAATCAGCACTCCATCAGACTTACGCAGAACAGCGAGAGGACCTAGTTCCAAGCTCTTATAAGTCTCATAAAACGTTTCTAGTAATGCATGCGTCTCCTGAATAGAACGCGCCCTTCCATTTCCAAGATATCTGGCAACAATTGGATCGGCATGAATACGAGCAAAGAATTCGAAATCCGCCTGTTCAATCCTGCGAAAGATGAGTCGCTCCGACTCAATCCGATCGGTATCGTGTGCTAACGTCATCGGCCGCAACCTGCAGTCACGCCAGAAACTGTCAGCATTTCGTCGATCATGATCCGGCTATGCGTGCGATCGAGAAACTCCTGGAGGTTGTCCAGATTCAGCGCCAGCGGTGGCCGTGATGCGAAAGCTAGTGACGGTTCGCTCATGCGGAAGCCTTTAAGCAGCCAGTGCGTCGGTTGCTTGTTGGGGCTGATCGAGTTTGTCGACCACATTCCAGGGCAGTTTCTTAAACTCGGAAAGAATCCACTCGGCGTTGTCTTTGTCGTAAGCCGATGCGATGTGATGCGGGCGCGCGCTCAATCGACGCATGTTCTCGCGGATCATCCTGAAGGAGGACTACGCTTCCGCCAACGATGCAGAGTTTTTTACTTTCCTCAGCACTCCCGGTTGGCGTGGATTGTTGCGCAAATAAAGCCAAGCCGCGGGCCCGCAAAAAAAAGCCACTGCAATTATGGTGACATTACGGAAGCTCTTTGACATTTGGAACGACATACGCGGTCATTATACGTCGAGTGGAAATAGAACCGAATTACTCCCGGCCCCGTCGTAACTCCCAATAATTCGTGCGGACCAAGTCCCGTCTTCGTACTTCAGTTATGCGAAGCACGTTCATCAGACACATTCTCCAACTCCCTGTGACAGTCGCGTTTTGAAGCGCGCTCGGACCGAAAAAATGATTCAGAGTCTTGACAGTTCCTATACCCCCGACGATACTTGCGCCGTTTGGTCAAAGCGAATCAATGAAGAAGCCAACGCGAAGCGGAATCTCCGCGAAGAAGTCCCCACATCCGCCATCCGTGAGGCGCGTGAGTGCCAAGCACCGCAAGTCACAATCGTCCAAGGCTTCTGTGCCGCTAGGCAATGAAGGCAAGCTTACTTTCAATCATGCCATGATCTACGTTAAGGACGTCGAACGCGGGGTTGTCTTCTACCGAGATTTGCTGGGATTCAAACTCATAGAAGATTTCCAGTATGAGAAAAAGCCAGTGTATGCGCGGCTGCGCGCACCCGGTGGCGACGGAACCATTGCTCTGCATCAGGTGGGTCCGGAAAATTCCGTATTGAGCGACGGTGTACGCCTGTATTTCGAAGTCCGTGCGCTCGATGACTTCTGCCGCAATCTCCAGAAAAAGGGCTTCCACATGACCCAACTGCCACGCATGATGCCTTGGGGATGGCGACACGCTTATCTCAATGATCCAGACGGCCACGAGATTAGCCTGTACTGGGCGGGAGAAAATCGCATGAAGAAAACGATGATTAAGGCCCAAAGAGCAGCCCGGGTTTGACTACTCTGGCAGCCCCCCTTTATCTGTGCGACCCCGTATTCGAAGCGTATCGATCTCGGATGGAAGGAGTGCGGGTGCCGGCACGCAGGATTGAGAACTTCGACCGCGCTGCGCAGAAGCTGCGAACATCGGCCGAAAGCCGCCCTCATGGCCTGGTCCACCGGGCCCCCACGCCGGCGACCGTCGCTGCAGTGCGTAGCAATTTGAGAAATCGTATTGAGATAGTTGTTTATTACAGGCAATCCGGTATGCCGAGCGAGCGCAAAAATTGCTAGGCTTACCGAGATGTCCAGAAAACGTATCCTCATAGCAGACGACAATCCCGCCATACGGGCGGCGCTTTGCCGAATGTTCGCCGATCATCCGATCTTGGAGGTGGGTGGCGAGGCTGTGAACGGCCAGGATGCGGTGGACAAAGCTGCTGCCCTTCGACCGGAATTAATTATCCTAGATCTCGATATGCCAACGATGAACGGCCTGCAAGCGGCAAAAGAAATCTCCAAGATCCTGCCCAATGTCCCCATTATTCTTCTTACCTTGCACGCCCGGGCTTTCAGCCACTACGGGATAGAACATTCCGGCATCTCGCGGATCGTCCACAAGGGCGAGGCGCACACACTCGTGGCACACGCGGAGGATTTGGTACAAGCCGCTTAACGATCGAGGTTGACTCGCATAAGAAAAGTAGGGTTCGAGCTGCACAATGCCCACTGGACGGTAACTTTCACCTCAGCGACTGAGCGGGCGTACTCCTTCGTTGCGTAGTGGTCGCCCATGGATTTACCACCACGCTCGTGCCATGAATAGCGCCCACCGCAGGCGAGACGGTGTTGTATCCGGGATTGCTCACGTTCCAGTTCACAGCCCACTTCAACCTAACGGGCTGCCCAGCCGTCACCGTGGTTGCCGACGCCGTGAAACTGACGATGATCGATGCAGGACGCTAGGTAAATCACGCGGCGTATGGACCGAGCCAAGTTGCATTACTTCAAAGTCCGAGCCCGTGAGCGTTTTCAGATTGCCCCAATCATCGTTGTTCCACTTGCTTGTCTGGCGCGCCGCTGATGTAAAAAGCGGAGGCACCAGCCAAATCGCGCTAGTTGCCTCCGCTTTCAATTGGTACAACAGTTTGCGAGCACAGCTACAGGTTTATCGATTGGACGATCCGCCCTGATTGCCGCTCTCGCGCTCGGACTCGCGTCCGGAGTTTCCCTTCTTTGAATCCTGCTTCTTGTTGTCGGCCATGGCTTATCTCCTTGGAAACTTTTTTTTGCTAACTACATTTTCGAGTATCGTGCTCGAGTGGGAGCCTTTCTATGCCAGAGTTGCTGTAATCTCGCCCGCAGAAAATGGTAAGGTCCTACAGGGAAGTCCTTAAGGGTAGACCCCGCGGCATTCATCAGAGTCTTGCTAAATAAAACCTCTGCATGAAGATAGTCGGCAACTTAAAGCATCGGATTGGGAAAAGGCGCTTAGGCGTCTTGGAAGGGATGCGAAATGAAAAGGCGCAAGCTAGGGAACACGGGATTTGAAATTTTACCGTTGGCATTAGGCGGAAATGTTTTCGGCTGGACCATTGATGAGCTCTCATCATTTAAAATCCTGGATGCTTTTATCGCAGCGGGATTTAATTTCGTCGATACCGCCGATGTTTACGCCAAATGGGTCCCGGGTAATAAAGGCGGTGAATCAGAGACGATTATTGGAAATTGGCTGAAAAAGAGCAGGAAGCGGTCTGAGGTGATCGTCGCTACGAAAGTTGGAATGGAGATGGCGCCGGATAAGAAAGGGCTCTCGGCTGCTTACATTTTCCGCGCCGTGGAAGATTCTTTGAAGCGATTGCAAACGGATTACATCGATCTATACCAAGCACATAAAGATGATCCCGAAACACCGTTGGAAGAAACCCTAGGAGCGTTTGGAAAGCTGATGAAGGAGGGCAAAGTCCGAGCAATCGGCGCTTCGAATTATAGCGGGCCGCGCCTGTTGCAGGCGTTGGAAGTGAGCGAGAAGCATGGACTGCCGGGTTACCGGACGATGCAGCCTGAATACAATTTGTATGACCGTGCGGAGTACGAGAAAGATCTGGAGGCTATTTGCGTGGCGAATGGGTTGGGGGTGATTGGTTACTTCTCGCTGGCCAGCGGATTCCTAACCGGAAAATATCGCTCAGAAGCCGATCTATCCAAGAGCCAGCGCGGCGGGCGAGTTAAAAAATATCTGAACGAAAGAGGATTCCGAATTCTGAAGGCGCTGGATGAAGTGGCCGCCCAGTATAATTCCACACCTGCGCGGGTCGCTCTGGCTTGGCTGATTGCGCGGCCTAGCATCGCCGCTCCCATCGCCAGTGCCACAAATCTGGGGCAATTGAAAGATTTGATCGAGGCGACAAAGCTGCCACTGGACCAAGGCTCTATCGAAATTCTGAACCGAGCCAGCGCCGAATAAATCAGTTACCGGCACCCGAAATTATATGTCGACGGAAGCGAGCGATTCTTTCAGACCCAGTGCATCGACGTAAAAGCGATTCACATACTCCTTTACCATGCGCATGGTGCTGAATTGCGGCGCTACACTCTTGATGGCGGCTTTCATCACGCGAACGTAGTCGTGCGGAATCTCGTCATCGGTGCGGCGGTAATAAAGTGGAACGATTTTTTCCTCTAGCAAGCGATAAAGGGCGTCCGCATCGGCGTTCGTGCGATCGCCTTCTACAGGATCGCCGCCGAAAGCCCACCCGTTCTCGCCGTTAGACCCTTCGATCCACCAACCATCGAGAACGGAGAGACTGGGAACTCCGTTCGCGCCTGCTTTCATTCCGCTGGTGCCGCTGGCTTCCAGGGGAGGTAGCGGATTATTCAGCCATACGTCCACTCCGCGGACCATTCGTTGAGCCAGATGGTAGTCGTAATTTTCCACGAAGGCGATGCGTCCGGCGAACTCGGGAGCCTGCGCGAGCTGAAATATTCGCTGGATTAATTGCGCGCCGCCGACGTCAGACGGATGCGCTTTACCGGCAAATATAATTTGCACTGGCTGAAGCGGATGCAAAAGAATGCGCTTCAAGCGGTCAAGGTCGTGAAGAATGAGATCGGGCCGTTTGTAGCCGGTAAATCTGCGCGCAAAACCTATCGTGAGAATTTGTGGATCAAGCAAGGTTCCAAACGCAATCACGCTCTCCGCGCGAACGCGTTTACTGACCCACTCCTCGCGCGCCCGCTCGTCAATGTCTTCGATCAATAGAGCCTTGAGCCGCTTTCGTAGCCGCCAGAGTTCCTTGTCCGGGACGTTGTCAATGGCTTGCCAGGTTTTGGCTTGGTCTTGTTCGCGGATCCATCCGGGGCCAAGGAATTTGTCGAGCATGGGATGCAACCATATGGGATCCAGCCAGGTGCGAAGATGAACCCCGTTTGTGATAGCGGTGATCGGGATTTCTGCCTCGCTTTTGCCAGGCCACACGGGGGCCCACATGCGACGCGCCACCTCGCCGTGCTTCTTGCTCACTGCATTGCAAAACTTCGCCATGCGCAGGGAAAAGACAGTCATGTTGAATCCGGCGTTTGGATCGACAGGGTTGGCGCCCAGCGAGAGGAAGGCCTCGCGGTTAGTCCCCAGCTTGTCATAGGAATTGGCGAAATATTTGTCCATTAACGGATATGGAAAAACGTCGGTGCCGGCGGGAACAGGCGTGTGCGTGGTAAAGACGGAAGTGTCGCGGACTTCCACGATGGCCTGGTCGAAAGTTTTTCCGGCCTCCACCAACATTCGCACGCGTTCGATCAGAGCGAAGCCCGGATGTCCTTCATTAATATGTACAGCCGCAGGACGAATGCCCAAAGCTTCGAGCACTCGAATTCCGCCCATGCCCAAAACGATCTCCTGGCGCAGGCGTTGCTCGGGATCGTTGGTATAAAGGCGATGCGTGATGGAACGGTCTGAGTCTTGATTGCCTTCCACGTCGGTGTCAAGCAAATAGACCGGGACGCGGCCAATGTCGGCACGCCACACCTGCACTCGCAGCGGAGGATCGAATAAGGGCACCTGTAGCAAAAGAGGCTGGTTGTCTTTGTCGAGAATTCGCGTGACTGGATCGTAGGTGCGGTCTAAGACTTTCTCTTCGTCTTCTTGCCAACCATCGTCGCGAAGTTTCTGAGAAAGATAGCCGTGAGAATAAATCAAGCCAACGGCGACCACCGGAATGGCCAGGTCGCTGCATTCCTTAATGTAATCTCCGGCGAGAACGCCCAAGCCGCCGGCGTAGAGTTTCAGGGAATTATGGAAAGCGTATTCCGCCGAGAAATAAGCCATGGTTGCGTCAGGCTTACCATACTCTGTGGTGAACCATCCCGTTTCCGATTCGATGCTGGCTTCGAACTCTTCCATCACCAGGTCGTAAATTTTTAAGAATTCAGGATCGTTAGCGGCGCCCTGAAGGGTTTCCTGGGGCAGCAGCGCCAGCATGCGCAGCGGATTGTGATTGCTCTCACGCCAAGCCTGGTGGTCGAGCGAGCGAAACAGTTCTCGCGCGTGGGGCTGCCAGCACCACCACAAGTTCAAACAGAGGCGTTCGAGGCCGCGAATCCGCTCCGGCAAATTGGGGAGCCGCGGGCGACCGTTTGAGTTTTCGTCTCTGAGGCTAATCCCAAAATTCATTCTTGGCCCTTTCGAATCAATAATGTTTAGCGCGATTGCAGCCGCGACTTAAGAAAACGCGCGAAAAGTGATGATATATCCTGCCTTCAACCTTCCCCTCTTGCAACGCCGAAGGGAATCGCTTGTGCTGCAACGCATATTTAGATGTAAGCAGACCATAGACCATGACAGCGGCGGGCAACTTTTGAGATGGAAAGACGCGGTCGCCGTGACTCGTTAGGTGCCGCGCGGGTGAATTCCTCCATGCGGTTCTGGTCCCTGTTAGAGAGGGTTTAATCATTTTTTTCCTATAACTTTTCCGTTTTTGACCCAGAAGCGGTTAGAAGTGGGCGACCACTCTGCCGATAGGCCTCGTTTTTCTTAGTTGGGCGCCTCGCATTTTGAGAGTCACAGCCAGCCGATACCGGTTCTGAGGGGGGAATCTGAAAAGCCCGCGGAAGAAAGGCCCTGGTTGGAAAAGCTCCACAGCGATTTGTAGAAGGCCCCAATGCTCGTCTATTTTAACCACGAGCGACGGTAGCATGCGATTTTGCGAAATTCAAGGGTTGGAGGCGGTGGACGCCTATTTCCCATTTTGGGAATGAGAATAAACCCGGACCAATATCTGCAAGGCTGGCGTCCGAAACTATCTTCGATGTTTACCTTTTATAACCATATCTTGAATATACCGAAGTGAAGGGCACACAGAGAATGTTAGTATTTGCCGTGGCGCTGGGGACAGCGGCCCGGGACCTTCCTAAACGAGACTGACCCTCCACTTCACGTACTTGGCTCACGAAATCTTCTCTAGACTGTTCTGGGCTCTCGCATCGGGAATGCAACCAAGAATCTCAAACGGTGAACCGACTGGATAAATTGTCGCCATAGACAGCACATCCTGAACGATGACACAACGCTCGGATCGGTCGAATTCTAAGATCACACTCATGCTGCGTCGGAAAATAGGTCGACCAAAAACCAAACCACCTGGCACGCGGTCGCTGTCAGCCGGGTTACAGCGGGTGGAGCGTAAGCAATGGTGGCTTTCGTTTTCCGGCGTGCTGGTCACGCTCTTACTTACCGCAGGAATCATTTCTCTTTCCCTTACCATATACATCCTTCAGCGCCCGCTGTGGGACGCGCTCAATATTCATCTGGCCATGCGCGGATTGGTGGGGATGGTTTTTCTCTTCATTGTTTACGTTGTCTATCAGCAAGTACAAATTTATCGTTTTCGTGTGCACGTTATGGCGCAAGAAGAACTTTTCGGTTTGATCGGGGAAAATGCGGCGGACATGATCGCGGTTGTGACGGTCCGCGGGGAGCGACTTTATAACAGCCCTTCTTATCAGAAATTGCTCGGCTACACTCCCGAAGAGTTGGAAAAAACTTCCGCCTACGAGCAAATCCATCCCGACGACCAACCGGCAGTGAAGCTGGCCGCGGAGGAAGCGAAAACATCCGGAAATGGGCGCCGTGTTGAATATCGCATTCGGCACAAGAGCGGCGAGTGGCGAGTGATGGAATCTACAGCCAGCGCGGTACGCGACTCCGAAGGTGCGGTGGAAAAGCTGATCATCGTGAATCGCGACATCACGGAACGGAAGCATTTAGAGCAACAGCTGCTTTTGTCGCAACGGCTGGAAGCAGTGGGGAAATTATCGGGAGGAGTGGCCCACGATTTCAATAACATTCTGGGTGTGATTATCGGCTACAGCGAGGCGTTACAGCAGATGATGCCGGCGGATGATCCGATGAGAGAAGCCGTGGATGAGATAGAAAAAGCCGGGCGACGCGCGGCAGCGCTAACGCAACAGCTCCTGGCCTTCAGCCGCAAGCAGGTCCTAGAGCCGAAAGTTCTGGACCTGAACTCGATCGTGGCCGACGTGGAGAAGATGTTACGACGATTGATCGGCGAGGACCTCGAGCTGGAAATTGTTCCGGCTCCAGCGCTGGGAAGGGTGAAAGCGGACCGCGGGCAGATCGAGCAAGTGATTCTGAATCTGGCCGTGAATGCGCGGGACGCGATGCCACACGGGGGAAAACTGAAAATAGAAACAATGAACGCCGATTTGAACGAGAGCGACGCCCGGCGGCTGAGGTACGTGATACCCGGACACTATGTGATGCTGCAAGTAAGGGATACAGGTACGGGCATGAGCGCGGAGGTACAGTCGCACATATTTGAGCCTTTTTTTACAACCAAGGAGCAAGGAAAAGGAACCGGGCTCGGTCTGGCCACGGTATACGGGGTCGTCAAGCAAAGCGGCGGATATATCTGGCTCGAAAGCGAGCTGGGAAAAGGCTCCCGGTTTCAGGTCTACCTTCCACGCGTTGAAGGTGTGGAACCGGAAGCTGCCCGAAGCCAGCCGTCCTCTGAAACGCATGGACCCGCGACAATTCTGGTGGCAGAAGACGAAGCCTCTTTGCGAAAGCTGACCTGCAACACGCTGAAACAAAGCGGCTACAAAGTGATAGAAGCAAAAGACGGGCCAGATGCCATTGAGATGGCAGACCAATATTCCGGCGAAATCCATCTGCTATTCACGGACGTGGTGATGCCAGGCATGAGCGGCCACGAATTGGCAGAAAAGCTCTCCCCTCGACGTCCCAAAATGAAGGTGCTCTATACCTCGGGATACACCGACGGAGCGGTTGCTACGCACGGAGTGCTTGAATCGGGCGTTGTGATACTTCGAAAACCTTTCTCGCGAGCGCAATTGCAGCAAAGTGTCGGACAGATGCTAAGCGAAAATTCCGGCAAAGGGGAAATGCCAGAAAATGCAGAACACGCTGAAAGAAAGCAATGACGCGAACGCGATTAAGAAACAGGAAAGAACCACGCCGACGCTGCTGCTCATAGACGATGACGAGTCGCTTAGAAAAGTAATGAGATTTCGGCTTAGAGCAGCCTACAACATCATCGATAGCGGTTCACCGGAAGAAGCGCTTGCGCTGGCGTTGCAGCACAAGCCTGCGGCCATCTTGCTGGACCTTATGATGCCAAAGTATTCTGGGTTGGAAGTTTGCCAAACTCTTTCTTCCCTGAGCTTCACATCACACATTCCGATTCTGATCGTTTCAGGCGAATCCAGCGAGCGATACAAGGAACTGTGCGAGAGCATCGGAGCCAAGGGCTTTTTTCAAAAGCCAGTGGACATGGACGCGTTACAGAAGAAACTGGCGAGCTTAATAGTCCCCAGGCAGGAGGCCGTCCAGTCCAAGCCGCGTGTTCGTCTAAGGGTGATGCTCAAACTTCGAGGGGTAGATTCGACGGATACGGAGTTTGAGATCATCACGGCTACTGAAAATGTAAGCGCGAGCGGTTTTCTGTGTGGTTGTTCGGCGCTCGTAGGGTTGAATTCAATCGTGGAAGTTTCCATGGCGATTGACAGAACCCCGTTCATCGGCAAGGCACGAGTCACAAAAGTGGATTGGCCAGGGACGGTGGCCCAAAGATGCGACTTCGAGTTTCTTGAAAAGCCCCGCGACTGGATTCTGCAGTAGCAAGAAAGTTTGCCGCTGGGACGTCAGCGATTCGACAGCATCGTGGATAGATCGCAAGTGTTTAAGGCTTAGACGGTTCGGTTTTCCAGAAATCGATTCCGGCGGCTTGTTGCGCAACGTCAAGGGTGCCGACGTTCGTGAGCGAATTCAGATCGATTACTTCCACTGTGCCGGGGTCTGAACCGATTCCTTCAACGGAAATGAAGGCGTAGCGATTGTCTGGCGTTACTACCGCGCCGTGAACTATTTTTCGCTTGCTGGGGATGCGGGCGAGTTCTTTGCCGGTCTGGGGATCGAAGACGGAGACGGATTGTCCACGCTTGTTGGTGGCGATCAGACGGCCGTCTTTGGTCATGGCGAGGTTGTACACGCCGGTGCCGGCAGGAAAGCGCCGCAACAATTTCCAGGAGGTTGCGTCCACCGCGACGATATCGTTTGCTTTGTTACAGGCCACGTAAATTTCCGAGCCATCGTTGGAGGGCTGGGCCCAGGTAGGCACGCAAGTGAGCTCGCTCATTTTCATTTGCTTGTCCGGCGCGCCGCTCATGCCCATTTCTTTTCCGGCGCTGAGCATGAAATACCGCGAGACTTCAAACGTTTGCGTATCGATTTCGGCGAGCATGTCGTCCATCATGCAAGCGGAATAATGTTTGGTTCCTTGCGGATTCAGGCGCGAGCCGTGCGGCATGGTGCAGGTGGTGATGCGCTTCACTTCGACCATTTCGTCCGTGGCTACCACGGATATCGAAGACGGAACCATGTCGCCGTGGAAATTTGCATTGGCTACGTAGATAAAGGCGCCGTCGCGCGAAATATCGGTGGTAGCCGGGAAAAGGCCCAGCGGAGCGAAGCGAATCACTTCGTCCGTTCCAGTTTTTAACTTCCACACCGAACCATCCGGCCGGCCGTGGCCTACCGAAACGTATAAGAATTGTTTGTCGGGCGAAACAGCGATGCCGTGCGGGCCGTTGATGTCCATTGGCATCAGGCCTATGCGCGTTTGGTGCTCGATTTGAAGGCCTTTCGGACCGAAGCGTACGAGCACAACTTTGTCAGCGGATTCGCAGACGACATAAACGAGATAATCCTGGGTGGGCGGCTGCACCGATGTTGCGGAGGCAGGTGGCGCACTTGATTGGATTGGTTGTGCTGGAGTTCTAGTTTGCGCGGCGGTGAAGCATGGACTTGTCAGCACAAGCGCTGCAATCAAAAGCGCAACGCGCCACAGCCATTTTTGCCGCATGGGAAAGAAAAGACAAAATCCTTTGCCGAGATGAACGGTCATCGAATTAGCTCCGCCCCACTATAGCGCGATTGTGATTACTATTCTGCTCTTGCGCAAGCAACTGAAAAGCTAAAGAACGCACGGCGATCGGAACTGCAAGGCCAAGCGATGCTTGGCGCGGAATCCTGGCGATGATAGATTCGCGCTGGCCGCTTGGACTCTGAAGTTTGTTGCCATGCCAGCCACTCGCCTCGGTGCCACGAACTCCTCACATTCGCGATGCTTGTTCCGGCAATGCGGAGACCGTAGAGGTACCTTCGGGTCTCACCGCTCGTCTGGGGATTTTCGACGCCACCATGGTGGTGATGGGTGGGATTATCGGCTCAGGAATATTCATCAACTCTTACGTCGTCGCGAAACTGGTGCACACGCCCGCCATGATTCTTGGCGCGTGGTTAGCGGGCGGCGTGCTCGCGCTGATTGGAGCATTCATTTACGCCGAGTTAGCGAATCGTATGCCGAGAGTGGGCGGGCAGTACGCGTACATTCGCGAGGCCTATAACCCGCTGCTCGGATTTCTCTACGGGTGGGTGAGTATATTGGTTATCAACGCGGGCGGCACGGCAGCCGTTGCAGTTACGTTCGGAAAATATTTTCGGGAATTTTCTCGCGGCACCGTGCCGGAGAATGTGGCGGCGCTTTCCGTGGTGCTTGCGCTAACGGCGATCAACTGCGTGGGGGTGCGTGCCGGCAGCGGGGTCCAGAGTTTTTTTATGGTCTTGCGCATTCTGGCCATCGTGATGATCGTTAGTTGCGGCGTGTGGTTTCTTTTTCGATCTCCTGCGGCAGCGCATCCGAGCTGGCTCCCCTTGCTCGACCGGCCGGCTTCTTTCGACTTATTGACCGTTTTCGGCGCCGCGTTGATCCCTGTCATTTTTGCCTATGGCGGATGGCAGACGTCGAACTACATTGCCAGCGAAATTCGCGAGCCGCGCAAGAATCTTCCAAAAGCGCTCCTAGGGGGAGTTGCCGGAGTTATTGCACTGTATGTTTCGATAAATATTATTTATGTGGGAGTTCTTTCTCCCGCGGGTTTGGCAGCCACTACGACACCGGCTTCTGCGGTGATGTACGCCGCGCTTGGACATTTCGGTTCGACGCTGATAGCTGCGGCCATCGCTATCTCAACCGTAGGATTTTTGAGCCAAGCGATGCTCACGTACCCGCGCGTGACCTTCGCCATGGCTCAAGATGGAGTGCTACCTCGTACTTTTGCGCGGCTGGGATCGCGGAGTCACGTGCCGGTGCCCGCTATCATTCTGCAAGGCGTAATCACGAGCGTTGCGGTGTTGCTGGGTACGTTCGAGCAACTGCTGAGCTATGTGGTGGTGATGGATTGGCTATTTTTTGGGCTAACGGCGAGTTGCATTTTTGTTTTTCGACGCCGCCAGGCACGCGCGCAAGAACCTAGCAATGCTAGAGCCGGCTTTCGCGTTCCCGGGCATCCCTGGACTACCGGCCTATTCGTAGGGGCGGCCTGGTTAATAGTTCTAAACACAATTTACAAATATCCTCGCAATGCCGGCGCTGCGGTATGTATTCTGCTGGCCGGGGTCCCGGTCTATTATTTGCTTCGCCGACGCGCAACGCGTACGGCCGGTTCTGAGTGAGTTCGAAATGAGCCCGCAAAGGCGAGAGATACGCTCTGCATATATCGAATGGGCGAAGCTGCGTTCGGGCGCGCGCTACAATCTCGCGGCAAGCGACGTCCTTCATTTTCCTCTGAGCGAACTTCCGGTACGGATCGAAGATCTCCAAATCACCGGGCCAAGCGGTTATGGCTATCAACCTCTGCTCGAACGTTTGTCGGTGAAAGCAGATGTTCCGGTGGAAAATATTGTTCAGGCGCAAGGCACGTCGATGGCGAATCATTTGGCCATGGCCGCGCTGATCGAACCGGGTGACGAAGTGCTGATCGAAGAGCCATCCTATCAGGCGATTATTTCCACCGCAGAATACCTGGGCGCAAAAGTGCGGCGCTTTCCACGCAAGTTTGAATCCGGCTTCCAACTGGATCCGCGCGAAGTGGAGCGTTGCGTAACACCACGTACGAGGCTGATCGTAGTGACCAACCTTCACAATCCAAGCGGTGTGCGCGCACCGGAGGCAGCGATTCGGATTGTGGGGGAGATAGCTCGCAGCCTGGGAGCGCACGTTCTGGTGGATGAAGTTTACTTGGAAGCTTGCTTCGATTCTCCGTGGGCGACGTCGTTTCTATTAGGACAAAACTTTGTGGCTACCGGCAGTTTGACAAAAGCTTACGGTCTCTCGGGGCTTCGCTGTGGTTGGATTTACGCGGCGAAGCCGCTTGCGGAACGAATGTGGCGTTTGAACGATCTGTTTGGCGTGATGGCGGCGCATCCTGCCGAAATGTTGAGCGTGATCGCGTTGGATAATTTGCCGAAGATTGCCGCACGCTCGAAGAAGCTGCTGGAGACGAATCGCGAGCTTCTGAAAACTTTCCTCGACGGTCGAAAAGATTTACTGACCATCCGGCCGGAGGCAGGGACGATTGTGTTTCCCCAGCTGGCGAGCGGGCATGCGGACGCCTTTTGCCAGCTCTTGCTGGAAAAATATGAGACCAGTGTTGTTCCCGGGCGTTTTTTCGATTCTCCTGACCACTTTCGCGTCGGCGTTGGCGGCGAAACGGAAAAGATACGGGAAGGGCTATCGCGCGTTGCGGCTGCGCTCGATGAACTGGCGGCTAGACATTAGTATTCGCCGTACCTCGCGGTTTCCCTCTGGCTCATGAAGCTGTTTTAGCTTTTGAATGCTGCTCGCGGCGCGCAGATGCAGACCGCGACTTCTTCCGCTCCAGTATCGTTTCTACCAAACCTCGAGCCGCGGCACTCAACGGACGATCCTGCCGATACACCAAATACAGATGGCGCTGAATGCGCATTTGACGGATTCGCAGTTCGCGCAGATCACCGCGCGCGAGTTCTCCTTCCACGCACATTCGCGGAACGATAGCGATACCCCGTTTCATCTCCACGAATCGCTTGATGCTTTCAATGGTGGGGAGTTCCAAATCCATGTTCAGCGTAACCCGGTGGCGCGCAAACATTTGGATCACGCGTTGCCTGTAGGGCGATTCCACAATGTGGGCCACAAAACTTTCCTCGCCGAGGGCAGAGATGTCCACCTCCCTGCGCTTTGCGAGCTTATGGGTGGGCCACACCACGAGAGCGAGGGAGTCGCGATAAAACTTCACGGCGACCAGCTCGCGTTCTTCAGGCAAGTAGGAAATCACGCCGATATCAAGCTGATGGTTCAACAATTCGCGCGGGATCATGCGCGAGAAAACACGGTGAACGCGAACGCGAATGCCCGGAAAGCGCGTGCGAAACCTTTCCAAGGAAGGAAGAAGCGCGTGAATCGAGCTTTCGTTCACACCCAGAGAAACTTGTCCGCGCTCCATGCCGCGCAGCTCAGTCAGACCTTTGCGGGCTTCCTCGCGAAGGTTGAGCATGCGCTCCGCATATTCGAGTAGAAGCACGCCCGCATCGGTGAGCGCTCGAGCTCCCGAGCCTTTCACGAAAAGCGGCTGGCCGACCCATTCTTCCAGTTTGCGCATGGCGATACTGATCGCGGGCTGCGTGCGATACAGCTTTTCCGCAGCCCTGGAGTAGCTGCGCTCGTTTGCCACGGTTTGAAAAACTTGCAACACGGCTAGATCCACCGGAACACCTCAAAAAACGTCTTTCTGCGCATAAGGATAACTTATGTTACACGCAAGAACTATAAATTGGACATGTTTTGTCAAGTACGCTTCACTCGCTAGCAGCGAGGAGATTGGATGGAAACTGTGCATATCTTCGATACCACTTTGCGGGACGGCGAACAGTCGCCGGGATTTTCAATGGACTGCGGCGAGAAACTGCTTCTCGCGCGACAGCTCGAACAACTCGGAGTGGACGTGATCGAAGCTGGGTTCCCGATCGCTTCACCTGGCGATCGGGAGGCTGTACGAACGGTCGCGGCGGAAATCCTGGGCTGCCGCGTCGCCGCTCTGGCTCGGGCGCGTGAGGAGGACGTCAACGCCGCCTTGCGCGCCCTGGAGCCGGCCGCCAAACCGCGCTTGCATATTTTTCTGGCCACTTCAGACCTGCATTTGGAGCACAAGCTGCGCATGACTCGTCAACACGCGCTCGATCAAGTTGGAAAAATGGTTTTGTATGGACGCATGCGCTGCGAGGAGGTCGAATTTTCGGCCGAAGATGCCAGCCGAAGCGACCTGCATTATCTCCTCGACGTAATTGAGGCCGCGGCCAGTGCCGGCGCTACCATCATTAATCTTCCTGATACGGTAGGCTATTCGACTCCGGAAGAATACGGGGCCATGTTTCACGCAGCTCGCCAACGGCTTGCTGCATATCCCACTGTGGTTTTTAGCGCGCATTGCCACAACGATCTGGGTCTGGCAGTGGCTAATTCTCTGGCAGCTATCACCGCCGGAGCGCGGCAAGTAGAGTGCACCATTAATGGCATCGGCGAGCGCGCGGGAAACGCGTCGCTGGAGGAAATCGCCGTGGCGCTGCACGTTCGACATGGACGTTATGGCGCTTTGACGAACATTTCGCTCGAGAAAATATATTCCACTAGCCGTTTGCTGACTTCCATCACTGGCGTGAGTGTCCCGCCGAATAAAGCCGTGGTGGGAGCGAATGCCTTTGCACATGAGGCGGGAATTCATCAAGACGGGATGCTCAAGAATCCGATGACCTATGAAATCATTGTTCCGGAAAAAGTCGGCGTTCCGACCAGGAAGCTGGTACTGGGTAAGCATTCCGGGCGCAATGCGCTGCGCGCCCGGCTGCTGGAGTTGGGCTATCAAACCACCGACGCCGAACTAGCCGTGTGCTACAAGCAGGCCATCGCGCTGGCTGATTGCGCCAAGCAAGTGACCGATCGGGATTTGCTTTCAATCATTCACACCGTCCGGCGGACTCCTGAAACTGGCGCGGTGAATAATAGCATTGCGGCAGCGTCTTAACATTTTTGTAAGCTGCGAGATGGGGAGAAGTGACCATGAGTAGAGTACGAAAGACGATCGCGGTTTTACCCGGTGATGGCATCGGCCCGGAAGTAACTCGAGCTGCGGTGCAGCTACTTAGCGACTGCGCCGCCACGTTTGAACACAAATTCGAATTCCGCGAGTTGGCCTTTGGCGGAGCCGCAATCGACGCCTTTGGAAATCCTCTTCCCGCGGAGACGCTCGCTGGATGCCGCTCGTCCGATGCGATTTTACTTGGCGCGATTGGCGGACCTAAGTGGGATTCCATACGATTGGATAAACGCCCGGAAGCCGGCTTGCTAGGTCTGCGCAAACAGCTTGGTTTGTACATGAACCTGCGTCCGATTCAGCTACGCTCATCGCTACAAGGAATTTCGTCCCTGCGGCGGGAACGTATCGAGGGGTGCGATTTTGAAATCGTACGCGAACTTGCGGGAGACATCTATTTCGGTGAGCATTCTCACGAGGGCGAAGGAAAAAATGCCAGTGCGCGCGATGTTGCGAGTTATACCGCGGCTGAAGTCGAGCGCGTGGCTCGTTATGCGTTTGAGCGCGCGGCGGCGCGAAACCGGCATGTGACTAGTGTGGACAAAGCGAATGTGCTGGCCACTTCCCTGCTCTGGCGAAATACGGTGACAGCGGTCGCGCGCGATTATCCCGGTATTACGCTCGATCATTTGTATGTGGACAATGCGGCGATGCAGATTCTGCTGCAGCCTGCGCAATTCGATGTGATTCTGACCGGAAATATGTTTGGCGACATCCTCAGCGACGAGGCAGCGGCTTTGGCCGGCTCTATCGGATTGATTCCGTCGATGAGCCGCGGCGCTGACGGGCCCGCACTCTACGAACCCATTCACGGTTCGGCTCCATCCCTTGCGGGCAAAGACATCGCTGGCCCCCTGGGCGCGATCTATTCAGCAACATTACTATTACGAGAATCTTTTGGACTTGATGTGGAGGCGCAATGGATCGAGGCAGCCATTGACCGCGTTCTGGATCATGGTTACAGGACTATGGATCTCGCCGAGCCTGGTTCTCGCGTGCTGCGCAGCTCGGAATTTACAGAACAAATTCGCGACGAGCTGCATGAATCGCTGATTCACTCGGAAAGATATGGATGGGGCGTCTAAATCCCCGTCCGATCTGAAGTGATTTCGCGCAAGCTGCAAGATGACCGTTAAAGCTTATACTTTTCTTAAGACCAGGCAGCCCGCAATCATGTCGTGCAGGGCCTGCTTTTTTTCCGTGAAACCTGCCATCGCGTAGCCGATACCGAGCGGGATAAATCCAGTAATAATCTTGGCAAAATATCGGCCGCTTGCACGCCCGAAAGAGATTCGTCGTCCCTCGAGATCGGTAACAATTAAACCGAGGGCCATCTTTCCCAGCGTTCCTTGATAAGCGGAGCTCTCCATCCAGGCATAGTAGAGCCACATCATTACGATCGAGGTTCCTGCCAACATAATAATTACCGCAATAACTTCCGGGGTAAAGAATTCTTCCGGACTTGATCCCTGCGCTAAGGCTTTCAAATGGTCGACGCCCACCATAGCGAAAGCGATTAGAAGCAAAATCACGAATGCAATTGCAGCCAGGATGCCATCGATCAAGTGGGCCACGACGCGCAACCAGAAACCGGCATAAACCAAGCTTGGGAAGCCCGGGGATGCCAGGTATCCATAAGGACGCGCGAGGGGAGACGAAGCCGTTGTCGCATACGGTGGCGCATTAGGCGTAAACGTGGTCGGCTGATTCACCGCTTGACCACACGCGGTGCAGAAGGTGGCGTTTTGAGGAATTGCCGTCCCACACTTTGAGCAATACATTCAGCTCCTCGGAATTCCTTTGGTTTCAAAAATTCTACAGCTTGCGGATGACCAGTGTGCCAGCAATCATATCGTGCAGCGCCTGTTTCTTTTCTGTGAAGCCCGCCATGATGAATCCAATCCACAATATCAATGCGGAAATCATTTTGGCGAAGAAACGGCCAGTGGCGCGCCCGAAACTTATACGCCGACCTTCCAAGTCTGTGACTTCCAAACCCAGCGCTTTTTTTCCTAGGGTTGCTTGCCAGGCCGAACTTTCCAGCAATGCGTAATAGAGCCAGTTCAGCACCGTCCTGATTAAGATTAGGCGGATAAACGCGCCCATGAGTGGCATCCATTCCTCCGGGGACATGGGCATGTGGCCTCGCATAATTCCCCGTAGCCCCATGGAGGCGATGAACGGAAGCGTAATAATCGTGCCCACAAAATAAAGAACGATCAAATCGATGAGGAAGGCCACCAAGCGCAGCCAAAATCCTGCATAGGCAACCGGGGGCCGCGCGCTTGTTTGCCACGCTGCTTGCGCGGGAGGCACGTAAGCTGGCGGATATTGGGTGGGAGGCGGAACTGGCGAGGGTGGCGTGTAAGCGGGAGGGGCTGGGGGTACGGCGGACGTAGCCGGCACCGCTTGCCCACAGGCGCTGCAGAACACCGCGCCTTCCGGGACATTCGCACCACATTTTGAGCAGTACATGGGGCCTCCTCAGAACTTGATACAGTGACAGGCGCGCCCGAGGGCTGCTGCGCATCGTACTTAAGACTAAACGCGCCGGTCAATATGCAAAGTGCGGTCAGTATGGTTGCCTGCACCATGGGCGTCGCTTACACTCGCGTAATTCAAAAGGAGAAACATCGTGCGAACTCATTTTACGACGGCAGCTAAGGTTCTTGCGGGATGCCTAGTGGCGCTCGCTTTGTTCGCCGGCGGCTATGTAGCGGGACAAAATAAGTTTGGCCAACCGAAAACGATCATTCATATGGTGATTCTCAAATGGAATCCGGGTGTTTCGGATTCCGACAAACAAGCCGCGCTGGAAGGCGTGAAGGAGATGGCGCGGAAACTACCGGGCGTCAAGAATATTTGGATTAAAGCCGAGCGGCTGCAACCACGCGACTTCAGCGCGGCCTTCGCAATCGAGTTTCAAAATCGAGCCGCGGCTGACGCTTATGCCGAAAGCCCGATTCACCAGGCTTGGGAACAGAAATACACACTGCTTCGCGAGCAAAGCGTGTCGGAACAGGTTACCAACCCATAGCGTGTCTAGGCCTCAACTTTCGTTTCGTTGTTGGCGATAAAATCCGCTAGCCGCCTCGACCTACCGGTGCTAGGCTCCGCCCAACAGGGCAACTACGCTTGGATCTCGAATCTCGTTAACGCCTTTTCAGCGGGCCAAATCTGAGGGAACAGGAGAGCGGCCATGAAAAAACTCGTCCTCGCCACTATTGTTGCCTACATAGTTCTGATGGCTACCAATTACTTCGTGCATAGCGTCTGGTTGATGGCCGATTACAACGCGATCCCCGGCAGTCATCGGCCTCCCGAAGAAATGATGCACCGATTCTGGGCCATGTTATTAGGACAACTCTTTTTCGCGGCGATGTTTGCCTACATCTACACGCGAGGACGAGAGAACAGGCCGTGGGTTCAGCAGGGAATTCGTTACGGCATTGTAATGACTTTCATGACCGTCGTTCCGTATTCCCTCAGCGACTACGTGGTGTACAACGTTCCGCATAGGCTGGCAGTTAAATGGATGGTCGCCGGGGGCCTTCAACTAATAATCCTTGGACTAATCGTGGCCGCTATCTGCAAGGATGGCGCCACGGCGCGAGCATCGAAGTTGCGAGAGAAAGTGTGAACTACAGCGATTACAGCATTGATTCGAGATTGAGTTCGCCAAACAATGAGATCTGATTTACGGGAGGCGAACATGATTAAGAAAGTGAAGGGCGGATACAAGGTTACCTCGGAAAAAGGCAAGAATCTGGGCGGGCCCTATAAAACGCGCGAAGAAGCTGCCCAGCGGCTAAAACAGGTGGAATATTTCAAACATAATAAGGGCTAGGTTCGGCACGTCACGGGCGATGCTTTGCCATTCGTTCTGCGATTAGCGTCCGAGGAAAAAGCGTTCGGAATCTTCGTTCGTTGATACTGCTGATTTCCACAGAATGACGTGAAATCCACAGGCGTCTTGACAGAAAAGACCCTATAAAATAATTTGCATACCCTTGACGAAATTAATATTCTTGATATACTCTTTTGATGTCGGTGGCCCCCTTGTTTGCCGGGGATTCTCCTGACGAACCGGGTCTGCCCAAGAGGTGAAGTTGGTTACTAACACCGGGTAGAACGAATTCGAGCATCGAGCAAGTCTGTCCTGTAGGCGGCTCATCGAGCAGCCTCTGCGAAGGACGGAGTCGCCCGGCGCTCGACGCCGGGTTTTTTATTTGCCGCGCCTTCGGCTCCAAACTGAAGACGCGCTCCGCCGGGAGCGGAGACGTTCCGATCGGAAGTTGATGAACGGAACGACGATCTTTGAAAACTGATGGAAGCTGGCATTACGTTATGCGATTTCAAGGTCGCATGGCGTAATAAACCGCAAATTTTTGCTCGAGAGTAGCGCAATGTGGAAAGGCGAACTTGCCTCGCATTGGTTGAGCGCGTGAGTTTCCAGGCTTTGAAAGAGGCTTGGAAAAGCGCGTCACCCCTGAAGTACGTCCCCGGATGGCTTGCAAGACCGTTCGTAGCGATGGTTTTCAGGGTTTCGATTCCGCGAGGGGTCGAGACGTGTTGGGTAAGTTTTATGGTTAAGCTACTAAGGGCGTACGGTGGATGCCTTGGCACCAACAGACGAAGAAGGACGTGGCAAGCTGCGATAAGCCTCGGGGAGCCGCAAGCAGGCTTTGATCCGGGGATTTCCGAATAGGGAAACCTATCCTGGTAAAACCAGGTTACGGCCCGCTGAATACATAGGCGGGTGCGAG
>DATNLR010000142.1:0-16686 GCA_035602755.1 Binatus sp. (SeqCode) | reverse complement strand
TGGGGTCACTAGCCCTGACTCCGTAGAGCAAATGCGAGAAACTCGGAAGCACGCGAGTAAGGATGAGAGCGGCAATTCCGCCAATGGCAACGCCAGTGATGGCTAGCCGCAAACCACCGCCAACTACGAGGCGAAACACATCTTTTTTCTCCGCACCGAGCGCCATGCGTATCCCAATCTCGTGAGTTCGCTGCGTTACCGCGTAGGAAATCACACCGTACAATCCGACGGAGGCTAGCAGCAGCGCAAGTGCTGCGAACACGCTCAGCAGAATCATTGGGAGGCGCTGCGGTGACATCGATTCTGAAACGATATGCTGCATCGTTCGAACGTCGTACACGGGCTGGTCGCTGCCCGCTCCGTAAACGGCTGCTTTGATTGCGGGCACGACTGTCGCCGAATCGAGCGGCGTGCGAATCATAACCGTCAAATTACCATAATTATCGGCGACCCACTGGTCTGGGTCTTGATAAAGCGGGAAGTACATCTGATTTTGGATATTCGTTCTAGGATCATCCAAGGCCCAGTGTCTTACGTGGCCCACGACGCCCACAATCTCACAAGGGCCGAAAGACGCGAATCCTGCTGAAATGGTCTGGCCCAGCGGATCACTGTCTGGGAAATAGGTTCGGCTGAAAATGTTGTCGATGACTACTACGCATGGGGACTTGGTGGTGTCTTCCGGAGTAAAAAAGCGGCCTCGAAGCAGAGGTATTCGCATCGTCCGGAGGTAATCCGGGCCGGTCATGAACAGCAACAGCCGCGGTGCAGATTGAAGCGAAGCTGGCTTCTGCGAACCAACCCAAAAGGGCATTGTTGCGCCGCGGCCGCTCAGCGGAAAGTCGTCGGTAAAATCCGCTGTCTGCACGTCGGGAATCCTCCGAATACGATCGATCAACTGCTGATAAGCAATTCGCGTACTCGCGGCCGTGTTAGTCAGCGAACGCGAAACTCCCACGTTGAACGTGATCACGTGCTGTGCCTCAAAACCTGGATTAACGTCCCACAACTGGCGAATCGTACGGAGCAATAAGCCGGCACCGACAAGCAGGATCAGCGTCAAGGCCATTTGGACAGTTACAAGGCTGCTTTGAACGCGATGATGCACGCTCGACGAGCCCCGGCCTCCGTCCTTGAGTGCGGCTGGGAGATCGGCGTTCCAACTTTTCAGCGCGGGCGCCAGACCGAAGAAAATTCCAACGACAATCGAAACTCCCAGAGTAAAAAGCAGGACCGGAGTGTTCACGCTAATATTGGGGGTGCGCGGGAAGCTGTCGGGAAATGTTGCGAGCAGCGATTTGAGTACGGGGATGGCCATGAGCACGCCGAGCGCACCGCCAGCGAACGAGAGAAGTACACTCTCGGTCAGCAACTGTCGCACGGCGCGCGCCCGAGTCGCTCCGAGCGTCGAACGAATGGCAAACTCCCGCGTGCGCATCGCCGAGCGTGCCAGCAAGAGATTGGCGACGTTTGCGCAAGCAATCATCAAGACCAACACGACGGCTCCCGACAACAACAAAAGAGTTTCGCCGACGTTTCCAAGGATTACTTGTTTGAGGGGCCTGATACTAATTCCGAGATCACGATTCGCGTCGGGATAGAGTTGATCCAGGCTATTTTGGATCGTACTCATCTCCTCTTGCGCTTGAGACACGCTTACGCCAGATTTTAGACGCGCGATGGAGAAAATCCAGTGGCTGCCGCGGACATTAAGGGCCACTGGATCATTTTGTCCCAACGGCGTATAGACATCTGCATCGAGTTCGAAATGAAATCGTGGTGAAGTTACTCCAACGATTGTGTAAACCACGCCGTCCAGAGCTACCGACTTTCCTAGCGCCGTAGGACTGTCGTCGAATTGGTTTCTCCACAGACGATTGCTGATAATGACCACCGGCGCTCCGCCCTGTTGATCCTCGTTCGGCGAAAAATCGCGTCCCAAGGCCAGTCTTACTCCCAGCGTACTGAAGAAGCCCGAGGATATTTCCGCACCATCAACGTGCTCAGGTAACCCGAGACCGGTCAAAGCATATCCATGCGGTGTGATGGCAGCCATCTGCTGGAATGCACGGGCCATGCGCTGCCGATCCAGAAAATTAGGATAAGAAACCGCCACAAGCGGAAAACGCGCATTGCTTTCCCCTACTACAACCAGGCGGTCGGGCTGGCTATAGGGGAGCGGGGACAGCAGGACGGCGTTGACGATGGAGAAGATGGCGGTATTGGCTCCGATTCCGAGAGCGAGGGTTAGCACGGCAATGGCGGTTAAGGCGGGATTTTTGCGGAGCATGCGCGCGCCGTAACGCAGATCTTGGAGCAGGGAATCGAGCCAAGCGCCGGCGCGAACTTCGCGGACGTCTTCTTTTACTTGCTCGATACCGCCGAGTTCCAGGCGTGCAGCGCGATGGGCTTCTTCCGGAGATAGGCCTTGGCGCGTTTTTTCCTCTGCGAGGGATTCATAGTAGGAGCGAACTTCGACATCTAGCTCGCGATCGTTTCGTTGGCGGCTAAAAGTGTTTCGCCAGAAACTGGCTATACGCGAGAGCGCGGGCATGTTTGCTCCAGTTTTTCCAATTCAAGACCTCGCATCGTTCATTCGTAGCGCAGAGCGACCATGGGATCCACGCGCATGGCACGACGCGCAGGGATACAGCAAGCGGTTGCGGCCACGCAGACAAGAATCGCAGCGACGGCCAAGAATGTGAGCGGGTCGCGCGCGGCGACTCCAAAAAGCAAGCTGTCCATGAAACGCGTGAGAGCGGCGGCCGCAGCGAGCCCGAGAATCGCACCGAGAACAGCGAGTCTGGCTCCTTCTCCGAGAACAAGACGAATGACATCGCGCGGTTGGGCGCCTAAAGCTACACGGACACCGATTTCGTGAGTGCGTTGCGTCACGGAATAAGCCACTACTCCGTAAATGCCAACGGCGGCGAGGGCCAGAGCCACGGCTGCGAAAATCATCATCAGCGTTAGATTGAATTTCCGCGGGGTTACCGACGCGTCCATGACGTCCTTCATGGTGCGCACGGCGGTGGGCGGGATGCTGCGGTCCAGAGCCCAGATTTGGGCTTCCACCTGAAGAGTGAGCTCGCCGGGGTCTCTGGGGCTACGAACGACGAGAGACATCCAGCGTTTCCAAGGCTCATCCATTTGCGAATACAGATCGTAAACGGCCGGTTCCTCGGGCTGGTCCAGACCAAAATGTTTTACGTCGCCGACTACTCCGATAATCGTCTTCCAGCTTCCGGGCTTGTCGCGCGACCATTCGATACGCGCGCCGAGGGGGTCTTGGTTGGCGAAAAATTGTCGGACGAAGGTTTCGTTCACAACCACGGCGACGGGACTATTTTCGCGATCCTGTGCGGAGAATTCGCGTCCGCGAAGGAGCGGGATGCCCATGATGGAAAAATAGTCGCCGAGGATCGTGCGAGTTTGCACGACGGGCTCGGAGCCGAGCTTTACCGGGCGGCCTTCGATGGTGAGATCGTGAATGAGATAGTCACCGCTCATGGGGAGTTCGCTGATCATGGCGGCCTGGACCGCTGGAAGCGAGTTCAGTGAGTC
The DNA here is from genome assembly GCA_035602755.1 of Binatus sp. (SeqCode). Taxonomy (GTDB): domain Bacteria; phylum Acidobacteriota; class Terriglobia; order Acidiferrales; family UBA7541; genus Palsa-295. Next base: position 13,122 of record DATNLR010000142.1, on the reverse strand, counting down.
CAGTAGCCCGTTGCGGAACGGCATTTGTTTGGAAGCTTCTTCGTAGCGCGCTTCGGGAAGCTCGATGCGCATGGTGAGGATGTTGTCAGATCGAAATCCCGGGGAAACGGATTGCATGCACTGGAAGCTGCGTATCAACAGACCGGCACCGACGAGCAACAACATGGCAAGGATCGTTTCTGAAACGACCAGAGTCCGGCGCAGACGTAGGCTTGTCCGGCTTCCTGCCATCGTTCGGCCTGATTCTTTTAGACCATCACCAAAGGTCTGGCGCGTAGCGCTCCACGCTGGAAGCAGTCCAAAAATGACTCCCGTTAGGAGAGAAATGCCCAGCGTGAATGCCAGAACGCGGGAATCAATGCCGATTCCGGTGAGGCGTGGCAAGTTTTCAGGAGCGAGAGCGAGGAGTGATTGTAGGCCTACTTGCGCCAGCAAAATTCCTGCGGCCCCGCCTGCGAGCGACAGCATCGTGCTCTCCACCAACATCTGCGCGAGCAATCGCCGGGAGCCTGCGCCGAGTGCGGATCGAATTGCGATTTCCCGCTGACGGGATGCTCCACGGGCCAAAAGTAGATTCGCAAAATTGACGCAGGCGATCGTCAGCACCAGTCCCACTGCGCCGAACAGAATCAGCAACGGAGCGCGCGAATCCCGGACCACCTCTTCGAGCAGGGGCACTAAATGACGATGGCGGTCTTGGTTGTAGTCGGGATAAGCCTGCGCCAACGATTCGTCAGCGCGAACCATTTCTGATTGCGCTTGGGCCATGGTTACGCCGGGTTTGAGGCGAAGATAGGTTGTGAGGAAATGCACACCGCGCGCTTGGGCTGCGGCGGGATAGACGACGCGCAAAGAAGCGTAAACGTCGCCTAGCGGGCCGGGTATCCAGAAATTTGCAGGCAAGACTCCCACCACGGTATAGGAATTCCCGCTCAGCGGTATCGATTTACCGATGATGTTGGGATCAGCGCCGAACTGGCGGGTCCAGAAAGCGTGGCTGAGGAGAACCACACCTGGAGCGCCGAAGCGATCATCGTTGGCGCCAAGCAAACGACCCAGAGCGGGTTGCGTGCGCAAGGCGCGGAAGAGGTCGGCATTGCAGTTGATGGAGAACACCTGTTTGGGTTCGGCGCCGCCGGTGTAGTCGAGGCGCTGCATGGTGGTGGCGCCCAGGGCCTCGAAGGACTGGGTTTGCTTTTGGATATCGTCCAGATCGGGGAGCGATTGGCTCGATTCGATAGTTAGCAAGCGGTCTGGCTCAGCATAAGGAAGAGGACGCAGCAGGACGCCATTGACTACGCTGAAAATCGCGGTGTTAGCGCCGATGCCGAGAGCGAGAGTTAGAATAGCTACGGCCGTAAATCCTGAGTTTTTGCGCAACGTGCGGGCACCGTAACGAAGGTCTTGCAGGAGAGAATCGAGCCATGCTCCGGCGCGGACCTCGCGCACGTCTTCTTTTACTTGTTCGATGCCGCCTAGTTCGATGCGCGCGGCGCGGCGTGCTTCCTCGGGCTTCATACCGGTGCGCAACTTTTCTTCTGCCAGCAGGTCGACGTAGCCGCGCACTTCGGTGTCGAGGTCTTCATCGCGGCGCGTCTTGCGGAAGAGATTTTCTACAGTTGAGCGGAAGCGCGCGATAATCGACATTTACCTCACTCCTCTCTACCCACGGCGTCACTCATGGCGAAGTGCGACCAGGGGGTCGACGCGCATGGCTCTGCGCGCTGGGACGTAACAAGCAAGTAACGCAATGAACAGCAACAAAAATGGCAAGGCCGCGAAGGTCAGTGGGTCGATGGGCTGAACTCTGTACAAGAAGCTGACCATCATGCGTGTGGCCGCTAGAGCTGCGAGCAAGCCAAGTGCAATTCCTATTGCCGCGAGACGCGCGCCTTGGCCGAGCACCATTCCGAAAACGTCGCGGGGTCGCGCGCCGAGTGCGACGCGGACGCCAATTTCGCGGGTGCGCTGGCCGACGAAATAGGAGATGACGCCGTACAGGCCCACAGAGGCGAGGAGCAAGGCCACCCCGGCGAATGAGCCGAGCACGAGCATGGCGAAGCGCGGGAGCGTCATGGAATCGTCAACAATGGTGCTAAGCGTGGCGATTTTTGCCAAAGGCAAGTCTGGATCAACGGAGCGCAATGCGTTGCGCACGTCGTCGGTGAGTGATGCGGGATCGACTTTTGTGCGGAGGATGACGTCCATAGTAAGCAGGGAAGGCCACACTTTCTGGTTATAAGGGACATACATTTCAGGAGCAGGGTCTTCCCGCAGCGAAAGGCGTTTCACGTCGGCGACGATGCCGACGATGGTGGCCGCCGGATATTTTTTACTGGCCGGTGCGACTTGCTGGCCGATGGCGTCTTGGCCTGGCCAGAATTTTTTGGCCATTGCGCTGTTGATAATGGTTACGGGCAGAGCATCAGCGGTATCGGATTCCAGGAAATCGCGGCCACGGAGAATGGGGGTTCCCGCGGCGGCAAAATAGCCTGGAGAAATCATGGTGTAATTCGAAAAGGCGCGGGCCTTTGGATCTTGCGACGGATGATCCGGCAAGCGAATCGAAGTACTTTCGGTAGCCCCGCCAAGCGGAGTGGTGGCGGTGATTCCGGCGGAGTCAACACCGGGAAGAGAGCGGATGCTTTGGAGCGCCCTTTGATAGAGGGCTACGATTTCCGGCTGATCTGTGTATTTCGTTGCGGGCAAGGTCAACTCGAAGGTTAGGGCGCGCGTGGGGTTGAAGCCGGGGTCCACGCTAAGCAGGCGGAGAAACGTTCGCGTAAGCAGTCCTGCTGAAATGACTAGGACGAGGGCGAAGGCAACTTCTGAAATTAAAAGTAGGTTGCGAAGTTTTGCACCAACCGGGCTGCTGCCGGATCGCTGGCCTCCTTCTTTAAGCGATTCGGCCAGGTTGTCGCCAGAACCGGCAATAGCAGGAGCGAGGCCAAACAGAATTCCTGTGACGAACGTAATTGCGAGAGCGAATAACACCACCCGAATGTCGAGACTGACTTCGCTAAGACGCGGAATATTGGTAGGCGCAAAAAATTTTACAAAGTGAACAGCAACTTTCGCGATCAGGATCCCAGCGATCCCACCGGTAGTGGCAAGAATCAGGGCTTCGGTGAGAAGCTGTCGCATCAGGCGCCACTTACCTGCGCCGAGCGCGGCACGCAGCGTAAATTCCTTTGTGCGCGCAAGAGAACGAGAGAGAAGTAGACCCGCAACGTTCGAACACGCTATTAACAGAACTACGCCTACTGCGCCGAGGATCAGCAAAAGAGGCCGGCGCATGTCACCGGCGATTTGGCCTTGCAGGGAAGTAACCTTCGTGCCGAACCAACCCTTGCCGCCGGGGAAGAAATCTTCCAGGCGCTTGGACATGACCTTCATTTCCGATTGCGCTTGGGCAGGCGTGATGCCGGGCTGCAAGCGTCCAATGACGGCAAGCTCAGAGTCCTCACCCGGAATGATTGGGCCGGGGACGAGAGCCAGCGGAACCCAAAGCTGGGTCGCGCGCGGGAAAGGGAAACCATTTGGCATTTCCTCGGCGCGCGGAAAAACGAATCCTCGAGGCATTACGCCGATGACGGTGTACGACTCGCTGTTGAGTTGGAGAACGCGGCCGAGAATTTGGGTCTCACTGCCGAATCTGTCGCGCCACAGGCTGTAGCTGAGAACTACTTCATGTTCGTGGCCGATTTGATCTTCTTCGGCCGTGAAGGTGCGGCCCATGAACGGCGAGATTCCCAAGGAGGGGAAGAATCCAGCGGAAGCGCGGAGGCCATCGAGACGCGCGGCGTCACCAGCGCCGGTGAGGTTGAAGGAATCGCTCTTGAAGGCGCCGACGCTCTGAAAAGACTCGCATTCGCGCGCGAAGAAAAGAAAATCGGGACGGCCCCAAGGCATCTCGTTGTAACCGACATTTATTCCAGCGGGAGGTTGGCGCCACGGGAAAACGATTTGTTGAGAATTAGGATACGGCAGAGGCTTCAACAGCACGGCGTTGACAAGGCTGAAGACGGCCGTGCTGGCGCCAATGCCCAGGGCTAGCGTGAGAATTGCGATTACGCTGAAGCCGGGATTTTTGCGCAGCATGCGCGCACCGTACTGCAAATCCTGCAGCAAGGAGTCGACACTGGCTCCGGCACGTGCCTCACGGGATTGCTCTTTCACTTGTTCGATACCTCCCAGCTCAACTCGAGCCGCGCGTAGCGCTTTTTCTGTCGACATGCCGGAGCGCATATTTTCCTCAGCGAGTAACTGCACGTAGCTGCGAACTTCGGCGTCGAGCTCGCGCTCGTTGCGCGTCTTGCGAAACATATTTTCGAAGCCTGAGGCGATTCGCGCGAGGATGGACATCAGCGCACTCCTTCGCGTCGCGGTGCTGTGACGCTGCGTTGGGTTATTCGTAGCGTAAAGCCTCCATGGGATCGACGCGTGCCGCACGCCAGGCGGGAATGCAACTCGCGGTGATCGCTACGATGAAAAGCAGGGCAACTGCCGCGATCAACAAAAGAGGTTTGTTGGGCTGTAAGCCGACTAGCAAAGTTCCCAAGAGTTTTGTTGTGGCGACAGCAGCAACAAAGCCGAACCCGCTCCCTATAACGACCAGACGCAGTCCCTGGCGCAGCACCAGGACGAGTGCGTCGCGTGGGCGGGCGCCAAGCGCGAGACGCAGACCGATTTCCTTTCTGCGCGTAACCACGTTGCGTGACAACAAGCCGTACAGACCTAGCGCCGTAAGCAGCAAAGCTGCCGCTGCGAAGCAGGCTGATAAAGCCGTTAGCATGCGCTCCTGGTGCAAATGGGCGGCAACGAGTTGGTCAAAGGTAAAGATAGTTGGCTCGGGAGCGCCCGGCACGGTCTTGCGAACGGCTTCGCGCATTGCGGCGCTTGCTACGGGGATGTTGCTGCTGCGAACTACCAGGAAGAAATCGGAGCCTACTTGATTTTGAGGAAGGAGGCGGTAAATGGCGCGTTCGGGCGACTCGCGCAAGGACTCGAAGCGCGCGTCGGCGGCAACTCCGATTACCTGACAAGTATCCTGGGAACTGGCTGGGTATTTTCCGTCGAGTGAGACGTCCGAACCGCCGGTGTAAACGAAACGGCCAAGGACTTCTTCGCCAGGGAAGAAATTGTGGGCTGCCGACACGCTGAGAATGCAAACTTGTGCGGCGATAGCATCGGCGCGGTTAAACGCGCGCCCTTCGCGAATAGGCGTTCCGATTGCGGAGAAATAATCCGGGGTCACGGCCTCGGGCCAGATTTGCATGTCCGTGTGCACTGCGCCTTTATGATCGAGCGAATAATAATGGGAAGAACTCCACCAGCCTTTTAGCGGGGGCGACGACATTATGGCGGCTGAATCGACGCCCGGAGAAGTGGCGAGCGCATCGACGATTTGCTGCGCGTCGCGCGTAGCAACGGTTTCAGAAGTCTTATCCGGAGTTAGATCGACTTCGGCCATCACGGCGTTTTCAGAGTGGAAGCCGGAATCTTCATGCAGCAAATGGAAGAAGGATTGACCGAGCAGAGAAGCCGCCGCTAGCAATACAACGTTTACGGCCACTTGCGACGGAACGATCAATCTACCGAGAGCGTGGGAAGCTGAGCCGACAGCGTTTTGTTTCAACCCCAGGAGGGGAGCGACGCGACTAGCGCGCAACGCGGGCCACGCGCCGGCAACGAAGGCAGAAAGCAGGCTGATTGCTGCTGTGAAGCCCAGGACCGCGGCTTGCGGCGCGGCGTCGAGAGGGGGAGGCTGACCTATGGCCGCAAGCATTGACACGAGGGAGGCGGCCGCGATCCAGCCGAGTGCGATGCCAGCCAACAAGCCGCAGAATGCGAGCAGGGCGACTTCGCTCAATACTTGCCGGAACAGGCGAGGACCGGAGGCGCCGAGCGCGCTACGCACCGCAAACTCACGAAGGCGGTTACTGACCCGGGCGAGGACTAGCAGCGCTGTGTTCGCGCAGCAAAGCAAGAGAACCATGCCGACCAGAATTTCCAGCACGATAAGAGGGCGGCTGTAGATGATCTTCAGAGAGGAGCGTCCGGAACGTCCGCTTTCTACTCCCAGCTGAAACGCGGCGAAGAAGCCGCCCAGAAATCTGTGCGAAGGATCGGCTTCGTCGCGAACGGAATTTTGCGTGGTTATCAGATTAGACTGAGCGTTTCGAAGAGTTGCGCCGGGATTTAATCTGCCGATTACGGTCAACCAAAAGCTGCCTGGGTGATGCCGCAGCGGGTGCGGAGCGTTTAATACTTCTTCGAAGGATAGGGGCAGAACGATGTCGGCGCGCTCTCCAGCCATGACGCCTTCGAAGCCTTGCGGCAATACTCCGACGATGGTGACGGGCTGGCCGTTGATAATTAGCGAGCGGCCGAGGATCGATGTGCGGCTCTGGAAATGGTCTTTCCAGTAAGCGTAACGGAGCAGAGCTTGATAGCCCTCTGGGCCCCCAGCGGGCTGGTCGTCCGCATCGGTGAACGCACGGCCGATGAAGGGCTGAAGCTTGAGAACACGGAAAGCGTTGCCGGAGATCAAGGCGCCATCGACATTGGTTACTGCGCCGTCTCGTTCGACGGCCAGGTTCGAGCCGCTCCAGGCGAGTAAATCCTGGGTGGCTTGCTCGTGCTTGCGAAGGGCGTCGTATAGCGGTCCGGAGAGGCCGAGATCCTGCGTGCCGGAGCGAAATGTGTAACGTACCAGTTGGTGCGGGTTCGGGACCGGAAGGCTTTTCAGAATCACGGCGTAAGTAAGCGTGAAGATGGCGGTGTTGGCGCCGATCCCGAGGGCTAGTGTGAGAATTGCGATGGCGCTGAAGCCGGGATTTTTGCGAAGGGTGCGGGCGGCGTAACGAAAATCTTGAAAGACTGAATCGAGCCATGAGCCGGTGCGGGCTTGGCGCACTTCTTCTTTTACTTGCTCGACGCCGCCTAAATGAATTTTGGCTGCGCGACGAGCTTCTTGGGGGTTCATTCCTTCGCGGATTTTTTCCTGGGCTAGGAGATCGGAGTAGGCGCGCAGTTCGTCGTCGAGGTCGCGGTCAGTTTTTTCTCTGGCGAAAATATTTCGCCTGAAGTTGGTCATCCGCGAAAGCATGGACATGCTGCTCCTCGCTACGGCAACCTAGGAAGCTTCCAGAGCTCGGGCAATGGCTAGCGAAATGCGGCCCCAGCGCTGGGTTTCGGATTCGAGCTGGCGACGGCCAGCCTTCGTTAGCCGATAATATTTTGCGCGACGGTTATTTTCGGACTCGCCCCAGGAAGAAACGAGCCAGCCTTCTTCTTCCATACGGTGAAGGGCGGGGAAGAGCGAGCCGGGCTTAACCTGAAAGGTACCTTTGGTGATTTGTTCGATTCGTCGCGAGATGCCCAGGCCGTGCATCTGGTCCAGGGCCAGGGCTTTTAGAATCATCATGTCCAGGGTGCCCTGGAGTAGGTTGGTTTGGTCAGGAGTCATATTTCTCCTATAGACGATCTGTAGGACAATACGTTAGCTTCCTATAGAGTGTCAATATCAAGGATTCATGGGCCAAGGCCCGGCGAGAGCCGGGGGCCGTTGACACGGAATACGGGTAGCTTCACAATCGTTGGGCGCCGTTTGATAGCAAGGCTCTTCCTACGCTTCAAGAATGTTTGCTCGTTCACTGAGACTCTGCATCAGCGTGTGAATTCAAAAATTATCGAAAGGGGCCACTCGATGATTCGACGTATTCTGTTTGTTCTGCTGGGCATAGGCACGATGGTTTCACCGCTGCGGCTCGCGGCTCAGAGCGCGGATTCGCGCGCGGGCCTTGAAACGATTGCAGCCGGAGTTGCCCGAGGAGGCGGCTGCGATATTGGAGCGGCGGAGGAACAGACAGGTCACGGATTCGATCTTTCGAATTTGGATCGCAGCGCGTTGCCCTGCGATGACTTCTTCCAATTTGCGGACGGCGGCTGGGTGAAGAGCCATCCGATTCCGGCGGCTTATCCGACCTGGGGCACGTTCAACAAACTTCGCCAGGACAATGAGACGGCGCTGAGCAAAATACTGGAAAAAGCCGCGGCGGATAAGAATGCGACGCCCGGCTCTAACTGGCAGAAGATCGGAGATTTTTACGCCAGTTGCATGGACGAGAGCGCGGTGGAAACGACAGGCATGAAACCTTTGCTGCCGCAACTTCAACGCATCGCGGACATACATGATGTGGCGTCGTTACAGGCGGAAATTGCTCGGCTGCAACGCGACGGAGCTGGAGTGCTCTTCGCGTTTGGCTCCGAGCAGGATTACAAGAACAGCACGCAGGTGATTGCCTCAGCGCGCCAGGGCGGACTCGGATTGCCAGACCGGGATTACTACACGAAGGATGACGAGAAATCGGAAAAGCTCCGGGCGGCCTATGTGCAGCATGTGACGAACATCTTCAAGTTGGCGGGTGATGATGACGCGACCGCAGCAGCGGAAGCGAAAACGGTGATGGGACTGGAAACGTCGCTGGCCAAAGTTTCCATGACGCGAGTGGAACGACGTGATCCGGATAATACTTATCACAAGACTTCCGTGGCCCAGTTGGCCGAACTGACGCCACATTTTATGTGGACCGAATATTTTGCCGAAGTGGGGACTCCGCCGGTCACCGACGTAAACGTAAACCAGCCGGAATTCTTCAAGGCTGTGGATGCGTCATTGACCTCGGTTTCGTTGGCGGACTGGAAGATTTATTTGCGCTGGCACCTGCTGCACAACGCGGCGCCGTCGCTATCGTCTAAATTTGTGAACGAGAATTTTGATTTCTATGGCAAGACGCTGCAGGGCACGACGGAGCTGCTGCCGCGTTGGCGCCGGTGCGTGCAGGCCACCGACGCAAATTTGGGCGAAGCGCTGGGACAGTATTACGTGAAAGAGTATTTTCCGCCGGAAGCGAAAGCCAAAGCGGTGGCCATGGTGAAGAATTTGATGGATGCGTTGCGCGACGATCTAGCGACGCTGGATTGGATGAGTCCGGAAACAAGGAAGCAAGCGGCGGTGAAGCTGGATGCCATCGCGATCAAGATTGGGTATCCCGATAAGTGGCGGGACTATTCCGCGTATAAAGTGGACCGCGGGGCCTACGTGGAGAACGTTTTTCGCGGGCGCCAATTTGATATGGCGCACGAGCTTTCGGAAATCGGCAAGCCGGTGGATCGTACCGAGTGGGGCATGACTCCGCCGACGGTGAACGCGTATTACAGCCCTTCCATGAATGAGATTGTGTTTCCGGCAGGAATTCTGCAGCCGCCGTTTTACGATGCGAATCGCGATGATGCGATGAACTATGGCGGAATGGGCGCGGTGATCGGCCATGAGATGACCCACGGGTTCGACGACCAAGGAGCGAAATTCGACGCGCAAGGTAATTTGAAGAACTGGTGGACTGCGGAAGACTTGAAGAATTTCAAAGAGCGCGGAGATTGCGTCGCGAAACAGTTTGACGAATTCGAAGTGGAAGCGGGACTGCATGAAAACGGCAAGCTGGTCGAAGGCGAAAGCATCGCAGACTTGGGCGGGCTGACGCTTGCTTACGCTGCTCTGGAGAAATCGATGGAAGGGAAGCCTGCGCCGAAGATCGATGGATTTACTCCCGAGCAGCGATTTTTTCTGGCCTTTGCGCAGATCTGGGCTGGGAGTTTCCGTCCGGAATATGCGCGGATGATTGTGGCTACGAATCCGCATCCGCTGGGACAGTATCGCGTGAAGGGGCCGCTATCGAACATGCCCGCGTTTGCGAAGGCCTGGGGGTGCAAGGCGGACTCGCCCATGGTTCGCAAGGAAGAATTGCGCTGCCGGATTTGGTGAGAGGTGCGGCGAAAGCTTAGCGTTTCTTGCGGCGCGATTTCTTGGCGGGGACGCGTTTTGGCCTGACGCGGGGCTTTTTGCCCGACTTGCGGTTTTTCTCGACGCGTAGCTGCCACGCGGTGCGTAAAGCGCCTGCCAGTACGTCTTCGTTAGCGGCTGTTAGCCGGATGTGAGTCATACCCATACGACCCCACCCACCTTTGATCGGCAGGAAAACTTCCGGGAGTTCTTCTACGAACAGCGTCTGCTGCTCCCGAGTGAGCATCAAGTTGCCGTAACCTTCTTTTTCCGAAGCCAGCGTGGCGAAAATTCTGCCGCCCACGCGAAAATCCGGCTGTCCCATGTGCGAATTTTCTTCGGCGCCTTGGAGGCTGAGGGCTATTCGGCGGAAGTCGTTTGCGTTCATAAAGACGCGCTCCTGCTAAAAATTAATTCATGGCGGCGGAATATGAAACCGGCGCGGGCGTGGGTGACGGGGAATAGGTCGGCTCGCTTACGATGGCGGCTTGGTATTGCCGATACCACAGTGCTTCGCTGGCACGTTGCCACAAGCGAGACGCAATCCAGAAGATCAGCATTAACTGCGTGAGCAGAAACGCGAGAGTGATGGACATCGGACTGAGTTGATACATCCACAGGTACAAGCCCAGGCCGCAGAAAATCCCCGCTAGCAAACTGATTCGTAGGTAAAGCCAAAAGAGCGAACCGAAATTGTGTTTCAAGAGCGAGGCAGCACGGCGAAGGGAGCGATGCATTCTGGTTTCATCGTCGGCGACGGCGATGACTTGCGCCATGTCGAACCACAGTCGCAGAACCATAAGAAGCAGCAAGATAAGCAGTGACGAAGCTCCAGAAAAGTAAGCGGCCGGGTAAGGGGAGTTTGATTGCTCATCCATGCGGTTGTGAATTGCACTGCAGATTGCAATAAGAATGCCAATGGGAATAAAAGCGAGAGCCAGGTAAACGAGAAGACGGACGAAGCGCCAGAAATGGTGTCCGCAGGCTTCGAAGAAAGCGGTGGTGGTGGGCTTGATGTCGAAAACGTAAGTCGCGAGAATACCGCCGGTGCAGAAAATCATAAAAATCGCGAAAATTACAGAGTAGTGAAAAACCACTGGACCGGGAGTTTCCAGTGGCGAGTCGGGCCGAACCGCCAGTTCCATGAGCGCGGTAAGATCGAATCCATTTACCAGACGCTGTGAGGCAGAACTATTCGCCAGCGCGGGTCTTACGCGATCGACTAATCCACGAATAGCAAAATGCGCCAAGACCAGATTGACGATAAAAATCCACCAAAGGATCCGTTGCCAGCGCCATACGAGTCCAGCACCGGATACAAATGTTTTGGGTCTTACTGCTGACGGCACGCGTGTAGCTCCTTCGATTTCCAGTTAGGATATCCAGGCCAGGAACTGCGAAATCCATTCGCTGGCGAAAAGCCACATGTTTTCAAGCTTGTGGATTGCGCGACTGTCTCCGTCCACGACATAACTGTTGTTGAAAAAATTACGGTCCAGCATAACTTTGTCGCCTGGATCGATCTGCGCAGAGGCAACTCTGGATTTGCGATCGTAGGTGTAGCGAACCCAGCGGTCGCGGCCGTCCCAGTGTTCGGTGGTTGTGGAACCGTCTTCAAATTGCACCAGAACATTCAGGGGAAAGATGAAATCGCCTTTGCGATGCACAGTAACGTAAGTGCGGTACATTTCATCCGCGGTCTTCTTGCGAGAGATTTCTTTTTCCCACCAGGTCAATCGGTCTGAGTGGGCGTCCCAAATATCATAGTCGAGAATATTAGTGCCATAAACGGCTTGATCGAAATACCACTTCAGATCCTGATGGGAGACGTCTTCGATGGTCTTCAGGAAATCTTCGCCGGTAGGATGCTTGAAACGGTAGCGCAGGAAATATTCGTGCAGCGCGGCCAGCATGGTTTGTTGGCCGACTACTTTTTCAAGAGTGAGCAGGACGGTGCCGGTCTTGCCGTAGGTTACGCTGCCGTAGGCGTTGTCGCTGATGAATTTCCAAGAAAAACGAGTGATCGGATCGGTATCCGGAAGCGAGATGTATTCGATGCGCAGGAATTGCGCTTCACTAGCGGTGGCAAACGGGAAATTAATCATCGAAGTATTTTCGCCGTAAAGCGCAGCCATGGATATGGCTTCCACGTAACTGTTGATGCCCTCGTCGAGCCAGGCGTCTTCGAATTCATTGGTGGCGACCATGCCGTACCAATATTGATGGCCGAATTCGTGGTTGACGACATCCTCGGGCGCGAGAAAACCCTTGGGCATATACCAGGTGGTACCGGCAGTGATGAGCGTGGGATATTCCATTCCGCCGGCGTTGAAGGCGCCATGCGGCGGGTCCACAACTGTGACGCGGTCGTAAGGATAGGGGCCGATATTTTTGTCATACCAGGCGAGAGTGCCTTTCAAGGCTTGCACGTAACGCGGCGCGGAAGCCATGTGTCCGGGAGACATAAGGACGTGTAGCTTGACTGGTCCTGCGCTGCCGGTCCAGGTGTCTTCCACCACGGTGTAGTCAGGGCTCGCGGTCCACGAAAAATCATGGACATCTTCGGAATGGAACTTGGCGGACTTTGTGCCGTCGGGATTGTTGACGGAGGAAATTAAATCACCGCCGGCGCCGAGGATTTCGTTTTGTGGCACGGTGAGGTTCACGTCAAAAGTTCCGAAATCGGCAAAAAATTCCGAGTCCGCGTGGAACTGATGGCAATTCCAGGCATTTTTCCACCACACGCCGACTTTGGGAAACCATTGGCCGATCATGTAGAAATCCCGTTTGTAACCGGTCCGGTAAAGGACTTCGGGAAGTTGATCGTGGAAGGTCATATGGAATTCCACGGACGCGCCGGGCGCGACTGGCTTGGGCAAGGTAACCTGGAAGACAGTAAGGTCGTTGGTGTTGTGATCGTCGGGCTGCATGAACTGCATTTTGTCGGTGAGATCGCCGGCACCCTGGACTTCGATTTTGGACACGGTGATCGAGCCGCGGTTCTTGTCGTTCCAGCCTGCATCGGCTTCAACGCCACGAGCGCCGCTCATGCGAATCTCGGTCGTCATAGTTGATTGAGGTTGAAAGGCGTTTAGATACAGATGGAAGGGGAAAGACTGCTGTGGCTGGCCGGTGAGATTTTTATAGACGAGCGTTTCGGTAGCGTCGATGGAATGGGAGCTAGTGTTGAGTTTCGCTTCGATCGTATAGGCCACGACTCGGATGGAAAGGGGACTGTTCGGTGTTGAGCGGGGGGCTTCTGGCGCTTGAGCGAG
>DATNLR010000002.1:0-16929 GCA_035602755.1 Binatus sp. (SeqCode) | reverse complement strand
TCGCCATTCATTCCATAGGCCAGAAAAGTTTGCGGATGCATTGCGTCGGCCATATCGATGCTGTCCCACCATTCGGGATCGATTGAGAAGTAAACGATGTACCGCGCTTGCGGTTGGACACCCACGAGATCCAGGACGTGGGAGAGAGGCACGCCGATCCACTCGGCGATATACGACCAGCCTTCTTCACAGGCGATTTGAGTGATTTGGCCGCGACGCGGGTAGCTCTTGAGTTGCGCAAGCGAAAACGCAGCGGGGCGATCGACCATGCCAGTAACGGTGAGACGCCAGTCAGCGAACCCTCCGGCTTGAAGATGCTTGTATGCGTCAGTGAGGGGCGGCATCTCGTTGGCGAGCGGAGGTCTGGAAATCTGGCTGTGCGAGAATTCACGGGCTAACGAGTGCCGTGTGAGCAGACGGTGCGAAGCATAGGTAAGCGTTGTGCCGAGACCGTAGATTCCGCCGTGGTCGGGCGGGATCAGTCCATATTTTTCCGCGATGCGCGCGGCCACGCCCAAGCCCGCTACGCCAGCGGTGGCGGCAAGTCCGCCGATGATCAGTTTGCGGCGCGAGAGATCGGTCATGTCTGCTCCGTGTGTGTATCGGCGAGGTCAGTGGTCACCTCTTCTGTGATGACTTGGCCGGTGGTCATTTTTCCTGTGATCATTGCGCGCATGCGGCTCTTGAATCCGGCAACGCAAATCATCACGACGTGGACCAGCAAGAAAAGCACAAGAGCAATGGTGACAAAGAAGTGAATCGTGCGCGCGGATTGTTGTCCCCCCAACGATGTGACTGTGATTGGAAACGCGGAAACAAACGCCGGGGACATCGCTAAGCCCGTCCAGATTATTAGCGGGAACAAAACGAAAATTACGAACAAGTAGCTGAGGCGCTGGAGCACATTGTACGACCAGGCTTCTGCTTCACTCAGGCGCGCGAAACGCAAATGGCTGGCGATTGTGTTTGAGAAGCTGCGCCATGAAAGGTCGGACTTGCCGGGGAGCAAATCTTTCCGCAGATGGCCGGTAAAAAACGCGGAGATTACGTACAGTAAGCCGGTTAGTACGACAATCCAGGCCGACTGAAAGTGGAGGTAGCGGCTCCAGCCGTTCTGATCAGGCAATACGTACCCGTAACCAGTGGGCACCAATGACCGCGAGGAAGGAATGGGAATTTTAAACAACGGTGTCGTCAGTACATTGCCGGTTTCGCCCCAATAGAAGCGAGGTGAGAGATTACAATTTCCATTCCGGTAACGAGCAGCGCAAAGAAACACAGCGTTGTAATCCAGTGGGTGATGCGGAGGAGAGCGGAGTGGCGCGGCGTAACCTTCGCAGCTGGGATCGTCGAGGCAGTGCTTGGAACAGTCGAAGTAGAGCTTGGGACGCAAGTTTCAAGCGGTACTTGAGCGGATTCCGATCCCGCCATTCCTAGCCTCCCGTTTGGCGCTCCAACGTGCTCCGACTTGCTTTCCCAGGATGGGTGCCATACTACCACGCTCCAGAGACTGAATCGGATAAGTCCTGGATTACGACTCATCCGGAAGTAACCGTTAGTGGCGCAGGAAAACCCATCCTGTCGGTTCATCCCGAACTCAGGCCTGAAACGAGACACTAGCTCCTGATTAACGCAAACCGGACAAGCTACTTTTGCGGGCTATCAAGTCATGGCTCGTGGGAGACACTTCACTATAGGAATTGGCTAACAGGGAATTCTATTCTCTATTCCTTCCCTGATCCGACCCTGTTCCGATTGGTCTCGAAGACCTCATTTTTCCCGCCAAACCACTCTGCGTCGTGGAGTTATCTCCGAATGGTCCCGAGTAAAGGCGCAAAATTCCCTGTTTTTTCCCTGTTAGTAGGGAATCTGGACCAGAGAAAAGTTCGCGCGCGACTGCGTACACCGCCAGCCAGTACTGGTATTTCTCTCTGTTTCCCTAATTGTGACGGAACCCGTGAATTTCTGGCCCAACTGCCGAGATTTTGGGAATGTCCGCGAGGTCTTGTTTTGCCGTAATGGTCCAAAGGCTGCACTTTTTCTCCCGATTCAATAGCGAGGTGCACTTCGATAGCCGAGCTATTCCCCCGGCTTGCTGGGCCCCAAACGGCGCGACGTGAAATCTGTTATCTGTCGGCCGAGGAACAGACCGCTGGGAGCGATGCAGCCTTCGCCGGCGTGCCGGGTTGTGCATAAGCCGCGCTTGATTCAACGAATCCTGCGCTAATTTGGCAACCTTGTCGCAACCTCTTCCGCGCAGTTGCCTCCTTGTTGAGATCGCGGTACATCACGGAGGCCGAGAAACAGCTGGAAGCAACGTCAGCGCGACACGCTTGGTCGAAGAGTTCGAGAGCCCGAGAATTATCTACTGCGGTTCCCACCCCGGCGCGATAACACTCCCCAAGTCCGCTGCACCCCCGTCGCCAACCAGTGGAGCAGGACTGCTCAAACAACGCGAAGGCGTGGCTGCCATCTTTCGGAACGCCCCTTCCGGCATAGTATAACGAGCCCAAAAGGAAGCAACTTTCGCCGTCGCCCGCATCGCACGCACTTTGGAAAAAACTACCTTTAGTTTCAGCCACGAGCTTCAGCAATCTTGAGCAGCCACTTGAAAGCCCGAGCTCGCATGCATGCGCCAAGCTTTTGCCCGCCTGCACTTGATCGCGCGGAATCAGCTGGTTCTCGTTGGAAGCGACTCCCAAAACTAAACATGCAGGTCCCCAGCCGTGGTAGCACCGGATGTTCATCATCCGGACCCATGTGTTGCACGCGGACTGGCGGCCTTCCGAGCAGGCCTTTCGCCAGAATGCTTCATCGGCGCCTGGATGTTGACCTCGTAGGAATCCCGTAGACCACATCACCGCGAAGAGGCCAATCCATATCGTCATGAACGCGTAATTCGCCAACTTGGGGTTCCACATCGGCATTTGAAGCCATTCTTCCAGCTTGGCGCTGGCCCGGTCGAACGCGCGGACCGTCAAGTTAAGCGGCGGAACGCAGAGTAACTTGTCGTAGAAAGTGGGTGCGCCGAGCAATCCCAAAAACCAATAGAGACCGAATACGAGAACGCCATATCCTGCGCCGAACACAATTTTGCCGAAGTTTTTCTTGGGTGAGGTAGCAGGGTCTGTGACCAGCAAGTGCAGGCCAAGGAATACGGCGGCCGGGATGTTAGTATCGACAAAATAATAGAGGCCGGTGCGGCCGGTGTAGGCCACGTTAAGGGCGTAGAGTGCTGCGGCTGCGGAGAGGGTCACCAGCGTGACAGAGAACAAAGCTTGAACCACCAGACCGAGCAGAAAAATTTCCATGTAAATATGCGGCGGGCGGTCAAACGAAACTGCAATCTCTTCTCCCCAGCTGATATGCGTGCTGTGCGTAATGATCAGGCCTACCGAAAAAACAAACAGCGCGATGGCGGAGGGATTGAAAATGTGCGCGCGGCGCCCGTCCCTTTTCCAGGTGACGAACTCTTTGCAGAGAACACCGGTTGCCAACATCAAAAATTGTAGGAAGTACCAATCGGGCTTAAACCACAGGAACAGGTTTGTGCTGAGCACGATCGGAAACGGACCAAAGCCTAATATCCATTTATCGCGGCGGAACCAGCAGACAATCATGTCCAGGGCGTAGGCGAAAACAAGCTGGCAGATAATCAGGGGAATCTGGTGATACACCTCGCGCCAATACCAGCCCCAATAGGCATAAATACAGGAATGCATGGTGAGCTGCACGTAGTGCACGGGCTTGGGCACGAACTCATAGAACAAAACGCGGCCAGTCCTAGCAAGTCGCCGCCGCAGGAAAAAAAGTGCAACAAGCAAAGCCACCGCGGCTGCCACGATGGACCACGCAAGTCGTGGATGATTAATGGAGACCGGAAGAAAAACGAAGCAGGCCAAGAGCAGGTCGAGCGCAAGGATAATTTGCAATGGCGGGATTTTGTTTTTTGTGGCGCGGTCTTGGTTAATCAGAGTCGCCATTTATCCCTTGCCGATGTGCACTGCTATGGATTTATATGGAAATAAAATCATAATGTCCAGAATCTAATAGAATCTGGCGTGTCAGAAACTGCGACAGGCGGGGCTCGTTCAAAAAGTATCTAGAGGCGGGCTGAGAGCGCGACGAATCCCTCTGCTTAGCGGTTAACACGTTTAGAGCCGCGAGCATGCAAACACGATGTTTTGCTGGAACTGGGTAAGATTGTCAGCGGCTAATGGCGATGCTGCACTTCGGTGTCCTTTGTTCGATTGCGCACATTAATGTTCGTTAATGAACGAACTGTGAGCTGAAAATCCCGATTAACCGTCTAAGTTCAACCGGATATGCGTGGCCGCATCGTCGCACCGAAATAAGTCAGTTGAAACAGAGTAGTGTGTGCGCGGTTTAGGTAGACTGAAGTGCGCAAGCGCTTCAACTTCCCACTCATGCGGAGAGGGAAAACGACGATGATTCGAAGGTTCCCTGTTCCTTCCCCGATCGATCCCTGTTCCGATTGCGCTCGGAGAGCTACTTTCTCTGGCTAAAATACTCTGCATCGTAGAGTTAACGTCGAACGACTTCGACTGAGAGCGCCAAATTCCCTGTATTTTCCCTGTTCGCAGGGAATTCGGAGTAGAGAAAGGTGCGCGCGACTGCGTCCACCGCCAGCCAGTCTTGATATTCCTCTCTATTCCTTTCAGTCTGGCAGAAACCGTTATTTTGCGGCCTAATTGCCAGGAATTCACTAGAGCCATTTGCTCTGTCTTTCCTTCGAAGCTGTTACTTGCTCGAAGCTGCGGCTCTGGTGTTCGTCTCCGCCACCGTCCTGCCAGATTCTGATCCGCGAGGATTCACGATCAGCCGCGAGCCGCGTTGCCCGGTCACGTAGGTCCAGATCCATTGAAGGAACACGCTCAGGCGGAGGCTCGATGTCGCCAGAAACTGTAGGTGTACGGCCGCCCACGCGAGCCACGCTCCGAATCCACTGACATGGACCTTTCCAGTTTGCAGCACTGCAAAACCCTTGCCCACCACGGCCATACTGCCTCTGTCAAAATAGCTAAACGGGCCTGGCGGGGTATTACCTGTGATCCGGCTGTGAATCAACTTTCCCGCATAGCGACCTTGTTGAATCGCCACCTGTGCCACGCCTGGCAGAGGCCTGCCTTCTTGATCGAGCGATGCGGTGTCGCCGATCACCAAGATTTCGGGATGCCCGGGTACGGTGAGGTCATTCTGAATGCGTACGCGCCCGGCACGATCCGACTCCACGTTGAGCCACTTGCCTGCTGGGGAGGGCGCAACACCGGCGGTCCAGATCACCGTTTTGCTCGCGATGCGCTCGCCCGCTAGGACGACTCCGTCTGCGTCGATTTTATCGACGCTCTGTCCGAGTCGAACTTCGACCCCCAATTTTTCGAGGCGTTGCTTCGCGGCTTTGGAAAGTTCCTCCGAAAACGACTGCAGAACCCTCGGAGCCATGTCCACCAGCAGAATTCGAGCAGAGGCCGGATCAATCCGCCGGAACTCCGATTTCAGTGTGCTGCGCACCAGCACGGCGATAGCGCCGGCCATCTCTACACCCGTGGGACCCGCCCCCACGAGAATGAATGTCAGTAGATCCCGGTGACGGCTCGGATCTTCTTCGGCTTCTGCCAGCTCGAATGACTGCAAGATCTTGTTTCGGACCGCCTCGGCATCTGCGAGCGTTTTCAACCCCGGGGCATACTGCTTGAATTCGTTGTGGCCGAAGTAGCTGTGGCTTACTCCTGTCGCAAGAACCAAGTAATCGTAGGGAGCTGGCACGTCCTGCCGGTCAGCGTCACTGACGAACACGCACTTCTTATCCTTATCCACTCCCGTGACTTCGCCAAGGATCACCGTGACGTTCTTCTGATTCCGAAGAATTCCGCGGATCGGAGTGCCAATCTGGCCGGGTGCTAGCACGGTCGTTGCCACCTGATAGAGCAGGGGTTGAAATAGGTGGTGGTTTAAGCGGTCGATCAAAATGATATCGGCCGAAGTATTTCTGAGAGCCTTCGCGGCTGCCAATCCGCCAAAACCACCTCCGACGATTACTATTGAAACCATTACATCCTCCTCGCGTTACAAACGAGCTCGTCGTGAACGGCCATGAAGGAGCCTTTTCAGGAGGCCGACCGACGACCTATCTAGTACTGACCAAGCCCGGCGCCTGACGGTCAAATCAGCGGAGCCTGGGCATACTCCCGAGTGATTCAGAAACCGGCAACACTGACAACAGCTTTCATTTCGTGTTGCTGGCCAGGCGCGAGGTCCAGGGCGAAATCGGCGACGTTGCTGGTTTCGATGCATATCATCTGGATCCATTCGTCATCAGCAAAATCCGACAACGAACGCGCCTTCTGCGCCCCCGGATTCCATACAACAGTCGTGCGTGAATTCTCCTTCGCGACGTGGGTGCGGCGGCGTAAGACGGGATCTTCCAATTTGATTGCATCGATTGTGTTCAGGTATATACGATCGGTCTCTGAGACGATCGCAATCTCCCCGTGCTGAATCTTCTTCCGATTCGAGTCTGTTTTATCAATATATTGGACCGTGTCTAGTCCACTCACCCGTGTATCTAGGATATTCCCAACTCTGTGGTAGGCATGCAGTGCTTCCTCAAACCGCAGTGATGTTTTCCCGGTATTCGTTACCACAAGCTCGAGTCTCAACTCTGACGCGAATGTGACGCGATAGGACAAGCGAAAATCGGCGGGCCACCATCGCTTGGTATCATCATCGCTTTCGGTGAACATACTAACGGTGACCCCATCTCCGGCCTGCGCGATCGACTCAATCCGCCACGCCTTCGTTCGTACGAACCCGTGCGCCGGCGCTTTGGGGTCGTCTGCCTTTCCTCCAAACCAGGGGAAACAGATAGGAACTCCTCCACGGATTGCGCGCCCGAGTTCCCATTGCGACAGTGCGCTGAGAAAGAGCACTTCCTCTCTCCCGGCGGGCTTCCAAGAAGTGAGGTGAGCGCCGTGCAGATAAATTTCCCCTGCAGCCCCGGGAGTTGTGACCCTTACCTTTTGCAATCCGCCGTTTCCTTCGACGACAGATGCGGTACCTGGAATTTCAAATCGATACAATTCCGCGTGAGCGCTTGCCATTTATGGTCCCCTCCCGAAGTTAAACTGGTACTGATTTTCAGTATTCCTCCAAGACCAACTAACAGCGGAAGCAACTTAGGGACCAAGCGCATCTAAGCGCAGGTCCTCGCTTGCGATTCTCCATACGGGCGGTGGTCCTGGTCGCAGACCAGGATCTGGTTCATCACCCCAGGGGAGCGAAAAGCACGACAATAGATCGGGGCCCTACCCGATAGGTACGGCCGGGAACCGTTGGCGCCGTGTCCCATTCAACGATATCGTGTGGCGTGCCGAGGGTAGTGTCGATCGAGCGGCGCCATGAATGCGCCTCATCGCCGCCGACATGCGGCAGCTCGAACTCGAGCGGTTCCCAATAAGCATTCAGAATCACGTGAAACAGCAACTCTTTGTTTGGCGCCTCCGCGCTGATTGCCAGGCTGTGCGAGGAATCGCTCCAGTCCGGTTGCTCTAGCTTTACGCCGTGCCATGCCTTATTTGACTCTCGGAGGATTTCGTTGAGACTGAGGCTTTGCTGCGCCGGCTCAAGGTCGCGGAACAGGCGTCGTGCATTGAGCATTGTTACGAACCGGCACACATCGGCATGCTTCTCGACCAGATTCCAGTCAAACCAATTGGTCTCATTGTCCTGGCAATATGCATTGTTGTTCCCTTACAAGCGACACCAGAAGCGGCACTTAGATTTTTGTGCTGCGCATCTTCTAAGCAGCCGGGCGCGCCATTATCACACGGGGTCCAACCCGGACACCTGGTGATGGTTCAAGTTGTATGTAGATTGCAATCGGGCGAAATCTGCTCGATGGTTTGACTGTTACACTCAGTTGTTACGGCTGGGTTAACAGAGAATGAATGAGAATCCGACAATAGAGTTCTATATTGAACAGTATCAGGTTTCTTATCGATCTATGATTCTTCGTGAATCAACCACTCTCAGGCCCGGATGGATTTTGGCGCCAGCCTAGTGGTATGCTCCGGTTTCCTCTATAGCTTCCCTGCGGTGAGGTTTAAATGATTGCAGAACTGATGAAGAGCTATCGTGGAGTGCCTTGCATTCGATGCCGAGAGCCAATTCCCGTTTCTGCTAAGATTGCGAGACTGCAAGACGAACTTGAATCTGAGGCGAGTGCGACCCATTCTTTCATCGCTCGCTGCAAGCTGTGTGAGTGTGAAAACATATACGCCATAACCGACATTCAAACCTTTAACGGCGAGCCACCGAAAAGAAACACAAAGGCACGGGCAGCTGGATCAGCGGCATGATGAATTGGATTCTTCAGAGCTAGAATAAAGGATATGCAAAGCGAACTTTGTGGAAAATGTGGCGCCGAGATCGACCCTAGCCGGAGAGTCGATTTCACACTTAAAAACGGAATCAGAGTTTGCGATGCTTGTTTCGTTAAAGAGACGCCGCGACCCGCGGCCGGGACAGATTGGTCCAACTAAACACTGCTTCTTTGATTTGCCGTTTCTGGTTGACGTTTTGTAATCCCTTGAGAGGCTACTGCGCTTAAAATGCGTCCAAAATCAAGGCTTTGTCCGCACGCGAGCGCGCCGATCTGCAACTCGGCGCTTGCGTGACAAGACCGCCAAACCCTTAGCCCCCTTGAGAGGCGCTCGTTCATGGGTGAGAAGTAGGAGTTGACTATCGATTGCGTCCGGTTGTCCGCTCTTGCTGTTCCTGACGTAATGCCCGTCGCTTTCCAGTAGATGAGATTTTCGTTCGTCGGCCAACTGAATGTCAAGAATGTCCTTCAAGCGGCGAACCAGCTTGGGGTTACCGACCGGAAACAGGATCTCCACGCGATGACTCAAGTTTCTTCGCATTAGGTCAGCGCTGCCGAGATAAATTTCCCCGGCTCCTCCATTCCCGAAATAGTAGACCCGGCTATGCTCTAAGAACCGGCCTACGATGCTCGTGACGCGTATATTGTCACTGAATCCACTCACCGAAGGCCGCAAACAGCAAAGTCCCCGTATCAGCAGGTCAACCTTGACCCCCGCTTGCGAGGCCCGATAAAGCAGCCTGATCATTTGCGGATCTTCCAGTGCGTTCATCTTGAAAATCAGATGGCCGCGCTGGCCCTGCTCCTGAAACACAATTTCTCTGAGGATCAATTTTTCAAGCCGCTGCCTTAAATTTACAGGCGCAACAAGCAGCTCGTGAGGCTCGTTTTTCCGGGAATATCCTGTTAGCGCGTTGAAAAAGTGAGTGACATCATCGGCGATTTGTTCGTTGCACGTCAAAAAGCCAAAGTCGGTGTAGAGGCGTGCCGTCGTGGGATTGTAATTACCGGTTCCCATGTGCAGGTACCGCCGAATCGATTCGCCTTCGCGACGGACCACTAAAGCGACCTTGGAATGGACCTTCATACCGACCAACCCGTAGACAACGTGCACGCCGGCATCCTCCAGCGTTCGCGCCCACTCGATATTGCTTTCCTCGTCGAACCGTGCCTTGAGTTCAACTAGAACGGCTACCTGCTTTCCCTTTTCCACCGCCTCCAGCAGGGCCGCCACGATCGGCGAGTTGCGTCCCACACGATACAAGGTCACCTTGATGGCCAACACGTTCGGGTCGCGCGCTGCCTCTCGGAGGAATTCCACTATCGGTTGAAAAGACTCGTAGGGATGATGCAGCAGAAGATCTGCGCGGCGAATGGTGGAGAACACATCTTCGTCAGCATCGGAGCCAAGGTTCGGAGGAACATATGGCAAAAATGCCTTATCCTTCAAATCCGGACGGTCCAATGCGTAAAGTTCCATCAGCCGCCCGAGACCGATGGAGCCTCTGATTCGGTACACGTCCTGTTTGTCGATCGGCAGATTGTGGGCCAGGATTTCCAGAATCTTTTCGGACACGTTGGTGTCCACCTGCAGACGAACAGCGGAGGAAAAGCGCCGCTGTTTCATGGCCTCTTCTACGCTTTCCAACAGGTCGTCACTCTCCAATTCCTGAATGGCGATTTCCGCGTCGCGAGTTACCCGGAAAGGACAGGCTTCCACGATTTCCATTCCCGTGAACAACAAATGAAGATTGGCCGCGATCAACTGCTCCAGCCACACGAACGTTGTTTCGGTCTTTGACGGCTTGGAAACCTTCCCCTGACGCGAACCGGAGATTACCGGAACAAGCCGGGGCAGAGAGTCCGGCACTTTTACACGGGCGAAGTTTTCCGTGCCCTGGTTGTCTCCCACCACCACCGCCAGATTCAAACTGCCGCTTGAGATATGCGGGAATGGGCGGCCGGGATCGAACGCCAACGGCGTCAGCACTGGAAAGACGTGTTCTAGGAAATAAGCGTCCATCGCGGACCGCGCTTCCGGCGCTAAAGAGGAAATGTCTGTAATTCGTATACCTTCGCGCTGCAGAGCGGGCAGCAGCGTGTCGCGCAATAAATCCTGAATTCGTGCAACCAGCTGCCGGACCTCCTGGCGAATGAGTTGTAATTGCACCGCCGCGGACAGTCCATCGACGCTCGCTTCTTGGGCGCCGCTCGCTGCCTGCCCTTGCAGACCCGCGACTCTCACCATGAAGAATTCATCCAGGTTTGAGCTGACGATAGAAAGGAACTTTACCCTCTCCAGCAGAGGATTCTCCGAGTCCTCCGCCTGTTCCAGTACCCTTTTCTGGAATTCCAGCAAGCTGAGTTCACGGTTGAAATATAACTCGGGCGATTCGAGGGTCAGCGTGGGCGCCGCATTCGAGCCTTCCGAACATGATATTGCGGCGCCCGAAATCTCCTTCGGTTCGTCCGAATCCAATTTACCGACCGTGGGATTCTGCATAGGTTCCATCATTTTACTTGGTTCCCTTAAGAAAATATCCCACGAGTTTTAAAACAATATCCCTAGCAAACCCATACCTGCTTTTAAAGTCATCAGCTTGAAGGCTCGGGAAACATTTCGCCACGAGATTCGGTTACAGGGCAGCGTTTGTTTGAATTGAACGATTTTAGCTCTTGGATCTTCTATAAGTTGGCGTCGATCTGGTGTTGCATCGACCTATTGAATCCACCCGAGTAATCAGGCAAGTTAAATTCATTGGGGAAAATACAAGATGCGCCACAGAGGAACTTTACGGCTGCGGCCAGAAATGAGAAAGGCGAGCGTCCGTGCGCAGAATGATGTAGCGACGAGGCTCGGCATTGTTGCGATGTTCTGACTGCCGGGTAGCGCGCTCACCAGGAATGTTGGGTACCCGGGCGGGACTTACCAGGTAAATAGAATCACTTCCGAGGCCCGTCGCCCGGGCGTAATCCGAAGGCCCTTGATGTAGAATCGGCCCTGGCCGTCGCTCTGCGGCACGGCAAGGAGGAGTGCATGAGTGCTCGAAACGGCAGAGACTTTTTGATCGCGCTGACCATACTCGTTTTGTCCGTCGCGACTGGGCTTTACCCCGCCGATAAGACCGGTCGTGAGCCTTCACGCGATTCCTTCATCCGCATCGTCACCCAGATTCAAAGGGCAGACTACGAAGGCGACCGCCCGGCTCTGAAGCGCCTCCACGACGAGCTCGCGCCCATCCCTGAAGACAATAAGCTGGCATCGCGGGTGCTCTACTGGCGTGGATTTGCGTTGTGGCGCAGAGCGATTAACGGCTTCAACGAATCCCCGACTCCAACTGATCTGGAAGCGGACCTCACGCAGGCGGTCACCGATTTCAACGACGCCATTGCCCGGGACCTTGCATTCGTCGAACCTAAGATTGGGGCAGGCTCTTCTCTCGGCTACCTGATGTACTTGAACAAGAAAGACCCAACCCGCGCTCAGGAACTGCTCCAACAGTTGAGTCCGCTTTTGAAAGAAGCCATGGCGACAGCCCCAGACAATCCTCGTCTGCTCTGGGTGCTCGGCCCCATCCGTTGGTCGTCGCCTCCAGAGCGCGGAGGAGGCCAGGATAAGGCGATTGAAATTTACAACAAAGGATTGGAAGTAGTTCGCGACCATAAGCGCGACGCGGTTGATCCGCTGGAGCCCTCATGGGGAGAACCCGAGCTGTTGATGAGTCTTGCGTGGTCGAATCTGAACCGAACTACGCCGGATTTGAACGCCGCCGAGCAGTATGCAGAGACTGCCCTCAAACTGGTTCCTTACTGGCACTACGTTCGCGACATTCTGATGCCCCAGATTCAAGCTGCCCAAGCCAAAGCGGGCCTCCCGGTTGCGGACTCGGCTTTCGCGCAAACCCAGAACCAGCCGAATGCCAAGCCCGCCCAGTACTTCTTCGTACTGTTGAATCGTCCTATCAATGCTCCACAGCTGAGCAAAGAAGCGGGTGAAAAGCTTCAAGAAGAGCACATGGCCAACATCCGCAAGATGAGTGCTGAGCACAAACTTGTGATCGCTGGGCCATTCATGGACGACACGGTACTGCGTGGCATCTTTGTGTTCCAGGCGGACTCGGCGGCGCAAGTGCAGGAGTGGGCCAACAGCGATCCTGCGGTCAAAGCAGGCCGCCTATCCGCCGAGGTGCATGGGCCATGGCTCATTGACCCGAATACCATTCACAATGCAGCCGAGCCTCCCGGATTCGAGCAGTACGCGCTTGTTCTGATGAAGCGCGGCGACCATTGGAACCCAAACGCGCCGGAGTTCATGGACGTAATGAAGGAGCATCACGCTTTCGTCAAACGAATGACAGATCAGGGAAACATGGCCATTGCCGGACCGTTTCCGTTCAGCGATCAGGGCGAGCTACGGGGAGTCGCTATTTTCCGGGTGGGAGCAGAGCAGACAGCCAAGTTGACTCAAGACGATCCAATCGTCAAAGCTGGTCTGCTTAAGACTGAAATTCATCCATGGGGCACAGGCAAAGGAGTCCTGGCGTCGGGACAGCCGATGCAATAACCGCCTAACTTGCTGAGAAGAGTTAGTACTTCATTAAGTAATTGCGCATGGGAGGGAAAGGTATTCTCCTGGAATCATGAGACTCATTCCGGTGTCAGGAACCCACGTTCACAATTTTTCCGATCCAGTTTGGTTCATCTGTCGCTGCACGAAGCAGGCAGTCGGCGCAATCGTCAAAGGAAAGCGGAACGAGTGGCGCGACTCGTGCTGACGGACCTGCCGTATAGCGTCCCTTCGCCGACTTATCTAGCAATACGACCGGGCGAACGATGACCCACTCCAGGTCTATTTTCTGCGTCATCCGCTCGGCGACCGCCTTGTCCATAATTGCAGCAGTGAATATCCGGCGCGATACGCGGACGGCAAAGCGGTTGGGACAGGAGAGCTCGCGTCCATCGCTCAAGCCGATACCACTTTGCAATATGAATCGTCGGACGTTCGCACGTTTGCATTCGGTGAGAATGCTGGCGACACCGACTGACATGAGTGTTCCTGGCGAGAGGTTCTTTTCTGGTCCGATGCAGCTAATGACGGCCTCCACGCCGTCAAGAGCACCTGTCAGGCCCCCTGGGGAAAGGACATCTCCTCGGACGAAGGACAGCCGGTCGGCAGATGACAGTCGCTCCGGATGGCGAGCAACGGCCGTAACGAAATGTCCTTGTGCAAGTGCATGCTTTACCACTCTGCGTCCCGTCGCACCCGTCGCTCCAACAACCGCTATCTTCATGTCTCGACTCCGTTGGCACTAATCGCGCGTTAAGAATTAAATAACTGAGTAACTTTTTGATTTGCCAATTATGGGGATTCACCGCTACTTTTCCCACTGCGCGGTCCCAGGCATGATTGGTGCTAGGAGCAAGATGTCCGGTAATCCGTGCGGGACTTAGCACTGATTTTTCTTCGCGAAGGTCCAAAATGTCCCGATCAAAAGAATTAAACCAGCAGCAATCAGCAGACCTCACAAAAACAACACACCACGGGATACCCAAGGACCAATCACTGGTCCTCAGGCGGAGTGGGATTGTCGGGATTCTGGTCCGAAGGTTTCGCTCCAAAGTGATCCGCGAGCTGTTTGCCATCGAAGCTGTCAGTAAGCTTTCTTTGATTTCCGGCAGCATTGTCACGTTCCAGTCATACCACTCCCGAACCAAGCGACGATAGATGTCTCCCTCGCGGTCCTTGAGGTTTGCGCGCTCCAGAGGATCTTCGACGACGTTAAACAGGAACGTGTTATCGAGGATTTTCAGGAATTTATAGTTGCCGTCCCGTACGGCCCGCTGCGCGTTCGCCTTGTAGCGCCAGAACAGTTTGCGCGGAGTAGAGTTGGAATCCTTGGTAAGCACCGGCAAAAGATTGATTCCGTCAAGTGGATAAGCGGGATCAGCTTCACCTCCCGCGGCAGCGAGCAGTGTGGCTACCCAGTCCATGCTGATCGCGACTTGGTCGGTTGTGCCGCCCCGCGGAATACGGACGGGCCAAGAGATCACCGCCGGGATGCGCAAGCCGCCTTCCAGCAATTCTGTCTTCTTGCCCGTGAAAGGCCAGGTGTCGGCAAAGCGCTCTCCTCCATTGTCACTGGTGAAAATCACGATACTGTTGTCTGTCAGACCGTTTGTGTCCAAAGCTTGGAGCACGTTGCCAATCTGTCGATCCATGGCCTCGACCATCCTTTGATAGGTCTTTTGCGAGCCACCATCGAGATCGAAGATTCCTCCACTCCCCGGCTGTGCCAGACGACGGGACTCCGCCTCGTCACCAGGAGCTTCCCAGGGCCAGTGCGGTGCGTTGAAATGGAGGCTGAGCAAGAATGGCTGCTGGGATCTTGCATAAGAGCGAATGACTTCCACCGCGCGGCCTCCCAGCAAATCAGTCAGATAGCCTGTTTGGTGGATCGAAAGGTCATCATCCCAGAGATCATCCTGATGACGTCCTCCGATGTGCGAAAAATAGTCTAGGGCACCGCCACGGAATCCATAAAAATGATCGTAGCCGCTCTTTAGAGGACTAAACTTCGGCAGTACGCCCAGGTGCCACTTCCCTATCAACGTCGAGCTGTAACCGACCTTCTTCAACATCGACGGCAAAGTGGGATGTTCAGGCGGCAGACCAACGTCAGGGTTTCCTGCCAGGGGCTCCTCCAGGCCCACCCGCAAACGATACTGGTATCGGCCAGTGATGAGTGCGTCGCGCGTCGCAGTGCACACGGCAGAGTTCGCGTATGCCTGTAGAAAGCCAACTCCCGTTGCGGCCAGGTGGTCGATATTAGGTGTTTTGAAATCAGGTCGTCCATAACAGGAAACGTCAGCGAAGCCCAGATCGTCGGCAAGAATGAAAACTATATTGGGGGGTTTGGACGACCGCTGCCCCTTCTTGAGTTTTCCACCTACAGCGAGTGCGATCATTCCAGTAGCAGCGCCGCGAAGTAGGTCCCTTCGAGTGATACGATTCTTGCTCGTAAGCGACATTTGCGGCCTCCTTGTGCCCCTGGCGCTCTGTTTCCGCACTCGCTCATAACGCTTAGGCTTGCGTGCGGGAGACTCAATGATCAACATCCCGTGTCTTAAATTCCGTGTTCTCAAGATTTTTCTGCAATGGAGTTCGTTCTGTTCCCTCATTGGCTCTCCGAAGGCAAATGCGATTCAATCCTCAACAATGAGACTCATCCAAATTCAGAAGCTGTCCGATAAACCCAGAACAGTTCACTATCCTTATTTCACGCTGTTTCAGGTTTCTAAGCAACGCGATCCCGAGCTTGTCGGCTGCTCGACGACCGACTCAAGCGAGGTGGCGATGCTCGGAGGAATTGCCTTAAAGAGCCGTTGGCACAAGAAACGACATGCAGCCGGAAAACCGATAGGAAAACCAAACCTGATTTGCGGGCCGGTGCACGTGGCTCGCGACAATTCGCTCGCTATTTCGATGTCGAGCGTCGCGAGGTTCCTTGCGAAGGCAGCCGTCTGCCGGAATTTTAGGGAGCGCCATGGAAACGTCGGCATCATGCGAAGCCCGCTACGCGCCATTGCTCTACCCGACCAATCAAATTCGTCTGGTACTCAACACGCCTACAGCTAGGCAGTCTAAATTTTCTAGAGTGGAAAATCAGTGTGCTGGAGCTAGGCATTGCATGGAACGGCAAGGATGTGTAAATTACCAGCGGTTAACGGTGAAAAGGAACGTCCCCGAAAGTTTCGTCAAGCCGAATTGACCTAGTGTGCGCCTAGTTCGATCTTCTCGCTCACGCCCACTTGAATGGTTCATTCGCTGAAAGGAAAACCGTGCTACGACCAAAATCCTGCGCCAGGCTGCTCTGGCTTCTTGTCCTTTTATTTTTTGCTTCTGCTGTCACGGCTCAAACCAAGCTTCTTCGCTTTCCAGATATCTATGGCGACAAAGTCGTTTTCACCTATGCCGGCGACCTCTGGCTTGCGTCCACTTCCGGTGGATTGGCCACTCGCCTGACCGCGCATCCGGGCGTCGAGCTCTTTGCCAAGTTTTCCCCCGATGGCAAATGGATCGCCTTCACCGGTCAATACGACGGCGATGAACAGGTATACGTTATACCAGTCACTGGTGGTGTCCCGAAGCAACTCACTTTTTATCCCGCCCGGGGCCCGCTGCCTCCCCGCTGGGGCTACGACAATCAGGTTTACGGCTGGACTCCTGACGGCAAGTCGGTCGTCTTCCGTTCGCTGCGCGAATATTTTGAGCTTGGAGACTCCCGCCTATACACCGTTTCGATGGATGGCGGTCTGCCGCAGGCTCTCCCCATGCCGAAATCCGGCGCGGGCGATTTTTCTCCGGACGGTTCGGAAGTTGTCTATTCGCCTCTCTTCCGCGACTTCCGCACGTGGAAACGCTATTCCGGAGGCTGGGCCCAGCAATTGTATATTTACGACCTCAAATCAAACGCGCAGGAAAAAATCACCGAAGATGTCCGCGCTCATCGCGATCCCATGTGGGTCGG
>DATNLR010000149.1:0-13250 GCA_035602755.1 Binatus sp. (SeqCode) | reverse complement strand
GCCGCGGCCGAAACCCAATCCAAACCCGCCAAAAACACAGCCAAAACCGAATCCGAGGCCGAGCCCGAATCCAAAGCCGCAACCGAAGCCGAACCCGTCTAAGCCACAACCAAAGCCGACGCCAGACAAGACAAATCCGTCTAGACCACAACCAAAGCCGACACCAGACAAGACCAATCCGTCTAGGCCACAACCAAAACCTACGCCGGACAAGACGAATCCGTCTAAGCCACAACCAAAGCCGACGCCAGACAAGACGAATCCGTCTAAGCCACAACCAAAGCCGACGCCAGATAAGACGAATCCGTCTAAGCCGCAACCGAAACCCGCCCCGCAGCCTAAGCCACAATCGAAGCCTGCGTCGCAACCTAAGCCACAGCCAAAACCTGCGCCGCAGCCGAAGCCTGCACCGCAGCCCAAACCCGCGCCGCAACCAAAACCGGCCCCAAAATCTCAACCGACGCAACCGCAACAGAGCTGAGGCGCAAGGACAAACGCGTTCATGAACCCTTACGGCTCGGCGGCGTCGGCTCTGTTAATTGGCCTATTTGCCGGATTATTGCTTTGCCTCGAGATTGGCTACCGTATCGGGTCCAGTGGCTACAGGAAAAATCATGCATTGACCTACGAAGGTATCGGTACGCTCGAAGGCGCCCTGTTCGCGCTCCTCGGCCTCCTGCTAGGCTTCAGCTTTGCGGGCGCGACATCCCGCCTCGATGCGCGGCACCAGCTAATTGTCCGCGAAGCCAACGCCATCGAGACGGCCTATGCTCGCTTGGACTTGCTCCCGGCAAGCGAGGAACCAGCCTTGCGCCATTTGTTTCGCGACTTTCTCGACGCCCGAGTTCAAGCCTATGAGAAATTTGCTGACCAGGAAGCCTCCGCGAAGGAATTTGCGCGTGCGGCGGAAATTCAGCAGCAAATTTGGTCTCAGGGTGTAACCGCCAGCAATGCAGACTCAACTCGCGAAGCCGGCAGGCTTTTTTTGCCGGCCATCAACGAAATGGCTGACGTGACCACGTCGCGCGCCATCGCGCTCGAATATCATCTGCCCGCGTTCGTGTTCTATCTCTTGATATCCGTCGCGCTTCTCACCGCTCTGCTCGCGGGCTACGCCATGTCCAAACGCCAGCGCCGGAGCTGGCTTCATATCTTCATTTATGCGTTGATCATTTCGATCACCATCTATGCCATCTTCGATTTCGATAATCCTCGCTATGGTCTGATCCGAGCGGACGCCGCCGATAAAGCTCTGCTCCAACTCCGCGATTCGATCCAATAGGGGAAAAAACCACGTCACCTTCCGACCTGTTGAAGCGTCTTCAGGGATAGGACAGCGTTTTTGGAATATGCGTCACCGCCGCCAGCGATTTTCGGTCCGTGTCGAAACATTCTCTTTCGAGGGCGGCTGGTTTCCTCAGGTCTTGTGAATCCAGACATCCACGCAGTGAGTGCGGTACCTTTTCCGTAATGCCTGGATAAAGACAGAAAAGGCGAGGGAACCGATGCAGACAGTGAACGACAGTAGAATAGTAGCTCCGGCGGTTGAGAAGTCTGCGCAAGGCCCCCTGCGATGCCTCACTATTTCAACCTCGCACTGAATAACGGTGTTAAACCGCGCGAGATTTTCTGAAACCCTACTCCAGAAGGGGCGCCCTTTTATATTGCGTCGGATTGCCGAGAAGTTGCGTAACTCTACTTATATAGCTAAGCGCGTGAATCATGAATTGTCCGATAGGCTGTGATAATTCCTGCTCTCAACAGCTAACTAGAGGTAATGCTAGTTTCCGAAGTGCGCTCTTAGGGAGTTGAATCCCCAGGACAAATCATTCGTAATGCAGCGCTACCATGGGGTCCACGCGCATGGCGCGGCGTGTGGGTATAAAGCAGGCGAAGAGCGACACAGCGCAGAGCAGGATCGCGACGCTGGAAAACGTCAACGCATCGTGGCTTGTTACGCCGAGAAGCAGGCCGCTCAGATAGCGCGTCAGAGCGAACGATGCTGCGAGGCCAAAACCTACACCGATAAGCGTTAAGCGAAGACCATGGCCGAGCACAAGCCGGAGAATGTCCTCTTTGCTCGCGCCAAGCGCCATACGGATGCCGATTTCGTGCGTGCGCTGCCGCGTGGTGTAAGCCGTGACGCCGTAAATTCCTACCGCGGCCAGAATCAAAGCGAGTAGGCCAAATGCGCCGACAAAAGTTCCAGCAACGCGCTGTCCGAAGCTGGCAAACAACTCCTGCGATTCGAGCGTATTCACGTTGTACATCACCAAGTCGGGATTGAGTTCATGGACGGTATTCTGGATGGTTTTGCCGACACTCAACGGATCTCCGGCGACCCGCGCATTGATAATCATTTCGGCTTTGTAATACTGATACAGCGGTAAGTACACGAAAGGGGTTGACGTTTCGTTCAGAGCTCTCACTTTCGTATCTCGCGCTACGCCGACAACAGTGAACCATTCGTTCGTGAAGTCGGAGTTGAGTTGCTTTCCGAGCGCTTCCTGATGCGGCCAGTAACGCTCTACGAATGCTTCGCTGACGATCGCGGCGCGTTGCGAACTTTTAATGTCCTGCGGCGAGAAGTCTCGCCCCTTCACGATCGGAATGTGCATGGTTTTGAAATAATTCGGCGTGATCACGGCAGCCTGTGTTTCCATCACTTCATTCGGCTGCGATACGTACCCTTCAGGCTTCACACTAGTGGAGCCCCCACTAAATCCCAGGGGCACGCGATCCGACAAAGATACCGACTGCACGCCCGGAAGCGCTTCCAGCTTCGCGACCAGTTGGCGATCGAATTCGGCCCCCGTTCCTTCCGAATATCCCGCGGTAAATAAATCGTAGGAAGCGATCCACACGTTATGTGAGTTGAAACCCGGATAGATTTGTTGCGCGCTCCTGACGCTGCGAATGAACAATCCGGCGCAGACCAGCAGTAGCAGCGACAGCGAAATTTGAGCTACTACCAACCCGCCGGCTAGGCGCGCCTTGCGCAACGTACCTGACGCACTGCTGCTGTCCTCTTTCAGCACCGTTATCGGCGCCACACCCGAGGACCGCAGCGCGGGTAGAATTCCGAAAATAATGCCTGTAAGCAGCGCAATAGCCAGAGTCGCGAACATAACCGTGCGATCCGTCCCGATGGTGAGTGACAATGGGAAATCCGTATCTGGCAGGAATTTCATCAAACTTCCCGCGGTCCAGAAGGTGATCAGTAGCGCCACCCCGCCGCCTGCCAGCCCCAGCATCAAACTTTCCACCAGCAGTTGCCGAACCAGCCGCCATCGGCTCGCACCCAGCGACATTCGAATGGCGATTTCGCGGCGCCGTGCTACCGAGCGCACCAGCATCAGATTCGCTACGTTTGCGCAGGCCAGCAATAGCACCAAGCCGGCAATAATCATCAGCATTGGAAGCAGGGTTGAGAGAAACGAATTCAAACCCCACGGGTTACGCCACAGTGGGTACGCGATTACGATATCTTTCCCTTTATGCTCCTCGGGATAATTCTTTGCCTCCGGCTTTAGGCGGAGCGTCATCTCCGCCTGTGCTTTGTCCAGCGATACGCCCGGCTTCAACCGTCCAAACACCAATAACCAGAAATTGTGATGGTCGTGAATTAGGTCGCCCCTTGCATCTAATTGCGCTTCCATCATGATGGGAACCCAGATTTCCGTGCGCACACCAGTTTGGCTTCCTTGAAACGCCGCTGGCGTTACGCCCACGATGGTATAGGCGTGTTTGTTGATTTCAATGTTTTGGCCCACTACATTCGGATTTGCACCGAAATGTGTTTGCCACAGCCGGTAGCTAATCACGGCTACGGGCGCGCCTCCAGGCTTCTCGTCTTCAGCAGGAAGAAAAGCGCGGCCAAGGAACGGTCGCACGCCCAGTACATCGAAATAGTTCGCGGACGTTACCATGCCCCAGACGCGCTCTGGTTTAGCTTTGCCCGTCACGCTCATTTGAGCGAACCAGCAGGCCGCAATGGCAGTAAAACTCTCCTGCCCATTGCGTACAGCTTCGAGATCAGGGTAAGTAAACCCGAAAGGCTGGCCGGGCTTCCCTAACGTCAATGAAACGACCTCACTCGGATTGGAGATTCCGGGGACCGGGTTCAGCAATGCAGAATTGATCCAACTGAAAATCGTGGTGTTCGCGCCGATACCCAAGGCAAGCGTCAGGATAGCAATCGCCGCATATCCTGGCGCCTTGGCGATCATTCGCAGGCTGTACCGTATGTCTTGCCAGAGCGAGGTCATCGCGTACCTCCAAGGACGAGTTACGATGATTCAAGCATATCCCTGGCCCATCCGAGATCCTCATTAAGCGAATGCTGCCGCATGGTTTAGCAACACTGCCTTTAACGAATCGCCGACCAACTGTCCGCCTATGGGACGCGCCCGCAGCGGGACCGAACGGCTACGGATACTAGAATGATCGCGAGCGGGGGCAACCGGTAGAACCACTTACTGATCACGGAGTCTGATGCACTTGACCCTTTCCGGTTCCGATTCTGATCAGAGGCAACCCTCAACTCAAATAGCTAGGCAGGTTGACGGTTCAGAAGCACTCATCGACTTTCTTCTTCTGGGACGGACCTTCGCGGAGGGATTGACGCATTTTGCTGCACCACGCCCCTGCGATTTCATTGTTGCGTATACACAATGTCTTGATGTATAAAAGCATCATGTCGCTTCATAATCGCATCGCAGTTCTTCGGGCGGAAAGAAAATTATCTCGCGCCACTCTGGCATCCTCGGTTGGTGTGAATCCGCAGACGATCGGATTTCTAGAGCGAGGGGACTACACGCCGTCGCTGGAGTTAGCCTTCAAGATCGCCGAACACTTTGGATTGCCGGTGGAGGCTGTCTTCTCGCCTCGACCGTTTCGAACGTTGAGCGAGCAAGTGTACGAAACACACAAGAGGGAGGCCTGAGATGGCGGCACACGAGGAGCGGAGTTGGTTCTGGAAGAAGATCGGATTCTGGTTTGTCCCGGTGAAGGCTGGGACTCTGGGACCGGAGGAATGGGCCAAGGTCCGCAAGATGTCGCGGACCGGAAAGCGGCGGACGCGGCGGCTGTTGTTTGCGTTGTTGTGGGTGCCGGTGCTGGCGTGTGAGATCGCAGTGAGCCTGCGGGTAGTGCGTCTAGATCCCTGGGCTGGACTGATGAGCACTGCCTGGCTGGCGGCGTTGCTCGGACTGTGGGTTCGGTCGCTCGGGATCGGGTTCGCACAGGTGTCGCTGGAGGACCGCGCGTTGATGGAGTATCGGGCGGAGTTCGATGTTCTGAAGGAGAAGCAGCGCGGGGATCTCTTTCAGCGGGCCGTGCGGGATGGACTCTTTGGCCGGGTGAAGGTGGACGAGCACGAGGCTGAGATGCGTCTGAGGGCGCAGGGAGCCGCGTACCGGTTGCTGGGACCTGCACTGTTAGTTTTTTTAATGGGCTATTGGGCGGTGTGCCTGCTGGGGCCATTCGGGGCCACGCGGACTGCAGTGGCAGTGACCGCGGTCGTGGTAACTTGGCTGGTCGCGCTGGTGCTGGCGGCGCCGACCATGATCCGGATGTGGACACAGCCTGATGAGATGGAGGAGACCGCGTCGGTTGCGGAGTGAAGTGAACGCTCGTCAGATGCGGAGGAAGACACACTTCCGATACAACGGGTGCACTGAGAAAAGTCTTTCCTGAAGGGAATTGTCCGACGCGCGCGCTCACGTCAACACTGCAGGTCGGCGGTAGGGCGTTAGGGGAAAGATCTAGGAGCGTGCGGGTAGACAGCTCTGCTACGCCGACTTCGCGGCGCGATTCCGAGGATCACAATTCCACTGGCCTGGTTTGTTTAAATGACCGAGATCATGGGGAATGTCTGGTGAATCACAGGTAAACTTTGACGGGATATCGCCGTCGGCTTGGAAGGAAGCGCTGCTCAGTTTCCGAGGGGGCCCGGATCGCTCCTGGGGACGGTTCTTGTACACAAACCAGCAAATCTTCGAGTCTCCTTTACTTTTGAATCTCAATCTGTCCCCGCTCATTAGCTGCAATCTCGGGCACGCCCCGATAAGTTGTGATCTTGCCGGTGACACATACTTGCAACCCTTTGTACTCGCTTTCGGGCGTCCCAAACTTTCCGCGATCGGAGCCCCAAATCAAAATGGTGAAAATCTCTCTGGGATAGGGCTCATCGAGGTTCAGAAAAGTCGGTTCGCCCTTCGAACTC
The DNA here is from genome assembly GCA_035602755.1 of Binatus sp. (SeqCode). Lineage (GTDB taxonomy): Bacteria > Acidobacteriota > Terriglobia > Acidiferrales > UBA7541 > Palsa-295. The sequence goes on along the minus strand of DATNLR010000149.1, from coordinate 7,024 downwards.
TTCGCGTAGTGAGTGCTGGCTACTTTCCCGCATACCGTCATCCTATCGCCCACGTGATCTTTGGCCTCGACGGCGGTGATCTTTTTTGATTGAGCGTGGACACTCGAAATTGCTAACAAACAAAAAATTAGTATTGAAGAGGATCGTAAATGTTTCATGGGACCTCTTCTAGGTTTTGTTGGCCATTTTTGACGCCATGTGAAATAAAAGGCCCAGGTTTTTATCATCCATTCGAGAGAATAACTTGGCGAAGGCCTGAATCTCACGTTCTTGTTTTGTGCTGGCTGCCCGACTCGGAATCTTTTGTTGCGGTATATTCGGCTTCTGTACGTGCGCATCATCAGTGAAGAGCCGGTAGGTAGGGACTTCCAATGCACGGGCCATCTTCTCCAGAGTATCCACGGATGGAACGGTGTGCCCATTTTCCACACGGGATATGTAACAGCGAAGTAGACCGGTGCGCTTTTCGACATCGCCTTGCGACATCTTTTTCTGTTCACGCAAATCCTTTAAGCGTTCACCAATTACCATAGGTAGTACCTCCAATGTTTATGGGAACCCTAATGACCGCAAAACAGCGCGAATTCATTGCTGGAATTTTCTTGTCCTTTGACGCGATATTAACACGTAATAAGCACATATTCACGGGGCTGCGGATAAAACCAACCCGGTAGTTTTAAAGCGTCGAATGCGTTGTTGCCCCAAAGATTAAAGCCTGCTCCATAATTTTGAGTAATCGTATTCTGGCTAATAAAGGCGTTTTTCCCCCGCTGTAAGCCAATGAAATGCCGAAGCTGGCGTTGGCGGAAACCACATTACGCACAATCTGAATTCCTCTATCTTCCAAAGAGAAAATGCCTATCGCGCTGTAGCCGCAAACATTTCCCGCATTTCCGGCGATTATATTTCCTTGGATCAATGGCGCGCCATAATAAGCGGCTGTGGCTCCATTGTCGCGACCACCGCTTAGAGTTATTACGTTGCCGGTGATCTTAGGTCTTTCCTTGCCCTTGGACGAGAGATGGCAAGAGTGATTCTTACATATGCTGGTTGTATGTAGTTGTCGAGTTAACTTTTTAAAAACAAAGCCCGGTCGCTTAGCCATCGACTACTGACCGGGACAACCCAGCACGCGGAGTAAGCCGCATGCCGAACCGCTCAAACGATGAGCGTTTACGAGCCGGAGAGTCAGAACCCGTCAAAAAGAGAATCTGGCGGCATCCAGAAGGGAATTTTGTAGCGAACTCACTAAGGTCTATAGTTCAATCTGACCGTCAACTCGCGGAGTACAACTCGTCTATGAATTTTAGCGCAACAGCCTCGGTCAACATCGACATCAAGGATCCAAGTCTGATCCAAATGCTACTCGGTCGAGCTGAATATTGTGACGTGGAAGCAGAGCGTGAATCGATTCGGGGTCGTGGTGTCCTGATAACCGGTGCTGGTGGCTCGATCGGTAGAGAGCTTGCGATTGCGGTTGCTCGATCTCACCCCAAATCCCTTGTGATAGTAGACAGCGCGGAAACAAATCTCTTCCGAATAGAATCAGAACTCTCTTCGTTGCTTTTAGATGTGGTAATTCGACCAATCGTGGCTGACATAAGCCGTGAGTCCGACGTCGGAAGAATTTTCAGCGAGCACTCTATCGATCTTGTATATCACGCCGCAGCTTACAAGCATGTGCATTTCGCTGAGCGGTACAGCATCCCTGTCTTGAGAACGAATGTGCTGGGAACGGAGTACGTGGCACGCCAAGCTGCCGAAGCTGGTGCAACATTTATTTTGATCTCTACGGATAAAGCTGAACAACCGACGGGGCTGTTGGGCATGAGCAAACGACTCGCTGAACTGATCACAAATGCCCACGCATCCGGAGGCGCAAGAAGCTTCGCCATACGTTCAGGGAACGTTCTAGGCAGCAACGGAAGTTTTCTTGAGGTGGTTGCGCAATCGCTTCGAAGTGGTCATCAAATTCCGGTCACCGATATGAATGCATGCCGATACTATCTGACTGCCCACGAGCTGGCCACCCTCCTTCTTCGTGCAAATTGTGTTGGCCACAGCGGAGATATTTATTGGCTTAACTTAGGTCCGGAATTATCGCTGAGAGAATTACTTGAACGATTAGATCGATGGCTTTCGACAACAGCCCACAGGAAAGCTGGCGTAAAGATAATCGGTTTGCGGCCAGGTGAACGCTTACGGGAACCAATCCTTCTAACTTGCTCGGAACCTATAGCCAGCGGCATATGGCTGGTCCGTCATGAACCTGCAATTCCATTTGAGACGTCAGCCTTCATTCGTGATTTAGGGGAAGCATGTAAGTCTCACAATGAGGAACACGCGCTTCGGGTTGCAACGGAGTGTCTCAGTACATGGAATCGCGGTGTCGCTTTTTCTCATTCAGCGGCATTGTGTCGGGCCTCCTCCGCGAACGCAATTCCGCCCGGGGGGGAGGCTAAGACTTAAGGAAAATCGATGAGCTCGCGTCGAAGATGGCGTAGGCCGGACCTACATGCCAAACCTGACTCCTAGCTGCTATCGATGATCGATCTAAGAAGCGCTTACTGAGTGGTTGGCATTACGAGCTTTTCAACCACGGGTACCGGAAGCGGTCCTTGATCCAGCACCAGGTTGTGAAACTTGAGCATGTCGAAATTTTTGCCGGCGGCAGCCTGATATTTTTTGCGGAAAGCGAGCCACTCGCGAAGTCCTACGAAATATGTGGGCAGCTGCGTGGAGCTGAGCTTGGCGCGCACCAGTTTTCCTTCCGCTTCGGCTTGGGTTTGGAACGCATCTTTGGTCATTAAATCCATGGCTTGGGAATCGGTCATACTCATGGTCTGCATTTTTACGTCGAGGATCGCGTTGGCCAGCAATCGCAGACGGATTTTGCGCATCACCAAACGGAAACGCGGATCGTTGTTCAGGAAACCTTCATCCATCATTACTTGCGCGATGTATTCGGCCCAGCCTTCTACATAGGCTCCATTGGCGTATAGCGATCGCAGCAGGCGGCGACGCTCCGGCTGAATATTATTCAAGTGCTCGAATTGAACGTAGTGGCCGGGCAGAGCTTCGTGGATGCTCAGCCAATAAAGCGTGTAATTGTTGTACTCGCGCAGCTTGGATTCGACTCTGTCCGCCGGCATCTTGGGATCAATGGGGGTAACCCAATATTCCGCTTCCGCTTGGGGCTCGAGGGGGGGCGCGCTGTGAAATCCCGCCACGGAATAAATTCCGCGCTCGAACATCGGCGTTGGAATCACTTTCAAGTTGTCGCGTGTCCCCAACGAAACGATCTTTTTCTCGCGGATGAATTGCTTGATGCCTTCGAGGTCGGCTTCGATCGTCTTCTGCAAGTCTTCGGGACGCGGATGCTCGTCGGAGATTTTGCGCAACACTTCGGTAATGATCAGGTTCTGTCGATCGTGAACGCTCAGGTCGGAGTGATCGCTGTGGTCCGGATACATCTGCTTGTGCATCGGCAGAGCCAGTTCGAGCATTTCGGCGCGCACCGAGCGGAGTCCTTCTTCGGCGTCAGCGAGCACTTGCTCAGGCGTGACATCTGTTTCCATTACTAGGCGGAATTTCTGATCGTAGAGCTCCTTGCCAGGGCGCCAAGTTGCATGCGTAGGCCGCTTGGCCAAGTCGTTTTGCAGCCATTGAGAAAAATCCTTCAGCGCGGCGATGGCTAGCGGGGCGACCTTGTCGTATTCCGCTTTCAACGGCGAGCTGGCCGGAATTTCCGCAGCAATTGTGTTTTCGATCAGATCAATGTTGCCGTCATTTTCCTGAATGGCGGTTGAAATGAAAATCGGATCGGCGTCATTGAGATATTGTTTCACTTGACGCAAAAGCAGCGGGATAGCGCTGACCCTTGCGAGGACGTGGCCGACTCGAACATCGTGTGGCGCGTAGTCTTGGGTTAGCGGGAGGAAGAGCGCGTTGCCAATTAGCTCGACGGGCACGGTTGGGTTGTGGCGATAGTTCTGGATTTTGTCGAACTCCAGCAAGTTCAGGCCGATTTGATCGTCGATGAGTTGCCAATCCGCCGCATCCTGCGAGTCCAATGCCGAAACCGGTGTTTCGTTGCGGAAGCGCTCGCGCCATTGTGCGTAAAATGCGCGTTGCGCCGCGATGGATTCCAAACTCATATCGTCCAGCAGCGCGTCGAGTTCGATTGTCTTACCGGTTTTGGGATCAATATGCTTGTGATAGCCGGCCTGTGAAGCACTGCTGGGAGAAAGCGCGAGGGAATCTTTCATGAAGCGATCGCTCAGTTCCGCAAATTTGGAAGCGGCTTGAGCCTGCGCTGATTTTGCTGACGAATTTGTCTCTCGCGGACTTGCGAACATCGCAGAAAAGCCCAGCCACAGAGTAGCGCAAACTGACAAAACCATCACCCGGATCATTGAGATTCCTTTCAAATGAATGGAAGCATGCGTCTAGCTGGGACGGCGGAAGGGAATCGGCGCAACATTTTTTCGCCGGGTTGAAGATTGCCGCAAACGCGCACGCGCTTGTTCGGCCCATGCGCCATTGGGAGCATAACGAAGATAGAGCGTCCAATGGTCGCGAGCGGCGCGACGTTCTCCTCGCTTCTCGTAGGCCAGGGCAAGATTGAAGTGCACGTCCGCGTGGGCGGGCATGGCGCGAGCGGCGCGACGCAAATGGTCGATGGCTTGGTCGTATTCGCCGAGTTCCTCCAGCGTACAGCCAAGGTTGTAACGCGAGATTCCGTTTAAAGGATCAAGCGCCACGGCGGCGATGAAGGCGTCGCGTGCGTCGGAAAGTTGACCCATCTGGTAGTACGCCACTCCCAGATTGATGTGCGCTTCGATCCAATCAGGGGCGAGTTCCACCACGCGCTGGTAGTTCTCAATCGCTTGCGGGAGCATTTCCTGCTTGGTCTCACAACTGAGAGCAGTCTCGAAGAATTGTTCCGGCGTAGGACCGGCCATGGAGTGCAATTTCGCCGGTCGCGCGGGAATGTCGAAGGGAAATGCCCATTGTCCCTGAATTGGATTGAATGGTTTTTCCGTGCCGGGGGGGATAACCAAGACATCGCGGCCAAGTTCGACCAAATGCAATTCTTGTATAGGAAGCGAAGAGCCCCCGAACTGTTTTTCTATCAGCGCAACGGCACGGCGCAATTTTCGGGCGGGAATACGATTTTGAGTGATGCGTTGAATTGAACGCAGGGCAACCAGATCGCCAAAGCTATAGAAACGTTCGCCCCAGCGTGCTTCAGGCCGCACCAGGCGCAACTGCTCCCAATAGCGCAGACGGTTTGTCTCAAGTCCTAAGATCCGCCCGGCTTCCGTACGGGTATAACGGTTCGTCAAGCGCCCAGCCCCCAGGTGAGGAACACTTTCTGCGAATGATTATGCACCCATTGTCAAATTGTGTGTGGACGAGTTTCGTGTGGACGTTGATTCATGCACACAAATAAAGTTGCCAATCCGCCGATTACTAGAAGCATACACACAACTTCGTGCTTTGACTGGCTGGTAGCCTGCGCTTGTTAGACTTGATTGAATCGCCCGCCACGATGGCTCTGGAAAGCGCCGAACGATTGTATCTGGAACGTCAGGTCACCCTGGCCAGAGTCGTCCTTGTAGCTCTCGCGTTGGTGGCGCTATTGGAAATGTCCGGAGGAGCGCAACGGCGTGCCCCCGTATTGTTTCTGGCCATTTATTTAGTTGTAGCGCTGGCTGTTGTTTTGTATCAGCGCATCGTTAGCGAAGCACATTTTCAGATTCCGCTCGCCGCTGACGTTGCTGCATTGGCTGTTTTTCTGATTTTCAATCCACCCGCCTCCGTATCATGGTTCCTATTCTTGTTTGTGGTTTTCGCGTTGGCCACGCGAGGTAACACGACCGCCATGCTTGGATTGGTGAGCGCCGCGGCTGTCGGCGTTGTGCTGCGCATGGCTGCCACGGAGACATTCAGTTGGCGCGGAATCTGGCATTGGTTGTCGATTGGACTGGGCACTTTAATTTCCGGCCTAGGCATCGGATTCCTTGGCGCACGAGAAAGAAGCCATCTGGAACGCCGGCAATTCCTGGAAAAAATAACGCAGCTATTGCAATTCGATCGGGGTTTAACCGAGTCAATTCGCCAGACATTGGGAGAGTTGCTGCTGGAATTTCGGTGCGAACAAGCCTGCCTGGCGATTCGTGATGACGAGTTGGAGCGTATTTTTGTGTGGAAAGTTCGCGCGGCGGAAACCGAGCCTTCCGGCCCAGAAACCTTGTCACCTTCACGATCTGACACGTTTCTTACGGACGCTTTCGAAGTCTCCATGTGCTGGGAATACAAGGACGGGAGAAATACGGGCTTCGGATGGGATCGGCGGACAGGCCATCGCGTTCGCACGTTACTCGCGCCGCCCAGCTCGACGCGCGAAGAGTTCGGCGCTCGCTCCTTGCTGGCCGTCACGATCGACGCCAGCGGTCGTCCCACAGGCCGAGTTCTGCTGATCAACCCTGAGAAGCGATTTAAGCCGGCCGATCTGCACTGGCTGGAACAAATTGTTCGCCATTTTGCCCTTCCCATGGAGAACGTCTTCCGGCTTCGACATCTGCGCGCTCGGGCGGTGGAATCGGAGCGCAGCCGCATTTCGCGCGATCTACACGACGGAATACTGCAAACAATGCTCAGCTTGAATATCCAACTCGACGTTATGCAACGCAAGTTCCCCTGGGCACCAGAACAGGCCGGCAAAGAGCTGGGCACGCTTCAAAACACTATAAAACAAGAAAGCGAAGAGCTCCGCAGGATGGTTACCGATCTACGGCCGGTACGTGTGGAGAGCGCCGACATGCGGGAATTGATGTTTGGCTTTGCGGAGCGATACCGCAACGAATCCGGCCTGGCCGTCGATCTATTCATAGAGGACCGCAGTCTGCGCATGCCTGACCGTATCTGCCGCGAGATGTTCCAGATTTACAGGGAAGCACTTAACAACGTAAAAAAGCATGCGTCGGCCAGCCACGTCGTGGTAAAACTAGAACAAGAC
>DATNLR010000139.1:0-3016 GCA_035602755.1 Binatus sp. (SeqCode) | reverse complement strand
ATTTTCGGCTCGCCGTACGGAGCGAGGCCCATGACCTTCCACTCGTCGCTGTACGGCTGGAAGCCGAGATAGTGCGTGAACTGCGCATAAAAAAGGCCGAGCGAATTCGGCCACGGAATTGTCCAGACGTGTTCGAGCCGGCCATTTCGTCCATTCCAGAGCGAAGTAGCTTCCCACGAGCCGCGACCGTCAATGACGAGAACCGCAGCATCAGCGAATCCCGAAAAAGCATAGGCGCTGATGGCGTGTGCGAGATGATGGTGCACGAAGCGAAAGCGCCCTTTTGTTGGGCCGAATAACTGCCGGAAACGATTTTCGCCGCCCCGTTGGTGCCACATGCTGACGAAGTGGCGAGTCGAGTTGAGCAGCGCTCGCGAATCCGCTGGCTGTTTACCGGACGCGTAGCAGCTAAGATCGTGTAGAAAGGCGACGCGCGGTCGCGACCAGCCCTGGCAAATCAGCTCGAGTTCGTCTGGGCGTACTCCTGCGAAATCGAGGCAAGCGCGAATTGAGAGTGCCGGAAAACGCGCATCGTGTTTTGCCCGGCTCAGCCGTTCCTCCGCGATGGCGAAGAGTATTTCACCATCGCGCGCGATGCACGCGGAGGAGTCATGCATCTGCGAGTAGTTGATTCCCAGGGTGATCATCGAGTTGTTTTCATCCCACTGCCGTTTCGGAGTGAGACTTCAAAGACTTTTTCCAGTTTTTCCGCCGATTTCTCCCACGTCAACCTTTTCATCGATTCTTGGGCTGCCTGACCAAGCTGTTGCCTCAGCGATGGAGATTGGGCTAGGCGCAAGATCGCATCTTCGATTGCCTCGGCGTTTGCCGGTGGAATAAGCAGGCCATTGAAGCCGTCTTCGACGACATCAGCCATGCCACACGTCTCCGTGGTAATCACCGCCATTCCCGCGGCCATTGACTCGAGAATCACTGACGGGAGCCCTTCCATTAAAGATGGGAAAACGAAAATATCGTACTCCCCGTAAACGTGCTGCATATCTTTCGCCGGGACGATCGGAAGGATGATGATTTGCTCGCGCAGCCCGGCCCCGAAAAATGATTCCAATTCAACTGCGGGAAAGCCGGCACCCACAATTGTGAGTGTCCAATCTTTAAACCTCTTGTTCAATCCGTTCAGTGCATCGCGCAAATAAAATATCCCGCGTTGGTCGAGCCATGTACCGGCGTAAAGCAGACGAAGCGGCTTTCGGTCATGATTTTCCCGCGAAATGAAGAAGCGCTTCTCCACGCCGTTTGGAATGTACGCAACCTTATCGGAGTCCAGATTATATTTCAGCTGCAGCATTGTCCAAACATCGCGGCTGTAGCAATGGGCGCGGTCCAACGTCTTGATGGCGAGGACGAATCGCGGCCGGTGATAAATGCGATACCAGAGCCGATTCTTAAGCGAGAAGTGCCAGGCTTTCCCCTTTTCATCCTCCCGGGCCATCACGCGGACAAACCGTTCTACAAGGCCATGAAGAGTCATGACGTACGGGGGGTACCCACTGGAAGGGAATATCCACCGCGAGAGGCCGTAAACAAACCCTATCGGGGCGTGCAGATTCACGACGGAATATCTGTCCCGGTTCTTCCGGATGTGGCGGGCAACGCGTAGAGAGAATCGCAAATCTCGAAAACGGCCTTTCATTTCAGCTTCCGACAGCAAATCTTCATAAAAAAGATATTCAACACGATGCCCGCGACTTTCCAGCTCCCGGCCGAAATTGTAAACAATGGCGGCCACACCGCCTTCATGTCGTCTCGGAACTCCGGCGGACATTAGGATATTCACTTATGACGCCTTCTTTTTGGCCATCACGAACTGATGAAGCGCGAACACGCTAAGGACCCGTCGGAGTGCTCGGCTTCGCTCAAGAAAAAAAAGAGTAACTGGCGCGCGTCCAGGAACAGGAACCTGATGAACCGTTCCGTCCGTTCGGATCACATTCCAGCCGGCCAGGCGCACTAGTCGTCGAACTTTACTGAAAGTCCAGACCGTGTCATAGGGCTGACTTTCTTCGGAGCGCCGTTCGCGACCTAAGATCGCGTCATAAACTCGATAAAGCCCCATGAGATTGAACCAATTTGGCGTCGTCAGATAGAGCACTCCATTCGGACGGCACACGCGTGCCATTTCTTGAAGCGAAGCGAGCGGATCAAGGACGTGCTCGATGGTTTCGCATGATATGACTAGATCAAAGGATCGATCGGCAAATGGCAATTTCTGTGCATCTGCTTGCGCCAGACTGATGCGTCCAGTCTGCACTTCATTTTGCTGCATTCTCTGTTGCGCGATTTGAAGGCCGACGCCGGAAAAATCCACTCCAAATACCTCGGCACCCCGAGACGCAAGCAGCTTTGTTAATCCGCCGCGTCCACAGGCTACTTCCAGAACGCGCTTGCCTCCGACGGGAGCCACATACTCAAGAACCAGACGATACCAAGGACTGTCTTCGTCGCGGTGTTCGGGGCCAGATTGAAAAACCCTATCGTGCCAACGATCATAGTCCTTGTAAATGCTCACAGTTCAAAACTCCATGCGCACCGATTGCCACGACCGTGTGCCAGTATTCCTCATCCCAGCTTCGCTTGACTGTGCGCCAACGCTGCCCACGCATACTCGATGTCATCACGCCCGAGAAGTCGCGCGGTTGCAATCCCCGCTGCATAAAGACAGATTTTCTTCTTGGTCTTGTCCTAACATAGAATTGTCACCTTGCTACCGACGCCAAAGGGCTGCCAACATTAATGCGAGGTAACTGGTGAAGCCCGCATCGGGCACGGTATCGAACGCGTCCTCAATCCCACTGACTCAAGATGTAGTACATTTTGACGCCATCACCGATATCTGGTCCTGGGAGCGTTTGCATGTGCTTGCCCCCGCCCGCTTGAATCATCGGGGCGAAAACTTCGGCGCTTGAGCCGCGCGCGTTTTCCTGAAGTATTACTCGCGCGCCCGGATTTAAAAAGCGCTTTACTCGCAAATAGAACATCCTATGAATCTTCCAAT
>DATNLR010000147.1:0-16166 GCA_035602755.1 Binatus sp. (SeqCode) | reverse complement strand
CGCCGGACTGGCGCTGGATGAATCCAAAACCCTTGCTGGCATTGAACCACTTTACTGTTCCTTGTTCTCTCACTGATGTACTTCCTTCTTTTTAAGCTATTTGTAGTTCTCGACCGCCTCCAGCCGTAAAGCAAAAGAGGCCGCAAGTGTGAACTTGCAGCCCCTTCAATCGAATCTAAAGGTGTTACAAGAGCAACAAACGCAGCCTGAGCATAGCATGTTTTGGGGTGCTGGCCTAACCCTATCTTGCGTGGAACCGCAGCGCTTCCGCCGTAGGATTCGGTTGTTGACGTTTGTATGGCATAGTACAGGAATCAGTTTTTTGCATTTGCGTCGCCACCGACGGCATGCGGTGGTCCAAATTTTCTTTCGAGCCAGGCGCGCGCTTCTTCGGGATGATAGTTAAAAGGTCCCAATCCGCCTCGATAGGCTATTTCCCCGGATTCGTCGATGATGTAAATGCGCTCGGGCCAACCTCCGTAAGCCAGGTCTGCCGTTTCGTGCATGTCATCCACGCTGATGGGCAACGGGAAATGAAAGCGCTGGATGAAATCGTTGGCGATGGCGACGCGTTGAGCGAGCGTTTGCGGCTGGGGATAGCAAATGCTTTCGTCCACGTTGCTTTTCATCTGCCATTCGTCCTGCGGATGCGCTTCGCGAATATAAACGGTCAAGAAGTTCGCTTGAGATTTGTAATCGTTATAGAGATTGACGAGGTAGCCTACCTCGCGGCGGAAGGGCGGTCAGGTATAGCTGCCGAAGACTAGAACAAGCGGGCGCTCCCCGATGCGGTCGCCGAGATGAAACTGAGTTTGCCCATCGAGGCTCATCAGCGGAACATGGGGAGCGCGATCACCCACCCGCAGATCCCCGCGATGCCATTGGGGCAGGGCATAGCGTAGGAAGCCGTATACGTCTCGCGGGCCGCCCATGAAATGACTGAGCACGCCATACCCGAGAGCGAGAACCGCGAGCAGTATGAGCGCTGCCCACTTCCACTTACTTGATGAGGACCCCTGACGCGAAGAAGATTTCTTCCGCAACGAAAACCTCTTAGTTTTTGAAGCGGCGAGGAACTTTGCCGACTCAGCTCGCGTTCAATTTATCGCGAAGGTGTTGCCGCGATCTTAGACTGTGATTGCGGACTATAACATTTGGCGAAGGACGTATTGCAAGATTCCGCCGTGTTGGTAGTAGGCCAGCTCGAAGGGCGTATCCACGCGAGTGATGGCCGAAAATGTTTTTTCTTTGCCATCTGCCGCGCGCGCGCGGACTTTCATTTTCTTGCGAGGCGCGAAGTCGTGCGCCAGGCCATCGATTTCGAATATTTCGAGGCCGGTAAGGCCGAGCGTCTTCAGGTTTTCGTCGGGCAAGAATTCGAGGGGAAGCACGCCCATACCGACGAGGTTGCTGCGATGGATGCGCTCGAAGCTCTCTGCCAGCACGGCGCGAACGCCCAGTAACAATGTTCCCTTGGCGGCCCAGTCGCGCGAAGAGCCGGAACCATATTCTTTGCCGGCGATTACGATGAGAGGGACATGTTCATCGCGATATTTCATGGCCGCGTCGTAGATGGACTTTTTTTCGCCGCTGGGCTGGTGAATGGTCCAACCTCCCTCGGTGCCGGGAGCGAGAGCATTGCGAAGGCGGATGTTGGCGAAAGTGCCGCGCATCATCACTTCGTGATTACCGCGGCGAGCGCCGTACGAATTGAAGTCTTTTGGTTGCACGCCGCGCGAGATCAAATATTTGCCTGCGGGTGTGTCGGCAGGAATCGAGCCGGCCGGAGAAATGTGGTCGGTGGTGACGCTGTCACCTAGCACGGCGAGCGCGCGGAGTCCGGTTAAATCCTTCAGCGCGCCAGGAGTCCGCGGCATATCGTGGAAAAACGGCGGATCCTGGATGTAAGTGGACTTCGAATCCCAGGCGTAAAGATCACCTTCGGGGATCGGCAGCGCTTTCCAGTGCGCGTCACCGGTGTACACGTCGGCATATTCTTTTCTAAACATGTCACTGGAGACTGAAGAGCGCATGGTCGATTCAACTTCCGCGGGCGTGGGCCAAATATCGCGCAGATAAACGGGCTTGCCTGCTTTGTCGGTACCAAGCGGCTCGTTCACGATGTCGAGGTCCATACGCCCCGCCAAGGCATAGGCCACAACCAGCGGCGGCGACGCTAAGTAATTCGCGCGGCAGAGAGGATTGATGCGGCCTTCGAAATTGCGATTACCGCTCAGGACTGAAACGGCGAGAAGATTATTTCCTTTAATGGCTTGGCTGATTGGCTCGGAAAGGGGGCCACTATTGCCGATGCATGTTGTGCAACCGTAACCGACAAGATTGAAATGCAGCGAATTCAGGTAAGGCCACAGCCCGGCCTTTTCAATGTAATCCGTAACGACTTTTGAGCCTGGCGCGAAACTCGTTTTTACCCAGGGCTTGGAAGTTAGTCCGCGCTCGACTGCCTTTTTTGCCAGCAGGCCGGCGCCGAGCATGAGGGAAGGATTGGAGGTGTTGGTGCAGCTGGTGATCGCGGCAATTACCACCGAGCCATCGGCCAAGTCGAAACGGTCGCCGTTGTTTTGTACAGTTACGGATTTTGGTGCGGCTCCCAGGGATTTCTCAAACGAGGTTTTCGCATCGGTGAGACGGACGCTGTCCTGCGGACGTTTGGGCCCCGCCATTGTGGGGACGACAGTGGCGAGATCGAGTTCGAGGCGATCGGAGAAGATTGGATCCGGAGTGGCGTCGGTCCGGAAAAGTCCTTGTTCCTTTGTATAGGCTTCGACGAGTTTGACCTGATCTTCATTGCGCGCGGTAAATCGCAAATAAGCGAGCGTTTCTGAATCTACCGGGAAGAAGCCCATAGTCGCGCCGTATTCGGGGGCCATGTTGGCTATGGTGGCGCGGTCGGGAAGCGTGAGGCTGGAGAGACCAGTGCCGTAAAACTCCACAAATTTTCCGACGACACCCTTTTTACGCAGCATCTGCGTGACGGTGAGGACGAGATCGGTGGCGGTCGCGCCTTCGGGCAGTCGTCCATGTAATTTGAAGCCGACGACGGCCGGAATCAGCATCGAAAGCGGCTGCCCGAGCATGGCGGCTTCTGCTTCGATTCCACCTACGCCCCAGCCGAATACTCCCAGGCCATTGATCATGGTGGTGTGCGAGTCGGTGCCCACCAGCGTGTCGGGGAAGGCCGTCCACCCGCCGTTTTGTTTTTCGCGGAAGACGACGCGCGCGAGATATTCCAGATTTACCTGATGGCAAATGCCGGTATCAGGCGGAACGACTTTGAAATTCAGAAAACCTTTTTGGCCCCAGCGCAAGAATGCGTAGCGTTCGATGTTGCGCTGCATCTCGAGGTCGGCGTTGAAGGCGAAAGCTCCGGCGGCTCCGAATTTGTCCACTTGTACGGAGTGGTCGATGACCAGTTCGGCTGGGAGCAGCGGATTAATTTTCTTGGGATCGCCGCCGAGCGACCGCATGGCTTCGCGCATAGCCGCGAGGTCCACGACGGCGGGGACACCGGTGAAATCCTGGAGCAGGACGCGTGCGGGCATGAACGAAATTTCTTTTTCTGTGGCGCCTTCGGCTGCGGAAGGATCCCAGCCGGCTAGGGCGCGAATATCCTCGGCGAAAACGAAGCGCTCGTCTTCGTGGCGCAGCAAATTTTCCAGCAGCACTTTTAACGAGAAGGGGAGCCGGGCCACGTTTCCTACGCCCGCGCGTTCGAGCGCGTTCAGACGGTAGATTTCAAAGGACTCGTCGGCAGCGCGCAACGGTCCGCGTGTTGAAAACGAATTTTTCGATGTGCGAGTCATCCGCGGATGAATTCTCCTGTTTTAATGATTCTTATGATTTCCAGTTTAGTGCATCCGAAGGTGTTTTTGCGATGGTTGAGTTTGTTTTCTATGACTTACCAATGGTTCTATTAATTGGTGTTCGCGATTAGAAAATACAAAGCAGATCCCTCGCGTTGCGTTGCTCGCTCGGGATGCCGATGCTCGTCGGATCGTTAGATTCCAGGTCAAGTCCAATTGGCTGCAAACCGCACCGCTATGCATGAGGCTTCCTCGCCGGGGCCCAAAAAAACCCCAATTTGACACTAGCACATTATCTGCGGGAATCAAGGGGTAGGAGGCTGTGACGCGGAAGGTCCAGGTTGGGATATTCGAGACCGACGGATCTAGGCATTGAATTGCCGGCTCGGAAAGGTTTCTTCCCCATTCAGCTTGGGCCGCCGATGAGCTAACTTCGCGACAACTTTTGCGTCCACGCGCTTGTGGTTCGAGCTGATTCCTGCAAGACGGCAGCGTCGGTTCTGCCTGAACTTTTCAGGACGTGGAGCGAGTGATCGGCGGTTTCGATGACGTGAAGAATCGCTCGCGCTCCCAGGGCGGCGCAGATGGGACGTAAAAGTTTGAGATCGGCGAAGGGATCGCGCGTTCCCTGGAAGAAGAGCATCGGCTGTTTGATCTCGCGCAAGTGGTCGGCACGCTTGGTTCCCGGCTGGTTCGGCGGGTGGAGTGGGAAACCGAAGAATACTAATCCTCGAACGTCGCCCAATTTTTGTTGTGCGGCAGCGAGCGAAGTCATGCGTCCGCCAAGGGATTTGCCTCCGGCGAATAAGGGTAAGTCTGGAGCGGCTTTCGCGGCAGTTTGCACGGCTGCAAAAATCGTGGCAGTGAGTACGGGCGGCCGATCGGGAATTTTTCGTTCTTGCTCCACGTAGGGAAATTGGAATCGCAGTGTGGCCACTCTGACCGCGGCGAGTTCGGTCGCCAGCGATTCCATAAACGGATGAGTCATTCCTGCGCCTGCACCGTGCGCAAGAACCAAGAGCGATTCTGCGGATGGCGGTCGCAACAGGATCGCTGACACCACGTCGGCATTTTGAACGGCAAAACGAATGTCCTTGCGCATCGACATTTCTCGGCTCCCATCCACCTGCTCCGGATTGTTTCCAGCACTGCAACACTTTAAGTACGAAAGTACTATAGGTCGATTTGTCCACCTGGGACCAATATCAATCAATCGCGGTTTGTCGAGGGGCCATTTGGGGGAAGAATTTCAGCGCGGAACTGCTATTCCGACACCAACCGAAAAGTTGGTGAATGCCTTAGATCGATCCTCCCGAGTTTTACTCACAGGACCAATTTCTGAAACGCCGGAGACGCCCGTATTAACCACTGAACATGCGTCCACCGAAGAGGTACCCATCGGGATCATTGAGATTCCTATAGGCGTGTGCGGCTCCCGGCGCGCTACACCCATTTCAAACCAGCCTGCACGGAACGAGGTCTTTGCAGAGGAAACTTCCACAGTGATCGTTTTCCCGCATGGCGCGGTGATTCGATTATCCGCTGCGGTAGCCCCAGGCCAAATGGTAATGGTTGCGAACCGCAAGTCGGCTGAGGTGATACCTTGCCGTGTGGTGAAGGCTAAAAACTATCCAAATGTTAGAGGGTATGCGGAGATCGAGTTCTTTCGATCGACGAAGGGTTTTTGGGGCGTATATGCTCCTCAGGGCACGTTGAAACGGACGTCGGGACCGCTGTCGGTAACATCAGGCAGCACTGTTGAAGATTTTTGGACGAGCGACCTCGCGAATGAAGCGAGTTTTGTATTGGCGAAACCTGCAACCACATCGCAGGTTATTCCCCTAACGGTCAGAAATAAAGTGGAGTCTGCTCAGAAACTTGGGCAGCAAGCAGCCAAGGTGGTAAATATCGGCGAACCTGAGATCGAATTGACGGCTTGGGACTTTCCCAAGAAGCACGCTCTTTCCTCGGTCGCGACGACGAACTCAAGCGAATTTGTTCCGACACACGTCGAATCAAAAGATGAATACTCACGCAAACCTTCTTGGTTTCGCGGGCTGCGCGCTTCTCCTGGAAAGAAAATGATTTTTGCCTGCGCTGTTGTCGCGATTCTCGTGGCGATAGGCACGACAGGAATTTTTCTTCTGCACCATGACAGGGAGCAACCAGCCCCAACAGATGAGATGAATTCTCGAGCTGAAGAGTCGTCGGGCGTTTCTACGGCAAACGCCGTGGCGCGTGTGCGACCTGAAAGCGATCCGAACTCGGCGGCGCCTGCGATGCCCATCGCAAATGCTGACAACTTTCCTGGGAATCAAAATCGGGAATATGCTGACAACGTGCGGGCTTTTCAGACGCCGGTAAGGGCCTCAGGCGTGGAGCGGAAGCTTCCGGGCAGAAAACCACTTGCAGCGCCCGTTATTACTCATCACTCGATTGGCCGAGAAGCGGCCCCGGATATAACGGGGCTTAACCCGAATACCCGCGCTAGTGCGAATCCAGCTGCTATCGCAGCTTTTCTGCCGTCGGGTGGCCGAATGAAAGAACCGCGGCTCGTTCTGAGATCCGTGCCGAACTATCCAGCTATAGCTAAACGAGCCGCCATCGAAGGCGAAGTCACCGTGGATGCGGTGATTGACACGAATGGAAAGCTTACCAACATGAAAGTAGTTTCCGGCCAACCGCTGTTGCAACAAGCGGCGCTCGATTCGTTACGGACGTGGAAGTACGAGCCCGCTTACCTCGACGACAAACCCGTTCCAGTACAAACATCGATTACCGTAAAATTCCGAATACATTAGCCGAGCTGTAGTGAAGTCCCCAATTCAGGTATGTAGGTGTCGCTACCTTAGAAATACCTTTTCTTTGTCTCGAGGATGTTTTCGGAGCGCTACGTGCCGTGGCAAGCCAGTAAAGCCTTCGGCGCTCCATTCTTTGCTGCCGACGGTACCGCAAGCGTTCACAGGCGTCATGATAGTGCCAAGTTTGCGGCTTGGGAAGGAGAGGTCGAAGTGCAGTACAATGCGCCCTTCGCAAGCTTAAAAGGGAGAATCCGCAGATGTTATCCACTGGTTCCGCAAATTTTCTGCAAATACAGTTGGGCGCGACCTCTCTAGCGCGACCGAAAACGCGCAGGACTGCAACATCCTGTTTGATGTTGGTATTGGCTATTTTGTTTGGCAGCGACACGTTGCGAGCGCAGAACGCTGAGTTTCCATCTGAGAAACGTGTTGCGATCGAAAAAGCGGTTTCGAATTTCATGGCGGCGAACAGCGTGCCGGGAATCTCTGTTGCTGTGGTGCAGAAAGGCGAGCTAGTTTGGTCCGAAGGGTTTGGTATGGCGGACCTGGAAAACTTTGTGCCGGCGTCGCCTGCCACGCTATACCGTCTCGGATCGATCTCCAAGCCGATTACCGCTACGGCGATCCTGCAACTTTCCGAGCGTGGCAAACTGGATCTGGATGCGGAGGTGCAGAAATATTGTCCGGCGTTTCCGAAGAAAGAATGGCCTATTACAACGCGCGAACTGTTGGGACATCTGAGCGGTATACGTCACTACAACCAGGATGGCAAAGGCGATATTCCGGACGACAGCGCGAAACATTTTGCGAGCATGGAAGAATCGCTGAAGATTTTTGCGGCGGATCCGCTCGTGGCGAAACCAGGAACGAGATTTCATTATTCGACTTATGGCTACACGGTCCTTGGATGCGTGCTGGAAGGTGCCAGCGGCGAGAAATATGTGGACTACGTAAAAGAGAATATTTTTGAACCGGTGGGGATGGAGGAAACGCGGGACGACGATTTTTTCGCGATCGTTCCGCATCGAACTCGTTGGTATCACAAGGACGGATCGGGTGTGGTGCAGAACGCGGGCGTGCTGGATTCTAGTTACAAAATTCCGGGCGGCGGGCTGATATCTTCCGCGGACGATATGGCGCGGCTCGAAATCGCGATTCTCGCGAACAAGCTGGTTAAACCAGAAACGCGCGAAATGATGTGGACCCCGCAAAAGCCGGCGGAAGTTCCGAAGGACGACTATGGGCTTGGCTGGGGCATGATGAAAAAATATGGTCTCAGCCTCGTGGGACACGACGGCTCTCAGCAGGGCTCCAGCACCGCGATCATTCTCGCGCCGGAAAAGGGCGCTGGCGTTGTGGTGCTTGCCAACATGGACGATGTGGATGCGATGGAGCTGAGCGAGCAGGTTTTGAAGATCGCGCTGGACCTTAAAGAAGAAACGAAGTGAACGCGATTTTTGGAAACGGCGAACCCCGGAGACTCCAATATGGAGCTTGGCATCGGCTGAAGATGTTCTTAAGATGCGCGCCATGCCTGAGCAGTCAGCGGAGCTAACAGCACGGAGCGGCGCGATCCTCTCTTGGTTGCGCGAACGCGAGGAGGAGATGGCGGCCTTGCTGGCGGATCTTGTCGCGATTCCGACAGAAAACCCACCGGGGGAGAATTCTGGCGCCTGTGCGGATTTTTTGGAGAGAACGCTACGGCGCGGCGGGCTTGCTTGTGAACGTTTCGCGACGAGCAGTTCGAGCGACAACCGGCACGATGCTCCAGAGTGCCTTTTAGCCACGTATGGAAGCGGAGAGCGGGCATTTTATTTTCACGGTCATTACGATGTAGTTCCCGCGCAATGTCGAGAGCAATTTCAACCGACGCGAAAAGGACACTTTGTGTTTGGCCGCGGCAGCTGCGATATGAAAGGCGGGATCGTGGCCATGCTATACGCGATACTGGCGCTGAAAGAACTAAGCGCGAAACTAAAACACAAGATTGGTTTGACGCTGGTTCCCGATGAAGAAACGGGAGGAGACGGCGGCACAGCGTGGCTGGCGCGGCAAGGATTGCTCGGACGCGGAGACGTTGGGATGCTGACGGCAGAGCCAACCAGCGGTGTGGTGTGGAATGCCAATCGCGGGGCCATTTCCATGCGCGTGCGCGTGTTTGGGAAAGCGACGCATGTGGGATTGCAACATCAGGGCGCGAATGCGTTCGAACGTATGCATGAAGTGGTGCACAAACTGCGCCAACTGAAGCGCGAAGTGGAACTTCGCACCACGGAATTCAATATTGGCTCAGAACAAGCACGCAACTCGATTTTGATGCTAGGCGGACAGAGCGGTGGCGGGACAAACTTCAATGTGGTGCCGGAAGAGTGTTGGTTCACAATCGACCGGCGGACAAATCCTGAAGAAGACCTTGCAACGGAGAAAGAGAGAATCACGGATATTCTAGAGGGTTGCAAGCGCGAAGGGAATCCTCTGGAGTGGGAAATCTTGCAGGAGGGGAATTCGGCGTCCTGTGAAGAAAACGGACGGCTCGGCGAAGCGTTGTCGAGCAGCGTCTTAACCGTGACTGGCGAGGCGGCGCGCTTTGAAATGTGTCCCGGGCTGTTGGAGACGCGGTTCTACGCTGCACAGGGAATACCAGCATTTGGTTATGGGCCGGGATTGCTATCCGTGGCGCATGGTCCAAATGAATATGTGGACACCAGAAAAATCGTAGACACAGCGGCGATCTACGCGCTCACAGCGATGGAATTGTGTTGAGCCTGGCGGAGGTGATTAAACTCTTCGATACAGCTGGCGCTTATTTTTGAGAATTTCGACCGTGGGGTGATGGAACACGGGTGTTAGACATCAAGCCGTGGGTTGCGGAATTCGGTCCTCGTGGTACCACAACACAGCCGAATTGGGTTTCCGAGTGATGCAGAACTATTGGCGCTCGTAACGCAAATGCTTTTTGCTAGGGCCACGAAGTTCGCGGGATACGAAATTGCGGCGACGGTTTAGTGTTTTGGAGGCACGTAACTGTCGGGGAGCTTGGCTCCTTCGCCGAAGAAAAACATTTCCATTTGTTCTCCCATCACTTTTTGAGAGTTAGGATCAAGCGGATTCAGGCGGAATTCATTCATCAGCATTTTGGAGTGCTCGACCCACAACTTCCAGGCTTCCTTTGAGACGTTGTCATAAACGCGCTGGCCGAGTTCACCTTTCCAGGGGATGCGATCCAGGCCGGGCATCTCGCGGCCGAATTTAACGCACTTCACCACGTGCACGCCTTGTGTGGCGGGCTGCGCGGCTGCTCCGGTGGTGTCTGACTGCTTCTCGTCTGCCATTAAGTCCTCCCTGTAAATGATTGAATATTCAAGATACTTCAACGGCGCGGGAAATTCCAGTTGGTGTGGCAGGTTCGTCCCGCCGGTTGGCTAGATGAAGGCGGCGCGTATCGATAATTATGGTAGGCTCTTTGCGAAAGTTTTTAGTTGGATTAGAAGAAAGGCTCGCACCCGGCAGCGAACGTGGAGAGTCCGGGAGGTCTTCTTATGAACGCGCAAGTATCTGAAACCGCCGAAAAGCCGCAGACGGACGCTTACTACTGCGAGGTGCCCTCTCAACCGTGTGCGATTGTGTTGTTTGGCGCTTCGGGGGATCTGGCGCAGCGAAAACTTTTGCCTGCGCTGTGGGATTTGGCGTTTCACGGATGTCTGGCTCCGCGATTTCGACTGGTGGGTTTCGCGCGCACGAAAATGACCGATGAGGAATTCCGGCACAAGACGGATGACGCTTTGTCAAAAGCGAAAGCGCCCGGCGCGGGGGAAAAAAAGCGGACTGATTTTCTAGCAAACCTCCATTACTTCGCGGGCGATTACAACGATCCGGGGGCCTTCCGCGGTCTGGCCAAGCGTTTAGATGAGTTGGACGCCGAAGGGCAACTGGGGAGTAACCGGCTTTTTTATCTGGCAACGCCTCCGGAAGTTTATTTAGAGATTATCGAGCAATTGGGGAAGGCCGGGCTGAACCGGCCGAAGTCCGATAAATCCTGGACGCGCGTAATCATCGAGAAACCATTTGGCCGCGATCAAGCCTCGGCGCGTGGCTTGAACGAGAAAGTTCTTAGCGTTTTCGATGAATCGCAGGTCTATCGCATCGACCATTATCTGGGCAAGGAGACGGTCCAAAACTTGCTGGTTTTCCGATTTGGAAACGGAATTTTCGAGCCGCTGTGGAACCGCAACTATGTAGATCACGTACAAATTACTGCGGCGGAATCGTTGGGAGTCGAGCGGCGCGCGGCTTTTTACGAAAACACCGGCGCGTTGCGCGACATGATACAGAGCCACGTGCTGCAGCTAACGTCACTGGTAGCCATGGAATCGCCCGCAAATTTCGACGCAACGTCAGTGCGAAACGAAAAGATCAAGGTGCTGCAATCGATCCGGCCATTCGCTGGTAACAGCATTTGGAAGAACGTTGTGCGCGGACAATACGGGCCGGGACAGGTGGAGGGGAAACCGGTGCCAGGTTATCGCCAGGAGCCGGGAGTGAAACCTGATTCCGCGACGGAAACTTTTGTGGCCTTAAAACTCTTGGTGGATAACTGGCGCTGGAGCGGCGTGCCGTTTTATTTGCGCACGGGGAAGCGTTTGAAGAGGGCGGTCACCGAAGTGCTGATTCAATTCAAGCCGGCGCCGCACAGAGTTTTTCGCGGCGAAAATTCAGAAATGAATTCCCTCATACTGAATATCCAGCCGGACGAAGGAATTTCGCTTTCGTTTGGAGCGAAAGCGCCCGGCGGCCAGATGCATATCAGCCCGGTGACCATGGATTTCCAGTACAAGTCTACGTTTGGCGGAGTCACGCGCGATGCTTACTCTACGCTGATCAACGATTGCATACGCGGGGACGCCACGCTTTTCGATCGAGCCGATAGCGTAGAGGCGGCTTGGGCCTTAGTGGATCCGATTTCGCAAGCGTGGGAGGCTGCCTCGCCACCGCCGTTTCCAAATTATCCCGCAGGCAGTGAAGGTCCGCGTGCTGCGGATGATTTGACGGGATTGGAAGAACGTGAATGGCGCCCTCTGTAAACGGATTTTCTTGGGGAATTGAAAAAGTGCGGAGGATTTGATGATTCTGGCGGGCGACTTGGGAGGAACCAAGTCCAATCTCGGGCTATTCGAAGTACAGCGCGAGAAGCTTGTGCGCGTGGCACAGAAGCGGTACCCCAGCCAGGAACATTCCGGTCTGGAAGAAATTCTGACCGATTTTCTAAATCAAACGAAGGCAAAGGTTACTCAGTCTGCGTTTGGGATAGCAGGGCCGGTAGTAAACAACCGCGTGCGCGCTACAAACTTGCCGTGGATCGTGGACGGCGCGTCTCTGGCCAAGCACCTCGGCCTGAGCTTTGTGCGGTTGTTGAATGATTTGGAAGCGACAGCCCACGGTATTGAAGTACTCGAGCTGAAAGATGTCGAGACTATTTATCCCGGAGTGCCTTCGCCGCAAGCGAATCAGGTGGTAATAGCGGCGGGAACGGGCTTAGGGGAAGGCGTTTTGTTTTGGGACGGCAAACGTCACCTAGCGATGGCAACTGAATCCGGCCATGCGGATTACGCTCCGAATACAGTGCAGCAAGCCGATCTGTGGAAATCTATCAAGCAGCACGAGGAGTTCGTAAGCGCTGAAAGTATTTTGGCGGGCGCCGGATTCCTGCGCGTACATGAATTTTTAGATCCGAAAGTGCGCCACGCTTCGTTTGACGGTAACGGTGCCGACCCTGCGCCCGAAATTACGCGACTCGGATTGGCGGGCACCTGCCCGGTGTGCGTGGCAACGCTGGATTTGTGGGTTGAAATCTACGGTTCGGAAGCGGGGAATCTAGCGTTGCGCAATGTGGCGCGCGGAGGGATATACGTCGCTGGGGGAATTGCGGTAAAGGTTCTGCCAAAACTGAAAAATGGAAGCTTCGTTGCGGCGGTGAAGCACAAAGAAAAGTTGGGAGATTTTCTGGCGCAGATTCCGATTCACGTGATTCTGAATGAAGATTGCCCGCTGTTGGGTGCCGCTAAAGTTGCCTGGAAGAACCTCTAGAGCGCGAGTCCGGCTACCTAGTCCAGGAACTCTCGCGGAAGCCAAAGTAAATCATTCTTCTTTGGACCGCCTGGTTCCCTTCACAAAACAGGACTCACAGACGCGTGTGCCGTCTTTCAAAGTGAAATCAACGCGGCGGGTGGGGTCGATGTCCACTCCGCATTTTCCACATCGATCAATGGATTCGGTCATAAGAACTCGCTGGCGTTTCTATCTTAACAGGTGTTGTCGGGAAGGTCGAAGAGGGTCCGCTCGATTTTTAGCGGCGACTGTACGTTTAGCGGCGTCTCAATCGCTTTTTCGGCGCAAATTTTTCGAAATTGTTCCACGGTAGCCGGGCCAAATCCCGAGTAATGATTGTTCGCGTACGCGTAAATGGTCACGCCGCGCTTTTGAATCCGGTGGCAAACATCAACCCAACTGCGCAGCTCTGTTGTGCGGTCGACGATCGCCTGGTTCCAGACTTTTGTGGTTTTTTCGATGCCTTTGCGGTCCCCGAGCCAGCGAATGTAAGTGAAATCCGCAGTGATGGGGTCAAACTTTTCGAATAGTTCTTCAGGGCGGGGCATCCAGGATTGATCCTGAAGCACGAGGGCAACGTTGTATTCGCGAAGAAGCTCGGCAAATCGCGGTGTGAGCCAATGTTTGTTGCGAATCTCGACGGCGAACTTGTGTTTGCTGCGCGGCAATTTCCGCAGGAACACCTTGAGGCGGGAAATGAACTGCACAGCGCCCGGAAAAATGGCGTCATTGAAGAAAGGGAATTGAAAGACCATGGGCCCGAGCTTTTCGCCGAGAATTTCCATGGTGCTGACAAACTCTTCGAATTCGGCGTCACAATCCAACAGGATCTTTTCGTGCGTAATGATTTGCGGGATTTTTACGGAGAAAATAAAACCCGGCGGGGTCTTCCGCTCCCAATTCATCACAGCTTGCGCTGTAGGAATCCCGTAGAACGTGGAATCCACTTCCACCGTATCAAATTTCGAGGAGTAGTAAGAAAGGTAGTCCGTGCTCTTCATTCCCGCGGGATAGAACGTTCCAGCCCAGCCTGCCGCGGTGAATGCGGAGGTGCCTAAACGAATTTGAGAGGAGACGGGCACCACTGGATTCTATCAAGAAGGCGGCGCTTCATTGAGCGTGCCTACGATGCAAAGGCCTAGGGAGCCGCTGAATAAAAAAGCCCGGAATTTGCGTCCGTGCTTTTCTTAGAGAGCGCCCAGCACAATCAGCATCGAAAACCCGAGCCGCTTATTCGACAACGACGAGATCAGGGCGCGCCTGTCCAGTGCGAACTGCGGCACGCACATGGCGGGTCATCAGCGGCACTTCTTGCGCCTGGCAAACAAAATTCACGAGCAATCCAAGTGAAACAATTCTCAGCAGAGATACGCCCAATCCTCGAGTCATAATTCTCCTAGGTGGCCAAGCTGCGGGACTTCGTTTTCAGGCAGTTCTCGGAGGCAGAGACTGCTGAAAATCGAGCTGTCAAAGTGGTTGAAAGCTTAGGGTCGAACGGAGCAGTCCGTCAATAGTACATATAATGCTTCATACTGCCGATAGTTCCTCGTGTCGCTTATATCCGTCTATTTTTATGGCGCACTAGTTCCCGTACTACTAAAGCGAGTCAGATAAGGTGCAAACGGAGTGATCTCAAACGGCATTTTTTCGCGCGTCGACGTAATGTGCACAGGCTTGGCGTTAATCAGTTCAACCTGGTCGGTCCAGGGATCCACCTTAACGCGCGCGCCGATGGGAAGGGCGGAAATCTGTTCAAGCTTCGTGGAATCCAGATTGGGAGCCAAGGTCATCAATTGACTGGCCAGAAAAACGCGGTTGCCGAGATGGGGGTTGATCAAAGCGGGAAGCGCCTTAGAATCCGCGTCCAACTGTTTCAGGAAAAGGCCGGCGCTGGCGAGCTTGTCCTTATAGGGTGAGTTCTTCAGCAGTTCCAGCGCTTTCTGGTTCGCCTGCTGAATTTGTGCCGGACTATCTTTGAAGGCGAAGCGAGACAAAACGTCGACCGCGTCAACTTTGGTTGTGTCGTTGAAACCCCACTGATCGGCGGAAGGCTTGGCGAGAAGAATGTCGGCTAGTTCCTGGGCCAACATAGTTGCCAAGCTGGCTTCGTCAGGCAACACGTCGATCAGAGCACGACTCAACACAATCGTATGGCCCATGGTGAACATTTCCAAGGTGCCGGTAAGAAGCACGCGGCACTGAACGTCCGGCTGGATGTCGAGATTATTCGTTACTTCCAGATTGTTGACGACGGTCTCGAGTGTTTTGTCGGCGGGACCACGCGGAGCGAGCAAGCCGGCCCGCTCCAGACTGTTCATGACGTTGTTTTCCGCTTGACGCTGCCATTCACGTTCTGCATCGATGGTAGAACCTTGTTTCGCCTGCGATTCCGAATCCAAGAGCTGAGTGGAGGAACCGGGCGCGCGTGTGATGGCGGTGAATTCTTCGTGGCCTCCAGAATTTTTCAGGTTGTAACCCCATAAGCGCGTTTGGGCTTTGAAGCGGATCACGCTGCCGACGGAATGTTCGTGGCCTGAATCTTGACTGAAAATATAAGCTGGCACCCAGAGATTCGGCTGAACGTTCAAACGCCAGCTATCGAAATGAAGATTGAAACCGCTTTTTTCGGCAATGGGAGTATCCATGCCGTTAAAACGGACGATGGTAAAGTTCTGATCTTCCGCCCAGATGCGTCCCGTGAATCGCCCCTTTCCGGTTCCGGGCAGAGGAGTAACGTCGAAAACCACGCAACGGACCTCGCCGACGAATTCGCGCCGAACGTATTCGAACTGATAGGTCTGGCGATCAAATCCCTTTGTGTCGATGAAGATCATTCGAAGGAAAACTTCAGGCGAGTGTGGCGAGTTGGAAGAACCGCCGACGTGCGCAATTGGATTGAGGGAATCGAGCACCCCCTTTTTGGAAGCTAACAAAGAATGTTCCACGACGCCGTTCGACAAATCTGCCTGGCCGAGCAAGAAATGATCACCAGAGGGAACATTTCCCAGGTTCGGGTCAGGCTTCATATCCTGAATGTAGGTTTCCACGATTGGCCGGAAGCGTTCTATGGTGGTTACTTCGTCGCGTTCGCGGGCGATAATGCGATCGATGGCTTGATCCACCGTCTTTACGGTCGCATCAGAGCCTCCGGCCCGCGAAGGAGCCTGAGCGGCCGCTTGGCCGGTCTGTCCAACAGCCGTGCCGGCCAGAACGCAAACTAACAGTATCGTGAACCAAAGATTCTTCGATGCCTGCATATTCACTCCATGAATTAGAAATGCTCGCAGATAGTAACTTTGAGCGACCCGACACATAGGTAACAGTTCGTACCGGACACATAGGTTACACTTTTCCCCTTTTTTAGGGGAGGAGCAATGCCGTGGAAGGAGTGTTCGGTGATGGATGAGAGGCTGCAGTTCGTGGCTCGCCGGCTAGC